>NZ_CP172606.1:3225000-4281366 GCF_044570195.1 Bacillus sp. SG20033 | reverse complement strand
CTTCCGGCACGTCCCTCCTTTTCATAGAAAATGTTGTCTTTCTCTGTTATAGAACACAAAAAAAGAGCAAATGGCGCTTACCATTCGTACACATTAAATGTTGAAAACATATAATATTGTAGATAAATAGCTTTTCGACAAATTTCACAACTTGTGGACAACCTTCTACACAAGCTGTGTGAAATCAATCCACAACTTATCCACACTTTGTGGATAAAGAGGAAAGGTAGTATTAGTAATCAAGAGTTAAAACACAAATATAATACCAAAATAAACGAGAGCTTGCAATGGTTGTCACAATCTTATCCACAAAGCGGACAACCTGTTGAAAAAACCTTGTCCACAGGGGTTGGTAATGTGAAAATGTTGTCGATAACCTCTGTGGATACTAAAAAAAGCCGAAAAAGATATCCACATGCGTGATTTTAGGGGCAAATTATTTGGATTTGTCTTTTTTCCGTAAAATTAAGGAATCTAAAAAATAAGGTTTCGAAAGTTGAAAAGGTATGGTATCCTATTATGGTTGCAAGAAATAAAAGCACTAGTGAAGTTGACAATGAATAGGTAACGCAAATATAATAAGTAAGACTGTCTTTAACAGCTATTCCTCGAGGGAGGTGTCATAAATGAAAAGAACATTCCAACCGAATAACCGTAAACGCAGCAAAGTTCATGGCTTCAGAAGCCGTATGAGTTCAAAAAACGGTCGTCTAGTTTTAGCACGCCGTCGCCGCAAAGGCAGAAAAGTATTATCAGCTTAGGCCACTGAATAATGTCAGTGGTCTTTTTTCACGTTATGGGAAAAGATAAATGTGATGCGTAATGAACCGGGGCATGCTTCCTGGTTCAGATGCATCTCATGTTCATAATAAATTTTAAAAGTTTCTGCCAGCCAGTATCGGAGTGAGTCATTTGAAGAAGCGAAATCGTTTAAAGAAAAATGAAGATTTTCAAAAAGTGTTTAAACATGGGACATCAGTTGCAAACCGCCAGTTTGTCTTATATACGCTTGATCAGCCTGAAAATGATGAACTGCGTGTCGGGCTTTCCGTCAGCAAAAAAATTGGCAATGCTGTGATGCGAAATCGGATCAAACGTTTGATTCGGCAGGCCTTTCTTGAAGAGAAAGAGAGACTGAAGGAAAAGGATTACATCATTATTGCCAGAAAACCGGCGAGCCAGCTGACATATGAGGAAACGAAAAAAAGTCTGCAGCATCTATTCAGAAAGTCTTCATTATATAAGAAATCTTCGTCAAAGTAGGCATCACCACTGCTTTCTTACAACTTTTAAAAGCGCTTCCTTTCTGGTTGATCAGAAAAAGACACCATTTAAAACTGAAAGATGCTAAAATACATACAAGTATGCTTTGCAATAAAAGAGTGTAAAGATTAATTATAGGAGGAAATGTTGTTGAAAAGGAGAATAGGGTTGCTATTAAGTATGGTTGGCGTATTCATGCTTTTGGCTGGATGCTCGAGTGTGAAAGAGCCGATCACTGCAGATAGTCCGCATTTCTGGGACAAGTACGTAGTATATCCATTGTCTGAGCTCATTACGTATGTAGCGAAATTGACGGGAGATAACTATGGGCTTTCAATTATTCTAGTTACCATTTTAATTCGTTTATTAATTTTACCGCTGATGATTAAGCAGCTGAGAAGTTCGAAAGCGATGCAGGCTTTACAGCCGGAAATGCAAAAGCTTAAAGAAAAATACAGCTCAAAGGATCAAAAAACGCAGCAAAAGCTTCAGCAGGAAACAATGGCTTTATTCCAAAAGCATGGTGTCAATCCATTGGCGGGATGTTTCCCGATTTTGATCCAGATGCCGATTTTAATTGGATTCTATCACGCGATCATGAGAACACAGGCGATTTCAGAGCACAGCTTCTTATGGTTTGACTTAGGAGAAAAAGATCCTTACTATATTCTTCCTATCGTTGCCGGTGTCGCTACATTTGTTCAGCAAAAACTGATGATGGCTGGCAATGCGCAGCAAAATCCGCAAATGGCGATGATGCTTTGGATTATGCCAATTATGATTATCGTATTTGCGATCAACTTCCCGGCGGCTCTTTCTCTTTATTGGGTAGTTGGTAACTTGTTTATGATTGCGCAAACTTTCCTCATTAAAGGACCTGATATTAAAAAAAATCCTGAGCCGCAAAAAGCCGGAGGAAAGAAAAAGTGAGGAATGTGACTGCTGCAGGGCGAAATGTCGATGAAGCAGTACAGTCCGGATTGCAAGAGTTGGGATTAACGAAGGATAAGGTAGAAATTACTGTTATTGAAGAGGGAAACAAAGGGTTTCTCGGTATTTTCGGTAAAAAGCCTGCGATCGTAAAGCTGGTTGAAAAGATTGATCCGATTCAGCAAGCGAAGTTATATCTTCAAACGATTGCCGAAGCCATTGCCGGGAAGTCTGATGTGACTGTTCAAGAAAGCAAAAAGACAGTGAGATATCATATAACAGGTGAAAAGGCAGCATTGTTGATTGGGAAAAGAGGACAAACCTTAAACGCCCTTGAAACTTTGACACAGCTTGCCCTTAACCGTTATCCAGGCCAATATAAAAATGTGACGGTGGATGCAGAAAACTATCGTTTGAAAAGAAAAGAAACACTGAGCCAGCTGGCCATCAAGCTTGCTGACCAGGTTTTGAAAACGAAAAAATCCATCCAGCTTGAGCCCATGCCGTCCAGCGAAAGAAAAATTATTCACGATACTCTTTCTGGATATGCAAACCATCAGATCAAAACATATTCAATGGGTGAAGGCGAAAATCGTCATCTCGTTATTTCCCATAAAAGATAGCATAAAACCGAAGTCCGATAAAAATTGGATTTCGGTTTTTTTGTATCCGAAAAATCTACTTTTCCTAGTAATATCAAGGTTTTGCCGTTTAAGTTTTTTCTTTTTAGGTGTATCCTGTTGATAAAAAGGAAGTTCAGGAAATAAAATTAATTGTTATTCACATGTGGATAAGTTAAAGTAATAAGGGACGAATTTCTATTTCTGTGGATAACAAATCTTCCACTTCGAACCAAACTATGTTATCTTTTAGTTTTGGCATAATAAAAATTTTTTTATATAGATGAAGTATAAGTAAAGAGAGGTGAACAACATGGATACAATTGCGGCAATTTCCACACCGATGGGAGAAGGCGCGATTGCGATTGTACGGTTGAGCGGACCAGAAGCCATTCAAATCGCAGATAGAATTTATAAGGGACCGAAGGGGAAAACACTCAGCTCGGTCGAATCACATACGATTCATTATGGTCATATCGTAGACAGACCTTCGGATCGTGTCGTTGAGGAAGTAATGGTATCAGTGTTAAAAGCGCCGAGAACTTTTACACGGGAAGATGTTATCGAGATAAACTGTCACGGGGGAATTGTGACTGTGAACCAAGTGCTGCAGCTTGCATTGAGAGAGGGAGCGAGACTGGCAGAGCCTGGCGAATTTACGAAACGTGCGTTTTTAAACGGGCGAATCGATCTTTCACAGGCGGAAGCGGTTATGGACTTAATCAGAGCGAAAACGGACCGGGCAATGAACGTTGCTATGAATCAAATGGAAGGGCGTCTTTCTGCTTTGGTGCGCCGTTTGCGCAGTGAGATTTTAGAAACACTGGCCCATGTTGAGGTAAATATCGATTATCCGGAGTATGATGATGTAGAGGAAATGACGCATCAGATTTTAGTCGAAAAGGCAACCGCCGTGAAAAAGGAAATTGAGACGCTGCTGAGGACTTCTGAGCAAGGAAAAATCTTGCGTGAAGGTCTTTCTACCGTCATTATTGGCCGGCCAAACGTAGGAAAATCATCTCTTCTGAACAGCCTCGTTCATGAGGCAAAAGCCATTGTAACCGATATTCCCGGAACGACACGGGATGTGATTGAGGAATACGTGAATGTAAGGGGCGTCCCGCTTCGTCTGGTTGATACAGCAGGTATTCGTGAAACAGAGGATATTGTTGAGCGAATCGGTGTTGAACGTTCTCGCCAGGTCCTAAAGGAAGCGGACCTGATTTTACTTGTGCTTAATTATAGTGAAGAGCTTTCTGAAGAAGACGTGAAGCTTTTTGAAGCCGTTGAGGGCATGGATGTTATCGTGATTTTGAATAAGACTGACCTTGAGGCGAAGATTGACACTGAACGTGTCCGTGAGCTTGCCAATGGACGTCCAGTTGTTACGACATCTCTTTTAAAAGAGGAAGGCATCAATGATCTGGAAGAAGCGATTCAATCACTGTTCTACACGGGTGCCATTGAAAGCGGTGATCTGACTTATGTCAGCAACACACGTCACATCTCTATTTTACAGCAAGCAAAACGCGCCATTGAAGATGCGCTTAGCGGCATCGAACAGGATGTCCCGATCGACATGGTGCAAATTGACCTTACAAGATGCTGGGAGCTTTTAGGGGAAATCATTGGAGATTCTGTCCACGAAAGCTTAATTGATCAGCTCTTTTCTCAATTCTGTTTAGGAAAATAATTAAAGGAGGAACTAGAATCATGGGGTATGAAGCAGGCCAATACGATGTGATTGTGATTGGCGCCGGGCATGCCGGTGTTGAGGCTGCCCTCGCATCTGCACGCCAAGGCGCCAAAACGCTTGTCTTGACCATCAACCTAGATATGGTTGCATTTATGCCATGTAATCCGTCTGTCGGCGGCCCCGCAAAAGGGATTGTCGTCCGCGAAATTGACGCGCTCGGCGGAGAAATGGGAAGAAACATCGATAAAACGCATATTCAAATGAGAATGCTGAATACAGGAAAAGGTCCAGCGGTTCGTGCATTGCGTGCGCAAGCAGACAAATTCCAATATCAGCACGAAATGAAAAATACGCTTGAAAAAGAACCAAACTTAACATTGCTGCAAGGAATTGTGGAGCGGCTGATCGTTGAAGACGGCGAATGCCGAGGCGTTATTACACAAACCGGCGCACATTATCGTGCGAAAGCAGTTGTCATGACGACAGGGACATATTTAAGAGGACGTATTATTCTTGGCGATCTGTCTTACTCAAGCGGCCCAAATAACCAGCAGCCTTCTATTAAGCTTTCTGAGCATTTGGAGGAACTTGGTTTTGACCTTGTTCGTTTTAAAACAGGTACGCCGCCTCGCGTTAAAAGCGATACGATTGATTACAGCAAAACGGAAATTCAGCCTGGTGACGATGTGCCTCGCGCTTTCTCATATGAAACAGTGGAATATATCACAGATCAGCTCCCTTGCTGGTTGACATATACAAGCCCTGAGACACATGAGATTATCGACAGCAACCTGCACCGTTCACCGATGTATTCCGGTATGATCAAAGGTACAGGCCCAAGATACTGCCCATCCATTGAAGATAAAGTTGTCCGTTTTAATGATAAACCGCGCCACCAAATCTTCCTTGAGCCAGAAGGCAGAAATACACAGGAAGTCTATGTCCAAGGTTTATCTACAAGTCTTCCAGAAGACGTACAGCAAAGAATGCTTGCAACGATTCCTGGACTTGAAAACGTGCAAATGATGAGAGCCGGCTATGCGATCGAGTATGATGCAATCGTACCGACACAGCTATGGCCGACACTTGAAACCAAAAAAATCACAAACCTTTATACTGCAGGCCAAATTAACGGAACATCCGGTTATGAAGAAGCTGCGGGACAAGGGATTATGGCGGGAATCAATGCAGGACGAAAAGCGCTTGGAAAAGAAGAAGTAATTCTAAGCCGTTCTGACGCCTATATTGGTGTTCTGATTGATGACCTTGTGACAAAAGGTACCAATGAGCCATATCGTCTTTTGACATCACGTGCTGAATACAGATTGCTGCTTCGCCATGACAATGCTGATTTGCGTCTGACAGAAATCGGACACCGCATTGGATTGATTTCTGATGAGCGCTATGCGGCTTTTGAGAAGAAAAAAGCGGCGATCGAGGCGGAGAAAAAACGTCTTCATTCTGTAATTATCAAGCCGTCTCCGGAAAATCAAGAATATATCCGTTCTCTTGGCGGAAGCGAATTGAAAGATGGAGTTCGCGGCACAGACTTGATGAAACGTCCTGAAATGAACTATGAAACAGTCACAAAACTGGCGCCGCCAGAAGTGCCGGTTTCTCAAGACGTGGCAGAACAAGTAGAAATCCAAGTGAAATATGAAGGATATATTGAAAAATCTCTTCAGCAAGTGGAAAAACTGAAGAAGATGGAAAATAAAAAAATTCCAGACCGAATTGATTATGACGCAATTAAGGGGATTGCGACCGAGGCGCGTCAAAAACTGAAAAATGTACGGCCTTTGTCTGTTGCCCAGGCTTCCCGCATTTCCGGTGTAAACCCGGCGGACATTTCAATTCTATTGGTGTATTTAGAGCAGGGACGCATTGCGAAGATAGCCGAATAGAAAGGATGACGGCATGAATATTGAAGAATTCACTTCTGGTTTGGCGGAAAAAGGGATCTCCCTTTCTCCCCGTCAGCTGGAGCAATTTGAGCTGTATTACGACATGCTGGTTGAATGGAACGAAAAAATCAATCTCACTTCAATAACAGAGAAAAAAGAAGTGTATTTAAAGCATTTTTATGATTCCATTACAGCTGCTTTTTATGTCGACTTCAATCAGGTGAACACGATTTGTGATGTTGGAGCGGGAGCGGGTTTTCCAAGTCTGCCGATAAAAATATGCTTTCCGCACCTCAATGTCACAATCGTGGATTCACTGAACAAACGGATCACGTTTTTAGAAAAGTTATCTGAGGCTTTGCAATTGGAGAATACAACATTCTGCCATGACAGAGCTGAAACGTTCGGGCAACGGAAAGACGTGCGTGAAAGCTATGATATTGTGACAGCGCGAGCAGTTGCGAGATTATCTGTTTTGAGTGAGCTTTGCTTGCCTCTGGTGAAGAAAAACGGTTCATTTGTTGCTTTAAAAGCCGCATCAGCTGAAGAAGAACTGAATGCAGGCAAAAAAGCAATCACGACGCTTGGAGGAGAACTTGAGAATATCCATTCTTTTAAGCTGCCTATTGAAGAAAGCGATCGTAATATTATGGTGATACGCAAAATAAAAAATACACCTAAGAAGTATCCAAGAAAACCGGGAACTCCTAATAAATCGCCAATTGAAGGGTAATTTAGACAGCCTGATATGACAATACCATCATATTTTCATCAAAATTGATGGATGTACAGCAGGAAAAACCATGAGAAAATAGAATTATAAAAATGGCAGTTTTTAAAGGTGGTGTAGGTACATGAAGCATTCATTCTCTCGTTTCTTCGGGCTTGGTGAGAAGGAACAGGAGCCGGAGATTGCTGAACATGATACAAATAAAGAAGAGATTCTGGAAATACCGGTAAATGCTATCGTTCCCAACCGTTTTCAGCCACGCACCATTTTCTCAGATGAAAAAATCAAAGAGTTAGCAATGACCATTCATACACACGGCATTATTCAGCCGATTGTTGTTAGGCATACAGAAGAAGAAGGCCAATACGAACTCATTGCAGGTGAAAGACGCTGGAGAGCGGTGCAATCGCTTGAGTGGGAAAAGATTCCGGCAATTATTAAGGATTTTTCCGACACGGAAACCGCTTCTGTGGCGTTAATCGAAAACTTGCAGCGGGAAGAACTGTCTTCTATTGAGGAAGCGCATGCTTATGCTAGGCTGCTTGAGCTGCATGATTTAACACAGGAGGCACTCGCACAGCGCTTAGGAAAAGGGCAGTCTACAATCGCGAATAAGCTTCGGTTATTAAAGCTGCCTCAGCCGGTCCAAGAGGCGATTATGGAGAAGAAAATCACCGAGCGCCACGCCAGAGCGCTGATTCCGCTGAAACAGCCTGAGCTCCAAGTCACACTGCTCACAGAGATTATTGAGAAAAGTTTAAATGTAAAGCAGACGGAAGACCGCGTGGTGAAAATGCTGGAGCAAGGCCAGAGAAAGCCAAAGCCGAGACGCAAAGCATTCAGCAGAGATACAAGAATTGCGATGAACACGATTCGCCAGTCACTATCAATGGTGGAAGACAGCGGTGTAAAATTGAATACGGAAGAAGAAGAATTTGAAGAATATATTCAATTAACGATTCGCATACCAAAATAGAAGCTCTCCTGAAAAGCAGGAGAGCTTTTTATATTTTCAATAAAAGGTAATCACTTACTTTTAGTGAAAATTATTATATTAGAATTCTTTTCTTTGAGTTTGTGGATAAACTCTTCAGATTTTTGCGGTGAAATTACTGCATGTCCCCATCCCCCCTGATAATATATTGTGATGGCATGGCGAGAGCCGATCAGACGAAAACCGGACCATAGTTTCTTTTTTTGAACGACTTTATCGATTTTTTCATAAGGAATTTGATGTTTGATCAATCCGGCTTTAATGATCAGATGGTGTTCCTTCAATACATATTTTAGGTCAATAAAGCTCCAAATGATGAGTCCATTTAAAAGAGTCAGCAGAATAAAAATGATCCAGCCGGAAACTCTCATATTTCCCAGCACAAAAGGAACAATGGCATCTGCTTGTATCAGTAATATGAGAAACACAATCATCAGCGTAACGGGTACGTCTCTCTTCGTTTGATAAACCATTTTCTCACCATCCTGTTTCCACGTTCTGTACTGTGACTTCTTCTTTTTTTCTTTAAGAAATTCCTTTTTTAAGTCAAAAAAACATAGAAATTGCAGAATTTATAAGAGAAAGCATAAAGCGTGCTTGAATTTTCAATTATTTCCCTTCTGATTCGGAACAAAATGATGAAAAAAATGAAACGCTTTAATCTTTTTTTGATAGAATAGAAGCAAGATAGTACATGTTCATGTGAAAGTAGGTGACATCGTGGGAAAAATCATAGCAATTACGAACCAAAAAGGCGGGGTCGGCAAAACAACGACGTCTGTCAACCTTGGGGCATGTTTGGCTTACATAGGGAAAAGGGTTCTGCTGGTAGATATTGATCCGCAGGGAAATGCGACAAGCGGATTAGGGATTGAAAAAGCCGATGTAGAGCAGTGTGTGTACGATATTTTAGTAGATGATGCAGATGTAATAGATATTATTAAAGCAACGACAGTAGAGAACTTGGATGTGATTCCTGCGACGATTCAGCTTGCAGGGGCTGAGATCGAGCTGGTTCCTACAATATCAAGAGAAGTGAGATTGAAGAGAGCGCTTGAAGCAGTAAAGCAAAATTATGATTATATTATCATTGATTGTCCGCCGTCATTGGGCTTGCTGACGATTAACGCCCTTACAGCCTCGGATTCCGTTGTGATTCCTGTACAGTGCGAATATTATGCCTTGGAGGGTCTCAGCCAGTTATTAAATACAGTACGTCTTGTGCAAAAGCATTTGAATACTGATTTAATGATTGAAGGTGTATTGCTGACAATGCTTGATGCCCGGACAAACCTTGGCATTCAAGTGATTGAAGAGGTTAAAAAGTATTTTAGGGATAAAGTATATAAGACAGTTATTCCGCGTAATGTCCGTCTGAGTGAGGCACCGAGTCACGGAAAACCCATCATTTTATACGATCCGCGGTCAAGAGGTGCGGAAGTATATTTAGATTTAGCAAAGGAAGTGGCTGCGAATGGCTAAAGGCCTTGGAAAAGGGATTAATGCGTTATTTAATCAGGTAGATTTGTCTGAAGAGACAGTTGAAGAAATTAAAATTGCCGATTTACGCCCTAATCCTTATCAGCCAAGAAAACACTTTGATGACGAGGCATTAGCTGAACTAAAAGAATCTGTGCTGCAGCATGGCATTCTTCAGCCGCTTATCGTCAGAAAATCTTTAAAAGGCTATGATATTGTTGCGGGTGAACGGCGTTTTCGAGCGGCAAAGCTGGCAGGTTTAGATACAGTTCCGGCCATTGTCCGTGAATTATCAGAGGCGTTAATGAGGGAAATTGCTTTATTAGAAAACCTTCAGCGTGAAGATTTATCTCCGCTTGAAGAGGCTCAGGCATATGACTCCCTTTTGAAACACTTAGATCTCACACAAGAGCAGCTTGCCAAACGTCTTGGGAAAAGCAGACCGCATATTGCGAATCATTTAAGACTGCTGACACTGCCAGAAAATATTCAACAGCTTATTGCCGAAGGCACGCTTTCTATGGGACATGGACGCACGCTTCTTGGCTTAAAAAACAAAAATAAGCTTGAACCGCTGGTACAAAAAGTGATTGCGGAGCAGCTCAATGTTCGCCAGCTTGAGCAGCTGATTCAGCAGTTGAATCAGAATGTTCCACGTGAAACAAAGAAAAAAGAACCTGTGAAAGATGCGGTTCTAAAAGAACGAGAATCCTATCTCCAAAATTATTTTGGAACAACAGTTAATATTAAAAGACAGAAGAAAAAAGGCAAAATCGAAATTGAATTTTTCTCTAATGAAGACCTTGACCGGATTTTAGAGCTTTTGTCTGAACGAGAATCATAAATGAAAAAACCATCTTTCAAGCGAAGATGGTTTTTGTTTTATATGCGCCCAGTGAGCCTTTGCAGCGGGTTAATGCGTTCTTGCCTCCACTCTGTCCGATCTGTTAAACTCAAACCTTCCGCTAGAACATTTGCCATATTCATGACCAAGTTGAGTCTAGTGTTTTGCAATACAAAATATTCCATGAAACCGCTCACATTCACGATTCCGTTAATATGAAGATCTCCCACTTCAGGAAGGTCTTTTTGTACACCGGCTCCGGGCTTTAATGGCCCGTCCCCGATTTGAAATGAACCCACACTCTTAACGCGGCCTAAGCATGCATCGACTGCTATAACAAATGGGTTTTTATGTAATTTATGAATGTCATTGATTTTATCCTTCATGTTCACAGCATGGACGGGGTCAGATAAGGTTCCGTAGACATGGAATCTGGTGAGCTGCATCTGTTTGAGTTTCATTCCTACGAGCGGGCCTAATGAGTCACCGGTTGAACGGTCTGTTCCGATACAAACCACAACAATTGGTTTGCCGGCAGCTTTACGTAAGGATGAAGAAAGGATGGTTTGGATTTGTTTTGCTGCTGCAGCATCTGTATGTGAAACATATTGCTTTACTCGTTCCTGAGAGGAAAAAAGCCCGCCTTTTCGATTCATGGGTTTCACTTCCTTGTTATAGTAGGTAACAGAATTGCTATGGTGTGTAGTTATGTAAGCTTGTTTACAGTATATCCAGCAGTATGATTTTTTATGCTTTGTGTATGGCACCGGAGATTTTAAAAAAAGTAGAGGGCATGATATGAATGGTTAGTGGGCGATTACAAGTATTGTCCCCCATTGCCTCGATCATGATCAAGCAATGGTCTGTTTATGAAACACTTGAATAGGTAGGAATGGTTAGAAAAAAGTGAAGAGTGAAGTTCACTTCTTCATTCCGCGGACAAGTAAATAAATATCTCTTTTTAGACTGCCATATTAGCAGTCTTTTTTTATGTGTATTTCGTATGATAATTTCACCTTGTATTTAAATGTCTATGAAAATATGGCATTTTTGCTTTCCTTTATTTATATAGTAACAATAACGGGAACAAGCTGAACTTTGTCTATGAGGTGATAGTGTTGTGGAGAGCCGGAATGAAGTGGATGCTGCTCATATTAGGGAGCCTGATCGGGGCCGGATATGCGAGCGGTCAGGAGATATGGCAGTTTTTTGGGGTGGAAAGTGGACTTGCTATTGTGCTGTTTACAATCATGTTCATTTTCTCGTCTTATATTGTGATGAAAATCAGTTTTAAGGTTCAATCCACTCATTTTCTGCCGGTTCTGGAGCATTTAATGGGACCATGGCTGGCGAAAATTTATGATGTCCTCATCATTTTTTATTTGTTTTCGACGACTATGGTGATGATTGCCGGAGGCGGTGTGACCCTGCAAATGTACAAGCTTCCTTTCTGGTGGGGGATCACGCTGATTTGCATCGTGACAGTGTGTTTGTTTTTGTGGGATGTGAAAGGAATATTATCTATAAATAGTATTTTGATTCCTGTGTTAGTAGCGGGGCTTTTATATGCGCTGGTCTCCTTTCAGAGCACACATCACCATACGTGGACGATTGATTTGTCCCAGCAGTATAACTGGCCTGCGAGCATTACGTTTACCTCTTTAAACATCCTTTCAGTTGTTGCGATTTTATCCTCTGTTGGGAAAGAGATGAAAGGGCTCGGAGAAGCAAAAATCGCAAGTGTGGCAAGCGGTCTTATTTTTGGCGTGATCTCATTTGTTTATAATGAAACGTTGGTGGAGCTGGCGGGCTCCCTTTCTCAGTTTGAAATACCGCTGTTTGCCGTTCTGGAGGGTGCGCCTTATTTCCTTTTTTTATGTATGACGGCGGTGCTGTGCCTGGCGATTTACACGACGACGGTAGCTGGTTTGCTGGGGCTGTCCAGCCGGCTGATGGCGTTTATTCATATGCCGAGATGGATGATTGTGTTGATTTTGTTAGTGTTAATGGTACCTTTTACTTCTTTCGGATTTTCTGATTTGATCGCGTTCTTGTATCCGATATATGGGATGCTCAATTTGTATTTGTTAGTTTGTCTGCTCCTATATCCTATTTTGAGTAAATGGAAATAAGAGGATGTATTTCTTTTCGGGTATCTTGATTGCTCTTATGATCAGTTTTTTTGTACAATAGATACAGCAGTTTAGGAAAAGAGGTGAAGGGTCTTGGCGGATAAAGACTTTGGCCTGAATGATATCGTAGAAATGAAAAAACCGCATCCATGCGGAGCGAACAGCTGGAAAATTATACGCATGGGAATGGATATTCGAATTAAGTGTGAGGGATGCTCTCACAGTGTTATGATTCCGAGAAGAGAATTTGAAAGAAAACTAAAAAAAGTACTAGTCAAGCATGAGGAGCCTACTTCATAAATAGGCCGACACTCATGCTTTTTCATATAGAAGGTAAGGAGAAGACGGCGATGAGCAAAGTGCATCAGTCGGCATGTCCGCTGAATTGTTGGGACAGCTGCGGCTTTTTGGTGACTGTTGATGATGGAAAGGTAACAAAAGTGGACGGAGATCCAAACCATCCGATTACGGAAGGTAAAATCTGCGGCCGCGGCAGAATGCTTGAGACAAAAACAAATTCTCCTGATCGGCTTCGCTATCCAATGAAAAAACAAAATGGCGAGTTTGTGCGGATTTCTTGGGAGCAGGCACTTGATGAAATTGCCGATAAACTTCGGGAAATCAAGGAAACGTCGGAGACGACTGCTGTTTTGCACAGCCATGATTATGCGAATAACGGTCTGTTAAAAGCGCTTGATCAGCGTTTTTTTAATGGATATGGAGGCGTGACTGAAATCGTCGGAAGCATATGCTGGGGCTCCGGCATCGAGGCGCAAAGCTGGGATTTTGGCCGTTCGTACGGTCACGGCCCGCTTGATATTTACAACAGCAAGCATGTTGTTGTGTGGGGAAGAAATGTATCCAGAACAAATATGCACTTATACCATCACTTGCAGCAGGTGAAAAAGAAGGGCGCCACGATTACGGTGATTGATCCGATCTTCAACCCGACTGCAAAGCTTGCTGACCGCTATATCTCTGTAAAGCCTGGAATGGACGGCTGGCTTGCGGCAGCCGTTTTGAAGGTTCTGATTGAGACGGGAAGAACGGATGAAACGTTTATTTCTGAGCATTCTGTCGGTTTTGATGATGTGAAAGAGCTTTTGAAAACTGTTTCTCTGGAAGAGTTTATTGTGAAAACAGAAACTTCTATGGAGGAGCTGGAGTATCTGGCCGGTTTGTATGCTGATGGTCCGGTGTCTACTTTTATGGGGCTTGGCATGCAGCGATATAAAAACGGCGGCGGAACGATTCGTTGGATTGATGCACTCGTTGCGGCAAGCGGAAATGTCGGAATTAAGGGCGGCGGCGCGAATTTCGGAAATGTCCAGATTGGCGAGAGCTTTGCAAAAACAAAGCTGACGCTGCCGGAATTAAAAACAACATCACGTTCTTTTTCAATGATGACGCAGGCTGAAGAAGTGTTGACCGCTGCTGATCCTGCGATTGAGATGATTATTGTGACTTGCGGAAATCCGCTGACTCAGGTGCCGAATACAAATAAAGTGAGACAAGCTTTTGAAAAGGTTTCAATGACGGTCGCGATTGATTTCATTATGACGGATACCGCAAAGCTGTGTGATTATGTTTTGCCGACTGCCACTGTTTTTGAAGAAGAAGATATCTACTATTCCAGTATGTATCATCATTATGTTCAGTACGGGAAGAAGCTTGTGGAGCCGCAGGGTGAAGCGAAGTCGGACAGCTGGATCTGGTCAGAGCTTGCAAAACGTCTTGGGTTTGGCGAGCTGTTTGAATACAGCACTCAAGAATTTTTAGAGATGGGGCTTTCCTCATTGGAAGCAGAGGATGTGACACTTGAGCGTTTAAAAGAAAAAGGCCACCTCCCTCTTCCAGTAAAACAGGTGCCGTGGGATGATTATCAGTTTTTGACGCCGAGTGGAAAATTTGAATTTACTTCGTCGCTAGCTGAGCAAAAAGGATTTAGCGGCTCGCTTCAATTAAATGTGCCCGAAGAATCTGTTTTCCATAATGAGGAGTTAGCTGTAAAGTACCCTTATACGCTGTTATCCATTCATCCGCAGCGTTCCAACCATTCACAGCATGTGCCATTTATTGAAAAGCTTCAGCACGTTCAGGTCGATATTTCTCCAGATATAGCGGCTGAGCAGGATCTTCGGGATGGAGACGAGGTTATCATCTTTAATGACCGTGGACGCTTGAAGGGCAAGGTGAAAGTGATGAAGCAGGCTCATGCGAAGACGATTAATATAGATGAAGGCATGTGGGCGGCTTTTGGAGGGTCAGTCAATGCACTGACAAATGATACAAATTCTGATAATGGAATGGGAAGTACGCTTTTTGACTGTTTAGTAGGCTTGAAAAAAGCATAATCAAAGGGATTGGCAGGCTGAAAATGCTTTTTTGTCAGCTTGTCTTTTCCAGTGAACCTCCTTATAATTGCTCTAGGTTCAAAATACGTTCATACAATGACGGTTTTATATAGAGGAGATGAAAGAATGGCTTTAACAGCTGGAATTGTTGGTTTGCCGAACGTCGGAAAATCAACACTATTTAACGCAATTACACAGGCCGGTGCCGAATCAGCCAACTACCCGTTCTGTACAATTGATCCGAACGTGGGAATTGTAGAGGTGCCGGATGATCGTCTGCAAAAGCTGACTGAGCTGGTCAACCCGAAGAAGACTGTGCCGACTGCTTTTGAATTCACTGATATTGCAGGGATTGTAAAGGGCGCATCTAAAGGAGAAGGACTCGGCAACAAGTTCCTATCTCATATTCGCCAAGTTGACGCGATTTGCCACGTTGTCCGTGCTTTTTCCGATGACAACATTACACACGTTTCCGGAAAGGTTGATCCGATTGATGACATTGAAACGATCAACCTTGAGCTGATCCTCGCTGATATGGAAACGGTTGAAAAGCGGATTACACGCGTCAGCAAGCTTGCGAAGCAAAAAGATAAAGACGCTGTATTTGAGTTTGAGATTTTATCTAAACTGAAAGAAGCGTTTGAAAGTGAAAAGCCTGCTCGATCTGTAGAATTCACTGAAGAGCAGCAAAAGCTTGTGAAGCAGCTCCATCTACTGACTTCGAAGCCTATTTTGTACGTGGCCAACGTAAGTGAAGATGAAGTTGCTGATCCATCTGGCAATGAAAATGTAGCGAAGATTCGCGAGTACGCTGCCGGCGAAAACGCAGAAGTTATCGTTGTGTGTGCAAAAATCGAATCCGAAATCGCTGAGCTTGAAGGCGAAGAAAAGCAAATGTTCTTGGAAGAGCTGGGCATTCAAGAATCAGGTCTTGATCAGCTGATCAAAGCGTCTTACTCTCTTCTCGGCCTCGCAACATATTTCACAGCCGGAGAACAGGAAGTCAGAGCTTGGACATTCAAAAAAGGCATGAAAGCCCCTGAGTGTGCAGGAATTATTCATAGTGACTTTGAGCGGGGCTTCATTCGTGCTGAGACAGTTGCTTATGAGGATCTTCTTGCGGGCGGCGGTATGGCAGGAGCTAAAGAGGCAGGAAAAGTCCGCCTTGAAGGGAAAGAATATGTGGTCCAAGACGGAGATGTTATTCATTTCCGATTTAATGTATAGTATGCAGTTGTAAAGGGACAAGAGCTTTGGTATAATATAAAATTGTGAGTAATAGAATTATTGCTCCTTGCCCATTATGGGCCGCTTAGTCCAAAAGGAGGTGCAAACAGATGAGAAAGTACGAAGTTATGTACATTATCCGCCCAAACATTGACGAAGAGTCTAAAAAAGCAGTTATCGAGCGTTTCAACAACGTTCTGACTTCTAACGGTGCGGAGATCACTGGAACAAAGGATTGGGGTAAACGTCGTCTTGCTTACGAAATCAACGATTTCCGCGACGGTTTCTACCAAATCGTAAACGTTCAATCTGACGCTGCGGCAGTTCAAGAATTTGACCGTCTAGCTAAGATCAGTGACGATATCATTCGCCACATTGTTGTTAAAGAAGAAGAATAAGCAATTTTGAAATATATAATGGTAAAAGGTGGTCTTTCTTATGCTTAACCGAGTTGTATTAGTCGGAAGACTGACAAAAGACCCAGAGCTTCGTTATACGCCAAACGGTGCGGCTGTTGCTACGTTTACTCTTGCTGTGAATCGTACATTTACGAACCAGTCCGGAGAACGTGAGGCCGATTTCATTAATTGTGTCACTTGGAGAAGACAAGCCGAAAACGTTGCAAACTTCTTGAAAAAAGGAAGCCTTGCAGGCGTAGATGGCCGTTTACAAACAAGAAACTATGAAAACCAGCAAGGACAGCGTGTCTTCGTGACAGAGGTCCAAGCTGAAAGTGTTCAATTTCTTGAGCCGAAAAACGGCGGCGGTTCTGGTTCAGGTGGATACAACGAAGGAAACAGCGGCGGAGGCCAGTACTTTGGCGGAGGCCAAAATGATAATCCATTTGGGGGAAATCAAAACAACCAGAGACGCAATCAGGGGAACAGCTTTAATGATGACCCATTTGCCAACGACGGCAAACCGATTGACATCTCGGATGATGATCTTCCATTCTAATGTGATTATCGCCTAAAATGAAAAAGAAAGGAGGGAAATGACAATGGCAGGAGGACGCAGAGGCGGTCGTGCGAAACGCCGTAAAGTGTGTTATTTCACTTCTAACGGTATCACGCACATCGACTACAAAGATGTAGATCTTCTTAAAAAGTTTGTTTCTGAGCGCGGTAAAATTTTACCACGTCGTGTAACTGGAACAAACGCTAAATACCAACGTAAATTGACTGCAGCGATCAAACGCGCACGTCAAATGGCTTTACTTCCATACGTAAGCGGTGAGTAAGCTGATATGTAAAGAGCAAGGACCTTCGGGTTCTTGCTCTTTTTTATAGGGGGGAGGATGAAACATGAAGTTGATTTCATGGAATGTAAACGGCCTGCGGGCTGTGATGAGAAAAATGGATTTCCTCTCTTATTTGAAAGAAGAGGATGCAGATATTATATGTCTTCAGGAAACGAAGATACAGGACGGCCAGGTTGATCTCCAGCCTGAAGACTATCATGTGTACTGGAATTATGCAGTGAAAAAAGGATATTCCGGCACAGCTGTTTTTTCTAAGCAAGAACCGCTGCAGGTCATCTACGGTATCGGAGTAGAAGAGCATGACCAAGAAGGCAGAGTGATTACGCTGGAATTTGAAAACGTGTTTGTAATGACTGTTTACACGCCCAATTCCAGAAGGGGATTAGAGCGGATTGATTACCGCATGCAATGGGAAGAGGCTTTACTGTCTTATATTCTTGAATTGGATCAGAAAAAACCAGTGATTTTATGCGGTGATTTGAATGTAGCCCATCAGGAGATTGACTTGAAAAATCCAAAGGCGAACCGGAATAACGCTGGATTTTCAGATCAAGAAAGAGAGGCATTCACTCGTTTCTTAGAAGCTGGCTTTGTTGATTCTTTTCGTCATGTTTATCCTGATCTTGAAGGCGCTTATTCCTGGTGGTCGTATCGTGCCGGCGCCCGGGACAGAAATATTGGATGGCGGATTGATTATTTTGTTGTTTCTGAAAGCCTTAAGGAACAGATTGAAGATGCCAGCATATCAGCGGACGTCATGGGTTCCGACCATTGTCCTGTTGAACTTATCATCAATATATGATGAGATAGCAGTAAGGATTTTACACTTACTGCTTTTTTATATGAAAAGGAGAAAGAGATGGCAAATATAAAAGAGATCGCAAGACTGGCAAATGTATCTGTTTCGACTGTCTCGCGTGTATTGAATCATCATCCGTATGTATCTGAAGAAAAGAGAAAGCTTGTTCAACAAGTCATGAAGGAATTGGATTATACACCAAATCGAACCGCAATCGATCTCATTCGCGGGAAAACCCATACGGTCGGTGTGATTCTGCCTTATAGCGATCATCCCTGCTTTGATAAAATCGTTAACGGAATCACCAAGGCGGCTTTTCAACATGAGTATGCAACGACCCTTCTCCCCACCAATTATAACCCCGCTATTGAAATCAAATATTTAGAGCTGTTAAGAACGAAGAAAATAGACGGTCTCATCATTACTTCCCGCGCCAATCATTGGGACAGCATTTTAGCTTATCAGGAATATGGGCCGATCATCGCTTGTGAGAATACCGGAGACATCGATGTCCCTTGTGCTTTTAATGACAGAAAAGCTGCTTATGCAGAGAGTTTTCGCTATTTAAAGAGCCGCGGACATGAGAATATTGCTTTTACGTGTGTCAGAGAAGCTGATAGGAGCCCGAGCACGGCTGATAAAGCTGCGGCCTATAAAGCTGTCTGCGGAAGGTTGGAAGACCGCCATATGCTGTCCGGGTGCAACGATATGAATGATGGTGAGCTGGCAGCTGAACATTTTTATATGAGCGGGCGGGTTCCGACCGCTATTTATGCAAATAGTGATGAAGTGGCAGCTGGAATTCATCTATTTGCCAAAAAGAATAATTGGGATGTTGAAATCATAGGCGAGGGGAATTCCTCTATCAGCCGTGTTCTTGGTTTTCCGTCGCTTGATTTGAACCTTGAGCAGCTCGGCATCGCAGCATTTTCTCTATTTTTGCAGGATGAACCCGCTGATATCAAAATTCAGCATAAATTTAAGAAAAAAGCTTGAACTGAAATGCATTTCATACCTTATAACTTCATTGAAGGCGAAGGAGGAGGAAGAAATGCAGATTGAACATACAGCGGTCTGGGTCAATGATTTAGAGCGAATGAAATCTTTTTATGAAACGTATTTTAATGGCGAAGCGAATGATTTGTATCATAATGAGAAAAAAGATTTTAAGTCTTATTTTATTACGTTTGATTCTGGAGCAAGGCTGGAAATTATGAAAAAAGGGAATGTGACCGATCCGCCCTCACAAACAATGACAGGCTGGGCACATATTGCCTTTTCCGTTGGGAGCCGGGAGAAAGTTGACGAACTGACTGACCGATTGAAGGCGGATGGTTTCGCAGTAGTAAACGGCCCGAGGACAACAGGAGACGGCTACTATGAAAGTGTGATTGAGGATGATGAAGGAAATTTGATCGAGATTACAATCTGACATGGAGTGACTTAAATGCTGAGGACAGAAAAAGAAAAAATGGCAGCCGGAGAATTATACAATTCGGAAGATCAACAACTATTACTAGAACGCAAGCATGCGAGACAGCTGATTAGACAATATAACGAAACACCGGAAGATGATGCAGTGCGGACGGAGCTTTTGAAGGAGCTTCTCGGTTCGGTTGGGGATCAAGTCACGATTTTGCCGACATTCCGCTGTGATTATGGCTATCACATTCATATCGGAGATCATACATTTGTTAATTTTGACTGTGTCATTTTAGATGTGTGTGAGGTGCGTATCGGCCGTCATTGTTTGATTGCGCCAGGTGTACATATCTACACGGCCGGTCATCCTCTTGATCCGATCGAAAGGAAATCCGGGAAGGAGTTCGGTAAGCCTGTGACAATTGGAGATCAAGTTTGGATTGGAGGCCGGGCGGTGATTAACCCGGGAGTGACAATCGGTGATAACGCAGTGATTGCGTCTGGATCTGTTGTCACTAAGGATGTACCAGCTAATACTGTTGTAGGCGGAAACCCCGCGAGGATTTTGAAGCAATTGTAATGAGATCAGTGCGGCAGATCCGCACTGACTTTTTTAAATCTGTTTCGCATTCGTATTAGGACCGAAGAAGATTAACAGCAAGGAGCACGCGAGCCAGCAGCCCCCAATAAATAAGAAGACGCTGATATAGCCGAGCTGAACGGCAATAAATCCGACAAGCAATGAGCCAAAAATGTTTGAAAAACGGCCAAGACCATAGGCTAAACCGCTGCCAGATGAGCGGTATTCAGTCGGATAAGGTTCAGATGTATAGGCGTATAAGTTCGAGGTAAAGACCCGTTCTGTGATATTCACGATAAAACCAAATACAATGATCATGATGGGAATAAAAGTCATACCATATAAGAGCCCGGCGATGGCCGTCAGAAACGCACTCGCAGCTAAAATCCATTTTCTTTGAAATCTTTCGGAAATCATGGAGCCGAGCAGTGCGCCAAGCGGAGCGCCGACGGAATGCAATACGTTATACCACAATGTATTTTCCATGGTGACGCCATTGCTTTTTAGCAGGCTTGGAACCCATGAGGCAAATCCGTAAAACCCAAACGTTTCAAAAATCCATACAGCAGATAATACGATGGTGATTTTGAGGTTTCTGCCTTTCAATAAGCCTGCGTAACCTGCATGCTGCTTAACAGTTTCGCTTACTTTAGGCTGGGATGCTGCCGGAAGCGGGCCTTTCTCCTTTTCAACCTGTGCCTCAATTCGATTGAGGATCGCATCGGCTTTTGCATATTCCCCGCGATTTTCGTGCCAGCGAGGCGACTCTTCCAGCCGTCGAATAAAGAAAAAATAAATAAGGCCGACGGCACCCCATACAAATACTAGCCTCCATCCCCATGAACCAAGAGGAATGACAAAGGCAGACACAATGTTGGTGATCGGAACCCCGATCAATCCAATCATGGCACAAAAAGAAATATATTTTCCACGTACACTTGAAGGGAAAAATTCCGCCAAATAGCTATTCGTAATGACCATGGCGGCTGCAACGCCAAATCCGGTGAGAAAACGGAATGTCATTAAAGATGGAATGTCCCATGCCGCAGCATTGCATAGCGATGCGATTGAGAAAACAAAGACAAATAGATTTAAGGCTTTTTTGCGGCCGATTCGATCGGACAGCCGTCCGCCCAGTGAAGCGCCTAAAAACATGCCTAAAAACGAAGCAGCCGTTACGTTAGCAATAGTTGAAAGCGGGATGCCCCAATGTTCAATCAGTGCCGGCGCTACATTGCTGAGGGTAAATAAATCTGCGAGATCAAAGAAATAAACAATGCCGAGAGCGGTTAACACTTGGAAATGAACGCGTGAAATCGGAAGGCGGTCTAAACGATTCGCTGCGTTTGAGAAAGGATGTGTATTCTTTTGTTTGAAGATCGTATTCATAAAAAACCCCCTTTTGAGTAGTAAGAAAAGACTGAAAATTCCCCTCTTGGGACTATTATAAGTATCTTGGTTCATTGGCAACAGAGTTCAAATCACTAGATGTAAGAACTAAATTCACACTTTATATTTTAATTTTGCTTAAAAGATTTCCAAAACAGTAGATTCATAGACCAATTTATGCAAATATATAGTAATATTCTCATTGAAAGGAAGAGACATAGAAGGAATGAATTCATTTATTCGTCCTATAGAAGGAAACAATACGTTGTGGAGATATTTTTTCGCTTTTTTGGTGATGGTAGGGTTATATGTATTCGGGAATATAGCTTACCTCTTCGCTATACTGTTCACGGTTATTGTGAATCCCAATATCACGTTTGATTTGGATGAAGCTGTGCTGAGTGATCCCCTCGTAGATCTTTATTTGTCCCATGTGATTTATTTATTCGCCATTCCGGGAGTTTGGCTGGCTGTACGCTTTATTTTGAAGCGGCCTTTCCGAACGGTGATAACACCAAATTCAAAGATGAATTGGCGGAGAATTTCCTTTGGCTTTATTGCTTATTTCTTGCTGATGATCGCCGTACAATTGATTGATTTTGTGATTCATCCAGATAATTATTCAATGCAAGCCTTTGATACATCACGATTTATCTGGCTGCTAGCGGCTGCCCTCATTTTGGTTCCGATTCAGACATCAGCTGAGGAACTGTTTTTCAGGGGATTTTTGCTTCAAGCTTTCGGGAGATTGACGAAAAATCCTCTATTTTTGACACTGATTGTCGGAGGATTGTTTGGCGTATTGCATTTTGCGAATCCAGAAATGAACAACGGTGCTGTCTGGGCAGGAATTGAGTATTTAACATTTGGTTTTGTGTGGACCTATTACACGATTAAAACTGGAAGCATCGAAATATCACTTGGCGCCCATGCCGCGAATAATATGTTTTTGTGTATGTTTATTACAGAAAAAAACAGTGTGTATGGAGGAATTCCTTCTCTCTTTACGGTTACGCGGGGGAACCCGATGTGGGAGGCTTTCTTTACGATAGCGGTCAACCTTGTGTTTGCGGGGATCGCTTTATGGTACCATAAGAAATCAAAAAGTAAGCAGCAAGGGTCTTAATCCCTGCTGCTTATTAACGTGTGGATCGCTTCTTCAATATTTGTTGTCGGCTGCTGGCAGGCGAAGTTTTCACAAATATAAACGGTTGTTTTGCCGTCTATGATGCGGTAGTCTGCTGCAAATGGCGCAATGTCTTTGCATTGCTCGGGCTGCTCTGCCACCAGAATGGAGTCGTTGGGCTTAAAGGCTTTTTGGAGCTCTGTTATGATTTGTTTTCTGGCTGGATCGTCTGCACTTCCAAAAATCACGATTTCTTTTTTAGGCATTAGATGCCTTAACACACTTTGCATAAAGAAAGCATGGCCGCTCGGATACGCGTCGATGTCTGGCTTGAACACGGAAAACATCGTTTCCGCTTTTTCGATCAGTGATAAGTCGCCTGTGACTTGTCCAAGACGCAGCAGCTGAACTGCTGCCACACTGTTTCCGGAAGGCACGGCGCCGTCGTACACTTCTTTTTCCCGTACGATTAAGGCTTCTGCATCGTGTCCGGTGAAGTAGAATCCGCCATGCTCCTCATCCCAAAATAAGCTGATCATATCGTCTGTCAGTTTCTTCGCTTTTTGTAAATAAGAAAGATCAAACGAAGCTTCATAGAGATCCAGATAAGCCCATAGGAGAAAAGCGTAATCGTCGATAAAGCCTTTGTTTTTCACTTCGCCATCACGATATCGGACCATCACACGGCCGTCGATGATTAATTTGTTTTCAATAAATGTGATGGCGTCTTTCGCTAGGCTGAGATATTTCGGCTCCTGGTATACCTTTGCCGCTTTCGCAAGACCTGCGATCATCAGCGCGTTCCATGAGGTGAGCACTTTATCATCGACATGGGGATAGGTTCTTTCCTCGCGTGTCTTCAAGAGCTGCTGTCTTGCGTCTTCGAGTTTGAGGCTGAGCTCTTTTTCGGTTAACCCGGCATCCTCTTTGATTTGTTCTCGCTTTGTGTGAATGAGGTTAGGAATATTTTTGCCTTCAAAGTTTCCTTCTTCAGTGATGTCATACACTTGGCAATACAGCGTTCCGAGATCGTCCCCGAGCGTTTTCAGAATTTCTTCCTTTGACCACACGTAGTACTTTCCTTCTTCTCCTTCTGTATCCGCGTCTAAAGCAGAGAAAAAGCTTCCGTCTTCATGAGTCATTTCCCTCTGAATGAACGTAATGATCTGCTCACAAATCTCTTTATAACGGCTGTTTTGCGTGACCTGATAGGCTTCTGTATAAGCAGTCAGCAGCAGCGCATTGTCGTACAGCATTTTTTCAAAGTGGGGAACGAGCCACTCGTCATCGGTCGAATAGCGGGCGAACCCATAGCTGATATGATCGTAAATGCCACCATTCGCCATGCTGTCCAGCGTTTTCGTCACGTTGTATAAAGCGTTCTCCTGCCCCGTATTGTGATGATAACGAAGCAAATACATCAGCATATGGGGCATCGGAAATTTCGGTGCCTGCCCGAAACCGCCGTAGATCGTATCAAACCCGCTGGCAAGCTGCTGGAATGTCCGGGAAATCGCTGACTCGCTAAGGCCTTCGCCTGATTTGGCGGCTGTTTTGGTCTGTAAATGTTTAGCGGCGTTCTCCGCAATATCCTCGACATGCTCACGGTCGTTCGCAAACGTCTCAGACAGATGCTCAAGCACATCAACAAAACCAGGACGATTGAATTTGCTCGTCTTTGGAAAATATGTACCCGCGTAAAACGGCTTCTGATCAGGCGTGATAAACACATTCAGCGGCCAGCCGCCCTGCCCGGTCATCAGCTGGCAGATTCTCATATAAACAGAATCCACATCCGGCCGCTCTTCCCGGTCGACTTTAATCGCCACAAACCGTTCATTGAGAAGACGCGCGATTTCTTCATCTTCAAAGCTTTCGTGGGCCATCACGTGGCACCAATGACAACAGCTGTATCCAATACTTACCAATATTGGTTTGTTTTCTTTTTTTGCTTTGTTGAAGGCTTCTTCTCCCCACGGGTGCCAGTCAACAGGATTGTGAGCGTGTTGAAGTAAGTAAGGAGACTTCTCAGCGATTAGTCTATTGGGTTTGTTGTTAGTTGGCATGGAATCACCTTCTTTCTATACAAATTTTTATTCAGTATTGTCTATACATTATTTAATATACCAAAAAACAAGAAGAAGAGACCTTTTGAGGTAATCTCTTCTTTTTTTATGGATCTTCGGAATATACAGTGGCTAATGGCTTAATTAAACTATATTATAATCAGAATATTTTTAAAAAATAACTTGAAAAACATTTTAAATCGAATTACCTTATCTAAGAAAGGAGGACTAAAATTTGAAAATAACTATTGAAGAATTACCTGAATCAAGGATTGCTTATTTCAGAAATGTTGGGGAGTACGGTGAAAAGCAAAACAAAGAATTAATGGAGACTTTTAAAAAGTGGGCAAAATTGAATGATGTATTTGATAATTCTACAATTTTAGGCATACCGCAAGATAACCCAGAGATTACTCCTAAAGAGGAATGTCGTTATGATGTTTGTGTTGTTATAAATAAAGATTTGAATGTGAAAAAACCAGCTCATGTTGGAGAATTTTCTGGTGGGAAATATGCTGTTTTCTTGCTTGACCATACAAAAGAGGCAGTCAGAGACTTTTGGGGCAATATTTCTTCTGAGATAGAAAGAAATAATCTATCAATAAGAGAACAACCAATTATAGAAAGATATACTCCACAAATGATTGATAATCATTTGTGTGAAATATTAATTCCTATACAGTAAGGAAGCAGGGACATTTCTTTCCCACCTTCTATTTAAAGCGGACAACATTAGACCTACTATGTATTTCAGATCTAACCGCAATTGAAACACCACAAGTGAATGACACATATATGATGTTTGAAGTTTAAGCAGTGGTCCCACTTGAACGTTATCCTGAGCGTGGGTTTCGACATGTCTGAGGAAGATATTAAGGGTCATAGGTTAGAGAAAAGTTTTCAAACTAAGGTTTCTAAAAATTTGCATTAAATTTATTAAAAGGCAGCCGAAACTGGTTGCTTTTTGTGGGTATTTTAAGAGACATGGCACCAAACGCAGGTATAATTTACTTCTTTTTTTGAGGATTCCTTATTTTGAAACCCTTTTTCGGTCGATAACGTAGACTTTTAATAACATAAGGTTTTGTTATTGATTCTGGAAGGAGAATTAAAATGGATTACATCTATAAGGAAAAGAAAAATGGCAATCGTATAATATCAATCAGAGATAAATGGGAGAATGCTCTTATTGAATTTGAGGAAAAAGGTAATCAAATTGATATAGTAATCAATTATCGTAACGAGAAAACAACTAAGTTTTCGCTACCAATTGAGACTTTTGAGAAAGTGTATCAGGATATTAAAAAATAAATAGGAGAGACAGATAATGATAATAATTCGGTTTGAAAATTTTACTCGCACATCATAAGAATATAATTGCGTTGCAAATGAATTTTTTTATTTTTAACGACTTTCCTCATCTTTGTTCTGTAGTTAATTTTAAGGTGAGTGTTGTCAATAGAACAATAATGAAAAGGAAGGTAATATAAATTATGAAGTTAAGAATAAACTATGTAGTATTATTCATTATGTAATCTGAAGGGTTCTTTATAGCAGGTTTTGCATTAGAGAATGTCCTTGATTATTCATTGGTGATTGGAATCATCTTACAGATCATATTTGTTATTTTTTCCTCAATTTTAGCAATAAAAAAACAAAAGAATACAAACAGGACAAAGTAAGTAATTGCCGTGTTATTTAGTTAAGAGATGAATTAAGTTACGCGACATCTATTGCAATCGAGTTAGGTTTTTATGGGTGGCAATGTCGAAGGTAAATGGTAAGGGGGTAAGAATGTCTTTTATTACAATAATTGAAATTATCTTAGTGTGATAACAGTATTGGGGTTATTTTCATGTACTTTTAAAAGGCAAAAAAGTGTTAATGATGATGTTGTTTTTAGTTATGCTAGATATATGATTTATTTGCTTGTAGCTGAAGTTGCAATATATGTCATATTTCAATTGTTTTAGTAAAGTTAGACCTTTTAAGGACTAACTTTTAAACCTTTTCAACTAACCTGTATCTTTTGCAATTTACACGCTTATAATAGATGAATACCTATATCATCGGGGGGAGAACCATTGAACGTACAAGCGTTTTCTGTGTTTAGTCGAAGAGTCCTAATTGTTCAGCAAACGGGTCTTTTAAGAAATGTTATCTAACGACGCTTGTGCAAAAATAATATTGTTGTTTAATTTACAATAAAGTCATTTAAAAAATAATATTAGTTGTTTAAAAATCCTTATTCCACGAACGGAGCAGGTTAGTGGAAGCAATAGTAATTTAGGTTTGACTGGGAAAATTGTCGATGATATTAAAAAAGACACCGAAGTGTCTTATGTTTTTCAAATTAAGCATACCGATAAATTGAAATTTAATTACTTAACATTATGCTTATCATGGGAGCGAGGTATTTTATCGGTGAGTGTATACAAACCATGTAATGCTTGCTGTTAATAATGCTGACGAAATCAAAGCTGTAAGAACACTATATGTTTGCCAAATAAGTATCGTTGACCAATCGAAAGCACAGCACAGTATACCTAGGGCAATCGTAGCGATCAGGAAAATAACTGTTACGATTATTCTCTTTTTTGTCATTGGCTGCCGCTCATTCGTTTTCCTTCTGTGTAATCCTAAGAGAAATAGGAGAACGGCCAATAGGCAAAGAATAATAGTGATAGACGACAAAATAATATCCAAAAGCTGTGTGCCGCTTATTTCATATGACTGAGTTAGATTACCGTCTAATATATCTTTAATTTTTAGTACCAGGTTTATATTGGTATTTGCGCCGTTGCTCAGCAAGCAGACGGCTGTTTGTTCATTTAGCAGTATGACTACTTCGGTTCTGAAATTTGGATTGCCCCCAGTGTGTTCTATAATCGTTTGGTCGGCGTTTACCGACCAGCCTGCCGCATAATACATATCGTTGACAGCCGAAACAGACCTATCACCCCTATGTGATTTTTCGATAACCGTGTGAAATATTTCGGGTATGTCCTGCACAATACCCATCTGTATGCCCATCCAACGCGCCATATCTTTTGTATTAGAAATGATGTAGCCTGCGGGCTTATTCCCAGCATAATCCGGAGCTTTAAATGGAGTTGTCATAAAAAAGGAAGAACGGTAGCCCTGTGCCAACTGTCCAGTGGCTTGAGCATCTTCTTTATAAACATACGTCTGGTGAAGACCTAACCGCTGAAATACCTGTTCCCTCATAAAGTCTTCATAGCTTTGTCGCGACACAATCTCAATAACCAAGCCCAATACGTCATAATTAACGGTTCCATAGTTATACTGTTCACCGGGAGGGAACGCCAATTCAGCATCTACGAGCATTTCCACAGTCTTTTGCAACATATCCGGTGTATTGCCTTGTGGAATACTTTGAGTATGCCTAATATTTGTTAGACCACTGGTATGGTGAAGAAAGTTATTTAGTGTAAGGCTTTGCATATCAACAGGTTTCCCTTGATACTTTAACGTAAACCAAGGTAAATATTTTTGGACAGGGTCAGTCATTGAGAGCAGCCCTTGCTCTTCCAACAGCATAATACCCATACCGGTAAAAGCTTTACTGACCGAGGCTAACTCATAGAGTGTATTTTCACTTGCAGACAACCCCTTTTCACGGTCAGCATACCCTGAAGAAAAGTAGAACACTTCATCATCAGCAAGTATTGAGATTGACATTCCCGGCACACCTGATATACGAGAGGCATCATCTAGCAACGCTTGTATTGCCGCAGATTTCGAATCAGACAACGCATAACTTTGTGTTGCGAATCCTGAGAATAATATAAATATCGTTAATACAAAAACAATAATCTTTTTCATAAACTCTCCTTTCCGAAAAATTATAATAGAATAATATAAATAACCTACTTTTACAAATACTAAACTAAATTTGTTTTATATTTCTATTAACCTATATAATATCAATTAATTGGGAAGAGTTACACTTAACGAACAGATGCGTTAGTTCAATAAGAAAAACGATCTTCAACAATCGGGCGCGATTGTTGAAAAGAATTACAAGGGTGATACATATTACACATGACTAATATGTATCACCCTTTATTTTTTATGACTTTTTGCGTTTTAGGTATTGATAATGTAAATCAGGGGATATAATTTTTTAGTTTGCTATGATATGTAAGATTAAAATGAAATGATTTAACATGAATTGTTTATTGGTTATTTTAAGAGTCATGGCACCAATGACAAGTCGAATAACCGATGCTGACCAGAACCGGCTTGTTTTCGCGTGTTGCTTTTTCAAATGCTTCTTCTCCCCAAGGGTACCAGTCCACAGGGTTGTGGGCGTGTTGGAGTAAATAAGGAGACTTTTCAGCGATTAATCTATTGGGTTTATTGTTAGTGGACATGGGATCACCTTCTTTCGTCACATTCTATTCCTTCTTAATGTACCACAAGTATTGAATTACATACCTCTATTTGAAGAGAGCCTTAATTAAAACAATAACATTGATAATTCAAACAATATCGCTGTATATAGTAAGAAGAAAAAAAGTCTAGGCTTTTCCTAAACTTTTTAGAACTCAATTGTGACTGAATTTTTTAATGTTTGTTCTGCTTCGGCAATTTTCTTTAATGCAATTTCACTTTGCTTTTTTAGTTTCCAAGAAGCGTATAAGTTCACAGTGTTTATATAATAAGTTTCATCTAAGAGAACTGGTAATACTTTTTCTGCAACATTACAGTATGAAGTTCCAACAGTTGAATACCCAACTTTGTTTTGTGCTACTCCGGATGTGAAAAAACTGAAAAAGCTTCTAATGAATTAGCAACCTCCGTAATCTTACCTACTAATTCTAAATCTTTCAGGAGAATTTCTAAGTTCTCTTTTGAAACACTCGATTGAACTCTAATTGATTTATTATTCTAATGAATAATTTTTAACTCTCCAAATTTCTCTAGTGAATTTTTTTCCATCATATCATTCAGTACATCCACTAACGGTAAGATATTTTTTAAGTAAAATGTACATTGTTCAGCAGTGGGTTTGGGCAAAGCCCAAGAGAGGAGAGGTTTTTGAATGGCGATTGGACCTATTGATTTTACTACTTCTACTGGAGGAAAATATGATGACCCAATGAGGGTTTTTTTAATTGTACTTGATGAACATGTTTTTATTCTTAATGCCTGTTCTTTAGAGGATGTTAACAATTTCTTGAAAAAAGAGTTAGAGTTTCCCGAAAATATTAAAAAGCCATTTGCAATTATCGAGTTAACCAATTATCAGCTTAAAATATTGGATAAACCTTTTATCGAGAAACTCGTTGATGATTGTAGAGAACTTTTTAATATTCGATAAACAGATTGTTGTAAAAGTATGGTATGAATCTTATAAACCGATCTAGTTTTGGAAATCCAAAATAATAGCAAGTAAAAGTTTTATCGGTATTTAGATAACTCACTAATTCTTTGAGGTGTTTAAATTTATTGAGATTAGAAGAGAAAACTCCCTACCTTTGGTAGGAGAGTTAAGAGTTAGTTGCCGATTGTTTTTTGAGATTTATGAGACTACCAATTGATGTTGATGCTATAAATGCACCAGCAAAACTAATGCATTGAGGATAATCAAATTTTGCTTCTGGCAAAAGAATCCCAGTAATAAATAAAATGACGCCCACTAAAATCCCGATAACTCTAATTTTCATGATGCAATTCCCTCCTGTAAGTGACAGGAAGAATTATACATTATTTTAAAGGATAGTGCATCCTAAAAGGAGATTTTAAGATGTTTGATATTAATCTGTTGAATAAGGCCCGACTGGAAAGTGATTTGGAGTCTCTTGGCTGTTTGGAAATTGCTGAGGAATTGATCGAAAGAATGATGGAAGATGTCTTTTACAGTGATGTTGCTCAAAGAGTCATAGTTCAAACTCTTGCGGTTATAGATAATGTGAATGCCAAAATTCAAGCCACATTCAGCATACTGGAGGATGAAGACGCTGAGACAGATGAAAGAATTGTGGAGTTTGAAGGAATTAGCTACTATATGTAGATGAAAAACAAGCATACTGTCATATGCTTGTTTTTATTTGAGACATCATGAGTCACTACTTAATTTTTTCTTTTTTAATTGCATTGTGTTTGCCACAAGACAAACTGCACTATAAAATGTCATAGCAACACCTAGTAATAACACTATCCAATTCAAAGTAACTGGTAATTCAATAGTATTTGCAATAAAACTTAGAATGCTTCCAACTGATAATAATGCTAATAAGATAGGTTGATTTTTAATCAAGTTATCACTCTCCAAACATTGTCAAATTTAATATACCATACTTTTTTCCTTGTTATCCATTATTTATAGAGGGAATCGGGGTGAGAAATGTAATGTCTGCTGTAGACAAACGATTCAGAAGCTTGGGTTTTAATGTGGGTGTCCCCTCTTTAGTTTTTGTGAGGAGTTTAAGCAGAGATTGCATGTTGGTTGTCGAAGGTGAACGTTTAAAAGGATTTGCCGAATATCGTTACACATTCTACAAGACAAGGTATTTGCCGGACGGTCGAATGACTAGTTTAAAAGTTTATATGGAGAATCAAAGCATAAAAAGGGTGTTACATCGTGTAGCATCCTTTTTACTGTTCCTAGAAAAAACGAAACAAGTGTGAAAGTAATGATTTGTATTATAGAATCAGTTAAGAAAGATTTAAGGTTGAATATTGAAAAATTTTATATATTTTCAATAAAATACTGGTACTATTATAAACGTATATAGATTGTCTGGAAATGTAATTAATTTAAAAGGAGTTTTCTAATTGCGTTGGAGTAAATGGTTCAATATTTTTTGCATAGTTGCATTGGGATCAGTATATGGTTATAAATTATTTACTAACCAAGAAGTCAGCACCACTCGTTTAATAATAGCTTCTGTAATTGTCTTGTGGAACATTGTTGGACTTTTTAGCAAAGAACCAGTAAAACAAACACAGCAAGCAAATTAAAAGTCATAAAGATAAAAAACATATTCCAATAATTCAATAAAAGTTGCTAAAGAAGGATGTTACATGTGTAGCATCCTTTTTATTATTCCTTGAAAAAACAAAACAGGTTTGAAGATAGCGAGGTCTTTCATGAAACAGAGTGTTGAGGTCGTTGAAATTAAAGGTAAGCCAGTGGAAGTGATTGTGACGGAGTTAAACGAACCGAACTATGAAAAAATGGCGAGAGCCATTTTGAAAATGACAAGAAACATGAAAGTTAACCAGGAGGAAAGTGCTTAGAAATATATGGAAGGAGAGTGAATCGAATTGCTCCAAAAAGAAATTGACTTGGATAAAAAAGAAGAGTCATTTTTTCGGTCTGCCTTTCAAAAATTGAAAAGAATTGAAAGACCGGAAAAAGACAAACAGAAAGTCCTTCGTGACAGGTCGAAGCTGATCGCAGTTACATTGGAAACGATCAACCCAACCGAGAAAGAACCCGATTTTCGAACCAATATCAGAGTTAACAGCAAACAGACTTTCTGCCACGCCGTGATGTTCATCCATTTCAACACTTCTTCACCTTCGTTTGGTTCATCAAAGGCGAAGGCAACGCCAAAGTTCCCGGAATCCTCTTCTTTCAAAGCGTCTTTTGTAGATTGGAAAATGAAATATTCCGCATTAGGTGTCTCTGCATCATCCCTTGTAACCCGTGCTAAGTTAACTGACAAAACAGCGTCAAATATGCCATCTGTAAGTTTGTTAATCATCCTTTGTATTCAGCGCATTTCATCCATGGAACTCCCAACTTCTTGGAATATTTCATACTGCCAATTGTTTTTCTGAGCAATATCAAGAAGTCTTTTTCGATGTTTTGCCAATGTTTCTTCTGTTTCTTCACCCTCTTTATTACGTGACTTTCTTAGATAAATGGCTACTCGCTTGATTTTGTTTTTTAACTCCAACAGCTCATCACCCTTTATGATTTCCTAAATGTAATATAATTCTAGGTGTTTAGCTATACGAACTTGGCACCAATGACATGTCGAATAACCGATGCTGACCAGAACCGGCTTGTTTTCGCGTTTTGTTTTTTCGAAGGCTTCATCTCCCCAAGGGAACCAATTCACAGGGGTATGAGCATGTTAAGTAAATATGGAGATTTCTCAGCGATTAATCTATTGGGTTTATTGTTAGTGGGCATGGGATCACCTTCTTTCGTTTTTTTATAAATACAAAACTTAGCCGATTTACTTAAAAGAGGGAGAAAATATACTATAATGCTTAATGATGTTAATGGAGGAGACACCGTCCTTTTCAATCCTCTTTTATTACAGAAAATTTGATATTGATAATTCCATAGTATAGTAAGGAGAACCCATTGGATTCCCCCTTTAGTTCAATAAGTAAAATAACTGTCGAGTGTTACCTTACAATGTATATTTTGGAGGGAAAGATTTTTTTAGCCATTCCAATGATAAACGATTTGCACAACGCCAGAGGAAAATGTTCTTGTATTCACCGTTTTTAAATTTATCCTCTGTTTTACATCAATAAACAACGGTTTTCCTTCTCCCAAAACAACAGGGTGAATAGATAATCTAAATTCATCAACAAGCCCCAAATTTATAAAAGTTGTAATGAGACTCGCTCCACCATATAGCCAGATGTCTTTGCCAGGCTTTTTCTTCAATTTATTTACTTCTTCAAGAATATTATCATTTATAAATATGGCTTGATTATCAATCTCATTTTGTGTTCTGGAAAAAACATATTTCTTTTTACTATGAACCAATTTCCAAATTTCCTTTTCTGTATCAGGGTCTTCTTTTTTGGGGATATACTGCCCCCATAAATCGTAGCTTTTTCTACCGTATAAAATAGTATCAATTTGATTTAAGAAATCAGTAAACCCCATATCAGGGTCCATAATGCACCAATCAACTTCTCCATTTTTCCCTTCAATAAAACCATCTAAAGTAACTGCTAAATCTAAAATTACTCTTCTCTGTTTTAAGTTATTTGTCATAACTATTCATCCTTTTCCATAAGAAGTTGGTAGAAATTCTTCTTCCACTCTCGCACCAGATCTACTAAGTTGCGTTTGTGGACAGAGTGAAGAACAATATCCTAAAATGAAAGTGCCCACTGCTGCTCTTCGCAGCTTGATTAGCGGAACACTCTTTATCTTCACTTGGTTAAATGAAAGCTCTGCTCGATTAAGTTATAGATTTCGCCTTCTGGATCTGTCCGTTCTAAAACAATTGAAATCCAATGTTCCTTATCCATATGATATCCGGATAAGATATTTTCCCCGTTTCTTAAGCTATCACTTATTTCAGGGGGGCATTTTAGATTTAGAATATCTATTTCGCCATGACCATCCAAGCCTAATTTTTCTGGGAGAACATTCATGATCAGACCGTACCATTTTTTGTTTGATGTATGTCTCAAAGAAGCATAGTTTGGGTATTTCTCCCACGGGTAATCAGGTGATGTACCGTATTTTTCTTTGACGTGTTTAAAGATATCTTCTCTTGTTAACATACTCAACCACTCCTTTATTCACTCTAATTTCTTCTGGAAAAGTCAAAGAGCGATCCTTGGTTGTCCTTTGGATACTTCAATAGAGATGTCACCAATGGCAGAAGGTGTGTCAAAGCTTCCTCTCTCCACGGGTACTAGTCAACAGGGTTGTGGGCGAGTTGAAGGAAGTATGGTATTTCTCATTGAGTTTATTGTTAGTGGGCATTTTTACTGTACCACAAGCCTCTGTTGAAATGCCTCATTAAGATAGTGAAATATGTATAAGGTAATGGATGTCTTACCTAGTGTTGTTCTCCTAAAAAGTGCACTTTTGGAAGCTGTTATTGAATAGTATCGAAACGAGTTTACTAAATGTTATTTCGATTGGCGGAGATTGATATGATCGTTAAAATGACTCAATTGAATATGAAAGATTTCAATAAACCAAACGAACCTTTCGTTGTTTTTGGGAGACTGATACTTGCTTTTGAAAACGGTGTTTGGACATATACTGAGGAACGATTTTCTAAACCTTATTTTAAACAATATGAAGATGATGAAATAGATGTTAGTTATGTTGAAGAAGAGGGGAAAGCGGCTTTTTTATATTATGTTGAAAACAACTGCGTTTGCCGGATTAAGATTCGTTCTAACTGGAATGGGTATGCACTAATAGAGGACATTGCCGTTGCAAAAGACTATAGAAAAAAAGGCGCTGGAACAGCATTATTACATAAAGCGATTGAGTGGGCAAAGGAGAATCGCTTTTGTGGTCTCATGCTTGAAACACAAGATATTAATGTCTCAGCTTGTCGTTTTTATGCCAAACATCAATTTATAATAGGTGCAGTTGATACGATGCTTTATTCCAACTTTCCAACAGCAAATGAAATTGCGATTTTTTGGTACTATAAATTTTAATTGATTATAAAATCGAACGAAATGGGGTTTGTTTGTGGTTTCGTTTTTTGGATCAGAAGAGGTGTCTTAATAACCTCTTCTATTCTTTAATAAGAAATGTCTTTCCACAATAGGCATAAAAACGTGAAGGATCATTCCTCCTAAACAAACTGTTAAAAGGGTTCCAATGCCGATAGGGCCTCTAAAGACAATTGCTAATACTAAGAAAAGAGCATATACCAATGTTCTTGAAAACAAGATTGTTCTTTTGGAGAGATCTCGGATAATAAGTGTTAAATGATCGATGGGTGTTGATGCGAATTTCGTCTGAAGATAGATGGCTGTTCCAAGACCGATGAGCACCAAACCAATTCCGAAACAAATCAGTTTGCTTAACAACGCGTTTAGATAGAGGGTGTTTTTTACAACAAACAACCATAGGTCAATGCCTATTCCAGTAATGAATGCTGTAATCAAGCCCAGCAAAATAGGTTTTTTTCTCGTTAATATAGCGTTGCAGATTAAGAGGATCACAGAAATAAGGACCTCCCAGCTTCCTACGGTAAGTCCGACTTCTTTTGACAGACCAACCAAAAGAGCATCGAAGGGGGATGTGCCCAGCCCTGATTGTATGGTTAAGGAAATGCCCAAACTTAATATGAGTATGCCTAATCCGTAAAAAATATATTTCATGTTAAATCCGCGATATGTCTTTTGTCATCAGGACGTGAGGGATGCCGTCTTCCATAAATTCCTGTGAAGAAATCTGGTAGCCCAGTTTTTGATAAAAGCCTGCTGCTTGTGTTTGACCATGCAGCTTACATGCAGTCAGTCCTTTTTCTTTTATGATTTCTTCTAACCCGCTTACGATGACTTTCCCCAATCCATACTTACGGTAAGGTTTTAGGATGCAGATTCTTTCCAGCTTTGCTGTATGGTCAACGATGCGCACACGGCCCGTGCCGACAGGCTGATTCTCATGATATACCAAGACATGCTGGCATTGTTCCTTGAGCGTATCAAATTCATCGAACTCTTCGGATTCAGATACATGTTGTTCCTCAATGAAAACCGTCTTTCTAATATTCAAAGCTTCATGTAAATCATCTTCAGTTGTTATTCTTTTTATATTCATTATGAATCAATCCTTTTCTGATATTAGTCTGGACTGTACAGCATGCATGTGGTCTTATAATAGTAAGGTTAAAACATTTTTGTTGTAATTGCAACAAAAATACGTGAGGGGTTTTAGGAATGAATGATATTTTGCGTGAGATCGGCATGATAGCAAGAGCGTTGGATTCCATAAGCAACATCGAATTTAAAGATTTGGACTTAACAAGAGGGCAGTATCTCTATCTCGTACGTATATACGAAAATCCGGGAATTATTCAAGAAAAATTGGCGGAAATGATAAAAGTGGACCGGACAACGGCCGCGCGGGCCATTAAGAAGCTGGAAATGCAGGGATTTATTCAAAAACTGCCGGATGAGCAAAATAAAAAAATAAAAAAACTGTTCCCGACTGAGAAAGGGAAAAAGGTATATCCATTGTTAAGAAGAGAAGGAGAACATTCCACGGAAGTGGCCTTGTCCGGTTTTACTTCAGAGGAAAAGGAAACCATTTCTGCACTCCTTCATAGAGTAAGGAAGAATATAGAACGTGATTGGGAATATGTGAAGAAGGGGAACAAAAGGGATTATTAATGGACAATGTTAACAAGTCGAGCTGATGCTGGCGAAAATCGGCGTCTCCTCCTCAAGAATTCCAGTCCGTTGGCCGTTCACTTCTGTTTTCTTTTGAACTATCAAAAATCTCCAAAGGGAGTGGTTTGCGTGAACTTGAGACAACTATCAGAACATGTCTATCAATGTGAATTTGAGCTTGATGTGCCTCTTCGTATTCCGGTTCATACCTGGTTTATCAAAGATGGTGATGATGTTTATATTGTTGATACGGGGATAGAACGTTTTGCTGATGTACAAATTAGGGCAGCGTTAGCGATCGGCAATCCAAAAGCCATTTTGCTTACCCATGGCCACAGTGATCATATCGGGGGTGCATCAAAATGGTTAGAGAGATTTGATATTCCGATTTTTGCGCACCAGAAAGAACTAAAGTACATCAATGGGGAAGAGCCATATCCGAACAAAAATGAAGTGGAGAACACAGGGGTAGCCCATATTGTCCAGCCGCTGACGGAGCAAACGCTTGCTCACCTGCCTCTGAAATACTATTTAACACCTGGCCATTCGCCGGGGCATGTCGTGTATGATCATAAAATCGATCGTACGCTATTAACGGGCGACCTTTTTATCACAAGTAAGGAGGATTTACACCCACCTATAAGAAGATTCAGTGTTGATATAAATGAGAACATCGATAGCGGATCAATCATAGATCAAATCAAACCAACGCTCATTTGCTCTTCACATGGCGAAGAAATACTTTATAACGAAGAATTGTATAAAAACTATGTGGTAAGGTATAGGGATTAATGGAAGTGAAAAACATAAGCTGAAAATTCTTCAGCATGGTGCAGCTCTCGATCCGATTTACTCACACCCAAAAAGAAAAAATGGCAGCTGCCTGCCGCAGAGGCTTTTGCGGAGCTTGTTTTACATTCGATTCATGAGCAATAGGAGTGAGTGTCAGGCTCACTCCTATTCTATTTAAACTGCGGCTGTGAGCTTTGGTTTTACAAATTTCATGAAAATCCCTCTGACTAATGGGCCTATAATCAGTAATTGCAATGGATAGGCCAGGATGAAATTTTTCAACACAATCATAAGATAAGCACTAAAGAGGCTGTCCCCGTTCAGCCCATTTGCTAGAACCGCTGTCACTAAACCGAACACAGACATACAAAGTACCATGCCAATCACCATACAAGTTGACATGGCAAGGATGACATAAATTTTTTTAGTCTTGTCGAACGGCATGCGGAATGCAATCTTCTTGGCGAGGGGGCCCACTAACAGTAAATCTAACAGGAGGGCGACCATAAAACCGATGACCATTTCAAAAACGGTCACCAGTGAAAAATCCTGAATGGCTCCGTTGATGATGGCATTGTAAATCGACATGACGCAGACCATTCCAAAGCACATCATCACGCCAAATATAAGGCCTTCTTTTTTATTTGCTGGCATACAATCATTCCTTCTCTCCATAATCGGTGATTAGTATACCAATGAACTGTTCATGCTCATAAGTGACAAATTTGTGAACAATTTATAGCGCAGAATCGTCTTGTTTTGTCATCAGCACATGTGGAATGCCGTCCAGCATAAATTCTTCTGATGCAGTCTGATAGCCGAGCTTTTCATAAAAGCCTGCCGCCTGTGTCTGGCCGTGCAGTTTGAAGGCAGAAATGCCTTGTTCTTTCACAATACGTTCTAATGCATCGACGATCACTTTTCCCAAACCGAATTTGCGGTAAGACTTCAGAATGCAGATTCGTTCCAGTTTCCCCGTGTGGCCAACGATACGGACACGTGCAGTGCCAACAGGTACATTCTGATGATAAGCCAGGATGTGCTGGCAATCACCGTGGAGTGTATCGAACTCATCGAATTCATCCGAAATGGGACAGCCTTGTTCCTCTACAAATACTGCCTTTCTGATTTCAAACGCTGTATGTAAATCCTGTTCTGACGTGATTTTTTTGACATTCATGCTTGAATCCTCCCTACTCAGAAAAATGGCTGATCACATATTGTTTAAAGGTCTCAGCAACCGGTGATAAAAACCTGCCTTTTATCCAGGCAATTCCTATGACACGCTGACATTCCGGCCAGCTGACGCGGATTTTGGTGATTTTGCTTTGGTCTAAGCCTTTCAGGTCTGGGAGAATAGATATGCCCAGTCCGGCTGCCACAAAACCTGCGGCAGTAGCTGCTTCTTCTCCTTCAAACATAATGTTCGGCTGTATATCAGCCTTCTCAAACAGCTCATCGACCGTCATCCGAAGCGCATAGCCCTTTTTCAATAAAATAAAACGCTCCCCGGCAATCTCATTCAGGGTAATGCTTTCGCGACTGGCTAATGGATGATCATTTGGCACAAAAACAAAGAGTTCTTCACTCCACAGCTTGATCCATTGGATCGGATTTTCAGGCTTAATCGAAGCGAGGAGACAGAGGTCCAGATCCCCGGATTTTAATCGTTCAAGCAGCCAATAAGAGTGGTTTTGCTTCAGCTGGAAGGAAATGTTGGAGTATTCCTGCTGAAAGGAGCCGATGAGATCGGGCACGAGCGTGGTGCCTAATGTATGTAAAAAACCGAGAGAGACTACGCCTTGGTCCGGCTTTAATAAAGCTTGGATTTCTTCTTTTCCTTCGGTGTACTCCTTCATCATCGCCTGAACCCGCCGCAAAAAAATGTGTCCGTATTGATTTAAGCTGATGGATCGTCCTTGCCTGTCAAATAGCGGCACGCCCAAATGATTTTCCAGCCTGGCGATAGAGCGTGAAAGCGCAGGTTGTGTGATGGAGAGGCTTTTTGCGGCTTTCGTGACGTGCTGCATCCGGGCCAGTGTTTGAAAATATTCAAGTTGTTCCCATTCCAATTATCATCCCTCCTTTATTACATATAAGCATGAAAAGAATATTTTATATGCATTATACAACATATATCAACGGTGCTAAGATAATAGTATAAACAGACTCGAGGATGTTTGAAATCGGAAGAAATAAAGGATGGTTGTTTATGAATGGCAGTGCTCCACAACATGATGAGGGACCGATAAAGTCCCGATGACATACATTCAAAAAGGCACACCGGTTTTTCGGAAAATTACGTTTGCTTTCTTCGCTGCGGGTTTCAATACATTTGCGATTCTATATTGCGTACAGCCGCTCATGGAGGAATTCACGCGGGAATTTCATGTAACGCCTACTGCGGCGAGTCTTTCTTTATCTGTTACCACAATGCTGTTAGCTGTGAGCATGCTTGTCTTTGGTTCATTATCCGAGGTGTGGGGACGCAAGCCGATTATGGTTATTTCCATGCTGGCCGCATCGGTTCTCTGTCTGGCATCGGCCTTTAGTCCGAACTTTCATACACTGCTCGTATTGAGAACCGTTCAAGGCGTTGCGCTCGCAGGCCTTCCGTCGATTGCGATGGCTTATCTTGGGGAAGAAATTGAACCCGGAAGTCTTGGATCAGCGATGGGGCTGTATATCAGCGGAAACGCAATCGGCGCCGTTTTCGGAAGGATCGTTTCCGGGCTCCTGAGCGAGTACTTGAATTGGCATATGGCGATGGGGGCAATTGGTGTCATTAGTTTGATTGCTAGTATTATATTTTTTATGAATTTGCCGCCATCCAGGCATTTTACGCCAAGAAAATTGAAGCTCGGGAAATTGGGAATGTCTCTGATCGGCCACTTGAGGGACCGTAAACTATTCAGCTTGTTTCTCATTGGTTTTTTGCTGCTTGGAAGCAATGTTGCATTGTTTAATTACATTGTGTACGTGCTGTTGGGCCCGCCGTATTCGCTTAATAAAGCATTTGCCAGCTGGATATTTATTGTGATGATTGTAGGCATTTTCAGCTCGTCTTTCATTGGAAGAATGGTTGATCGATATGGCTATCCAAAAATACTGGTGATGAATATTTTCATCGTCATTGCAGGTGCTTTATTCACGATAAACAGTATGCTGGCAGTGAAAATTTTGGGGATTGCCCTCTTTACATTCGGTTTTTTCGGAGGACATTCAGTTGCCAGCAGCTGGGTGGGCAGGAGAGCCCTTCACAACAAAGCACAGGCTTCATCGCTGTATTTGTTCTTTTATTACGCCGGTTCAAGTGTTTGCGGAACAGTCGGAGGGCTATTCTGGTCTGCTTTTCACTGGCTGGGCGTCGTCGGTATGATCACCTTCATGCTGCTGATTGCGTTATGGTTGTCGGGATACTTGGCAAGAAGTGCGAAAGTGCCGGATAAAAGCAACGAAAAAGGATTCAATTGATGACAGCAAAAAAGGACCGTAAGCGGGTCCTTTTTTATTTCCAATGGGCAGGGATTCGTAAAGACGGCGGCAGCTTTGTGTTCGAATCGCCGTTGGCGGCGTTCACCTGTGCCTGTGTCAGAAAGATGCTCCCGGTCAGATCGGCGCCGCTGAGATCAGCGTCTCTCATATCTGCACCGATAAAGTCTGTCATTCTCAAATCAGCATTTCTCAGATCGGCGGCTATGAGCAGCGCCCCTCTTAGGTTTGCTCCTCGCAGATCAAGCCCTTTCAGTTTCGCGCCGATTAGGACACTTCCCCGGCTGACCTTTTTCGGGAGTTTTGGATGGCGGGCTTGGGCACGCACCAGTTCACTCGTTTTTAACAGCCATTCATTGACCTCAGCTCGATGCTCGTCCACCTGCAGTGTCAGCAGGCGTTCTTTGCTGAGTCTGGTGAGCCTTTCTATTTTTTCGAAACTGGTTCTCAGTTCAGGATGAATCGGCTTGGCTATATCTATAGAAAGAGCTTCATGTAAATACCAGAGCATTTCGTGCAGCTGCTGCATGATAGGAAAAACGTCAAACATCTGATTGGCCGTTTCGGGGCTGCTTCGCCAATCCTTTCCCTCATAAGTGATTTGGGATACTTTTTGGCCGGCGCCAAAGCATTCATATGCAGAGCAGCCTCGAAATCCTTTTTCTCTGAGATCTTTATGTATAGAACATTGATAGTTTGATTGTAAGTTGCGGCAAGGCGTGCCCCCGTCTTTATCAAAAGCAAAATCTGCCGACTTCGCATAAGGCAAGGCGACACAGCACAGGCCAAAACAGTGCTGGCAATCCGCACTTAAATCATGATGTATATTGTCATGTAACGTTACTTCCGCAGACAATAATGTTCACCCCTTCACTTGGGTACTTTGTTAAATATATCTATTTGATTATATAGGAAAAAAGAATACTTTTCATTTTGTTTTCACGGTTTCAGTGGTCTAGCGGTGTATAATTTATCCAATCATGATGATTGGGGGAATTCATTTGGAACAGCAATTGAAAGACATCATCTCTGCGTGTGATTTGGCAATCCAAAATGAAGATTTTGATACACTGATGAATTATTATTCGGAAGATGCCGTTTTAGTTGTGAAGCCGGGCATGATCGCGCGAGGCAAAGAAGAAATCAAAAAAGCGTTTATCACGATTGCGAACTATTTCAATCATCATATTGTCCCGACACAAGGGGAAATGATCCTGTTGGAAGCAGGTGACACGGTACTCGTCCTTTCTCAGACACTGCTTGATTCGGATAAAAAGGACTCCGAGTATGCGATGGAAAGAAGGGCGACCTATGTATTTAAGAAGAATGCGCTAGGCGAGTGGCTTTGTGTAATCGATAACTCATATGGTACGGATTTAATTGGTGTGTAAGATATGTCTTTGATGTGCCATTCCTGCATATAATGATTCATTCAGCTGATTAGGGAAGGTGACACAATTGAATGTGTATGACATCAGAATGGCTCCTTATTGGTTTTATGAAAGCAGAGGACTTGTTCAACATCCATACGTATTTCGGCAGCCTGTCTCCTCACGTGCAATCATTGCATCTACTCGCGGCGATGTAACGGGAGACGGCGTTATTGACGAGGTCTTTCTAACTGGAAATCAAATGCCCGGCAGCCCGTTGTGGAGAAATATCACATTGGTAATCCGTGATGGCAGAACCCATCAGGAGCAGCGGATTCAGCTTCAAAACAATATGGGATACAATCCGTCACTTTTTCTGGGGGATATGACAGGCGACAAGATTGAGGATGTGGCAGTGGTAATGGACACAGGGGGAAGCGGCGGTGCTATTTATGCATACGTGTTTGCCTATCTAAACAGGCAGTTCCGGCAAATTTTCAATTCAGATGTATTGAATGATGAATTAAAGTACAGTGTGAGGTATCAAAATCAATATAAAGCGAGCGTCATCAGTCATCAGCAAAACGAAACGTATATCCTCGACCTTACTTACAAGGGCAGGGAATATTTGAATGAGATTTATAACAGCCAAGGTGTGTTAAAAATGCCGATAGAAGGATGGGTGAATCCTTTATCGGGCTTGTATCCGGTTGATTTTGACAGAGACGGCGTATACGAATTATTGGCGTACCAGCGGATAGCGGGAAGGTATAACGCCGACTCATTGGGATATGTTCAAACCGTCTTGAAATGGAACGGACGGCGTTTTGCCGTTGACCGGCAGAATGTTTCGATTGTTGGCGGTGCTGTCTCGTAATCCTGATGGCTGTCACCCTTTATAGGGTGACAAAACACTACAGGTGTTCTGCAACGACAACCAAATAATAAGATAAACCGGCTTGCTGCTCTTCTAACATTCCTCTATGGAAATCATCTTGCATAAAAAAACGTGTTTGTTTTACGTAATCTTCTTTACTTGTCGGATGCCCGTTCTGATTTAGGAACTTAAGATGATTCATGACATGCTCTTGCACGGAAGGGTCATGATACGTTACACCATTTCTTAAAAAATCAGCCATCCTATCAAGAAAATGTTTAGCCTCTATTGCCATTTGTTCATTTCATCGACATTGATTGTATGTGTATCCAATTCAAAATCGTAACGCTCTTTTAAATACCCATTTTGTTCTGCTAAAGATTGTTTCCATTCTTCAGCGCTTTCAAATCCTTTAAACATTACCTTATGATCCATGTTTTCGCCTTTTCTCGTGTATTCTAAAGATGTGTTGACTGTTTGAATGAGACGCTGATACTTTTCAATTTTCTTTTCAAACAGCTTTTTTTGTTTTTCTAATGTACTTGTTCTTTCAGCATCCTCTTTTAGTAATGTTTTGATTTCTGACAAAGGAATATCTAATTCTTTGTAAAAAAGGATTTCCTGCAGTCTTTTTAGTTCTTCAGCACCATAGTACCGATATCCGGCTTCGCTTATTTCCTTTGGGGCTAGCAAGCCGATTTTGTGGTAATGATAAAGCGTTTTGATTGTGACATTCGCAATATTGGATAGTTCTTTTACTGTTAATTTCACCATCCGACTCCTCCTTTCTTCTTTCACTATGAGGCCTTACCTTTGGTTGGAGTCAAGGATAAAATGGTGGTGTTTTCGTCCGAAGACAGCCTAGTAAATGTGGGAGAAAGAAAATAACACTTGGCGGATTCAAAGAAAAGAGTGCTTTTCAGCAAGCACTCTTTATTCCAGTTTAATTCGTTTTACATCCCCTAATACAAACACATAAAAAACCAATCCCAGCAACAGCACAAAACCAGCTACCAGAAAGCTGAGCGTAAAGGAGCCTGTCACATCAAACAAATACCCTGTCAGTGACGCAGCAATAATGCCTCCGAACAGGTTGTTTGCGAGATTCACCATGGAGCTCAGCATGGATACGGAACCGATCGGCGCGAGTTCTGCGGAGATGGACCAGCCGACTGGAGCGGTTGCGGAAATTCCGGCGAGTCCGATGGAAATGCAAATAATGGCTACGGTAATATTGTTCGTCAGAATGGAGCCTAAAAAGAAAAAGCCGAAGCTCATTCCGACTATGATGACGGTACGGTACACCTTGGTGTTAGGATAGCCTTTCTTAATAAAATAATCGACGAGCCAGCCGCCGACGGCAATTCCGGAAATGGTTGAGATCAGCCACGGCACTGCCGTAAATAAACCGGACGACATGAGATCCATACCGTATGTATGTTTAAAGAAAGTCGGAAGCCAGGTGAGCAGCAGGTTGAATGTATACCCGTACCCTGTAAATCCGATCATTAAGCCCCATACTTTCCGATTGGTGAAAAGCTTTTTTAAAAGCGGGCCCGTTTTGTAAGGGATTTGCTCTGTTGTAATGGCATTGTGTTTTTGAATATAGTTTAGTTCACTTTTAGAAATGCGTTTGTGCCGTTCAGGCTGTTCATAATACTGCCAGAAAAAGATCGTAAATAGCACATTGATGCATCCAATCGTCAAAAAAGCGACACGCCAGTCAAATGTTGTGACAAGAAAGGCGACCAATGGCGCGCCGATTACATTTGAAAACTTGGCGGCCGAATCGAACAGTGAGTTTGCCAATCCCCGCTCACTTGGAGGAAACCAGAGAGCGGTTGCTTTAGAGGCAGCAGGGAACGCAGAGGCGCTCGTCAGCCCAATGAGAAACCGGAACAGATACAACAGCAATTTTCCTTGCAAAAAAGCAAGAAGGATCGTTAAAAAGCTCCATATTGTCATTCCAACCCTCGTGACCCATGCGACCCCAAAACGGTCCAGCAAACTTCCGACAGGCAGCTGCATCAGTGTATAGGAATAGGTGTAAATGGAAAACACGATGCCGAGTTCAGTTGCAGTAAGGTGAAACGAATCTTGTATCGCAGGAGCCGCTACCGAGATGGCCACTCGGTCAAAATAATTAAGAATAATAATGCCGCTAAGTAACGAAGATATGTACCATCTGGTATGCCCAGGCCGTTTCACGCGCTCTTGACTCATGATGAAAACCTCCTCTGTCATAGCATGATCTCCTGATAGAAAAACCATTCAAATTTTAAATACCACAGCGCGCTTTTATATAAACGGCAGGAATTTGACTGGAACAGATCGGTGCTTTAGAATGAAAGTAATAAAAATGAACACTCCAAAGGGGAGTAGCTTTCACAGTAAAGTCGTCATTACGGGACAAGGTGTCCTCGGCTTTGCTGGCAATCTCATTTGTTAGCGAGACCTTTGCCAAATCTGATTTGGTGAAGGTCTTTTTGTTTCAGGAACTTCACCAAATTGGTGGAGTTTTTTCATTTTTACCAAAAAGGGAGAGGAGCATCAGAATGTCTAAGCTGAAAAAGTGGCTGAAGCGTGAATTGGTGAGGAAAGGGCTGCCGTTAGCGAAAGAGAAATTGATTCCGATCTTAAAAGAAAAAATGAAAAAGAAACGATGAGGGGGCTGAAGATGAAGATCATTTTGACAATACTTGCCGGAGTGGGACTTTTGAGTGCAGGCGGATGCGGCATGCTTGATCAGGTGAACGACGGATTGAACTATACGAGTGAAGCAGCGGGGTATGTGGAGAAGGTGAAGACATTTGCAGAGGAAGCGCCTGAATTGGCTGAGAAAGCTGTAAATGACACCGAGGCGAAAGAAAAACTTGAAGCGCAGCTTGAGTCGATTCAGAAGGCTGCCGCTGATTTTAATGAATTAACGCCGCCTGATGCCGCAGCGGAGATTCATCAAACCATTCAGGAGCATAACGAAACCTTGCAGAAAAGCGCTGAAGAGGTGTTGAAACAAGCCGAGGAAGGCAAGGTATCGCTTAAAGAATTGGAGCAGTCAGACCTGGTCCAAAACGCAAAGCAAATTACTGATGTGATGGGACAAATTGAGAAGCTGGGTGAATAAGAAAAAGCATCCCGATGCGGGATGCTTTTTGCTTATTCAGCCATTGCGTCTGTTAAGACAGGAACGACTTGTTTTTTACGGGAAACAACGCCTTTTAAGAGGGCTGTGTTGTTTTCTAATGTAACGTTGAACGCTTTTTCCACTTTCGCTGCTTCGTTACCGATTGCAAGAGCAAGTGAATCATTTTCTAAGATATCAGTGATAACGAGAAGGAACAGATCAAGATTCTTCTCAGCCACAACTTTTGAGATCACAGCTTCTAATTCAGCTTGGCGTTTTTTTACATCTTCAATGTCCACTGTGTTTACTTGTGCGATTTCGACTTTCTTGCTGCCGAGCGTAAATTCTTTCGCATCAAGAGAAATGAGCTCTTCCACTGTTTTTTTGCTTAGATCAGCGCCTGCTTTCAACATGTTCAAGCCGTATTCTTCAGCATCTACGCCAGCGATCTCCGCAAGCTCTTTTGCTGCTGCTACGTCTTGGTCCGTGCAAGTTGGAGATTTAAATAACAGGGAATCAGAAATGATCGCAGACAGCATAAGGCCGGCAATTTCTTTCTCGATTTTCACGTTATTCTCTTTGTACATTTTGTTTAAGATGGTAGCCGTACAGCCTACAGGCTCAGCACGATAGTAAAGCGGCTCAGCTGTTTCAAAGTTAGCGATGCGGTGATGGTCGATAACCTCTAAAACCTGAACCTCTTCAATGTCTTTGATGCTTTGCTGGCGTTCGTTATGGTCAACCAGGATAACGGCGTTTACTTCGTTTGCAGCTGTTTCAACAAAGCGCGGGCTTTCTTGTTTGAAATAGTCAAGCGCGTATTGTGTTTCGCCGTTGACTTGTCCGAGACGGACAGGCTCAGCATTGAAGCCGAGTTTGTTTTTCAAATCAGCATAAGCAATCGCAGAACAAATCGTATCTGTGTCTGGGTTTTGGTGTCCGAAAATAAGTATCTTTTCCATGATAGCTCCTATCCTTTTTTTAAGTAGTGTAATCTTTATATAGTTTAACACGTCTTGCTGCAGGTGTAATCATGCAAACCCTTAAAAATTGATGTGAATAAGAAGCATTTTCTTTGAGCTAGGGAGAAAAGGTGTGTAAAATACTGGGTAGCTTAGTTGCAAAATGTAATGTAGTATCAAAAAAGGTACTATTGGAGGGTCAAGAATGAGTGGAAAAAAGAATATATACCCGAACAAAGAAGGCTGTCCAGTTGAATTTACTCTAGATGTCATTGGCGGAAAGTGGAAAGGAATTCTTTTTTATCACATGATAGATGGCAAGAAACGATTTAATGAGTTTCGGCGAATCTGCCCGAGTATTACTCAAAGAATGCTTACTCTTCAGCTGAGGGAGCTGGAAGCGGACGGCATCGTGCATCGTGAGGTTTATCAACAGGTGCCGCCCAAGGTTGAGTACTCTCTGACGGAATTCGGGCGAACGCTTGAACCGATTGTTTTGCAAATGAAAGAATGGGGAGAATCCAACAGAGACGTGCTGGAATCTTATCGTTCGAACGGTTTACTGAAGGATCAGCAGAAATAGCAGCAAAGGGAACTCCTTTGCTGCTTGTTTTATTTCATTGAAATGGCTCTGTTGGCGTTTCTGACATCGTTTTTCAACAGTTCAGAAAGGTTGTAAGACGGATAATATCCATGCTGATACATATATCGATAAACTTGGGCGTGCAGCTGGATGGCAGCATTCAGCTGTTTGACCAGTACGTTTCTTAATTGAGGTGTTGCTGTTTCTGTAATTGCGATGGCATAGCTGCGGACAGATGTTTTGGCAAAACCGAGCAGGTCACCGCTGTAAAATGGGTTATCTGCGCGTTCTTCTTCCTCATCTTCTCTGTGCGGAGCCTGTGGAAAGAACGGAAGAAGCTCTCTCAAATTTTGCTCAACACCCTGAATAGACACGTTATAAAGCTGTCTGAGCTGAGGGTCTTTTACTTCTCTTATCATTTTCTTCAGTTTAATGAGTCCGTTTGATTGAAAAGCAACCAGCTCGTGCATTTCTAATGTTTCATGCCAAGCCAATGTTCTGCGTTCATCCATGTGAAAATTCTCCTTTATCGATCAGATTCCATATCAGCATATGCCCAACGCTCAATGTTGTTCATGATGTTTTGAAGTTTTTAAAAAGGGAAATTCACCTTATATAGGATACGGGTTGAGAACATGCACAAAGAGGTGAAACACAATGTGGGACATGATAAAGAACTTTTTCTTGTTTAGCAGCGGCGTTCTGCAAGCAACAACCCTTTTACTGGTGATCTTAATTTTTATGTATGTCAGAAAAACGAAAAAGAAAAACAAGGAATCTTCTGGCTTTATGGATGATAAACATTAATTGTGATGGGCATTCTTTTCAAAGAATGTCTTTTCATTTTTCATGTTTCACATGAAACATTAGCGTCATTTTACTTGCGATTTGGACTTATGTTAAAATATAAAAGTAAAATTTAGAGATGATATAAAAACATTCGGTGCAAAGTATGTTGCAGCGATGAAAAAGAGCAGTCGTTTATGCTGCTCTTTTCTATTCGTATGTTCAGGATGATACGAGGTGACTAAGTGAAACAAACGAGAGCTTTAATGGAAGGTGCTATTTTAATCAGTCTGTTTGCGATCATCACGCTTCTGGTCGTTTATGTTCCTGTGATTGGAATACTGTTTTGGTTGGTTTTACCTCTACCTTTGATTTTATACACATTGAGATACGGGGCAAAATTAGGTTTTTGGATGAGTATTGTAAGTCTTCCCGTTATTTTTATAACTAGTTCAATTACTGGGGTCTTTTTAGCCATTATGTCCGCATTTACAGGTGTTGCTTTAGGTTTTTCTCTTAAGAAGAAGGATCCTGCAATTGCGATTTTATCTAGCTCTGTTGTTTCAGTGCTATGTATTATGATGTTTTTTGTGTTAAGTATTTTATTTATGGATATTAATATCATCGACAGGGCCTTAACACAATCACAGGAAGCGATTGATTCTGCTGAGTATATGATGAGAAATTCAGTTCATTCAGAAGAAATTAATAAAAACTTGGGTATAATGAGAGATCAATTAGACACAGCTCAATACCTATTTCCAACAGCTATTGTGGTGCTGGGGATAATATATGCTTTCCTCAGTTACCTTATCGCTAAGCCGCTCTTAAGGCGATTCTCCCCCGATATTCCTAATCTAAAGCCTTTTAGAGAGTTGAAGTTTCCGCAAAGTGTTGTAGTACTGTATTTGATTATTGTCATGCTTTCATTTTTGCCTTTAGAAAAAGGCCAAATGCTGTACTCTATCGCTTTAAATGGGGAGTTTATACTCGGGTTTCTGATTTTCATCCAAGGGTTATCATTTATCTTTTTCTATTGCCATAAGAAACAATATCCAAAGGCTGCGGCTGTGATTGCTGTCATACTTGGGTTTGTGCATCCGGTCTTCATGGCAGCCATTCGCATTTTAGGCGTTTTAGATATGGGCTTTCATATAAGGAATAAGGTGAAGTGAACATGAGTTTTACTCACATGGTGGGGAGTGATAGAAATGCCAAGCTTTTATGAAAAACCGCTGTTTCGGTATCCCATCTATGCATTGATTGCTCTGTCAATTATTACAATCCTCATCAGCTTTTATTTTAACTGGATATTAGGAACCGTCGAAGTGCTGCTGCTGGCAGTTATTTTGTTTTTTATTAAGCGTGCTGATTCTCTTATTCGACAAGAGATTGATGCTTATATTTCTACGTTGTCCTACAGGTTGAAAAAAGTCGGTGAAGAGGCATTGATGGAAATGCCGATTGGAATCATGCTTTTTAATGACCAATATTATATAGAATGGGCAAATCCGTTTCTTTCCTCTTGTTTTAATGAAAGCACTTTAGTGGGGAGATCACTTTACGATACTTGTGAATCGGTAGTGCCGCTTATCAAACAAGAGGTGGAATCGGAAACGGTTACATTGAATGACCGCAAGTTTAGGGTTGTCATCAAACGGGATGAGCGTCTCTTATATTTCTTTGATGTAACAGAACAAATTCAGATTGAAAAGCTATATGAAAACGAAAGAACCGTCTTGGCATATATTTTCCTTGATAACTATGATGATGTGACACAAGGATTGGATGACCAGACGAGAAGCACGATGAACAGCCAGGTGACATCTTTGCTGAACGCTTGGGCGCAGGAGTACGGGATCTTCTTGAAAAGGACGTCTTCAGAACGCTTTATCGCTGTACTTAATGAACACATCTTAACTGAACTCGAAAATTCGAAGTTTTCGATTCTTGATGAAGTGCGGGAAAAAACCTCATTTGACGGTGTAGCGCTGACGTTAAGCGTCGGTGTCGGGGCTTCAGTCTCTTCCCTGAAAGAACTTGGCGATTTGGCGCAATCCAGCTTGGACTTAGCACTGGGACGCGGCGGAGACCAGGTAGCCATTAAGCTGCCAAACGGCAAGGTGAAGTTTTACGGCGGTAAAACAAACCCAATGGAGAAACGAACAAGGGTGCGGGCCCGCGTGATTTCTCACGCCTTAAAGGAAATCGTCACCGAAAGCAGCAATGTGATTATCATGGGGCATAAATTCCCCGACATGGATTCTATCGGCGCAGCGATCGGGATTTTAAAGGTAGCTCAGGCAAATAACAAAGATGGTTTTATCGTGATTGACCCAAATCAAATCGGATCAAGTGTGCAGCGTTTGATTGGGGAAATCAAAAAATATGAAGAACTGTGGTCAAGATTTATTACGCCTGAAGAAGCAATGGAGATTTCCAATGATGACACACTGCTTGTGATCGTTGATACACATAAGCCGTCACTCGTCATGGAGGAACGGCTGGTCAATAAAATTGAACATATCGTGGTCATCGACCATCACCGAAGAGGTGAGGAGTTTATCAGAGATCCGCTGCTTGTTTATATGGAACCATACGCTTCTTCCACAGCGGAATTGGTGACAGAGCTGCTTGAATATCAGCCGAAGCGTTTAAAAATCAATATGATTGAAGCAACAGCCCTATTAGCTGGTATAATAGTGGATACAAAGAGCTTTTCTCTCCGCACGGGCTCGCGGACTTTTGATGCGGCTTCTTATTTAAGGGCAAAAGGCGCCGACACGGTGCTGGTGCAGAAGTTCCTGAAAGAAACCGTTGATTCCTATATTAAACGGGCGAAGCTGATCCAGCATACGGTCCTCTATAAAGATAACATTGCGATTGCTTCTCTTCCTGAAAATGAAGAGGAATACTTCGATCAAGTGCTGATTGCGCAGGCTGCCGATTCGCTGCTGTCGATGAGTGAGGTTGAGGCTTCATTTGCGGTGGCGAGACGGGATGAACAAACGGTTTGTATCAGTGCACGGTCGCTTGGCGAGGTAAATGTTCAGATCATCATGGAGGCCCTGGAAGGCGGAGGGCATTTAACAAATGCGGCGACTCAGTTGTCCGGCATTTCAGTTTCTGAAGCGCTGGAACGGCTGAAGCACGCCATAGATGAGTATTTTGAGGGAGGCGTACAGAGATGAAGGTTATTTTCTTACAAGATGTAAAAGGAAAAGGAAAAAAAGGCGAAGTCAAAAACGTAGCAGACGGTTATGCGCATAACTTTCTAATTAAAAAAGGCCTCGCGGTTGAAGCGAACGCGTCAAACATCAGCGCGTTAAACGGACAAAAGCAGAAAGAGAAAAAAGAAGCCATTGCTGAGCTTGAGCAGGCTAAGAGCTTGAAAGAGACATTAGAAAAACTGACTGTTGAGCTTAGCGCAAAATCAGGTGAGGGCGGCCGTTTATTTGGTTCAGTGACAAGCAAGCAAATCACTGAACAGCTCCAAAAAGACCATAACATTAAAGTAGATAAGCGGAAGCTTGAACTGCCGGACGGCATTCGTGCATTAGGATATACAAACGTGCCTGTGAAGCTGCATCCTGAAGTGCAGGCTGTGTTAAAGGTACATGTAAAAGAAGAAGCTTAATAGAAAAGAGGCTTGGATTCATCCAAGCCTCTTTTTTTATTCCACGAGATAAAGAGTTTGCTGGCTTTCTCCGCCAGGTCCTCTTCGCATTCCCTGCACGCTGTTTGTGCTGCTGGAGGAACCGCTGTACTCGTCAGATGTTATTTCTTTTCCGTTTTTCTTAATCCAGGAAACAAGTTCGCTGTTGCCTGAGTTGTTTTCTGACAGAAGGAAGTATTTCACTTTGCCTTCTTTGATCAGTTTTTTCAGTTCCGACACAGTCAGAATGGGATCCGTGCCGTTAAATCCGCCCATTGCCATAACAGATTCATTTTCGTAAATGATGTATGGCGCAGCTGTTACGGTTGTCAAAGTAGCAAATAAATATTCTTCGCCGGTATTGTGTTTTCTCAGATAGGACAGGAGCCCGCTGTCGACCTCTGAAGAGAACATGTTCCCGCCGTTTGCTGAGCCTTTGAGCTGCGGGCCGGATTCAGGAAGGACGCTGTTGCCACCGTATAGAAGCGGCGTTGCTGACCAGTAAACTGGTGTGAGAAGCAGAACGCACAAGCTGATGATGGTCAGCAGCTTACTGAACGGATGGCTGCGTTTAAGCATCAGAAGTGCAAGGGTGATGCCCAGTCCTAAGAGCCCCAGGACATACATCCATACACTGCCGATTTGGCTTGTATAAGCGCTCAGAATATACATCTGAAACACGGCTGTGATCAAGACGGCTGCCGGCAGAAGATAGCTGGACCAGTCTTTATTATTTTTGTATAAGCGGTGCATCGTATACCATCCGATACCAGAAAGGGCGGCAATCGGCGGTGCCAGCATAATCAAATAATACTGGTGGAAGAATCCTGCGATGCTGAAGAAACCAGCCACGGGAACAAGCCAAGCAGCCCAGAATAGCGTTTCTTTCATTTCAGCAGCATGTCCGCGGCGATCACGGTACCAGCTGACGATTGCGCCCAGTAATCCGATCAATGAGAATGGAAGCATCCAGCTGATTTGGCCGGAAAGTGCTGATTGGAAAAGACGAAGCGGGCCAGGATCACCGGTGCCGAACATATTCATGCTTTTTCCACCGCCAGGCCCTCCATTTCCAGGCCCGTTGCCGCCTGTGGGAGGTGTGCCTCCGCCTCCATTGAGAGCGCCGGTTTGTCCGTTAGGCGGCTGAGGCGCCTGTGAATGGTTTCCGAATGATTGATTTCCGTTCTGAGAAAAAGATGAACCGTTGCCATTTGGCGCTTGCATGTTGTCTTGATTCTGCATGTTCCCTCCGCCAGCAGCATTCATATCACCCTTTGCAAGGCCCGTAGTTTGCCCAAGCAGACGCTCTGTGCCGTTGTAGCCAAAGGCCAGTTCTAGCACTGAGTTGGTCTGGCTGCTTCCTACATAAGGCCGGCTTGAGGAAGAGGCTGAATCCACTGCAATCGCCCATGAGAGTGAAAGGCCTGTCAGAAGGACAAGAGACAGAAGCAGGGACCCGATTTTTTTCTTCAGAGAAACCCGATATGCAACCAGGTAGAATAACACAAATGCAGGCAATACCATAAACGCTTGCATCATCTTCATATTAAAGGCGAGCCCAATTAGGGCAAATGCCGTCAGCAGCCAAACCAGCTTGCCTTGTTTTACTGCCCGAAGCAGGCAAGCTGAACCGAGCAGTAAGGTAAAGACAAGCATGCTGTCAATATTGTTTGTCCGGCTGACAGCTACTGCGATAGGGGTCAGTGCCATAACAAGTGCGGAAATGCGGGCCGCTCCAATTCCAAAAGTCGGCTTGATCATTCTGTAGAGAAGGAAGACAGATCCAACTCCGGCAAGAGCCTGGGGAATGATGACACTCCACGTGTGAACACCGAAAATCAGTGCGAAAATCGTTTGAATCCATAACACGACAGGAGGCTTATCTACTGTCACAAATCCAGAAGGGTCAAATGACGCATAAAAGAAATTATGGAAGCTTTGCGTCATGCTTTTTACAGCCGCCAAATAGTACTGGTTCGCTGTGTCCTCCTGCCAAACGTGATACGTATTCAAAAAAGCTGCTGCCAGCAGAATAAGAATAAGGGCTGCGTCGAATCGTTTGGTTTTCATCGTTTTTCACCTCTTTATGGTGTCTAATTGTAAAAAACAAATATGAAAAACTTATGAATAAACCATAAAAATTCAAAGAAAAAAGCGGAGATATTTTCCCCGCTTTTATGCTGAATTTCTTTGTTTTTCTGACTGAAAAATGTATCGGTCTCGTCCGGCTCCCTGTCCAGCTGCTCCCATTACGATCAGGGCAGCAATGAGAAGCACAATCGGCATCGTCCAAGAATGTGTCTGGTCAAAGAGATAGCCGACAAAGATTGGCCCGACTGCTGCCAGCAGGTAGCCGAATGACTGAGACATGCCTGACAGCGCAGCGGCCTGTTGGGCATTTTCACTGCGGAGACCAATCAAAGTAAGGGCCAGACTAATGCTGGAGCCTTGCCCGATACCGATAATGATCATCCAGATGGCAAGCAATGTATGGCTTCCGCCCGCTAATAATCCGCAGAGGCCGATCAGATAAACTGAGGCCAGCGCCGCAACGATACCGCGCTGCTGTTTCACACGGTCAGCTAAAACTGGTGTCAGAAAAGTGGAAGGCAGACTCGCAAATTGCATGAGTGATACCATCCATCCGGCTGTTGCCGTGTCAATCCCGTGTGAACGGAGAATTTCAGGAAACCAAGCGATGCTGCTGTAAAATAAAAACGATTGCAGGCCCATAAAGATGGTGACATACCATGCCATTTTGGAAGCCCAAATGGAACTGGATTGCAGCTTCATTGTCTGGTTTGCCGTATCTCGATGGCGCAGCTGAGGTATCCAGATCAGCAATGCAAGCAAAGCCAGCCCGCCCCATAAGAGAAAGGCTTGTTTCCATCCGCCATTCATCTGGGTCGCTAAAGGAACGCTGACACCCGATGCTAAAGCTGCGAATATATTCATTGATGTTGTATACAGGCTGATCATGATCCCTGGCTTTTCAGGGTATTTATGTTTGATTAAGCTTGGCAAAAGTACGTTACCAATCGCAATCCCGACGCCGATAAGTACCGTTCCGAAAAACAAAGCGGCAGTATAGCCGGTAGAACGAGTCAGAACACCGATCAGCAGTATCACGAGACCTAGCCATAAAGTTCGCTCATTTCCGAGGCGCTGTCCAAGCTTAGGTGCAAGCGGAGAAAGAACTGCAAACGAAAGCAGCGGCAGTGCGGTCAAAAAACCGGCTGCCCCATTGGACATGTGCAGCTCTGCCCGGATAGAGCTGATGACCGGACCGACTGAAGTGATCGCGGGCCGTAAGTTAAAGGCGATAAAGATAATGCCGGTGACCAGCCAAAATGATTGGATTTTTTTATTATGTGGATGTGGCAAAGCAGTTACTCCTCTTTTCTAACATATACATGATATTATCCCGAAACAGGTAAGCAAGTATGTGAATGAAGGCTATGATTTGTCCTCTTTTTGCAGTTCAGCCATTTTGGCAAGCAGAATATGCTGAGGCATATGCATGATCTGTTCAAGCGGCAGATTCAAGGACTCTGCAAGCTTTTGTGCAGTTTCAGCAGAAATTTGCAAAGGTCTCACAAAAGATCCCTCCTCTCTTCTGTCCATTGTACAAGAATCAGATGTGAAATGTAAGAAGATGTCACAAAGGAATAGAGCAATCGGAAAATGACCGTTATAAAAGAGGTAAGGAGGGTTCTTATGCACGCACCGTTATCCTTATTAAAACAAATGCTGAAGGAACACCAAATAGACACTGAAAAAGCTGTCACTTTCGAAGAATATATAGCAATGAGGTTAAAGCTTCAGGAGCTGATGGGGAAATTTGCTTCGATCGGGGAGTGGGATCTGTATCAAAAAGCGGCAGATTTGATGATGCACATAGGCATCCAATGGATGAAATAAACCGATAACCGCTAAAAAACCCTCGCTGCAGCGAAGGCTTTCATTCATTAAAATGAGTGTTCTTCTTCCACATTTTTAAACTGGTCATAAATTACAAGCTTAGACGGACTGTTTTCCTTAGCCACCTGTTTGGCCTTTTCAATAGCGGCGTCTTTAGACGTATACAAAGCTGTCGGCGCTACATTCTCCACCTCAATAAACCAGCCGTCCGCATCAACATTAGGCGTAATCGCATATTTCTTTATCATCTTTCATTCCTCCCTCATGTTTTATTGCATTTTTCCCGCCTTGTTACTGTCCGAAACGATCCAATCTGCTAACTGAAAAAAACAGGAAACAGACAATTTTTCTATTTTTTTTCTGTAGAAATGGTAGAATGGAGGTTGGAGATTTTTTAATGAGAGGACGGTGCTTAGCATGACAGACCTTCTGAATGACCGGCTTCCTCCGCAAAATATAGAAGCCGAACAAGCCGTGTTAGGCGCTATTTTTTTACAGCCGTCTGCTTTAACACTGGCTTCAGAAGTATTGATTCCAGATGATTTCTATAGAATGTCCCACCAAAAAATCTATAATGCGATGCTGGTGCTCGGTGACCGAGGTGAACCGGTTGATCTGGTGACAGTCACATCAGAGCTTGCGAACACAGACCTGCTGGAAGAAGTAGGCGGCATTTCATATTTGACAGATATCGCAAACTCGGTGCCGACAGCGGCTAACATAGAATATTACGCGAAAATCGTTGAGGAAAAATCGATTCTTCGCCGATTAATCAGAACTGCAACAACGATTGCTCAAGACGGGTATACCCGTGAGGATGAGGTCGAGGATTTACTCAGTGAAGCGGAAAAAACGATTATGGAAGTGGCACAGCGCAAAAACACGAGTGCCTTCCAAAACATTAAGGACGTCCTTGTCCAAACCTATGATAATATCGAACAGCTTCACAATCGAAAAGGTGATATCACAGGGATTCCAACAGGTTTTACGGAGCTTGACCGGATGACTGCAGGTTTCCAGCGCAACGACTTGATCATTGTGGCTGCCCGTCCGTCAGTGGGGAAAACAGCCTTTGCTTTGAACATCGCACAAAACGTGGCAACAAAGACTGATGAGAGCGTAGCGATTTTCAGTCTTGAGATGGGTGCAGAGCAGCTCGTTATGCGTATGCTCTGTGCCGAGGGAAATATCAATGCCCAGAATCTCCGTACAGGTAACCTGACCGAAGAGGATTGGGGCAAGCTGACGATGGCAATGGGAAGCCTATCGAACAGCGGGATTTATATCGATGATACACCGGGTATTCGAGTGAGTGAAATCCGTGCCAAGTGCCGCCGCTTGAAGCAGGAAAGCGGGCTGGGCATGATTTTGATCGATTACCTGCAATTGATTCAGGGAAGCGGTCGTTCAAAGGACAACCGTCAGCAGGAAGTATCTGAAATTTCCCGTGAACTGAAGTCGATTGCCAGGGAGCTGCAAGTCCCTGTTATCGCGCTTTCTCAGCTTTCCAGGGGTGTTGAGCAGCGTCAGGATAAACGTCCGATGATGTCTGATATCCGGGAATCAGGAAGTATTGAGCAGGACGCGGATATTGTCGCGTTCCTTTATCGTGATGACTACTATGACAAAGAAACCGAGAATAAAAATATTATCGAAATTATTATCGCCAAACAGCGTAACGGCCCGGTAGGAACCGTGTCTCTTGCGTTCGTAAAAGAATACAACAAATTCGTCAACCTGGAACGGCGTTTTGATGACGCAGGCGTTCCGCCCGGCGCATAAGCCCCAAGAGCTGCTCTTGGGGTTTTTTCATTCGAAAGATGGAAGAAATACCGTTCGCTCAGCGGATGAGAAATTGAAAGCGTTTTAATAAAATGGTGCAAAAAGGAGATGGTAACAATATGGGAAAACGTTTTTCGTCTTTTCAAGCAGCACAAATCCGAATTGCGCGTCCTACGGGCCAGCTGGATGAGATTATTCGTTTTTACGAAGAGGGACTGTGTTTGAAACGAATAGGAGAATTTTCAAAGCATAACGGGTATGACGGTGTCATGTTCGGCCTTCCTCATGCCGATTATCATTTGGAATTCACCCAGTATGAAGGGGGAAGCACTGCTCCCGTTCCCCATCCCGACAGCCTTCTTGTTTTTTATGTGCCGAATGCAGATGAACTGGCAGCGATCACTTCAAAGCTAAAGCACATGGGCTATCAAGAGGTCGAATCAGAGAACCCGTACTGGAGCAATGGGGGCGTGACGATAGAGGACCCGGACGGCTGGCGGATCATTTTTATGAATTCAAAAGGGATATCAGGCAAGTGATTCTTTCTTATGCTAAAGGATGAAAGTTTCGCAAGCTTTTTATGACAAAACAGTGAGAAAACGCTTATAAAACGAATGGAAGCGAACGAATATAGATTTTGAATAATTTAATGTTCGGATTTACAATTGACTTTCTGTTTCTTCACTGATAAACTTGATTTGTTTGAATAGAATCGTTTTGAAAGGTTAACGGAGGTGCACGGACATGTCTTCAGTAGTTGTAGTAGGTACGCAATGGGGCGATGAAGGAAAAGGTAAAATTACAGATTTCCTATCAGAAAATGCAGAAGTGATCGCCCGTTATCAAGGCGGAAATAACGCAGGGCATACAATCAAGTTTGACGGAATCACATATAAGCTTCACTTAATCCCGTCTGGAATTTTCTATAAGGATAAAACGTGTGTAATCGGAAACGGAATGGTTGTAGATCCGAAAGCATTAGTCACAGAGCTTGCGTATCTTCATGAGCGCAACGTGAGTACAGATAACCTGAGAATCAGCAACAGAGCTCACGTCATTCTGCCGTATCATTTGAAATTGGATGAAGTGGAAGAAGAGCGTAAAGGGGCTAACAAGATCGGCACAACGAAAAAAGGAATCGGCCCTGCTTACATGGATAAAGCAGCCCGCATCGGAATTCGCATCGCGGATCTGTTAGACCGTGACGCGTTTGCGGAAAAGCTTGAGCGCAATCTTGAAGAAAAAAACCGTCTTCTTGAGAAAATGTACGAGACAGAAGGGTTTAAACTTGAGGATATTTTAGACGAATATTATGAGTACGGCCAGCAGATTAAAAAATATGTTTGCGATACATCTGTTGTCTTAAATGATGCTCTTGATGAAGGGCGCCGTGTATTATTTGAAGGCGCACAAGGGGTTATGCTCGATATCGACCAAGGAACATACCCGTTTGTTACGTCATCTAACCCGGTTGCCGGCGGTGTCACGATCGGTTCTGGTGTCGGCCCGACCAAAATCAAGCACGTTGTCGGTGTATCAAAAGCATATACGACTCGTGTCGGCGACGGTCCTTTCCCGACTGAGCTGAAAGATGAAATCGGCGATCAAATCCGTGAAGTCGGACGCGAATATGGAACAACAACAGGCCGCCCGCGCCGTGTCGGCTGGTTTGACAGCGTTGTTGTCCGCCACGCCCGCCGTGTGAGCGGAATTACAGATCTTTCTCTGAACTCAATTGACGTCCTAACAGGAATTGAAACGTTGAAAATCTGTGTGGCGTACCGCTACAAAGGCGAAATCATTGAAGAATTCCCAGCAAGTCTTAAGGCACTTGCTGAATGTGAGCCGGTATATGAAGAAATGCCAGGCTGGACTGAGGATATTACAGGTGCGAAGAGCTTGAGCGAGCTTCCGGAAAATGCGCGCCATTATCTTGAGCGTGTGTCTCAGCTGACAGGCATTCCGCTTTCTATTTTCTCTGTCGGTCCAGACCGCTCACAAACAAATGTCCTTCGCAGTGTGTACCGTGCGAACTAAATAGAATATGTCTGCAAGCCCCTATGTAAGGGGCTTGTTTTTTGTTTGAAAGCCGCATATAAGTTGGTCTGAGAAAAAAATATGAAAAAAAACCAAAAAAGTTATTGCCACTTCTATTTGTTCGTGATATTATAAATCTCGTTGTTACGGAAACTGCTTCAATAGAGTACAAGATGAGAACTAGATCTAAGTCGTTTGCTCTATAGAAATTCCGACATCTTTAAGAGCCATTAGCTCAGTTGGTAGAGCATCTGACTTTTAATCAGAGGGTCGAAGGTTCGAGTCCTTCATGGCTCACCATTTCGTGAAGGCCCGTTGGTCAAGCGGTTAAGACACCGCCCTTTCACGGCGGTAACACGGGTTCGAATCCCGTACGGGTCATTGATTTACTTTAGCGTTATTGCTAAATTCCTTATTTGTCTGTGAGAGCTGACACGACAGCTCTCCGGGCAATTACTGTAAGGTCCGGTAGTTCAGTTGGTTAGAATGCCTGCCTGTCACGCAGGAGGTCGCGGGTTCGAGTCCCGTCCGGACCGCCATTTTACTTTACTTAGTAGAGAAAAATAAAACATTTGGCTCGGTAGCTCAGTTGGTAGAGCAACGGACTGAAAATCCGTGTGTCGGCGGTTCGATTCCGTCCCGAGCCACTTACCAAACGCATCTGCAATCGTAGGTGCGTTTTTTCTTTTAGGAAAAAGGCAAACATGAGGAGTGTTATAATAGAAGAAAAAGGGAGAACCGGCCCTGCGGCCGGTTCAAAGAAGAAGACGTCATTGATAAAGACGCACTCCGGTGAGGGGAGGTTTCAATAAAGTTATCTTTTTTAAAAAAAGTTGACCAGCATGACAATAGATAAACAACTGGCGATAAAGGTGAAACATGTGTTTTTTTTCTAAACCTTTATTTTTTTTATCTTTTGACCTTAAACCGTTATAATAGACAAGGACCCATTCTTTACATGGGCCATAAGTGATGAAACGAATGTTATATAGATGAAATGAAGTCATTCGGCAGGAGGAAAATCAAAATGATGGATAAAAAGATCCTTGTAGTAGATGATGAAAAACCGATTGCAGATATATTGGAATTTAACTTAAGAAAAGAAGGCTATGAAGTGCACTGTGCCCACGACGGAAACGAAGCCGTTGAAATGGTAGAAGAGCTTCAGCCTGATTTAATTCTTTTAGATATTATGCTCCCGAATAAAGACGGCGTTGAAGTATGTCGCGAAGTCAGAAAGAAATACGATATGCCAATCATTATGCTGACGGCTAAGGATTCAGAAATTGACAAGGTTATCGGGCTTGAAATCGGTGCTGATGACTATGTCACAAAACCATTCAGCACACGCGAGCTCTTGGCGCGTGTAAAAGCGAACCTGCGCCGCCAACTGACAACAGCGCCTGCGGAGGAAGAGCCTTCCTCTAACGAGATTCATATCGGCTCTCTCGTCATCTTCCCTGACGCGTACGTTGTATCAAAACGAGACGAAACAATCGAATTGACTCATCGTGAGTTCGAATTGCTTCATTATTTAGCAAAACATATCGGACAAGTGATGACCCGTGAACATTTGCTTCAAACCGTTTGGGGCTATGATTACTTCGGCGATGTCAGAACGGTTGACGTAACAGTCCGCCGGCTTCGTGAAAAAATCGAGGACAACCCGAGCCATCCAAATTGGATCGTCACACGCCGCGGTGTAGGTTATTACTTGAGAAACCCAGAACAGGACTAATGCCCATATGAATAAGGTTGGTTTTTTTCGGTCGATCCAATTTAAGATTACCTTGATTTATGTGCTTTTGATTATCATTGCCATGCAAATCATTGGTGTGTATTTTGTCAATCAGGTAGAGAAGTCGCTGATCAGCTCTTATGAACAATCGCTGAATCAGCGAATCGACAACCTTTCTTATTATATCGAACAAGAATATAAGAGCGATAACGACAGCACCGTCATAAAGGATGACGTCAGCCGTATCTTGAATGACTTTACGAAAAGTGATGAGGTTCGGGAAATTAGTTTTGTAGATAAAAGCTATGAAGTGGTCGGTTCTTCAAAGCCGTATGGTGAGGAAGTGGCAGGGAAACAAACGACCGATCTGATTTTCAAAAGAATTTTTTCTACCAAACAGTCGTATTTAAGAAAATATTATGACCCGAAAAGCAAAATCAGAGTTCTTATTTCCGCGAAGCCCGTCATGACTGAAAATCAAGAGGTTGTGGGCGCGATCTACGTTGTCGCGAGTATGGAAGATGTCTTTAATCAAATGAAGACGATCAACACGATACTGGCGTCCGGCACAGGTTTGGCACTTGTTTTGACGGCTCTTCTCGGTATTTTTCTGGCAAGAACCATTACCCACCCGCTTTCAGATATGCGAAAGCAGGCGATGGAGCTTGCGAAAGGGAATTTCTCGAGGAAGGTTAAAAAGTACGGGCATGATGAAATTGGGCAGCTGGCCACAACGTTTAACCACTTAACGAGAGAGCTTGAAGATGCCCAGGCGATGACTGAAGGAGAACGCAGAAAGCTAGCCTCTGTCATTGCCTATATGACAGACGGCGTAATCGCCACAAACCGAAACGGAGCGATTATTCTCTTAAACAGCCCGGCGCTGGAGCTGTTGAACGTTTCACGTGAAACAGCCTTAGAAATGCCGATTACGAGTTTGCTGGGGCTTCAAGAGAATTATACTTTTGAAGATTTAGTGGAGCAGCAGGATTCTATGCTGCTTGAAATTGAGCGCGATGATGAATTAACGGTGCTTCGCGTGAATTTCTCTGTGATTCAAAGGGAACACGGCAAAATTGATGGTTTAATCGCTGTCATTTACGATGTAACCGAACAAGAGAAAATGGATCAGGAACGCAGAGAATTCGTTGCGAATGTATCACATGAGCTGCGGACGCCGCTTACGACAATGCGCAGCTATTTAGAAGCGTTAGCCGAAGGCGCGTGGGAAAATAAAGACATTGCTCCGCGCTTCTTAATGGTGACGCAAAATGAAACAGAGCGTATGATCCGGCTTGTCAATGATCTGCTTCAGCTGTCGAAATTTGACAGCAAGGATTATCAATTTAACCGGGAATGGATTCAGATTGTCCGGTTTATGTCGCTTATTATTGACCGTTTTGAAATGACAAAAGAGCAGCATGTGGAGTTTATCCGCAATCTGCCGGACAGAGATCTGTACGTCGAGATTGACCAGGATAAAATAACGCAGGTGCTCGATAATATTATTTCTAACGCTTTAAAATATTCACCGGAAGGCGGACATGTCACGTTCTCGATTGATGTCAATGAAGAGGAAGAACTTCTCTATATCAGCGTGAAGGATGAAGGGATCGGCATTCCGAAAAAAGATGTCGAAAAAGTCTTTGACCGCTTCTACAGGGTGGATAAAGCGAGAACGAGAAAGCTTGGCGGCACCGGTCTGGGATTGGCGATTGCCAAGGAAATGGTACAGGCGCACGGCGGAGATATTTGGGCGGACAGCATAGAAGGAAAAGGCACGACGATTACATTTACTCTTCCATATAAAGAGGAACAAGAGGATGATTGGGATGAAGCGTGAAAATATAAAAACGATATTACTTACGGTACTCGTCGTCATCAGTCTTGTTTTTACATGGGGGATATGGACGTTCCAGCCAAACTTTTCTGAAGGCTCATCCTCAACAGAGTCTACTGTTCGTGTGAAACATAAAATCGAAAAAACCACCCAAAAGCTGTCTGAAACGGTAAGGCCGAGGGACATGTTTATCCATGATGACGGCGCTCATTACAAAGTGGATGACAATGCCCTCTATGAAGAAATTTGGTCTGACTTGCCGCATTGGGATGTGAAAGGAATTAAAGATATTTCGGATCAGTATGACAAGGCTGGATTCAAAAGCTGGTTTTATGGAATAGGCGGTTCTGAAGCCAAGCTTGACTTGCAATTCAGCGATACGATTCCGATTGATATTTTCCAAACGCTGTTTAAATGGTCTAATCAGTCGTTTGAATACAGTTCGTTTGACCATATTCTGATCCCGTTCAATGAAACAAAAGCGAACAAGAAAATCTATTTGGTGTCATACAGCAAGCAGCTTATCCTTGAAGTGACGGTTGAATCAGCAAACTACCGGAACATTATGAACGACTTGAAAAACAGGCAATCAAATATGCCGGCGTTCAGTTTGTTCTCCATTGGCTCAAAGAAAGAGTTCTTGCTGCCGAACAAACCGCTTACGATGGACAAAAAAGAATTTGTCACAGAATCGATTAAAACAAATACCTTTAAGCAGGCTTTGTTTAGTGATCCGAGCATTGTAAGAGAAGATTCGAATTACAACAACAGAAATGTGCTGACAGATGGGATCAGCCGTTTAGATGTGAATCTAAGCCAGCGACAGGTGCAATTCCAGCAGCGCAATTTGGTGCAGAGCACATCCTATCAAACAGGTGAATTAATCAAAAAGAGCCAAAAATACCTTGAGGATACCGGAAGCTGGACGGATCACTATCAATTTTTCAATATTAATGACAGCCAGCAGCTGAGCTTCTATATCTTTATGGATCAGATCCCGGTCATTAACAGCACCGCCAAACCTTTCGGGGCGACATCGGCGATTACGGTGCAATGGGCGAATGATGATATTCTCAGCTATAAGCGGCCGAATTACAGTCTCGGAACGAATCCGATTAAAACAAGTGAAACAGAGCTCATGAGCGGCAGCGAAGTGAGGATGCTGCTTTCGAAACAAACCGCTTATGATACGGACAAAATTGATCAGATCTTCCTTGCTTATCAATTGGTATCAACATCAACCAACGATGATCCTCTCGTTGAACTGGAACCGGTTTGGGCGATGAAAGTAAATGGAAAAATTGTGCCGATTACAAAGGATTTATTGAGGAAGGAGGGGGCTAACAGTGGAGTGGAATAAGACAAAATCAATCTTCATCGTTGCCTTCCTCATTTTAGATATTTTCTTAGGCTATCAGTTTTTTCAAAAATGGCAGGCTACCGGCAAAGAATATGAAGTCATTAAAAATGATGTCGAGCATGACATGAAGGCCGATCATATCACGTATGAAGGCTTGAATAAGGAAGCGACAGAAGGCTATCGGATCACGGCAAATCAAAAGTCTTTCTCCAAGGAGGAAATTGAGGCGCTGAAGGATCAAAAGCCTTTGATGGACATGCCTAGTGATGATCATAAAGTAACGAGCCTGAAAATGAAGTTTGCAAATCCAATCGCACTATCAAAGAAGGATATCGAGGACGATGCTCAGGCACTTGTTTCTTCGAAAATTCAAGATGGCGAAAAATATAAGCTTTGGAAGGTTGATAAATCGAAGAAAGAAATTATTTTCTTCCAAACGTACGAAGGTCATTATATTTACCAAAAGACCGACAATCCCTCTAATATGATCGGGCAAGTGGTGCTGCACTTAAACGGTAAAAACGAGGTTGTGTCATACGACCAGACTACGCTTGAGACCTTCAAGCAAATCCAGAAAGAAAGCTTAATTACTGAAATGGATGCGGTTGAGCTATTGTACTATCAAAATCAATTAAAAGAATACAGCACTGTGAAGAGCTGTAAATTCGGCTATGTAGCACAATATCCGCTGACAAGTACGCAGGTGCTGGCGCCGGTATGGAGAATTACGGTCGAGTACGAGAAAAAAGTGAACGGTGAGAAAAAGACAGTACAAGAGTATTTTACTGTGAATGCTTTGGAGAGTACGATTTTAGATACAGATCAATGAAAATAATGGAGTGAGACAAACATGAGCTTGCAATTTAGCGTACTTGCGAGCGGGAGTACGGGAAATGCGTTTTACCTCGAAACAGAGGATCACGCATTTTTAGTGGACGCCGGTTTGAGCGGAAAAGCCATGGATGGGCTGATGGCGCAGATCGGGCGTAAGCTGGATGATGTAGACGGCATTTTTGTGACGCATGAGCATAGTGACCATATTAAGGGCCTTGGTGTCGTCGCCAGAAAGTACAAGCTTCCGATCTATGCGAATGAGAAGACTTGGAAAGCGATGGAGAATCAAATCGGCAAAATTGACACCGATCAAAAGTTTGTATTTCCAATGGAGACGGTGAAGTCGTTTGGCGGACTTGATGTTGAATCGTTTGGCGTCTCCCACGATGCGGCGGAACCGATGTTTTATGTGTTCCATTATAACGGCCGAAAGCTCGCATTAATGACAGATACGGGATATGTCAGCGACCGAATGAAAGGCATTATCCGTTCAGCGAATGTGTTTGTGTTTGAAAGCAATCACGATGTCGGTATGCTGCAAATGGGGAGATACCCATGGAGCATTAAGCGGCGGATTTTAAGTGACGTCGGGCACGTGTCAAATGAAGATGCTGCCTTGGCGATGACGGATGTCATTGGCGATGAGACGTCTCGTATTTACCTGGCGCATTTGAGCCAGGACAACAACATGAAGGAGCTGGCAAGAATGTCTGTGCAGCAGACATTGGCTTCTAAAGGATTTGTGACGGGTAAGACATTTGACTTATACGACACCGATCCGAAGAAGGCCACTCCGCTTTGCGCTGTATAATTTTTCTATGTAAATCATGACTATTCTAGGAGCTTCTAACCCACAATATAACCATATTAATGTTCTTGGAAAGGATGGAATATGGTGGATTACGAACGTGAGGAAGAACATACTACTCCTGAACAGCCAAAGAGAAGCAAAAAAGGATATTTTCTTTCGAGTCTGATTGGCGTGATTGTCGGTGCCGTATTAATGGCGTTTATCATGCCGTACCTTTCAAATGAAGGGCTGGATACAGGCGCCTTAGATCAGCAGCAAAACAACAATGGCCGGGAATCAATCAGGACGGTAAATGTCAGTGTCAACAATGCCGTCACCAAGATTGTCAGCAATGTGTCGCCCGCCGTTGTCGGTGTTGTGAACATCCAAAAATCAGATATTTGGGGAGAGAGCGGCGAGGCTGGAAGCGGCTCTGGCGTCATCTATAAGAAAAATGACCATTCCGCTTATGTCGTGACCAACCATCATGTCATCGAAGGCGCTTCCCAAATTGAAATCAGCTTGAAAGACGGCTCACGTGTATCAGCTGATCTTGTCGGCAGCGACCAGCTGATGGACCTTGCCGTTTTACGGGTGAAAAGCGATAAGATTAAAGCAGTCGCTGATTTCGGAAATTCAGATAAAGTGAAGTCTGGGGAGCCGGTTATTGCGATCGGGAACCCGTTAGGCCTTGAGTTTGCAGGCTCTGTCACACAAGGCGTCATCTCGGGTACGGAGAGGGCGATCCCAGTAGATTCAAACGGTGATGGACAGCCTGACTGGAACGCTGAAGTCCTGCAAACAGATGCGGCCATTAACCCTGGGAACAGCGGCGGCGCTTTGTTAAATATGGATGGGAAGGTCATTGGCATCAATTCAATGAAAATTGCCGAGTCAGCGGTTGAAGGGATTGGCCTGTCCATTCCGTCTAAGCTCGTGATCCCTGTGATAGAGGATTTAGAGAGATACGGAAAGGTCAAACGCCCGTTCCTTGGCATTGAGATGAAATCGCTAAGTGACATCGCAAGCTATCATTGGGATGAAACATTAAAGCTTCCTAAGAACGTCACCAATGGAGCGGTTGTGATGGGTGTAGACGCCTTTTCACCTGCCGGAAAAGCGGGGCTGAAGGAACTGGATGTCATCACGGAATTTGACGGATACAAAGTAAATGATATTGTTGACCTGCGAAAACGGCTTTATCAGAAAAAAGTCGGTGACCGGGTGAAGGTGAAGTTTTACCGCGGCGGAAAAGAAAAATCTGTAGACATCAAGCTGTCCTCCGCAGACCAATTAGGCAGTTAATAAAAACAGTCTGGCATCGTTGCCAGGCTGTTTTGATATGCAAAAAAACTGAACGAGGGTTACACCCGTTCAGTTGAAAAGGATATATCGAATATGAAGAAAAATACAAGATGGATGTTACACGTGAAACAGCAAATGACAGTTAGCTGCAAATACCTCCATTTTCAGCATTCTCCCGGAAATATGGAGGTTCGGGATTAGGCCTTGCCATAACGAAATCGATTATCGACAATCACAATGGGACGATTGAAGTGAAAAGTGAAATCGGCAGAGGCACTGTTTTTCTGATCAGGCTTCCTGCTCCGGATTATTCGTTAGACGAGTGAGAAAATTTCTTCAGCCGATATTGGAGGCTTTGTCTGCTGATGCCAAGCTCCTGAGCAGCTTTCGAGATGTTATGGCCGTGTTTTCTTAACACGTTCTCTATCACATATTTTTCGAAGCTTTCCATTTTTTCTTTTAAGTCCGCGGCTGGCTGGTGTCTTGGTGTTTCCGGCTCTGGGATGTCAGCCGGCTTGATTTTCATGCGGTATTGATAGGGCAGATGGGAAGCCGTAATCGTTTGCTCGTCCGTCATGAAATTCATTGCGCCTTCGATCATATGCTCAAGCTCGCGAATATTTCCCGGCCAGTCATAAGAAAGGAAAAATTGCTTCACGTCATCGCTGATGTGTTCAACATTCATTTGGAACAGATGGTTGTTTTTCTGGATGAACTCCGACGCGAGAAGCAAGATGTCTTCTTTTCGTTCCCGAAGCGGCGGGATGATCAGTGTGACGACACTCAGCCTATAATACAAGTCCTTCCGCATTCGTTCGCCTGCAATTGCATCAATTGGGTCTTCATTCATCGTGGCAATAATACGTACGTCAATCGGTGTATCCTTTGTTGAACCGATGCGCCTGATTTTCCGTTCTTGAAGGGCGCGCAGCAGCTTCGCCTGAAGGCTGAGATTCAGCGAGTTGATTTCATCTAACAGCAGCGTCCCGCCGTGGGCTTGTTCAAACAGGCCGGGCTGGTCGACAGCGCCGGTAAACGCGCCTTTTTTCGTCCCAAACAAAATGCTTTCCACAAGGCTGTCTGGCAATGCCGCACAGTTTTGCGAAATAAACGGGCCGCCAGAACGATCGCTTCCATTATGGATACTTTGCGCGAACAGTTCTTTTCCTGTGCCGGTTTCGCCTGCGAGAAGGACAGATGATGACGTACGGGTTGCCCGCTTGGCGTTTTCGATGACGTCTTGAATGGCCGGACTGGTGCCGAGAATACTGTCAAACGTATAGGTTGTGCTGCCTTTTTTGTTCATATTCTCCCTGATCAGCCGTTCAAGCTTTGTCACATCCTTGGCAATTTCAACGGCGCCCCTGATTTTGCCGTCTTGGACGATGGGATATGTATGATTGATCGTCGTAATTTCCTGGCCTTTATTATTGAAATAGCTCTGTTTGACGTTTTTAATCGTCTTTCCTTCCTGAAGAGCCTGTACCAGTGTGCTGTCCTGCTGCTTTGAAAACATAAACACATCCATCAGGTTTTTATTCAAGACGTCATGCTTCTCCATATCTTCAATCTGCATCATTTTATTGTTATATACGATTGTGTTTCCATGCTCGTCTACCACGTGCAGGCCAACATCGATTTCATCTAAAATGCTCTGAAAAACCAATGTGAGGAATTCGCTGTCTTTGACCACTGTATGAACCTCCCTCAATTATTTTCTTAATATTGCTTCTATTTTATAAAAAAATGGAGAGGATATGCAAAAGAATTTTGCACTTAGGATTTGTATTACAGTTAATCCTAATATCGTTTTATCGTAAAGGAAGGAAATACTGGTGTTGTATATTGACTGGAAAAATAAAATGTTTTATTATTTAGGTAAATATCTAAATCCTAATGTTTACCAAAGGGGGGAGAATTATTTGAATAAGGCTTTTAAAGCTCTGGCCGATCCTACAAGGAGAAGGATTTTGGATTTGTTAAAACAACAAGATTTAACAGCCGGGCAAATTGCTGACCAATTTGATATGTCAAAACCTAGTATTTCTCATCACTTAAATATTTTAAAGAACACTGATTTAGTACGAGACCAAAAAAAGGGACAATTTATTATTTATTCTTTAAATACGACTGTACTTCAAGATCTTATTGGCTGGTTTTTTTCCCTTACAGATACAGACCATGACAAGAAGGAAGGTGGAGAATGATGAAAAAATATTTCTTTGCACTAATTATGATAGCCTTAACAATTTTAGCTTGGGTTATAACATATTCACACTTACCTAATGAATTGGCAACACACTGGGGTATAAGTGGTGAAGCAGATGACTTTTCAAAGAAACCTACGGCCATAGCAACGTTGGTAGGTATAATGATAGTACAATATATTCTTATGGTGCTTATTCCTAAAATTGATCCCCGACGAAACTATCCGACCTTTACTCGTGCATACTTATCTATTTTTAATACCATGTTTCTCGTCTTATTTCTCATTAATTTGATTACAATATTGACGGGGCTGGGTATTAAACTTCCTATTCCATATTTAGGTTCATTTATTCTTGGAGCTATATTTATGGTTTTTGGTAATTTTATTCAGCAGGTTAGACCGAATTTTTTCTTGGGAATTAGAACTCCTTGGACATTAAGCAGTGAAAATGTATGGAGGCTTACACATAGATTGAGTTCAAGAATATTTGTTCTAGCCGGAATCATTATTGTTTTAACTGCATTTATTCCTGAGTCTTTTACCGAGCCGATTATTTTTATAGCGGCAATAGGTAGTATACTCTTATCCGTATTCGCATCTTATTTCATATATCAAAAAGAGCTGCACTAAGGATTAAAAGGCGTAATCACCATTCAGATTATGCTTTTTTATTTTAAAACTTTTTTATTCGATTTATGCTGACCTTCTTTGTTCATATATGCTTTTGAATCGCAAAAGAATTTTGCACTCACTGAATTTTTTGCTCGAAATATCAGAATGTTTTTGCACCTTGTCCTCGAAAATTGTAGAAAACACACGAATTCTTGATTTGGCACAGAACTTGCATTTATATAAAGGGAAAGCAGGATAACATGTGGAAACAGAAAACAAGGGGGAATTCAAATATGCCAGCTTTATCTAAATCCAAAGAAATTATTGATCAGACGTCTCATTACGGAGCCAACAATTATCATCCGCTCCCGATTGTTATTTCTGAAGCGCTGGGTTCTTGGGTAAAGGACCCGGAAGGCAATGAATATATGGATATGCTGAGTGCTTATTCTGCGGTAAACCAGGGGCACAGACACCCGAAAATCATTCAGGCATTAAAGGATCAGGCTGATAAAATCACCCTCACGTCACGCGCGTTTCATAACGATCAGCTTGGGCCGTTTTACGAAAAAACAGCTAAACTGACAGGCAAAGAGATGATTCTGCCGATGAATACAGGAGCCGAAGCGGTTGAATCCGCGGTGAAAGCGGCGAGACGCTGGGCGTATGAAGTGAAGGGCGTAGCTGACAATCAAGCGGAAATTATCGCATGTGTCGGGAACTTCCACGGCCGCACGATGCTGGCGGTATCTCTCTCTTCTGAAGAGGAATATAAACGAGGATTCGGCCCGATGCTTCCGGGAATCAAACTCATTCCTTACGGCGATGTGGAAGCGCTTCGACAGGCCATTACGCCGAATACAGCGGCATTCTTGTTTGAACCGATTCAAGGCGAAGCGGGCATTGTAATTCCGCCGGAAGGATTTTTACAGGAAGCGGCGGCGATTTGTAAGGAAGAGAATGTCTTGTTTATTGCGGATGAAATTCAAACGGGTCTCGGACGTACAGGCAAGACGTTTGCCTGTGACTGGGACGGCATTGTTCCGGATATGTATATCTTGGGCAAAGCGCTTGGCGGCGGTGTGTTCCCGATCTCATGCATTGCGGCGGACCGCGAGATCCTAGGCGTGTTTAACCCGGGCTCACACGGCTCAACATTTGGCGGAAACCCGCTTGCATGTGCAGTGTCTATCGCTTCATTAGAAGTGCTGGAGGATGAAAAGCTGGCGGATCGTTCTCTTGAGCTTGGCGAATACTTTAAAAGCGAGCTTGAGAGCATTGACAACCCGGTTATTAAAGAAGTCCGCGGCAGAGGGCTGTTTATCGGTGTGGAATTGACGGAAGCCGCACGTCCGTATTGTGAGCGTTTGAAGGAAGAAGGGCTTTTATGCAAGGAAACGCATGATACAGTCATTCGTTTTGCACCGCCATTAATCATTTCCAAAGAGGATTTGGATTGGGCAATAGAGAAAATTAAGCACGTGCTGCAAAACGCATAAATCTGCACCATGGCGGGATATTCACTTCGTTTGTATAAATTTACAACAGAAAAATCAGCACTCCCTATTTGCTCAGCTACAGTATTTTAGTATAATGTATCTTTATGAGAAGAAGTGAATTTTATATTAAATAGATAGAGACTCTTTGGACAGCAAACTGGGATAGCACCATGCAGATGTTCCAGCTTAGATCCAATACAAGTTGCTGAAGGGGTGCAGAATGTGAATACAAACCAAGATAACGGAAATCAGCTCCAGCGGACAATGAAATCACGCCATTTGTTCATGATTTCATTGGGCGGAGTGATCGGAACCGGTTTCTTCCTTGGAACCGGGTTTACCATTAACCAAGCGGGACCGCTCGGCGCGGTTCTGTCCTATTTAGTGGGCGGCTTTATCATGTTTTTGACCATGCTCTGCTTAGGAGAGCTGGCAGTCGCCTTTCCTGTGTCGGGGTCCTTCCAGACCTATGCCACGAAATTTATCAGCCCGGCTTTCGGGTTTGCGTTCGGCTGGCTGTACTGGCTCGGCTGGGCGGTTACATGCGCCATTGAATTTTTATCAGCGGGGCAGCTGATGCAACGCTGGTTTCCGCATATAGACGTGTGGATTTGGTGTCTGGTCTTTGCAGCACTGATGTTTATTTTAAATGCAATCACCACAAAAGCCTTTGCAGAATCTGAATTCTGGTTCTCAGGCATTAAAATTTTGATTATCCTTTTATTTATTATTCTCGGCGGAGCTGCCATGTTTGGCCTGATTGATCTGAAGGGCGGAGAGCAGGCGCCGTTTTTGACACATTTTTATGAAGACGGGTTATTTCCGAACGGCATAAAGGCAATGCTGATTACGATGATTACCGTGAACTTTGCGTTTCAGGGGACTGAGCTGATCGGGGTTGCAGCCGGAGAAAGTGAAGACCCTGAAAAAACGATTCCACGGTCAATCAAACAGACAGTATGGAGAACGCTTGTCTTCTTTGTGCTTTCAATCATTGTCATTGCCGGCATGATTCCGTGGAAACAGGCGGGTGTCGTGGAAAGTCCATTTGTTGCCGTATTTGAGCAAATCGGAATCCCATATGCAGCTGATATCATGAACTTTGTTATTTTAATCGCTCTGTTATCTGTTGCGAATTCAGGTTTATACGCATCGACACGTATTCTGTACGCGATGGCGAATGAAGGACAGGCCTTCAAAGCGCTCGGCAAAACAAATCAGCGCGGTGTGCCGATGTACTCGTTAATCGTAACGATGGCTGTGGCCTGCCTATCACTTCTGACAAAGTTTGCGCAGGCTGAAACTGTATATATGGTACTGTTATCTTTGGCGGGCATGAGCGCGCAGGTCGGCTGGATTACGATTTCGCTTTCCCAAATCATGTTCAGACGCAAATATATCCGTGAGGGCGGGAAGATAGAAGATTTGAAATTTAAAACACCGCTGTACCCGGTGCTTCCGCTGATCGGCCTAACGTTAAATACGGTCGTGCTCATCAGTCTTGCATTTGATCCGGAGCAGCGTATCGCGCTGTATTGCGGCGTACCGTTTATGGTCATTTGCTACATCATTTATCATGTCGTCATTAAAAAACGCCAGCAGGCGAATCGTCAGCTAGAGCTTTAAAACGTTGTCCGCAAGTCATCTTTGTTAGAACCCGCATAGGACATTATCTTAAATGTTGAGGTGGAATCACAGATGGATAAAACGATTTCGGTTATTGGAATGCCAATGGATTTAGGACAAGCACGACGCGGAGTGGATATGGGCCCGAGTGCCATCCGGTACGCTCATCTGATCGAGCGGCTCTCAGACATGGGGTATACGGTTGAAGATCTCGGTGACATTCCGATCAACCGCGAAAAAATCAAAAATGACGAGGAACTGAAAAACCTGAATTCCGTTTTGGCGGGAAATGAAAAACTCGCGCAAAAGGTCAACAAAGTCATTGAAGAGAAAAAATTCCCGCTTGTCCTGGGCGGTGACCACAGTATTGCGATCGGCACGCTTGCAGGCACAGCGAAGCATTACGATAATCTCGGCGTCATCTGGTATGACGCGCACGGAGATTTGAATACACTTGAAACTTCACCATCGGGCAATATTCACGGCATGCCGCTCGCGGTCAGCCTTGGCATTGGCCACGAGTCACTGGTTAACCTTGAAGGCTACGCGCCTAAAATCAAACCGGAAAACGTCGTCATCATTGGCGCCCGGTCACTTGATGAAGGGGAGCGCAAGTACATTAAGGAAAGCGGCATGAAGGTGTACACAATGCACGAAATCGACCGTCTTGGCATGACAAAGGTCATTGAAGAAACCCTTGATTATTTATCAGCATGTGACGGAGTCCATCTGAGCCTTGATCTGGACGGACTTGATCCGAACGACGCACCGGGTGTCGGAACCCCTGTCGTCGGCGGCATCAGCTACCGGGAGAGCCATTTGGCTATGGAAATGCTGTATGACGCAGGCATCATTACCTCAGCCGAATTCGTTGAGGTTAACCCGATCCTTGATCACAAAAACAAAACGGGCAAAACAGCAGTAGAGCTCGTAGAATCTCTGCTAGGGAAGAAGCTGCTGTAATAAGAAAACCCCCGCACCCGCGGGGGTTTCAGCGTGTCTACAAACCCTCGCATTCGTTGTCAGGCCTGCGCTTCGGTGCTCACGAATTCCAAACATTCGCTGCGCTCCAATGCTCGTTCTTCCTAGACTTCAAGGGTTTTCAATCACGCTGAAAAGATGAAAGAATCCTAAAACTACAAACCGTTTTAGGATTCTTTCGTTAAATTGAACCCCCGCATCCCGTGGGGGTTTTTCATTTATCCAATCATTTTCTCAGCGACTTTCATTTCCTGTGAGTGGGTTTGATGGTCTGCAATAAACCAACCTGATAAAATCACCGCTGCGACGCCTGCGCCAATCAGAAATCTTTTCATTTATATAACCTCCGTTCGTTTAATCAGTTCTTCAATCTGTAATGCTTCATAAAAAAAGTGGGCAGCTTCTTTGTAAAGCTCCAGTTCCCTGTACCGTTCGCCAGCCAAAATGGAAAGTTCTCTTACACTGTCATACTCTTTCTCGGACAACAAGTCATCCATATGTTGTTTGCATAAGTGAAACGTTTCCGCATGACCCCCTTCTGCATAAATGGCATATAAAATGTCTATTTTTGCCTCACATATTCTATTCGGCTCAGCAGTCAATTTTTCCTTCACGTCTTGGTAATAAGATAAGGCCTGTTCTTTCTTTTTGATCTTAAACAGTTCTCGTATCAGCAAGTAGGCAGAATGATAATAATAGGCGGAGCGGGCATACTCATCGTTCCGTAGAGCCTCCTCTAATTTCGAAACCGCTTCTTCTGATTTGCCGCTTTGCGCATGAAGAAGGCCGAAGTTATGCAAAAGCTGGGCTTCAAAAAAATGATCCTCTAATTCACTCGTGATCCGAATTGCTTCGTCCAAATAAGCCTCAGCTTCTTCAAACTGGCTCATCTCTGTAAAATTGCCTGACATGGTAATCAGCGCTGAAGCCAGCTTCTTTTTATAATCTGTCTCTTCTCTGAATGTTTTGACTGCTTGCCGTGTATGATTGAGGGATACAATATTTTGTCCCAGCTTATAATAGAGCTTTCCGACCTTCAGGTGAAATTCGGCTTTTTCAATCGGATCGGGAATGTTGTCGAGATACTGCTCTGCATCTTTATACAGCCCAATGGCAATGTCATAATTATTTTTATAGGCCTCATACATGCCTTCAAACAGAAAAAAGTAATATTTCAGCATGTCAGACGTAGCATTCATATGAGAAGGCTCCTCATGCTGAAAGCCCTGTCCTCTCGCCTCGTGAAGCAAAACCTTGTGGCGCAGTTCCAATAAGGAGAAGTAGGCCAGCACCTCCTGATCCTCTTCCATGTCATCCAATAAAGGCTTTACTTCTTCAAATAAACGGGAGGATTCTTCAACTTCATGTTTCTTGATGGCAAGGTACCAATCATTGAGCATGCTAGCGATTTCTGCGGGTGCGATCTTATTCATGTGAAACTCCTTTCTCTAGTGACTTATCAATCTCAGTTGCTTATTCTGATAGTAACACCTCTTTCTATTTTATGTAAAATCCTCTAGTCAATATATGAAGGAGAGATGATATGACAATTATGCTGAGCCCTATGCAGACAGAAGAATTTCGGTCTTATCTCACATACACAACAAAGCATTACGCGAAAGAAAAGGTAAAAGCGGGAACATGGCTGCCTGAAGATGCACAGCTTTTGTCTAAGCAGGCGTTTACTGATCTGCTCCCGAAAGGGCTGGAAACACCCCATCACCATTTGTGGAGCCTCAAGCTGAATGAAAAGGATATCGTTGGCTGGCTCTGGATACATGCTGAACCGGAACATCCGCAACAGGAAGCGTTTATTTATGATTTTGGGTTATATGAACCGTATCGGGGAAAGGGCTACGCAAAGCAAGCATTGACGGCATTAGATCAAACGGCACGCAGCATGGGAATCCGCAAGCTGTCCCTTCATGTCTTTGCCCATAATCAGACGGCGCGAAAGCTATATGAGCAAACCGGATTTCAAGAAACAGACGTAGTGATGAGCAAGAAGCTTTAACGAAAAGGGCCTGATAAAGGCCTTTTTCTGTAAACGATTTCTAAAAATTCTGTAAATAACCTAGTTACTTTCCTTATTTTCCTAATATAATGTGGGTGAGGAAATTACCTTTCCTACACTCACAAGAAAAGAGGAGATGTAATGAAGTTGAAGAAACGAGTGTCGATATTTTTGGTAGCGCTTACAATGTGTGGCGGCCTGTTTGTTTCTCCCGCCAAAGCCGTAAAGACCACAAATTATGCTGAAGAAATCGCCGCACTGCAGCCAGGCACGACACCGGAAGAAATCATGAGATCTGCCAGCCAGATTGCCAAACAGCAGCACGTAAAGCAGGACGTTATCCTAAAACAGTTCTATAAGGAAATCACGGCTGATAAAGCAGAAGGAGACCGGCTCGCCAAGGAAAGCGGCATGTCTATCATGGGCGGGTCGTCCGGCACGAAAAAACTCCCGACAAGCGCGAAAGGCAATATCTATTACACGAACTCCTACACAGCCTACTACAATCACGGCCACGTCGGCATGTACTCCGCTGCTGACAAAATTGTTGAATCTGTCCCGAGCGACGGCGTCAGGCAGATCGCTTATAATGCCAGAGACGTGGAAGACAACTCCATTGTGCAAACCGTCAGCGTATCCTCATCTCAAAAAACAGCTGCTGCCGACTGGGCGGTATCAAAAGTGGGCGACCCATACTCATTTAACTTCGTCAATAACAGAAATACCGGCCATGACGGCGCCAAAAACTGTTCAAAGCTCCTATGGTCTGCCTTTTTGCTAAAAGCAGGGATTGATATAGACAGCAACGGAGGCTTAGGCGTGTATCCGCGCGACATCACAAGTTCTTCGTATACGACAACCATCATGACCATTTACTAAGGAGAAGGCTATGAAAAAGTGGATGATTACCATCGCCATGCTGATTCTCGCAGGAATCGCACTATTTGTCTTCATTTCTCCTCTCAAAAGCCATAAAACCGTGAGTCAGCAGGATCTCAGAAATCCCGATTTCCTGGATGACAAAGAAGTCCTGCTGTATTTCTCATCCTCTGCGGATCAAGATGCATTTGGCGGCGGGAAAAGCTACGCCCTGTTTATCAGCCATGACGGGACGCTGTCTCCCTTTCAGATGAAGGGCCTTGAGCTGGGCTCAGCAAAGGTTCACGGTGACAGCGTGATGCTGGAGGACAAAAACACGATTTATACGATCAAAAACGGCCTGCGCTCCCATAAAAGAACCTATCAGCACACAGGCGACAGCGCGGGCTTTCTGCAAAACACGGACGGCTTTTACACCTTATACAACTCCGGCTACGACAAAAAGGGAGACGGATACCGCTCAGAGCTGTACCGCCAAATGGACGGAGAGTGGAAAAAAGACGTCATCCCCTACTACATCCGAGCCTCCGGTTTCCATGATGGCGCCATTTACGCACTCGTCCCGACAGATGACGGAAAAGGCTATCAGCTCCTTCAGATTCAAGCAGATCAGAAGAAGCTTACCTATCTCAGCATAACGGAATGGCAGTACCGGGAAGGAGCCTCAGTCGAATCCCAACTTGCCGTGGACGACCAAGCTGTGTATGTTATGGTTCGCGGCCAAAAAGCCCACAATCTCTATCAAATGGTCAAGATCAACAAAAAAAGCGGCGAAGTAGAGCTGCACGATATCGCCGAATACAAAAACGACGAACAAACGATATACAGCTCCATGCCCTTCAGCTTTAAAAACAGCTTTTTCCCTTATGACGGGAACCTGTATTTCATTGACGGCTTCGGAAAGGTACACAAAATCGATGCCAAGACAGGAAAAACAAGCATCGTCTTCACCCTTTCCCCGGACAAAATGAAAGCCGAATTCAAAGAAATCACCCAAAAAGGCAGCAGCCTCTATTTCTTCACATACACGTACAACAAGCCTGCCTACATTGAACAGTACAATCTGAAAACCGGAAAGAAAATGAAAGAAAAAGTGATTGGGAAGGTAAAGGACGTCGTGACGCCGAAGAGTCATTTGAAGCTGTATGATGTTGAGGTGATGAAGGGGTTTTAGGGCAAGGAGGTTAGTATGGGAGCTATCGCCGTTTTATTTATCGTTTTTGGTTTTCCGATTTTTGCAGGTGTATTTGGTATAGCGGGTCATTTTTTATTTAAGAGGTTTTGGGTGGCACCACTCATCGTCCTTATCGCGAGCTTGATATTGTTATTTACGTTAGCTTCGGGCAATAGCTCATTCATGTTTTGGGTTGTTATGTATACGGCGATTTCGTTAGTAACCAGTATTGTCACATTATTTCTCAGGAAATTTTTTAATTGATCTCTAATTATGAAGAGACTGGTGTGAAGTCTCTTTTTTTGTTGAACCGAAATTTGCAGAGGATTTTGGGTATGGTTTAGAAACGAATCTAAAGGAGTAATGACATGCGCACCAAACGGGTTATTCTTCTGGCAGTTATGATCTGCCTGGTTTCGGCCATTACTGTGTTCTTGTTAAATGGATGTAAAGTCGACTTCTTAGACATCGGCGGAACCATTATTGGATGCTTTCTTGGCATATTTGTTGTTGTAAGAATACAGAAAAAACAGTCGTGAAAAAGGGAAAGAGTCATGCCGAACCGAAGTCATGTTCAAGGACGGAGAGTCCAAACACATGAATGGGAGGAATGGCGTTGACAGGAAACAAAGCGGTTGTGTACAAAGGCAAAGGGACTGTAGCGGTGGAGGATATCGGTTATCCGGAGTTAATCTTGAGGGACGGGCCCGGCGTCCCGAAGGCGAATGTGAATCGAAAATGTGAGCATGGGGTTATTCTCAAAGTCATTACAACCAACATTTGCGGGAGCGACCAGCATATGGTCAGAGGCCGCACAACGGCGCCTGAAGGCTTGGTGCTCGGACATGAAATCACCGGAGAAGTTATTGAAACGGGGCGTGATGTTGAATTTATCAAAAAAGGCGATATCGTATCCGTTCCTTTCAATATTGCCTGCGGACGCTGTGTGATGTGCAAAACGCAGAAAACGCATGTGTGCCTGAATGTCAATCCGGACCGGCCCGGATCGGCTTACGGCTACGTCGATATGGGCGGCTGGGTCGGCGGCCAGTCTGAATATGTCATGGTGCCATACGCTGATTTTCAGCTTTTGGTATTCCCTGATAAAGAACAGGCGTTAGAAAAGATTCTCGATTTGACCATGCTGTCGGACATATTCCCGACCGGCTTCCACGGAGCTTACACAGCGGGCGTGCAAACAGGTTCAACCGTTTATATCGCGGGAGCGGGGCCTGTTGGCTTGGCAGCTGCACACTCCGCTCAGCTCCTAGGTGCCTCAACCGTGATTGTCGGCGATCTGAACGAAGACAGGCTGGCACAGGCGAGAAGCTTCGGCTGTGAAACGGTCAACGTGTAAAAACACGACCGCCTCGGCGAGCAAATTGAACAAATACTAGGTGAACCAACCGTTGATGCCGCAGTGGACTGTGTCGGCTTTGAAGCATCCGGACACGGCAATCAAGGAGAAGCGCCTGCCGCTGTGCTGAACTCAATCATGGACGTCACCCAGGTCGGAGGCAGCCTTGGCATTCCAGGCTTATACGTGACCGAAGATCCCGGCGCAAAGGATGCAGACGCCAAAACAGGCTCACTAAAAATCCGCTTCGGACTCGGCTGGGCCAAAGCCCACACCTTCGTCACCGGACAAACGCCCGCCATGACATACAACCGCAATTTGATGAAAGCGATCCTGAGCGGCAGAGCGCAGATCGCAAAAGCAGTCAACGCCACCGTCATTTCTCTGGACGACGCGCCAAAAGGCTACAGCGACTTCGACAAAGGCGCAGCCAAAAAATTCGTCATCGACCCTCATGGAACATTGAAGTAAAAGAAAAAGCCGGACGTTCTTAGAACGCCGGCTTTATTGCTGGTAATCCGTTTCTTCAAATCGACTTCCCGTTTCATCCTGTACGATAAAATCCTCTTCGATTTTGTCCAGTCCAATCAAAATATAAGGGTTTTTCTCAGTTGCCTTAGGAGCTGGTTTTCGTTTCACAGTTACAATCGTTTCTTTAGGTGAGAATTTGACGTCTGACACCTCAAGCTGTTTTTCGTTCTCGCTGCTTCCGAGAGACACGACGACCATTTTTTTGCCTTCTGATATGGTGAAGACTTGATATCCTTTTACATCATCATGTATTTGAAGGTAATTAGCGTATATTTCTAAGTCTGGACTGCCTTCACCGATTCGATCCTTCTCCAACATCCAATAAGACGGCTGACACCCAACAAGCAGCAACATGATCACAAAAAGCCAAACCCATCTAAAGCGCAAATGCAAACCTCCCCACACATCGGTTACATCCAAACTAACATACGAGTGAAATAGAGTCATCAACAGCTTGTTTGTCGAATTGTGGATAAAACTCAGCCCGAAGCACTACTAACATGTGAATAAATAGGTTATATTGGGAAGAGAATATTTGCAAAAACGCAAGAAACCATCGGAGGATTAGAACATGAAACAAACCTATTATTCCTGTGAAGAACACATCGAAACCGTGCTGGATATGTACATAGACGACCACGAGCTGCCGCCCGAAATCAGAAAAATCGAACATACTAACAGTTTATCCACAGCCTGTGAATTATGCGGAGACCCCGCAGTATATATAGTGGGGAACGAATGATCTTACACAAAATACAGAAAAGATATCCACAATTGTGGACAATATATATGAATAACTTGTTTTTAAAGTGGGGATGACCTGTGAATATCAATATTGTGACAATCGGAAAACTAAAAGAAAAATACCTCAAGCAAGGCATTGAAGAATACACGAAACGACTTTCAGCCTACGCAAAAATCGACATCATCGAACTCCCGGACGAAAAAGCGCCGGAAAACCTAAGCGACCAGGACATGAAAATCATAAAAGACAAAGAAGGCGACCGCATCTTATCGAAAATCAGCCCCGACGCCCACGTCATCGCCCTCGCCATCGAAGGAAAAATGAAAACATCCGAAGAACTAGCCGATACAATAGATAAGCTGGCTACATATGGAAAAAGCAAAATCACCTTCGTCATCGGCGGATCACTCGGATTGAGTGACGCAGTGATGAAGCGAGCGGATGAAAAGCTGTCGTTCTCGAAAATGACGTTTCCTCATCAGTTGATGCGGTTGATTCTGGTGGAGCAGATTTATCGGGCTTTTCGGATTAATCGGGGGGAACCGTACCACAAATAGTGGCAAAAATTGTTGTAGGTAAGGTGGTAATTCTTTATCGGAAGCGGGTATTGAAAATGTGTGTTCATTATCCGTTTCACGATATAGCAAGTGGATTAGTATAAACGTTTTGGATATATTCATTTCAGTAAAATCAAATTCAAGTTCTATATTCTGATCTATCTATTTGCTCTATTGTAGTTTTATCAATTAGCAGCTGAAGTAATTGTTTTTGATTTTCCCTAGATATCTTCCTATAAACTGATAGGAATTTTTTCAGTAATTTTCGATCAACTCTGGTTGGATTAATTTTGAATCAATAGAACCTAATTGAATTATAATCTCATTTTTTCTTTGTTCTAACTCTCTTTTTTTATTGGAGACCTTTTGTAATCTTTCTTGCAGAATATCAATAGGCAGAGTATTTTTCTCAAATGCTTCCATATGTAATTTCCAATTTCCTTTAATTTTTTTCAATCCCTTCTAACTCTTTATTCAGTAGGTTTATCGAATGAGCGGAATTAGAACTAATGTCTGTGAGCGTCTTATATAAATTCTTCTTATTAGAGCTGAATTGTTCAATTTTCTTAATAACCGTATCTTCTGCTTCATTTGCCCTTATGGAATTAGCTTTACAAGCAGCAGATCCTTTATTATGGAAATCGCTACAGACGTAATAACGATGTTGTCGTTTCGACCCATCTTTTCGTGTATATGTTGTAATCGATGGTACCATTCCTTGACCACAATCAGGACAACGTAAAAGACCACTAAGTAAAAATGGTTCATTTGATTGTCGCTGCTTAAATGATTTACTTTTTCTTCTTGCTTGTACTACGTTCCATAATTCGTCCGAAATTATAGCTTCGTGTTTTCCTTTAACTAGGATGGGATTTTGATTTTTACCTTTTCTCCGTTTGGTGTCCCAATTCTCAACTTTTAGCCAACTGATTTTACCGTTATATACAACATTGTCTAGCTAGGGTTTGTGCTACACCGTTAATAGAAAAATATCGGCTTCGCTTCGTCCTATATCCTTCTTTAATTAAGTTGTTAGAAATTGCTCTTAGGCCTTTACCATTTGCATACATATGATAGATTAGCTGTACTACTTCTGCTTCCTTTTCATTGATAACAAGTTCTTTCTTAACAATGTCATATCCAAATACAACTCCACCGTTCCAACGCCCTTCTAATGCTCGCTGTTTCATTCCAAGCTTTACATTTTCGGATATTGTATTACGCTCCATTTCAGCAATAGAAGCCATAATTTTAAGTACTAATCGTCCTATAGGGCTACTAGTATCAAAGTTTTCCGAGTAGGATATAAATTTCACATTATATTTTTGAAACTTATCTAGAATCATGAATGTGTCTAACATATTTCTTGAAAGTCGAGATATTTTCCATACTAAAACGGCATTGAATCTCTCATTTTCAACATCATTAATTAGCCTCTGCATTTCAGGACGTCCATTTACTGATTTACCGCTAATTCCTTCATCGACATACTCATCGACTACTTCCCATTTATAAACTTAAGCATATTGCCGAAGTGTTTGAAGTTGGGCAGCTATACTAAATCCCTCTTTTGCCTGTTCTTCTGTGCTTACGCGGGCGTAATTTGCCACTCTTTTTATTTCTGTTGTCATATTTGTCCTCCTTTCGCTTTTATAATACTATGAAAATAGTAAAAAGAGAAAATGGGATTAGTAGTATTTGTCTATCATAGCTAGCCTAATGCTATTAATAGGGGGATTTTTAATGAGAGCATGGATGAGTAAAGGGAGCTTATTAAACACTATCCAAGATATGATAGGAATTAAAACAGGATTACTTATTACAGATGATGATATTTTCAGACTCATGGGAGATACATCATATAGTGATCTGTTTGAATCAATTAGAAATCAAGATAACCAACATTTAATAACAATACGGGGAGAGGAATTTGAAGAGATTATATCTATAATTAGAGTGGGGTTAGGGAATAGAGATAGCGTTCCAGCCCCGTTTCTCCTAAAATTGGCTTTGGACTTTCCTGAATATCAGGATGACTTGGCAAAACTAGTCAAAGCCTTATCTGAATATACAAGTCAGAATAAGGGGCCGCTCTTAATTAATCAAAAATTCCATAATAAGTTGAAGGAAATGTCGGGTGCAGGTGAATTTATAACGTTATTATTTATTAAAGACTTGATACAAACAATTGATCATAGTGTCACAAATAAATTTTCGATTGAAGAATGGGACGGGGAAATACCTTTGAGTGATTTATTTCAAAGTGAAAATCTCCCTGACAACAAAGAGGAATTTATTGACCAAAGATTTATTGATTATCTCCATGCCCAAAATAAGGATGTTGACGGAATTCATTGGAGACAATTTGAAGCACTCACAGCTGAGTTTTTTCGCAGAAATGGCTATATAGTAACATTGGGTAAGGGGAGGAAAGATGGAGGCATAGATGTATATGCAGTAAAGGAAAATAAAGACAGTAAAAAGCCAGAAGCCATTATTATTCAATGTAAGCGACATAAAAAATCAAATAAAGTAGGTGTGAATATTGTTAAGGCACTATACTTTGACGTTGTAGACAAAGAAGTAGATAAAGGAATTGTTGCAACGACTTCATATATAGAGCCACAGGGAAAGAGAATATGTGACAGTAAAAAGTATCCAATTGACTATGCCGAATTAGATACGGTAACAAGTTGGATTGATGAGATGAAGAGCAAAAGCCTACTGAGGTACTAAACTTATTATAGAGATTTCACTGTTCCCAATCTGCCTATTATACTATTTGTAATTAAGTACAGGATTGTTAAACAAAATTATCTTATTGTGTAAAATTTAGCAGTCTATTCATTTGAAATAGACTGCTAATTCAGCTTCAGAATAAGAATAAATACACATCCATAATATAAAGCTAACAAGTAGTTAAACAAGTCCATGACTTATCACTTTAAATAGCTCTTGATCAAATTTATAGACGATTTTCTTAATTGTTCAATCTTTGGGCTTTTCTCCAGTATTTACTTGAATTTCTTTAATAAGAAAACGAAGTAATTCTTTTTTATCATAGTCGTCTAATAAGTAATAAAAGAATTAAAATCATTAGCGATACGGTTAATTACTGTTAATAAGTCATTGTTATTCTTTAATTCAATCTGCTTTGTTAACAGTATTTTAAATTCCTTCTGTTCACTTTCTTCATTCTGGGCTCTTTCCATTTGTTCACTAAGCGTAGCTATGGCGATTATTTTCTTTGTATAAAGTTGCAAGAGTTCGTGTTTCTCTCTTTTTAGTTCTCTTAAATTTTTTTCTATTGATTTAAGTTCTTCTTCAATTGGTTCCAATTCACTCTTTAAGTTATCGATAACTACTAATTGTAATGGCATAGAAAGGTTTAGATTGTTAAGGTACTTCATAACCTGTGACAATACCTCTCGTTCCGCATACTCCTTATTTACAAGATTCGATTTACATGCTTTAGAACCACTATTTTTAAAACGGCCTTAAACGTAATATTTGTTCTTTTTGTTAGCATTCCCTTGTACCATTGCACCGCCACAAGTAGGACACTTTAATATACCTGTTAATGGGAAGGAGCCGTTGTGAACTCTACCTTTTGTTTATGGAGAGATGAAAGAGACGCAAAAAATGACAGAAAGTGATCATCAATTTGCAGTGTAAAAAAAGATGTTGAATAACCATAAAAAAGTCCAGAGAATATCTTCTCTGAACCCCCTATCCCTCACTTCATATACCGATACTCCCGCAAACTCTCCAAAATCGCAACTTCCTGCAACAATTCCTCACCAACATTCGTTTCCTTCACTTTCTTCCGCTCAAGCTCTTTGTCCACTAACCGCTTCACTGTTAAGACATCGGTTCCGGTGCTTAGGACTTCTGCCTTTGAGTTGAAGTGTTTATGGGCGACGAGCTGCATGCCGTAGGAGTTGTAGAGCAGCGTGTAGCCGGCGATGCCTGTTGTGGATTGGTAGGCTTTGGAGAAGCCGCCGTCGATGACGATCATTTTTCCGTTTGCTTTGATTGGGTCTTCTCCTTCGATTTCTTTTACCGGTGTATGGCCGTTGATGATATGGCCATGATCTGGATTGAGGCCGAATTCTGCCAGGATGTTTCGGCAGGTTTCCTCGTCTTCTCGTAAATAATAATACGGGTTTTTCTTTTCTTTATGCGTTTCCTTCTCTTTAATGAAATAGCGCTCAAATGTTGTCATGGCGCGTTTTCCGAATAGGGAGGAGTACTCGCCTGTCCATAAATACCAGGCCATATCTGTCGCCAGGTCATCGGTTTCTTCCGGGTGGGCAAACGCTTCTCGTAAGAACCGTTCAAATACATCGAGCAGCTCACGGCCCGCATAGGCTTTATCCTCAATCATCATCGTTTCCATATTGCCGTTTTCATCAACTGGAATACAGCCATGAATTAACAGGTTGCCGTTATATTTTAAATAAAGGCTACCTTTTTTCATCATAAAATTCATATGTCGGCCCAGCTTTTCGGAATGCTGGACAGAGAATAGCAGCTTGTCTATGACTTCTGCTTCTTCTTCTAGTAGCTGATCTGGCTGCTCTGGATTGATTGTCGCAAAGCAGGTGTTTTCCAGCTGATATGTTTTTCCGTTCAGCGTGATTTCGTTTTTGTCATAATCTATTTTCTCTAATAACAGCCGCTCTTCCATATTAAAGTTCGGCCGTCTCTTGATAATCGGGCTCTCAAGCTTGAATTGGATCATGGCAATCGCTTGATGGATTTTTGTGATTTGCTTAATCTCATCCTCTGGCCTGTTTTCGTCTGCTTTTGGACGGAACGCTGGATTATCATCATAATATTTTTCGGCCAGGTTCAGCAGCGGTCTCAGGTTGATGCCGTACACGTCCTCAATAATATCCAAGTTGTCGTAGCGGGCACAGATGCGGATAATATTGGCCAGGCACACTTTGGAACCGGAATAGGCGCCGATCCAAAGGACATCGTGATTTCCCCACTGAATATCGACAGAATGATAGTTGATCAGTTCTTCCATAATTCTATCCGGCTGCGGACCGCGGTCATAAATATCGCCGACCACATGCAGATGGTCGACCACCAATCGCTGAACGCTGTAAGCAAGGCCGGTGATCAGCTTATCGGCTTGGCCAAGCTCAATGATCTGATCAATGATTTCGGAGTAATATTGCTCCTTGTTGCCAGCTTGTTCTGTTTTGTATAACAGCTCCTCCGTAATATAAGCAAATTGGGCAGGCAGTGCTTTGCGCAATTTGGATCGGGTATACTTGGAGGAGCAATATGAAACGAGCTTAATCATTCGATGAATCGTTTCTTTATACCACTCGTTTAACGCTTCTTTCGCAACAAAGTCATGTTTGATTAACTTCAGTTTGTCTTCCGGATAATAGACCAATGCTGCTAATTCATCAATTTCTCTATCGTAAATGACACCGCTGAAGATGTCGCGTATCTTCTCTTTGACTCGTCCTGAACCATTGCGCAGCACGTGCTGGAATGCCTGATACTCCCCGTGCAAATCACTGACAAAATGCTCAGTGCCCTTTGGCAGGTTCAATATCGCTTTCAAATTAATGATTTCTGTTACCACTTTTTCTTCACAATCGTATTTTTGCGCGAGTAGATCTAGGTACTTGCTTTCCAAAATCGTCCATCCCCTTTTTAGAATAAACCCCTATATATGATCATGTGCATGATAAGGTGAATTTAAAAGTATGACATTGTTTTTCATCATTGGACCTTTATATGATAGTACCGCATAACTGCTTTTATAGACAATTGAAACGAGTGAATAAAGTGAAACACAAAAAAACCAGATGTTAAATCTGGTTTCCTTTTCAAAGCAAACTATTATTGTTTTTCTTTCACCATCTTTACAAAGAGGAAAAAGATAATGAATACGATAAAGTAGTTCATTGGATTCTTAACGATGCTCATCTCTAGTGAAATTTGTAAGAGTATCCAGAGCGCAAAGATGGCTAGTATGGCAGGAATGATGATTTTGTACATGTCGACCACCTTCCGTAGTTAATGAAAGAAGAGTTCTATATTAGAAGCAAGATGCAGCAGCGCCTGTCATCGCACCGCCAACCGCTCCGGTAATCGCACCAACAGCGCCAGCCCCTACAGTTCCAATGCCGGGGATTGTGACTGTTCCTACGGCAGCTCCTGCAAGACCTAGTGTACCGCCGCCAGTTATCGCACCGCCGCCAGTCCCCAGAATACATTTTCCAACTGATTGGGTACTGATTGTACCGCTAGTTTGTCCAGACTCTTGGTTTACTACTTTGATTAAAACGCCATGATCGATTTTTTCGTATTGTAGTGTAACAGGATCACCATTTTTGTCAGTTGAGCTTTTAGGGAGAACTTGTTCTTCGCCCGTTACATGATCTTTTAATATTGCATTTCCATCAGCAATCTGAACATCTGCATGATCGAACGTCATCTTCAGCTCACTATCGTTGAGGTTTTCAACTATGTATGTAGCTTGGGATTCTGTAGCATCCGCTGCAATGGGTAAAACCGGGAGGGATAAGGCACCTACTAGGAATACCAAGGCCGCCAGTTTTACTGTGGTTAGCTTCATTATTCTTTGCATCATTGATCCTCCTCCTTTGGTTGCCATACTAACAGAGATATTTTGCCTGTTAAACATTTATATATAAAAATTACTGAATTTCATTACATTGAATCACCAAGTTATTCATTTTCCCTCCAAAAGTCTCAGACGTTGGTAGGTCTTTTTGTTTTCAATATTTAAGGGTTAAGCAAATAATTTCTTGAATTATAAGGTAAGAAGTCGTTTTACATAAATGGGTAATGCATTGACGATAAAATCTCTTCAATGATATAATTTGGAAATAAAATATAGGAGGATGGCGTGGATGTTTAGAAAACCAAGAGTCTTAATAACGGCGGTTGTCTTAGCTATAAGCAGTTTAGCGGCAACAACTGTATACGCTCAATCCGGTTACTTTAACACGTATACAACTTATACACCTTTATCAAAATCAGGGTATTTTACTGCGATGCAGGGAATGTGTGTGGATCGCAACAATAATGCTATTTATGCAGCAAAACTGAACAGCGCAACTCAAAAAACTCAATTATTCTCTATAAAAATGAGCAGTACATCGAGTAATAGAACTGTTACACTACTTAAAAATTCAGACACAAATAGTACTAGTTATGATTTAGGTCACGCTAATGATTTAGCTGTAAAAGCATCTGCAGGTGATAAAAATGTAAGCATTTATGTTGCTCCAATGTCAGATGGAACTAAATATGTCAATAAAATAATAAAACTGAGTGTAGATACAACAAAGAAAACATACAAAGTTGCCAAAACTTATGTTTTGAATTATAAGGGTTCTAATTTATCTGTAAGTGGCATTACATATTCAGTCGGAACAGATAAATTTATCGTTAGATCAGGAAAAAGGTTTTTCGTTGGTACATTTAATGATAAAACTGGACGATTTGACTATGAGGCTACTTTTAAACTCAATTATACGAAAGCTATAGTTAATAATAAGATAGAAGATGTTTCTAAATACATCCAGCAAGGGATTTCCTTCTATCAAGGAACCTTATATGTGCCGCTTTCAAAACCAGATGCAAATGGAAATGCCTCTAATGTTAGCATTATATTAACGTATCCTTTGGATATAAATAGTTTGATTAAAGAACAAAAAGCAACTCAAACAGCTGACTTTTCGAAAGAATTGTTCACCCGTAACAACTTATCTTTCCGGATTACCAGCGGTGCCTATACACTTTTTGAAATAGAATCTGTTGATTTTGATGATGGCACGTTATACTTTAATACGAACCGCGGAAACAAAGGAACACAAGAAGATATGATCGCAACATTTAATAATTATAATTATTATAAGTAAAATCACGTTTGAAATTCTAATATTTAGGTGCAAGAGAATCTCTTGCACCTTTTTAGGTAGGGCGGGTGTCTAGGAGGCTAAGCTCTTTACATTCAAAAATTGGGCTATACGCCTTGGGGCATTATTGATATCGTCTCTTCACAACAGGCGAGATGAAGCGATATAAAAAAGATTCATTTGAGTGGTACAAAAATGTCATTCAAACGAACGGCGAGGAACTATAAGAAGCTGGCCCGAATCGAGCACTTTTACCGTAGTGCCTGGTTCGGGTTTTTTCTGTAGAAAAAGAAAAAGCCGCTATCCTGCCAATCTGGCAATATAGCGGCTTTCTTATATCAGTTACGGATTAGGTAATCAAACGCGCCGAGAGCGGCAGTTGCACCTGATCCCATAGAAATAATAATTTGGTTGTACGCACTGTCTGTGCAGTCGCCGGCAGCAAATAAGCCTGGTACGCTTGTTGCGCCGTGTTTGTCGACGATGATTTCGCCCATGCGGTTGCGTTCAACCGTTCCTTCTAACCATTCTGTGTTTGGCACGAGACCGATTTGGACGAATACACCTTGAAGTTCAACGTGTTTTTCTTCGCCTGTTTCGCGGTCTACGTATGTGATGCCGTTAACACTCTGATCACCTGTGATTTCTTTTGTTTGTGCGTTTTTCACGACAGTAACGTTAGGCAGGCTGTAGAGACGTTTTTGCAGGACTTCGTCTGCTTTCAGTTCCGGCGCGAATTCTAGTACAGTAACGTGATTCACAATACCTGCAAGATCAATTGCTGCTTCGATACCAGAGTTTCCGCCGCCGATTACCGCAACGTCTTTGCCTTCAAACAATGGCCCATCACAGTGCGGGCAGTATGCGACACCTTTGTTTTTGAACTCTTGTTCACCGGGTACGTTGACATTGCGCCAGCGTGCACCTGTTGAAAGGATCACTGTTTTACTTTTCAGGACAGCGCCGTTTTCGAGTTCAAGTTCGAACAGATCTTTCTTCTCAAGGCGTTTCGCACGCTGAAGGTTCATGACATCAATATCATATTCCTTCACATGCTCTTCAAGACTTGCCGCTAGCTTCGGTCCTTCCGTCGCTTTGACGCTGATGAAGTTTTCGATGCTCATGGTGTCGAGAACCTGTCCGCCGAAGCGTTCAGCGACAACCCCAGTGCGGATGCCTTTACGTGCAGTATAAATCGCTGCACTAGCACCAGCAGGTCCGCCTCCGACCACAAGAACGTCAAACGGCTCTTTGTCAGCAAACTCAGATGCATCTGTGCCGCTGCCCATTTTCGCAAGAATTTCTTCAAGCGTCATACGGCCGCTTCCGAAGGATTCGCCATTCAGGTAAACGGTCGGCACTGCCATAATGTTTTTGCTTTCAACTTCTGCTTTGTATGCTGCACCGTCAATCATCGTGTGCGTAATGTTCGGGTTCAGCACGCTCATCATGTTTAAAGCTTGTACAACATCAGGACAGTTGTGGCATGTCAGGCTGATATAAGATTCGAAGTGGTATTCACCGCTGATCTTCTTCACCTGATCAATGACTTTTTGGTCCACCTTAGGCGGTCTGCCGCTCACTTGGAGCAGCGCCAACACTAATGATGTGAATTCGTGGCCCAGAGGGATACCGGCGAAAGTCACGCCAGTGTCTTCTCCGACACGATTGACACTGAAGCTTGGCGTTCTGTTTAATTCAGCTTTTTCAACTGAAATTTTCGATGACATGGAAGCCAGCTCATCAACGAGAGCCAGCATGTCCTTAGAAGTGTCATCTTCGCCTGCGCTAACTTTGAGAACAATGTCATTCTCAATTAGCTGCATATATTGATTTAATTGTGCTTTGATGTTTGCATCAAGTACCAATTGAATGCACTCCTTAGATTTTACCTACTAGATCAAGGCTAGGTGTAAGAGTTTCGCCGCCTTCTTCCCATTTAGCCGGGCAAACTTCACCTGGGTTTTGACGAACGTATTGAGCTGCTTTTACTTTGTTTACAAGGTTGCTTGCGTCACGGCCGATACCGCCTGCATTGATTTCAACAGTTTGGATAACGCCATCTGGATCGATGATGAATGTTCCGCGGTCAGCAAGGCCAGTTTCTTCGTCAAGAACATCGAAGTTGCGAGAGATCGTTTGAGATGGGTCACCGATCATTGCGTAAGTGATTTTGCTGATTTTTTCAGAGCTGTCATGCCAGCCTTTGTGTACGAAGTGAGTATCTGTAGAAACAGAGTATACTTCAACACCTAATTCTTTAAGAGCAGCATATTGTTCTTGAAGATCTTCAAGCTCAGTTGGGCACACGAAAGAGAAATCTGCTGGGTAGAAGCAGAATACGCTCCATTGGCCTTTCAAATCTTCGTTTGTTACATCGATGAATTCACCGTTTTTGAATGCTTTTGCTTCGAATGGAAGTACTTCTTTACCGATTAAAGACATAATGTATATTCCTCCTAAAAATGTATTAGAAAGCATATTCGCTTTCAATAATAATTCTAATTATATATGAATTATTAATTAATATATATTTTTTGTCAAGCGATAACCTACTTTTTTTCATCTTACTAAAGGTGTGACAGGTAGGATTTATGCATTTCTTTTATAACAGATGAGAGGCTGATTCTCAATTAGACAAGGTTTTCAGAGACTTTTGTAAATCAGAATGCCAGGCCGTTTTGGCATTTGAACATTTTATGACACCATGGGCAAGGGGCAAAGGACAATTGCCAAAAGCAGAATAGAACGGAACAGCAGGCATGCTGTCACATGATGATCTTGGGGATTGTTTCTAGCTATTATTGTATCACTGTTTATGATATTTAAAACATAACTTATGTCTTCTGTTGTTTGGGATAGAAGAAAAAAACACGGTTCAGTTGAAAACTGACCGTGTTTTTGATGACAGGTTATTCAGACCAATTCGTATGGAAAACGCCGTCCATATCAGTCCGTTCGTACGTGTGAGCGCCAAAGTAATCGCGCTGCGCCTGCAAGAGGTTCGCATTGGAACGCCCTGTGCGGTAGCCGTCGTAATAAGAGAGCGCGGTAGTTAAGCATGGGAAAGAGATTCCGGTGCTGATACCCTCGCAGACGACTTTTCGCAGGCCTGTTTGATAGTCATGGAGCTTATCTGTGAAATAAGGCGCGATCAGCAGGTTTGCCAGATTTGGCTGCTCACTGAATGCTTCGCTGATCACGTTTAGGAAATCAGCGCGGATGATGCAGCCGCCTCGGAAAATCAAGGCAATGTCTTTGAGCGGCAGATTCCAGCCGTAAAGCTCAGATGACATCTTATATTGGGCAAAGCCTTGTGCATAGGCGCATACTTTCCCCATGTAAAGAGCCTGTCTGACGTATTCAATCCAGGTGTCTTTATCCAAGTGTTTTTCTTCGGCTTCCGGGCCTGCTAATACGTCTTGAGCTGCCATCCGTTCTTCTTTTAAGGATGACAAGTAGCGGGCGAACAAGGACTCTGTGATGATCGTGGACGGGATGCCGTTATCAATCGCCTGCATGCTCGTCCATTTTCCGGTGCCTTTTTGTCCGGTTTTATCAAGGATGACATCGATCAGAGGCTGTCCTGTTTTTTCGTCTTTTTTGCGTAAAATCTCAGCTGTAATCTCTATTAAATAGCTTTTCAGCTCACCTTGATTCCATGTTTCAAAAATAGATGCAATTTCATCGAGCGGCAGACGAAGCGTTTCTCTTAGAAACGTATACGCTTCTGCAATCAGCTGCATGTCTGCATATTCAATGCCGTTGTGCACCATCTTTGTAAAGTGCCCTGCCCCTTTTGGTCCGATATAGACACAGCAAGGGTCATCTCCGACTTGAGCTGCGATTTTCGTCAGGATAGGAGCGGCTTTCTCATAGACGTCGCGATCTCCGCCCGGCATGATGGAAGGCCCTGTTAATGCACCGACTTCACCGCCGGAAATGCCGACTCCCAGGTAGCCGATCCCTTTTTCCTTCAGCTCGTCATATCTTCTTTCTGTGTCTTCATAGTGGGAGTTTCCTCCGTCCATGATGACGTCGCCTTCTTCAAGCAAAGGCATTAATGATTGGATGACGGAATCTACGGGTTTTCCCGCTGTGACCATCAAAAAGATTTTTCTTGGTTTTTCTAACGATTGAACAAAGTCCTCAAGCTCGTAATACGGGCTGAGAGATTGTCCATCCAGCTTTTGGACAAGCTGGTCCGTTAAATCTCTGGTGTAATTATAGACAGCGACGTTTTCGCCTTTATTTGCCATGTTTAAGGCGATGTTGCTTCCCATTACGCCTAAGCCTATGACACCAATCGTATTGAACATGTGTTACAGCTCCTTCTTAATTTCATACAACTAAACTTAACAATAAAATGAATCCCAGTCCAGCAACGGAAATAATGGTTTCCAGCAATGTCCATGTGGCAAATGTTTCTTTCATGCTTAATCCGAAGTATTCCTTGAACATCCAGAAGCCGGCGTCATTGACGTGTGAAGCGATGACACTTCCGGCGCCTGTTGCGAGTACGACTAACGCCAGGTTAACATCAGAATGGCCCAATAACGGAATGACCAGACCTGTTGTGCTTAGTGCGGCAACAGTCGCTGATCCTAGAGAAATGCGCAGGATCGCCGCGATGAGCCATGCCAGAATGATTGGCGATAATGCCGTTCCTTTGAATAAGTCTGCTACGTAATCGCCGACACCGCCGTTGATCAGCACTTGTTTGAAGGCGCCGCCTCCTCCGATGATCAAAAGCATCATGCCGATTTGTGAAATGGCAGTTGAACAAGAATCCATCACGGTTTTGACTGGAATGTTGCGCTTGATGCCCATTGTATAGACTGCGACCAATAACGAAATAATCATAGCAGTCGATGCGTTTCCAATCAATCTGATAAAAGCTAAAACTCCGTTATCTGCAAACCCGATTGTTTCTTGAAGCAGGTCGATAATGGTCGCGACCGACATGATGATAATCGGGAGCATTGCAGTAAAGACACTGATTCCAAAGCCGGGTGTTTCTTCAAGGTTAAACGTTTTTTGTGTGCCGAGTGATGCAATATTGCCGTTTTTCGCAAATGATGCAGGAACGATTTTTTTCGCAAACTTTGTAAATAACGGCCCTGCGATGAGCACTGTTGGAACAGCAACGATAAAGCCGTACAGCAGCACTTCTCCAATGTTTGCGCCATACTCACCGGCGATCGCCGTAGGTCCCGGGTGCGGCGGCAGGAAACCGTGTGTGACGGATAGTGCCGCGACCATCGGGATTCCGAGAAATAAAATAGAAATCTTCAATTCTCTTGAAATCGCAAAGACAATCGGTATTAATAGAACCAGTCCTACTTCAAAAAATAACGCAATCCCAATAATGAATGAGGCAATGACAACGGCCCATTGAATATTTTTCTCACCGAATTTGTTGACGAGCGTCATCGCAATGCGCTGTGCGCCTCCTGAATCCGCGATCAGCTTGCCCAGCATCGCACCGAGTCCGAAGATGAGTGCGATGTGGCCAAGAGTCCCCCCTATTCCTGCTTCGATGGAGCTGACAACTTTATCGAACGGCATCCCGAGTGCCAGTGCCACGCCGAACGATACGACCAGCAGGGAAATAAATGTGTTTAATTTTAAGCCCATAATCAGAAATAGTAATGCTAAGATCCCAAGTGCAACGATGATTAACGGCATGGTAATGCCCTCCCCTTCATGTCATGTACTATTTGTGTGTGATTAAGCCCCTCTGATAATCTGCAATTTGTGTATATTGATTTTCTAATAATCTTGATAGATTGATGAAAATCGGCATTAATGTTCTGTATTCCTTGGCTGAGTCTTCGATCGGCGTATGTCTGTATGTGCTGCCGATCATGTCGGACGCGGCGTCGAAAGAGTCAATTTTTCCTGTTGCATACAGGCCTAAAATGCAGGCGCCGAGACATGAGCTTTCGTAGCTTTCCGGAACGACAACCTCTGATTCGAAGATATCCGACATCATTTGGCGCCAAACCTCCGACCTTGCAAAACCCCCTGTCGCTTGGATGCGGGTTACCGGGCCATCCATGCATTCAGTTAACGCCAAGAACACCGTGTACAGGTTGTAAATGACGCCTTCCAATGCCGCGCGTATCATATGCTCTTTCTTATGCGACATGGTCAGGCCGAAAAATGAGCCGCGTACATCCGGATTCCACAACGGAGCGCGTTCTCCGGCGAGATATGGGTGGAACAGCAGACCGTCAGAACCGGGTCTGACGCGTTGGGCAATTTTCGTCAGCACGTCATATGGATCAATGCCCAGCCGTGTCGCTGTTTCGATTTCGGAGGAGGCAAACTCGTCTCTGATCCAGCGAAGGACGATGCCCCCATTGTTCACAGGTCCCCCAATAACCCAATGCTTGTCCGTCAAGGCATAGCAAAAAATTCTCCCTTTTTCATCGGTTTGCGGCTTGTCAATAATCGTCCGGATGGCACCGCTTGTACCGATGGTAACGGCGATTTCGCCCTTTTTAATGGCGTTAACGCCGAGGTTGGACAGCACGCCGTCGCTGGCGCCGATGACAAAAGGCGTTTCCGGATCGATTCCCATTTGGATCGCTATTTCCGGGCTGCAGTGCTGAAAGATCTCGGTTGTCGGCACGAGTTTGGATAAGTGATCCGGCGTGATGCCTGCGATGCGCAGTGCCTCTTCGTCCCAATCCAAGCCTTTCAGGTTCATCATGCCTGTCGCTGATGCCAATGAGTAATCGATGACATACTCATTGAACAGCTGTTTAAAAATGTATTCTTTGATGCCGATATATTTTTTTGCCTTGGAAGCGATTTCTTTCCTTTCATTCGTGATCCAGGCAATTTTACTTAACGGTGCCATCGGATGAATCGGTGTTCCCGTACGTTTGTACACCTCATGTCCGTTCAATTCCTCTTTGATCTTATGCGCCCAGCCTTCACTTCGGTTGTCGGCCCATGTGATGCATGGCGTCAGCGGCTTGTCATTTTCGTCGATTGCAATGACGCTGTGCATGGCGCTGCTGAACGAAATGAAAGAGATCTGTTTTTCGGGATGCTGTTTTGTAATTCTCGCTGTTGTATGGATGACTGCCTGAAATATCTCTTCCGGGTTTTGTTCAGCTGTTGAGATGTCCGGTGTATAGAGCGGGTAGCCGATGCTTTCTTTCTGTACCACATCTCCGTTTTCACTGAACAGCACAGCTTTTGTGCTTGTCGTGCCGATATCGATTCCTAACATATAACTAGTCATTGTTGTATTCAGCTCCTTTTGCCAGCATTTGTTGTGAGAGCCATAGGTCTTCTACCTTATCCTGCACATCATCAAAGTTTTGGTGAAGAGACTGAATCATCAGCGCCCTATCTTTTGTTTTGATGGCTTGAATATAAAGCTCGTGGTTATCTAAAATCCTTGTGAAGTCTTCATACTTTTCCTTTAACCGTACCCGCATCGATAAAAGAATAAAGCTTTCCATGACGGGTTTTAGATTGTTCCAGATCATCTGAATGTATGAATGATCAATCGCTCGGATAATGGTTTCATGGAACAGCACATCTTGAAATGAAAATTCGTCAGCGTCCTCATATTTGATTGAGACTTTCATCATTTCAAGAATTTTGCTGAGATCCTTAACTAAAGGCTCAATGTCTATTTTGACAAGCCGTTCAAAGACAAATGTTTCTAATAGTAAACGCACATCATAAATTTCCGCGATTTTCTTCTCAGTTAAACCAATTACGACCGCTCCCATTCGTTCTAAGCGGATGATTTTTTCGGATGCGAGTATTTTTAGCGCTTCGCGAACCGGCGAACGGCTTACTGAAAACTCGGCGGCGATTGTATTTTCTGATAAAATGGTACCGCTTTCAATCAGACCTGAAACGATCCGCATTCTCAGCTCGTATGCGACACGAACCCCGGTTGACGCTTTTGAGAGCCATTTTGCGGGATACAACAGGTCTTTGGAGTCTAGCATACACTCACCTTCCTCACTCAAGAAGTATACTTGTATACAAGTATGATAACGTGAATATTTCTTTTATGCAAACACTTTCATTTCTAATTTTTAATAAAATTTTTCCCAATCATTATGGTATTTATTTCTAAATGGAATATGGTACATTGGAGATAACTAGCATAAGTGAATCATGTTTTGAAAGAGGCGATTTGGATGAAAATCATCATTGCACCTGATTCTTTTAAGGAAAGCTTATCAGCTCTGGAGGCCGCAGACGCGATAGAAAGAGGTTTCAAGTCGGTCTTTCCGGGTGCTGATTACAGAAAATTGCCGATGGCGGATGGCGGCGAGGGAACTGTTCAATCTCTGGTCGATGCGACCAACGGAAGGATCATAGAGCAAGTTGTCACAGGGCCGCTGGGGGAACCGGTGAGAGCTTTCTTTGGCATGATGGGAGATGGGAGAACAGCTGTGATTGAAATGGCTGCTGCTTCAGGGCTGCATCTGGTGCCTGTAGATAAGCGAAATCCGCTCATCACTACAACAAGGGGAACGGGAGAATTAATCGGAGCAGCTCTTGATGCGGGAGCGGAGCGATTGATCATCGGAATCGGCGGAAGCGCCACGAACGACGGGGGAGCCGGGATGATTCAGGCATTGGGCGGAAGGCTTCTTGATAACTCAGGCAGCGAGATTGGTCCAGGGGGCGGCGCGTTATCTCAGCTTGCATCAATAGATGTGAGCGGGCTTGATTCCAGATTGCGGAATGTCAAACTGGAAGTTGCCTGTGACGTGGACAATCCGTTAACAGGACCAAAGGGTGCTACGGCTGTTTTCGGGCCGCAAAAAGGCGCGACGGCCGACATGCTGGATGTACTAGAACAGAACGTAAGCCATTTCGCTGATATGGCAGAAAAAGCGCTCGGATCAACCTTCCGAGATACAGAGGGCGCCGGTGCAGCGGGCGGTCTTGGATGGAGCCTGCTGACTTATCTTCAGGCTGACCTGAAAAGAGGCATTGATATTGTCCTTAATGCGGTTGATTTTGAAAGTATCGTTCAGGATGCAGATCTTGTGATTACCGGCGAGGGACGGATCGACAGCCAAACGGTTCATGGAAAAACGCCGATCGGCGTAGCCAAGGCGGCTAAATCATACGATGTGCCTGTCATCGGCATTGCGGGATCAATATCACGAGACAGTGATGCCGTCTACCAGCACGGAATCGATGCGCTTTTCAGCATCGTCCCCGGAGCCGTGCCGCTAGAAGACGCGTTTGAACATGCCGCGGAATATATGGAAAGAACGGCGCGGGACATTGCAGCGTCTATCAAATTGGCGAAAACGATGTTTCTGATATAGCCGATGCACATGCCAATGCATAGCCATCCTTCTTTTTGGGTAGAGACAGTTAACACACAATGAGGAATTCATCCCAGAAGGAGGACGCAGATATGACTGTACAAGAAATCAAAGGCAAAAAACTAGTAAAAGGCATTGCGCCAAATGTGGAGCCTGAAGCTCTGTTAAATGATAAACGAAAAGTATTTTTGTTTGGTTCCCCTAGTTACACAAACATTGGAGACCAAGCGATTGCGTATGCGGAAGAGAAATTTATCAAAAATCATTTTCCGTATTATGAATACATTGAGATTATGGATTATTCGACGGATGAGGGCATTGAACTGGTGAAGGAGATCATTCGTGAAGACGATATTGTCTGCTTTACAGGCGGAGGGAATTTAGGAAACCTTTATCTTGATATTGAGGAAGACAGAAGAAAGGTCTTTTCGGCGTTTAAAGACTACAAATCAATTTCTCTGCCACAATCCGTTTATTTTGAGGATACTGAGGAAGGACAGAAGGAAAAGAAAAAAACACAGGATGCGTACCATCAAAATACAAACTTAACGATTGCTGCGCGTGAGACGCAAACACTGGATGTTGTGAAGGAGACCTTCAACTCCAATGTGATCTTTACACCGGACATGGTGCTTTCCTTGGATATTGTGCCGCGAGAGCTCGAGCGGGACGGCGTTCTCTTTATTTTAAGAGCGGATAAGGAGAAAGTGACTGACGAAGATTTTATTTCACAGATGAAGAAATGGGCAGAAAAAACAACTTACACAGAGCGTACCGATACGGTGCTGGATACGGTAGACACCATCGATTACGCTGATCGTGAAAAGCATTTTATGGAGATGCTGGACCGCATCGGCTCCAGTAAATTGGTGATTACCGACCGCCTTCACGCGATGATTTTCTCGATTATCACCAAAACACCTTGCCTTGTCTTTGGGAACAGCTATGGCAAAGCCAAACATTCATATCGGGATTGGCTTGAAAGCTTAAACTTCATTGAATATACAGATCAACATCATATTGAGGAACTGGAGCACATGATTGACCGCCTGCTTCAAGCAGAACCGAATGACGTTGATTTATCTAAGGACTTTCAGCCGCTGATTGATTTTTTTGCTTCTTAAACGAAAAAGACTGCCCTCCTCCGGGGCAGTCTTTCTTTGTTAAATATGAAACAGCCAGACGACGAGCGGACCGAAGAATGAGCCGAGCACCGCACAAAGCGTCATGGAGACGGAACTCATGGAGACGGCCAGTTCCCCATATTCCAATGCTTTGGAGGTACCCAGTGCATGGGAGGCGCTGCCTAATGCAATGCCTTGTCCAAGGGAACTGCGTATGCGAAGCCATTTTAGGAAAAGCGGCCCGAGGATGACGCCTGAAAAGCCCGCAATCATGACAAATACGACTGTCATGGAAGGGACGCCGCCAAGACCGGCGGCGATCTGAATAGCGACAGGGGTTGTGATCGACTTTGGCAGAATGGATAATAAGAGATCATGATCAATCCCGAATGCTTCTGCGAAGATCAGCCCGCTGATCATTCCCATGCATAATCCGACCAGGACGCCGCCTAAAATGGGAACACAATGTTTGACAATGATATGCCATTGTTTATAAAGCGGATAGGCCAGTGCCACAACAGCCGGCCCAAGCAAAGAATTGATCCATTTCCCCCCGATCATATAGCCTTCATAGGAAACATGGAAGATCATCAAAACCGCTACAATCAAAATGGTCGTTGTCAGAACGGGGATCAGAAATGGAAGCGGGAATCGCTTATAGAGTTTGACCATCGCTAAATAAGCGGCAACTGTTAAAAGAATTATAATGATCGCGATACATGCTTGCTGCATTTCTCTTTCTCCTCCCGTTTTTTAGCTTTTTTCTCTAATAGCTGGCTGGCGAATCCAGCCGCAATGATCGTGACGATGGTGCTCAGAACGACTGTAATCAGCAGCATCAGACCATTGAATGAAATGAGAGACGGATAGTTTATCACTCCTGTCATTGCCGGGATGAACAACAATGGAAGGAAGGATAATAAAAACCCTGCTCCGTCTTCAATGATGGAGACGGGAACAATACGGAGGCCCAAGCAGATCAGAAGCAATACCAATCCAACGATGCTTCCTGACACGGGTAAATGAAACAGATGCTGAATGGCTTCCCCGATCATAAAAAATACATATAATATCAACACTTGCAAAATAATTCGTATGACTTTCACATCAAGTGCTGCTCTCCAATCAGAACAGCTTCCTCCTTTCTGGTGCTTGCTTCTAGGATGGTTCTGAGGAATCGCTTTACTTTCTTTTTATATGATTGTACTATACAAGTATAATAATTGATTTAGTCATATAACGACTTGTATTTATTCAGTTAATGTACATTTGTATTATACAAGTATATATGATGTTGTCAATGCCGGAGATTGGAATAGGGAGCGAGAGCGATTGCAAAATCAAAATCCAGTTGAATTAATTGAATATGAGCTGACGACTTTTATCAGGAGAGCTGTTTATCTGGATCAATCAGAGAAAAGAACAGGGAATTTGGAGAGATCTTCGTACTTATTACTGAGACAATTGGATGAGTTTGGGCCTGCTCGTGTTAAGGAATTGGCAGAATCGTTTAAGCTTGATATTTCTACTCTTTCAAGACAAGCAGCTGCATTAGAGGCAAAGGAGCTCATCTATCGTTTCTCAGACCCATCTGATGGGAGAGTCAGCCTGTTTACTATTACAAAACTCGGCAAACAACTATTAAAAGCCGATCAGCAAAAGCGCCTTGAACGTTATGAACAGATGCTGAAAGAATGGTCAACACAGGAAAAAGAGATGTTTGGCGAGCTGCTGCAGCGTATGAACAAGGCTTTTATCGATTAACAGCTGAAAAACCCATGGTTCGCTGGAACAGCATGGGTTTTTCTTATGGTCAGAGATTATCTGCATCTTTTGGCGGCAGCCCAAGCCACTAGTCCGGCAACAACAGCCGCCGATACAATTGGGCGCTTCGTCGCTTTTGTGTAGTAGCTTCTTGACCTCATCCATCCTTTATTTGTGCCTCTGTCATGCATACCGCAGCCCGCATCATAAAGAGCGCTTTCTTCTCTCGGACTGGACGGTCTTTCGGCATGCTGGCTGTGATACATGATTTTTTCCATCAGTCTGTCGGTCAGACGAGGAAAAAGCGCGCCCAGCATGGCGATGGCTTTGGCCTGTGAGCCGATGTACATGTCGCGCTTAGGGTGTTCGGCGGCAAACAGGATCGCTTCGGCGACCGCTTCCGGCGGATAGATTATGGAGCGGTAATGAGCCGGCTGTTTGTCGAGGTAGCTGTGCGCATGCTCGTTATATGGTGTGTCAATTCTGCCCGGGTGGATGAGCGTTACCGAGACGGGCGCCTGTTCCTTTTTAAGCTCCATTCGGATGCTTTCCGTCCAGCCGTGAAGCGCAAATTTGGCAGACGCATATGTGGATTGAATGACTGTTCCCCTGTCTCCGAACAGGCTTCCTACATTAATGAGTGCGCCCGGCACACCTCTGCCGGTGTAGTGTTTGACAGCCGCTCTTGTTCCGTAAACAGGTCCCCAGAAATTTGTGTCGAACATGCGCTTCATGTCTTCGACGGTGACGTCCATGGCATGTCCGAAAGTCGAGACGGCCGCATTGTTGACCCATGTGTCAAAGCGGCCGAATGTGCTGATCGCGGTTTCTGCGATGCGGTTGACGTCCTCTTCTTTTCCGACATCCGCCTTTACCCATATGGCGTCGTGCCCTTTTTCCTTAAGTTCATCAGTGAGCTCCTTCAGCGCGTCTTCATTTCGCGCTGCTGCCACGACCTTTGCGCCTTTTTCTGCTGCCATTCGTGCCGTGACAAGTCCGATACCGCTTGAAGCGCCGGTAATGACGATTACCTGATCCTTGAGTTTTTTCAGTTTGATCTTCGTTTTCATGCCGGGGTTCTGTTGTTCAAGCTGCTCTGTATTCGTGACTGAATGATCGATTGTCATTGAGAGATCCCTCCTAGACGCTGTTTTTGTACATTACCCCATCCGGAAGGGTCTTACCCCTTTTGACAATCACAGGGTTCTTTTTTATATTATATAAGTCGCTCTACCATACCTAGGAGGGAATGTTTTAATGACTAGCAGAGGAGATTCACGTGAAAAAATCCTTCACACGGCGTCACGTCTGTTCCAGCTGCAAGGATATCACGCGACAGGTTTGAACCAGATTGTAAAAGAAAGCGGTGCTCCTAAGGGATCGCTTTATCACTTTTTTCCGAAGGGCAAAGAAGAACTAGCAATTGAAGCGGTTACATATACGGGTAAGATCGTTGAACATCTGATACAGAAAAGCATGGATGAATCCTCTGATCCTGTTGAAGCGATTCAGCTTTTTATCAAAAAAACAGCCAGCCAATTTGATAACACAGAAAGCATTAAAGGTATTCCAGTCGGTTTGCTGGCGAGTGAGACAGCGTTAATCAGTGAACCGCTGCGGACGGTTTGCATGAAGGTGTTTAAAAGCTGGGAAGCGGTTTTTGCCAGAAAATTAATGGAGAACGGATTTGCAGAAGAAGAAGCAAATCAGCTTGGAACGCTGATTAATTCGATGATTGAGGGCGGCATCATGCTTTCGTTAACGAATAAAGACAAAACGCCTCTTCTTCTCATTGCCGAACAAATACCAGTGCTGGTGAGAAAAAAAGGGTAGCATTTTGTTATCCTTTCTCCTACAATTATATAGAACGGTCTAGACAAATAAATGATAATATATAGACTGGTCTAAATTGGAGGAAACGATAATATGAAAACATTATGTACACATTCATTGCCTAAAGAAAAAATGCCTTATTTGCTCCGGAGCGGAGAAGGCGAGCGCTATCTGTTCGGCAGACAGGTTGCCACGGTAATGGCGAATGGGAAGAGCACAGGTGATCTGTTTGAGATCGTGCTTCTTTCCGGGGGAAAAGGAGATGCCTTTCCGCTTCACATCCACAAGGACACACATGAAGGAATTCTCGTTTTGGACGGGAAACTGGAACTGACACTTGATGGTGAACGCTATTTATTAATATCAGGTGATTATGCGAACATTCCGGCGGGAACACCGCACAGCTACCGGATGCAGAGCCACAGAACAAGACTGGTATCTTACACGATGAAAGGAAACGTAGCGCACTTGTATTCCGTTATTGGGAATCCGTATGATCACGCTGAACATCCGCCGTACGCAAGCGAAGAAGTCTCAAACGAGCGATTTGCAGAAGCAGCCGCTGTAGCGGACATTGTATTTCTAGATGAAGGAAAGCCTGCATGTTCGGCCAAATTAGCGGAACTTACAGAGCTGCCAGATGGAGCGGTTCCATACGTTCTTGAATCTGGAGAAGGAGATCGCCTGTTGACTGGAGATCAGCTTCACCGCATTGTGGCTGCACAAAAAAATACAGATGGCCAGTTTATCGTCGTATCCTCTGAAGGCCCTAAAGGTGACCGAATCGTTGATCACTACCATGAACATCATACAGAAACATTTTATTGCCTTGAAGGTCAGATGACGATGTGGGCAGATGGCCAGGAAATTCAGCTGAATCCGGGAGATTTCCTGCATGTCCCTGCAAATACCGTTCACTCCTATCGCCTTGATTCTTACTATACAAAGATGGTGGGCGTATTGGTTCCTGGTTTATTTGAACCGTTTTTCCGGACGTTAGGCGACCCGTATGAAGGCCACATCTTCCCATGTGAGCCTCAGGCTTTGCGCTTTGATCGCGTTTTGCAGAATATCGAAGCATTAGATTTAAAGGTGATGAAACCATAAAGATGACAAGATTGTAAGGTTTTCATGCCGGCCTGACACCTAAATCGATGTTTCCGCGCTTCATTTTTTCATACCCTTAAGGTACAGAAAAAAGGAGCGTGATGGCTATGTCTTCATTACAGCCGACTTTAACAAATGAGCGGATCGGTGTGCTTGATGTGCTGAGAGGAATGGCGATTTTCGGCATCTTATTTGTCAATCTGGCACATTTTGGTTATCCGGATATGTATTTGTCTATGCTTGGAAAAGAGAATTTTTTCATGGATAAGTGGTCTGAAGCTGATTTTGCCGCCGCAGACATACTGAAATTCTTCATTCAAACAAAATGTATTTTATTGTTTTCCTTTTTATTTGGATTTGGCATGGTTGTCATGATGGAGAGAGCAGAAAACAAAGGGAAACGGTTTGTTCCGTTATATGTGAGAAGGTTAATGGCGCTTCTCTTGTTTGGAACGATTCATGCCTTTTTGATATGGGACGGGGATATTTTAACAGAATATGCCCTGCTCGGTTTTGTCCTGCTCTTGTTTCGAAAAGCAAAGCCGAAAACACTGCTGATATGGGCGGTCTCTTTGTATCTTCTGTTTTCCATTCCGTTCATGTTGACAAGTTTTGATCAATCAAACGGACAGGAATGGGTACAAGCGGTAACACAGCAGGCAAAACAAGCGATTCATGTTTATGGAAGCGGCAGCCTGAGGGACATTGCAGAACAACGGATCCATGATCGTCTTGTTTACATGTCTTCGAATGGCATGCTTACGTATAATCCGCTCAACTTTTTCTTTGCATCCATTCCATATTTCAGCATGTTTTTGCTGGGAGCTGCGGCAGCAAAATCACGGTATTTGCATGAACCGGAAAAGCATCGCAAAGGATTAAAACGATTATGGATGGCTGGGCTTGTCATCGGCATCGGCGCCCAGGTGCTGTACAGTGTAACGGATAAAGAAATATGTTTGCTGATTGGCGCGCCTTTCCTCATGTTTTTCTATGTTACAACGGTTGTCTATCTTTATCATAAAACAAAAGTGAGAACAGTGTTGCAATCATTCTCCGCTTTTGGAAGGATGGCATTTACCAATTATTTGATGCAGTCTATTGTGTGTACTTGGATTTTTTATCATTACGGCTTGGGCCTGTATGGAAAAGTGTACCCTGCTGCGGGCGTGCTCATTACAATTGCTGTTTGTGCCGTTCAAATGGTCTTCAGCCACCTTTGGCTTCGTGTCTTTCGGATGGGGCCGTTTGAGTGGCTGTGGAGAAGCGCTACGTATCTGTCGTGGCAGCCTATTGTAAAGAAAACAAAAGTCTAGATGCCTATTGGCGTCTAGACTTTTTTCTATTATTTATACACGACACGTGTTTTGCAAATGATGTCATGCAGGCCTTTTTTCTCTCCAAAGGCGATCATGATAAACCCGATATAAAAGATGATTCCAGATAAGATATAGGCAAAGTAACGGCCAATTCCCTGTCCGACAGAAACCCGTTCGCCTTGTTCATTGACCACTTTCAAGCCAAGAATTTTTTTGCCCAGTGTGCCTTGCATTTTAGAAGCTGTGAGCAGCCCGTAATATAATACGCTGATGACGATCATGATCAGCATAGTAGGCAAAAATGCAAGCGTCATGTATTTCACTAAATACTCTTCTTCCGTCATGTAAGGGTTTGTTGCCACAGCCCCAGCTACAAAAACAGAATTGATCACAAATAGAATAATATAACTAGGAACAGATACAATAATGCCATCAATAAAATAAGCTAAAAAACGAATCCAAAATCCTGCTGGTTTTTCCATGTATTTTTCTCTCTCCTCTGAATTAATCTGGAATAGTATACTTTGAAAAACAAGTACATGCAATATGATATGGTGATAAAATCCTGATATTACAGAAAAATGAGTCTTTTATCCTTTGTTTTTTACTATATAAATATACTAGAAAGAAGCATAGCATTTGTGTATGCATTCTGGAATTTTTTAATAAATAATGAATTTTCTACACAGCTCTCTTATAATGAAAAGGTTAATATTTCTATCTAAGGAGGAGTTTGATGTCTAGAAAAAACAGCGTGGCGATCATGACAGCCATTTCTGCGTTTCTTTTTTGCGCTGTGATCGTGGCGGCTTCACTTTCGCCGCTGGCCGGAACGGGAGCGGCGGCCAATCAGTTTAATTCAGTTGGCATGTGGTCAGCTGTCGGTATGATCCTTGTATTGTATTTCATTCCATTTCTCGTTTATATGCTCGGAGTCGATGCAATGAGGTATGTCATGGCGGTGCTTTGCGGCTTCGGGCTTTTGATTCATTTGTCTTCGGCCGGTTTTATCTTGATGTTTAGTTTCTTTAGTGACCATCTGCTTTCTGAGGTGATCTTTGTTTTCGGAATTAGTCTCGCTGCGGCTGCTGTCAACGTCATTTGGTTTGTGTCTGCATTTCGGCCGGGTGCTGAAAAAACGTCTGCGCATACACTTACATAGTTTTCTAGTTTGTGATGGTTTTGTGAAATAGATTTATAAAATGGATGAATATGTTATGATGGTCACAAATTAGAAGTTACATATAATGGGGGTCTCAATGATGGTCAAGTCATTTCGTATGAAAGCTTTGATTGCGGGAGCTGCGGTGGCGGCGGCTGTTTCGGCCGGCGCTGTTTCTGATGTGCCCACTGCCAAAGTGCTTCAGCCGACAGCTGCTTATGCGGCGGAAACGGTGTTTTCTCAAAATAATGGAGCATCTGGCTTTTTGCCAGGAAGATATGATGTACAAGCGATGGCGCCTGCCATGTTTAACTGGTCACGCGAAAGCCGGTTCGCCGGAAATACAGACGGGACGCTGAAATGGCAAAACGACATCAGAACGACTCCGCAAAATGGAGCGGGGGCTGTGATTGACGGAGACGGCACAGTATATCTTCATTCCAGAGACGGGGAAATGAAAGCCTTTAATCCAGACGGCTCAGTCAAATGGGTGACTGGCAATCTTGGAAAAACATATACGCAATCTCCTGTACTTGGGACCAACGGCGTTATCTATTTGGCATCCTATGACAAAAAGATTTATTTTATTGACAAAGAAACGGGAGAAATTTTAACAACGGTTCCGTTAAGCGGCGGGCCAAGCTCTGAAACGGTGATCGGTTCAGACGGGACGTTGTATTTCTCAACACTTGATAATTATGTTCACGCGATCAAACCGACGTCAAAATCAACCTGGACAGAGCGCTGGAAGTTGAAAACAAATGGTGTCGTCAGCTCTGTGCCGGTGCTTGCCAAAAACGGCACCGTGTATGTCGGCACATATAATTACGTGTTTTATGCGATCAACTCCGGAACCGGACAGGTGAAATGGTCCAGAACGACGTCAAATGCGTTTAAAGGATATCCGGTGATTGATAAGGACGGAAACATTTATGCCGGCAACCAAGATGGACAGTTGTATGCCTATACATCAACAGGCAGTTTGAAATGGACATTCCCGTTAAACGGGTTCTCCAGCTCATCTCCTGCGATTGATCATAATGGCAATATCTACATCGGCTCAGGAAGCGGCGAGCTGTTTTCCATCAGCAAAAACGGGGATATGAACTGGTCATTCTATACAGACGGTCCTGTCAGAACGGCGCCGCTGATTGACGCGAAGGGAACGGTGTATTTCGGGTCAGATGATATGAAGGTTTATGCGGCAGACGCAAACGGCAATGAATTATGGAGCTATCAAACCGACAGCAACGTCGTGTCTTCTCCTCAGCTCGCTGAGGACGGAACGCTTTATATTGGAAGTTATACGAAGCTAATGGCTTTTGGGAAATACATGCATTAAGTTCAAAAAAGACATTTCTCTCTTGAAGTGAAATGTCTTTTAATTTTCGAGAAGTTATATTATTTTCCCAAAAACCAATCGGTTATATTTAGTTTTGAATTTTTATCTAATATACGAATATATTGCTGGCTTAAAATATAGTAATAAATGGATTCCTCAAAGATTGTAGTTAGCCTATTTTTAAATTCAATTACCGCTTTTTCTAAATTTTTTTCTTTAATTGAAATAATATCTTGTATGGAGTTGCTGGCATAATAATTATACTCCTCAATAAATTGTTCATCAGATAAATCTCCAGTCTTTAGCATATTTACTTTATCAAAAAAGTCTAACAAGTGACTATAATGATCTATAGTATTTTCAGCGACTGTTAATATGAAATTACGGTCAATAAGGAATTGATCTAACATTAGCTTCCCAAAGGGAGTAAGATGTAAATTCGACATTTCATAAAATGAGGATTTATTAACTTTAAAGTATATTTGAGTAAGAACGTTATTATTAATTGTTTCTAAACAATTTTCAATTTTTTCAAGTTCCTCATTAAATGATTCAAAATCTGTGAATTGTTCGATATCACTGACAGGTTGAAGGGCCCAACGAGAGTTTTCACTTGCTTTTATTTCATCATTTTTAAAATAATAATTTGAAGATGATAATTTTTCGCAGAAACAACTTGTTAAAAAATCTATTCTTGATTCTAAATAATTAATATTTCTTTCAGCTAAGTGTAAACAATTGCTTAAAGCAGTAGATATAATAATTTGATACTTTATAACCTGTTCATATTTTTCATCTTGTATTTTTCTCTTTGCTTTTGATCTTAATAGATTTGTCCGAAACATAATTAGAGTAAAAATTGAAATTAAAAGTGCTAAAAAACCAGTAACTGCATTAATTGTTTTGTAGTCTATTTTTTTTATGAATGCCCAAAATTTTTGCCAGGATAAAAAGTCCGAAATTTGGTCAAGTATATTAGGGTTATGAATTGATATTATAATAATCCAAATAAGTATATTAACAAGTGAAAGTCCAAATAGTGTTTTAAAGAAAGATATTGTTTTATTAAAAAATCGAATGGGACTGAGGGCTTCAGATCTTTTTAAAGAGTTATTATACCCAGAATCACCATATGTCAATACATTTGGAGATATAAGGAATAAAAATCTATCTATTAAATAATAGAACTCAGAAACAACTCTTATTATTTTAATTTTCTTATTCTTAATCATTCTTTTATAAATTCTATTAAGAAAATTAATTCTCAGTTCTATAAAAATTTGTTGAATGATTGCAAGAATACAAGTAAATCCTATCATTAAAAAAATATACTCTAAGAGTAACGAAAATATAAAGGAATCTGTTTGAGATTCAATAAAAAAGAAAAATTCCTTAATAAAATCATAAATAAACTTAACTGAAAAATTGTCTTTCAAGTACAATGCTTTTTCCATTTTTAAGATAAGTTCCTCCCACGATGCTTTTAATTACTAGATAATATAACTAACCCTTATAGATTTTTGACTACTGGATTTTTCCTGAAATATTCAATTATCATAAAATATACATAATTAAAATTGCGAATTCAATGATAACAATTTTTTATTTTCGAGCTTGCAAATAATCAAACAGTAAGTGCCTTTTATATACTGTAAAATTATAAAAAGTCTTATTATCCCCTATCTTCTACTTTCAAGTTTACTTCATTTTGCTTTTTACAAATCAAATAAAAAAATATGGGTGTTAATTTAATAACGTTCCTTAAAAAGCTGATTTTATATAAACACAATAAGATAAGGCGCTTCCTTAAAGGAGCGCCTTTTGCTCATTCCTATTTAGAGGCCTGAATAAATACACCCTTCTCATGAGAAAACTCTTTGAATCCGTATACCCCATGATAGGAGCCGATTCCGCTTGTGTTGACGCCGCCGAATGGCAGGTTGACGTCACTAAAATGGACGACGACATCATTGATGGCGGCATTTCCTGATGTCGTGTGCTGAAGGACGTTGTCAATCAGGTCTTGGTTTTTGCTGAACACATAAAGTGCAAGCGGTTTATCGCGGTCATTTACGTAATCGATGACCTCGTCGATGTCTTCATAGTTCATCATTGGCAGGATCGGTGCGAAGATTTCCTCCTGCATGATTTTCATGTCAGGCGTGACGTTTTTCAAAACGGTTGGCGAGATCGTGCGGTCGCTGGCATCAAATACGCCGCCGAACACCACTTCCGCCCCTTTTTTGATGGCATCGTCGAACAGATCTTTGACGCGGTTGAAGTTGCGGTCATTGACGATCTGCGTAAATTTGCTGCGGTCTGGGTTGTGATCATCCTCCATAAATCCAGCGTTGACGACTGTTTGTAAAATCCCCGCGAACCTGTCCTGAACGTCTTTTTTAATGAACAGGTAATCAGGTGCGATGCAGGTTTGGCCGGCGTTTACGAATTTCCCGACGGCGATCTTTTTCGCTGCGTCCATCAGATCGTATTCACTGTCGATAATCGTCGGGCTCTTGCCGCCAAGCTCAAGTGTGACAGATGCCAAGTGTTTGGCAGCCGCTGTCATGACGATTTTCCCGACATTTGTGCTTCCAGTGAAGAAAATATGGTCGAACGGCTGATCAAGTAGTTCGGTTGCCACCTCAACCTCTCCTTCAAAAATCGCGACTTCTTTTTCATCAAAAGCGTCTCTTATCACTTTAGCGGCAATGTTGCTCGTGTTCATCGTGAAATCGGACAGCTTCACAATCGCGCTGTTTCCGGCTGCGAGAGAAGCGGCAAGCGGCGCCATCGTCAGCATAAACGGATAGTTCCACGGGCCGAGGATGAGTGTGACGCCTTTAGGCTCGTACATAAGAATTCCGTTTGCGTCAGGGCTTAACGATGAACCGACTTCTTTAGGCGCCATCCATTGTTCCAGGTTATTCATATTATCTCTAATCGCTTTTTTTGTTCCTTCAATTTCCGCTTTTTTGACTTCATGATATGGTTTGCGGACGTCTTTACGGATCGCTTCGATGATTTCTTCTTCATGGGCGATGACGGAATCTAAAAAGCGCTGAAGCTTTTCTCTGCGCTGTTCCGCTGTTGAAGCACGCAAGGCTTTTTGCTGTTTTTTCTGAAGCTGAAAGACACGCTGGATGTCGTCCTTTACTTGCTGTTCCATTGTAAAATCCCCCTCATTTGCTTTCTTCTTTTCTCGGACCTATTATAAGGTGGTACCTTTTCTGTAAGAAAGACAACGGTGAACCATCTATACGTTACCGTACATATATCTAAGATCTGTCTAATGATTGGGGGTGTCTTTTGTGCCGGAATCTGCCGAAGCTCAAGTGAAAGAGGCGTTGCTGGCCTTATTGAAAGATAGAGATATTCAACACATCACAATGAAAGAAATCGCTGAGAAGGCCAAAGTGAGCCGCGGATCGCTCTACCTTTATTATGAGGATAAGTTTTCAATCATTGAGGATGTGATCGAAGACATGAAGGAAGGACTGGGCAAAGCGCTTTTTGACGCCTTCAGTCATATGGATACCCTTCATTTGAACAAAAAACGGCAAACGGTGCATCCGACGCTGTCCTTTGTTCATGAGCATCGATCCTTTTTTTCTGTGATGATGAACAGAGGGCATTTCCATCGTTTTTTTAGGGATGTGTTTCAGCAGGATGTTCTGCTGACTCCGGTCCATGTGAATTTGACGCCGATCGAACGGGAAATTTACGGACATTACCGGGCCTTGTACACGTACGCGATTATCCTGTATTGGCTGAATGAGGATGCGGCCGCGACTCCGGAAGCTATCAGCCAAAAGGTATGGGAGCTTGTTTCTCAAAAGAGATTTTATTGGCTGTTTGGACAAGCTGTGCCAGGAGAGCGAGAGAAGAACAAGCAAATCGACAGGCGTGTGGTTCGAACGAGAGAGGCGCTCCAGAAGGCATTTCTGGACGTGCTGGCGGAGAAAAAAGACTACGCAGCCATCACGATTTCGGATATTACCCGGAAAAGCAATATCCGCCGTGCAACCTTTTATGATCACTATGCCAATAAGGAGGAATTGCTCCAAACCCTGATACAGCGATCATGTGCGGAGATCATTGATCACCTGACGATTGCCTCCAACCCGAATGAATTTTCCTTAAAGGAAGCGGAGGAGGCGCTCGCCAGTCTGCTTTCTGCTTTGTCAAACATGCCCATTGTCCATTTTCTCAATCGGGAATGGGGTGTTCCTCATGTGATACCTGATATGTTCAAAGCGCTGGAATCGTTTTATCTGCATCAGCAAACTGATATTCACGCAGAGAAAAAGCTTTATGCCCATTATGTATCCGCAATGATTATTGGGTTGCTTTTGTATCGGCTGGATGAAGGAAAGGCGCATCCGCCTGAAGTGCTGGCGAGGGAATTTTTGCAGTTTTTGGATGTGAAAAAGTATAAGGTTGTATTGCTTTGAAAGACAAAAAGAGAGGGACATCCCCTCTCTTATTTCGTTTCTTTCTTCCATTTCTCATCAATCAGCATTTTCCCTGGCCATGTGTATGCCATGATGCCGCCGTCTGCGGTGATGTCCTCTCCTGTGACGTATGAGCTGTCGTCTGACGCGAGGAACAGGGCCACTGTCGCCATTTCCTTCGGCTGGCCGAGGCGGCCGAGCGGCGTGACCCATTTGTTGGCTTCGCGGAATTTCTCGCCCATTTCCTGTTCTTTGGTGCCTGCTAATTTGTCAATCAGCGGGGTTTCGATCGTACCCGGTGAAATGGAATTGACGCGGATGCCGTTCCGTGCGTAGTCGATTGCCATCGCTTTTGTCAGGTTGGTGATGCCGCCTTTTGCTGCGTTGTAGCCGGAGCGGTCAAGATCCGCGGCACGGCCTGACATGGAGGAGGTGTTGATGATGGAGCCTCCATTTTCGAGCATGAGCGGAATCAAATATTTGCTGCAAAGGAATGTGCCGCGCAGGTCGACAGCGATAATGCGGTCAAACAGGTCAACCGGATATTCGTGCACCTTTCCGCCTTCCTGATCAACGCCGGCATTATTAAACAGAATATCAATCGTTCCGCATGCATCCTTGATTTGATCAGCAAATGCTTTCACACTGTTTTCATCTGACACATCGAGGTGAAAGGATTCGGCCTGTCCTCCGTTTTTTCTGATTGCGTCAACTGTTTCTTCCATTTGATCTTTATTGATATCTCCGATGATCACACGCGCGCCTTCATTGGCAAAAACCTCTGCCGTCGCTTGCCCAATGCCTGTCGCGGCGCCTGTGATCACTGCTGTTTTGTTTTCAAGTCTTCCCATGATACGAGACCTCCTTTTTCTATTTGTCTTCCCGCTATGTGCAGTGATAAACATGCGAGAAAAGAAAGGCCAGCATATGTTAAGATGAATTAGAAATTGTTGGGAGGTTTGTATGTTTGAAGGTACAGCATAAGAAGGAGCTCAAGTTTTATTGCATCGTGACCATTCCATCTGCATTTGTTGTGCTGACTGTCATCTCTTTTTTATTGCAAGAGATTACGTTTCCGGTGACTGCAAGCGCATTTCTGAGTGCTTCATGGCATAATCTATTGTTTTTGATACCGTTCGGTTTGTTTTTCTACCCGGTGCATATATGGATGAAGCGGGAGTTTGGCCGCTGGAATGACACAGAAAAAAAGAGAGGATGATGAAGCCTCTCTTTTTTATGAGAATGAGTGAGAAAAAGAGTGAAAACAAATCCAACTAATGTTAAATTTACATATATATGCATCTATCAATCTAATTGACAATTGTCATCTTATGTGATAAATAGATGCTGAAAAGGGTTTACATAATGGTAAAGGAGCGATCAAGAGTGGCGAAAAAAGAGTTTAAAGCAGAGTCTAAACGCTTGCTGGATATGATGATTAACTCCATTTATACCCAAAAAGAAATTTTCCTGCGCGAGTTAATCTCCAATTCGAGTGATGCGATTGACAAAATCTATTACAAAGCGCTTACGGACGATGCGCTTACGTTTGATAAAGACAGTTACTACATAAAGGTCGCAGCTGACAAAGATGCGAGAACATTAACCATCTCTGATACGGGGATCGGAATGACAAAGGATGAGCTTGAACAGCATCTTGGAACAATTGCAAAAAGCGGTTCCCTCGCGTTTAAAAAGGAAAACGAGCTGAAAGACGGACATGACATTATCGGGCAGTTCGGTGTCGGTTTTTACGCGGCATTTATGGTTGCCGATGTCGTGACAGTCATCAGTAAAGCGCTTGGCAGCGAAGAGGCTTATAAATGGGAGTCTGCGGGTGCAGACGGCTATACGATTGAGCCGTGTGAAAAGGATTCTGTCGGTACAGACATTATCCTGAAAATCAAAGAGAACACAGAAGATGACAGCTATGACGAGTTTTTAGAGGAATATCGTTTAAAAGCGATCATCAAGAAGTACTCCGACTTCATTCGCTACCCGATCAAAATGGATACAACCATTAATAAGCCGAAGGAAGGCAGCGAAAATGAATTTGAAGAGGTGCAGGAAGAGCAGACGGTCAACAGCATGGTGCCGATCTGGAGAAAAAACAAAAGCGAGCTGACAGATGAGGATTATGAAAAATTCTATGCTGAAAAGCATTATGGGTTTGATAAACCGCTCACACACGTTCATATCAGTGTGGATGGAGCCGTTCGCTACAACGCAATTCTATTCGTCCCTGAAAACATGCCGTTCGACTACTATTCCAAGGAATATGAGAAAGGCTTGGAGCTGTATTCCAATGGCGTGCTGATCATGAATAAGTGCGCAGACCTGCTACCGGACCACTTCAGCTTTGTGAAGGGCATGGTCGATTCTGAGGATCTGTCGCTGAATATTTCCAGAGAAATGCTGCAGCATGACCGCCAGCTGAAGCTGATCGCGAAAAACATCAGCAAGAAAATCAAAAGCGAGCTGCAAAGCCTGTTGAAAAAAGACCGCGAGAAATACGAGACGTTCTACAAGTCGTTCGGCAGACAGCTGAAATTCGGCGTGTACAATGATTTTGGCGCGAATAAGGATCAATTGAAGGATCTCCTCTTATTCTACTCTTCAAAAGAGAAAAAACTGGTCAGCTTAGACGAGTATGTTTCCAGAATGCCAGAGGAGCAGAAATTCATTTATTACGCGACCGGGGATTCTTACGACCGCATTGAGAAACTGCCGCAAACGGAAATGGTGGCGGACAAAGGCTATGAAATCCTCTACTTTACTGAGGACATCGATGAGTTTGCAATTAAAATGCTGGCTTCTTATCAGGAAAAAGAATTCAAGTCCGTATCAAGCGGAGACCTTGGCATAGACACGGATGAGGATCAAAAGCAGTCCGAGGAAGAGGAAAGCAAGTATAAGGATCTGTTTGAGGAAATGAAAAACATTCTGTCAGACAAAGTGAAAAACGTCAGAATCTCAAAACGGCTTAAATCACATCCAGTCTGCCTTGCTGCTGACGGCGAAGTGACAATTGAGATGGAAAAAATCTTAAACGCGATGCCTGACAGCCAAAATGTGAAGGCGGAAAAAGTGCTGGAAATCAACCCAAATCACGAGGTATTCCAAACGCTGCAGGACGCGTTTGAACAAGATAAAGAGAAGCTGAGCCTGTACACAAACCTTCTGTACAATCAGGCGCTTCTCATCGAAGGCCTGCCGATTCAGGACCCTGTGGAATTTACGAACAATATTTGCAAGGTCATGGTGTAAACAGAAAAAGGAATCGTCCCATAAGGAGACGATTCCTTTTTTTTATAATGTACGCTCATTCAGCATTTGGTTTTGGGTGCTTTTCTTCTTTTTAAACCGGTTTTTCAGGCTTGCTTCAATTTCCTCCAAGCTTCGCCCTTTGGTTTCCGGCACCATGTAGAAAGCGAAGAAAAATGAGAGAAGACAAATGACTGAGAAAACCATAAAGACCCATGCGATGCCCATTGCGCTTAGCATCAGCGGGAAGACGAGCGACACGATCAGGTTGGCTGCCGATAACACCAAAGTCGTGAACCCTGTCGCGGCTCCGCGCGCTTTGGACGGGAAGAGCTCAGGCATGAGCACCCACACTACAGGACCCCATGTCGCCTGGTAAAAGACGATATAGACGCCGAGAAAGACTACTGTCATCCACGCTGTTGATGCGGAAAGCCCCAGTGTCAGGAGCACGCCTGATAAAGCAGCAAGGCTCAGTGTGATGCCGACACTTCCCCAGATCAGAAGTTTTTTGCGTCCGACACGGTCAATTAAGATCATGGCAGTGATACACATGATGACGTTAAGGACGCCGATTCCCATTGTGCCGAGTGCGGAAGCTGACGTGCCAAGACCGGCCTTCGTAAAAATGGTCGGCGCGTAGTAGATGACCGTGTTAATGCCGACCGCCTGCTGGAAAATAGCTAGGCCGACGCCAATCAGAAGCATGGGGCGAATCCATTTGGCTTTTAGGACGCTGAGTGTCGTTTCTTTTTTCTCTGCTTCCCCTTGCTTCATCTCTGCCAATTCCATTTCGATGTCTTGGGGATCATGAGTGATGTTCATGATTCGTCTCGCTTCTTCTTCACGGCCGCGCTTCACGAGCCATCTTGGCGATTCCGGCATGAACGCGATGCCGATTAATAGAAGCACGGCAGGCACTGCGGCCAGACCGACCATCCAGCGCCACGCTTCAAACGGTGTGAACAGGTAGTTCACAATATAGGCGAGCAAAATTCCTGTGACAATCATTAAGTTGTTCATTGTGCCGAGTGTCCCGCGAATTTTTGTCGGTGCCATTTCGGAAAGATACACGGGCACAAGCGCCGTTGAACCGCCGACGGCCAAACCGAGAATCACCCTAGATGCAATCAGCATGCCGATTGTTTGAGAAAACGCGCAAGCGAGCGCACCGATAATAAAAATGATGGAAAGGACAAATACAACCTTTCTCCTGCCCCAGCGGTCTGAGCATGTGCCGCTCAAGGCAGAACCGAAAATCGCGCCAAGGAGCAGCATGCTGACAACCAATCCTTCTGTCAATGTCGTTAAAGGAATATCGTTATTGATAAACAGGAGTGCTCCGGAGATAACACCTGTATCGTAACCATATAGCAGTCCCCCTAAAGCGCCGAAAAAGTAGATCATATATTTCCTTGTGTCTTTCTTCACAAATGTCTCCTCCTCAGTTGTTGAGCCAATGAGTATCTAAAAATATGTAACAAAGTTAATAGATTAGTACCCATTTCCTATCTCATTTGAAACATTTGTTTTGAAAAAACGGAAACTTTATAGCCAAAAGAGATGATCACAGATCCGCTGAGTTTAGGAAAAACGAAATAACTTTATGCTCAGAGAAACCATTAAAAAAACCTTACCCGCGCGGAGTAAGGTTTGATTAAGACATTTTTATTCTTCTGCTTCGTTGACAAAAACCAAGGCGGAGAAGCCTTTTTTCTTATCAAATTGCAATTCAACGACGGTAACGTCCGGATTGAAGTTGTGGTATTCCTCTAAGAACTGAATAATGCCTTCTGAAATGTCATCTGACATAAGCTGCTTGTGGTGCAGGCCAAATGTAGCTTCAGCGAAGAACCCTGTACGCTTGTTGTACGATAGTTCTTTTACTTCAACGTCTTCAGGGTAGATATCTTCTTCATTGGAAATATACACGCAAATTCCGTCTACAATTTCTTGCTCATTTAATATTAATCTCATTGCCTAAAATCTCCTTCTGTACGTCTTCGGTGCTTTAAATGCGCGAATCAATGCGATGACAATGATTAAAATAATAATCAAAGCGATGATATCCACGATCCAGGCAATGGGTGAAGCGCCATAAGAAACATAACCGGGGCCTCCGACTGGATGATAGGTGTAACCCCATGGGTGCATCATGCTGATCATGAACATACCCATTGTAAATCCGCTATAATATCCAAACCATCCTGATGGCGCGAAACCTGCGTGATAGTAATGATTGACTGAAACATAACGTCCGCCAACATAGGCTTTAGACGTTTTTCCGCTGTATGTCTTTCCGGTTACTTTTGATGTAGCGCCGGAAAAGGTGCCTGACGATTTTTTAGAGCTTGATGAACTTGCCTTTTCCGAAGGCTTCTTTTTAAGCGAAATCGATGATGATGAATCGTCAGACGTCTTGGATTTTTTGCTAGAAGAGCTTGATCCTGAGCTGTAGCTTGATTTCGGGCTTGATTTATAGCTTCCGCTGTATGATGAGCTTGAACTTCGGCTGCTGTAACTAGATGATGAGCGGCCGCTAAAGCTCTTTGCATGAGAAATCGTTGATGGCAGCAGTACACCTAAAGCAACGGTTACTGCAACTAAGGCTTTTACATATTTAAGTTTCATTCTGTTTCCTCCATAGACCATCGAAACGGTCCGCTATTCTGACCAGCAAATAAAAGAAGCTGGGTCAGCTTTATTTCATATGAGCTGGATGATATGAACGTTTCATACTTTTGCTTTCTCAATCACTTTCTTTCTGAGATAAACTACCTTTATTTTATCGGATTTATGGCTCATTTTGTAAGGTTTTGCTTCAAAATCAGTTATTTAGGAATTTATCGCACAAAAAAACAGCCTTCTCCATTGGAGAAGGCTGCTTTCTTCTTATGCGAACAGCTTATCAATAAATGAAATATCCTCTTGAGAAAGCGTCACGTCGGCTGTTTTGATGTTATCAATCAGCTGATCGGCACGTTTTGCTCCCGGGATTAAAATATCAATTTCCGGTCTTGCTAAATACCAGGCCAATACGATGTGAGGGATATCCACGTTGTGTTTTTCGGCAATCGGCGCAAGCTTGTTGACCTTTCTGATATTTTCTTTGAAACGCTCACCCTTGAAGTGTTCCTGTTCGTTTCGCAGGTCGCCTTCTGGGAACGTTGTATCTTCTGTATACTTTCCTGCCAATAAACCTGATACGAGCGGGAAGTAAGGGATAAATGAAATATTATGCTCCTTCGTATACGGGAAGAATGTTTTTTCCGCTTCACGGTTTAACAGGTTGTATTCGCCTTGCAATACATCTACCAAACCGTCTTTGTTTGCTTCTTTTAATTGCTCTAAAGAGAAGTTGGATACACCGATGGAGCGGATTTTTCCGGCTTTCTTCATCTCATTCAGCGCGTTAACGGCTTCATCCTTAGGCGTATGTTCGTCAGGGAAGTGAATGTAGAACAAATCGATATAATCGGTATTCAAGCGCTTCAGGCTTTCATCAACTGATTTTTTAAGAAAATCTGGTGAATTATCAAAGACAAAGTCATTGCCTTGTTTTCTGTGAGCGGCTTTTGTCGCGATGACAACATCTTCACGGTTGAATTCACGCAGCACTTCACCAATTAATTCTTCGGAACGGCCGATCCCGTAAATGTAAGCGGTGTCTAACATTGTCACGCCATTACGGATCGCCTCGCGCACCAATTCTTTTCCGGTTTCTTCATTTAGGTTCGGGTAGAGGTTATGTCCTCCGACAGCATTTGTTCCTAATCCGATAGGGAATACCTGCAAGTCTGATTTTCCGAGCTTCGCTTTTTTCATGATCTGCCTCCTAGAATAAAATGGATGATAGACTCTCAACACTATTGTAAACGTTAGGCCAGGTGAATGCCGATTTGATGCTCATTGCAGTACTGCGTGTACTCGTCGTCTAATGGCTGAGAGGTCACAATGCAATGCAGCCTGTCAAACGGCGCATATGTCAGAAGCGTTGATTTTCCGAATTTAGAATGGTCAGCCAATAGATACACTTCTTTTGCTTTTTCCGAAATCCTCTTTTTAATTTCATACTCCAGCAGATCCGAGTTGGTCAATCCGTGTGTCAGTGTCGTTCCGGTAGCGGACATAAAGGCTTTGTTGATATTGTACTTATCAAGCATAGCCGGGTCGTCCATGCCGACAAAGGAGCGGGTTTTTCTCTTATAGTTGTTTCCGATAATGATTAAGTTGATATTCTTCAAAGCTGACGCCGCATTGATAATGTCTAAACTGTTGGTTAAGATGGTGACATTTTTGGCTGGATCAAGCGTATCAAGAATAGACTTTGTCGTCGTTCCTGAATCAATGAAGACCAAATCGTGATCTTCAATAAATCGGGAAGCATAATGGGCGATTTTTGTTTTTTCATCCTGGTGCTGAATGGTGCGATTTTCAAAAGGAACTAATGCGGTTTTTTCAATAGATGTTACGCCGCCGTATACTTTTTCAATCGCACCCTTTTCTGTAAGCTTGTTGATATCACGTCTGACTGTGTTTTTGGAGACATTGAACACCTGGCACAGCTCATCTAAGGAAACAGTGCCATGCGATAAAATGTACTCCTCCATTTCCTGAATCCGCATCAGTTTCATATTAAAAACTCCTTCTTGAATCTTTACGTAACATAAATATATAATAAAAACCAAAAGTTAATCAATAGTTGCTTAAAAAATGATAACATCGGTGTATATCTTTTGCAAGATTCGGCGGGCTTCTCTTACCTCTCTTACTTGATTAAAAGATTAATATAATAAAAATAATGAAAAAATTTAGTGTTTATGATTGACTTATGGGTATTATGCGATTAGAATATAACCAAGAAATGACCAAAAAGTAACCTGTTGTGCATGAAATGGTTGCTTGTATGTAAATATGCATCCGCCATTTATTTTTTTGGTTTTTTTGAAAGCGTTTAATTCTTGGCTTGCTGAAAAGTGGATATTGATATGAATCTATCCGGAACCATCCATACAAGTGTATGTGTTTACTAATGAAGGAGGCAATAAGAATGGCAGAAATCAGAAAATTAAAAAACTACATCAACGGTGAATGGGTTGAAAGCAAAACAGATCGATATGAAGATGTCGTCAATCCGGCGACGAAAGAAGTACTATGCCAAGTGCCGATTTCTACACAAGAGGATATTGATTACGCAGCGCAAACGGCTGCTGAAGCATTTAAAACATGGTCAAAGGTGGCGGTTCCGCGCCGTGCCAGAATTCTATTTAACTTCCAGCAGCTGCTGTCTCAGCATAAAGAAGAACTTGCTCATCTAATTACCATTGAAAACGGAAAAAACACGAAAGAAGCTTTAGGTGAAGTGGGACGCGGGATTGAAAACGTAGAGTTCGCCGCTGGAGCACCTTCCCTGATGATGGGTGACTCACTTGCTTCCATCGCAACGGACGTTGAAGCGGCGAACTACCGTTACCCAATCGGAGTTGTCGGCGGAATCGCGCCATTCAACTTCCCGATGATGGTTCCTTGCTGGATGTTCCCGATGGCGATCGCGCTCGGCAACACATTTATTTTAAAGCCATCTGAGCGGACTCCGCTGTTAACAGAGAAATTGGTTGAGCTTTTTGAAAAAGCGGGCCTTCCGAAAGGGGTGTTCAACGTCGTATACGGTGCGCATGACGTTGTGAACGGCATCCTTGAGCATCCCGAAATTAAAGCAATTTCATTTGTAGGCTCCAAGCCAGTAGGCGAATACGTCTACAAAAAAGGAAGCGAAAACTTAAAACGCGTTCAATCTCTGACTGGCGCGAAAAACCATACGATTGTCTTGAACGATGCGAATCTTGAAGACACGGTCACAAACATCGTCGGAGCTGCCTTCGGTTCTGCCGGTGAACGCTGCATGGCTTGTGCCGTTGTGACGGTTGAAGAAGGAATCGCCGATGAATTTATGGCGAAGCTGCAGGAAAAAGTGGCGGACATTAAAATCGGTAACGGCCTTGATGACGGCGTGTTCTTAGGACCAGTGATTCGCGAAGACAACAAGAAGCGCACGCTCAGCTATATCGAAAAAGGTCTTGAAGAAGGTGCCAGACTCGTATGTGACGGACGTGAAAATGTGTCAGACGACGGCTACTTTGTCGGCCCGACGATCTTTGACAATGTCACAACAGAGATGACGATCTGGAAAGATGAAATTTTCGCTCCGGTCTTATCTGTCATTCGTGTGAAAAACCTGAAAGAGGCGATTGAAATCGCCAATAAGTCTGAGTTTGCGAACGGCGCCTGCTTGTTCACATCCAACTCAAACGCAATCCGCTACTTCCGTGAAAACATTGATGCGGGAATGCTAGGCATCAACCTTGGTGTGCCGGCTCCAATGGCGTTCTTCCCATTCTCAGGCTGGAAATCTTCATTCTTTGGAACGCTGCATGCGAACGGAAAAGACAGCGTCGACTTCTATACACGTAAAAAAGTGGTAACGGCAAGATATCCGGCACCTGATTTCAACTAAACGACGAACAGCCGAACGGCGTCCATGTGCGCTGTTCGGACTCATTCTGCCAATAGAAAGAGGAGGGCTTCACTATGAGTTATTTGTTGCGTAAGCCGCAGTCGCATGAAGTGTCTAATGGGGTCAAACTCGTGCACGAAGTAACGACATCCAACTCTGATCTTACTTATGTAGAGTTTAAAGTGTTAGATCTTGCATCAGGTTCAAGCTATACAGAAGAATTGAAAAAACAAGAAATTTGTATTGTGGCTGTAACGGGAAAAATTACAGTGACAGATCATGAGTCGACTTTTGAGAATATCGGCACGCGTGAAAGCGTATTTGAACGAAAACCGACAGACAGCGTCTATATATCAAATGATCGTGCATTTGAGATCACAGCGGTCAGCGACGCAAGAGTGGCGCTTTGCTATTCTCCATCGGAAAAGCAGCTTCCGACAAAGCTGATCAAAGCGGAAGACAACGGAATTGAGCATCGCGGGCAATTTTCAAACAAACGTACTGTTCATAACATTCTTCCGGATTCAGACCCTTCAGCTAACAGTCTATTAGTAGTTGAAGTCTATACAGACAGCGGCAACTGGTCCAGCTACCCGCCTCACAAACATGATCAAGACAACTTGCCGGAAGAATCTTTCTTAGAAGAAACGTACTACCATGAGTTAGACCCGGGACAGGGCTTTGTGTTTCAGCGCGTATACACAGATGACCGTTCTATTGACGAGACAATGACTGTGGAAAATGAAAACGTTGTCATCGTTCCTGCGGGGTACCACCCGGTAGGCGTTCCGGACGGATACACATCCTACTATTTAAATGTCATGGCAGGGCCGACGCGAAAATGGAAGTTTCATAACGACCCGGCGCATGAGTGGATTTTAGAACGCTAACAAGTGAGGAGTGGCTGTTTACGATGAAGTATACATTCAATGAAGAGAAGGCTTTTGATATTGTTGCCATCGGCCGGGCATGTATTGACCTGAACGCAGTCGAATACAACCGCCCAATGGAAGAGACGATGACATTTTCCAAATACGTTGGCGGTTCACCTGCGAATATCGCGATCGGCAGCGCGAAGCTTGGCTTAAAAGCGGGCTTCATCGGCAAAATTCCGGATGACCAGCATGGAAGATTCATAGAGTCCTATATGAGAAAGACCGGCGTTGATACAACACAGATGGTTGTTGATCAAGATGGACACAAAGCAGGCCTTGCATTTACAGAAATCCTCAGCCCTGAAGAATGCAGCATTTTAATGTATCGCGATGATGTGGCGGATCTTTATCTTGAGCCTTCAGAGGTAAGCGAGGATTATATCGCAAATGCGAAAATGCTGCTTGTTTCCGGGACAGCGCTCGCCAAAAGCCCGTCACGGGAAGCGGTGCTAAAAGCTGTTCAATACGCGAAGAAGCATCAGGTTAAAGTGGTGTTCGAACTGGATTACCGCCCGTATACGTGGCAGTCATCAGACGAAACAGCCGTTTATTATTCTTTGGTTGCCGAGCAGTCCGATATCGTCATCGGCACACGTGATGAATTTGATGTGATGGAAAACCGCACAGGCGGAAGCAATGAAGAATCCGTCAATCATTTATTTGGCCATTCAGCCGACCTCGTTGTCATCAAACACGGCGTCGAAGGCTCTTACGCATACAGCAAATCCGGCGAGGTATTCCGCGCCCAAGCGTACAAGACAAAAGTGCTGAAAACCTTTGGAGCTGGTGACTCCTATGCGTCAGCCTTTATCTATGGCCTTGTCAGCGGAAAAGACATTGAAACGGCATTGAAATACGGCAGTGCTTCAGCTTCCATTGTGGTGAGCAAGCACAGTTCGTCAGAAGCGATGCCGACTGCGGAAGAAATCGTACAGCTTATTGAAGCACAGTCATAATTGAAAAAGATCGAGTAAAGGTGGGATCGTTTGTGGGTAAGAAAATTCGCTTAACAACAGCACAGGCGCTGATTAAATTCTTAAACCAGCAGTACATCCATGTTGATGGAAAGGAAGAGCCTTTTGTCGAAGGGATTTTCACAATTTTCGGTCATGGAAACGTATTAGGGATCGGGCAAGCGCTTGAGCAGGATGCAGGCCATTTGAAAGTCTATCAAGGGAAAAATGAACAAGGAATGGCGCATGCGGCCATGGCGTACAGCAAGCAAATGCTGAGAAGAAAAATATATGCGGTGTCTACATCCGTCGGACCAGGAGCGGCTAACTTGGTGGCGGCAGCCGGCACTGCATTGGCAAACAATATCCCAGTTCTCTTGATTCCGGCAGACACATTTGCGACAAGACAGCCAGACCCTGTACTGCAGCAAATGGAGCAAGAATACAGCGCGGCGATTACGACAAACGATGCATTGAAACCTGTATCGAGATACTGGGACCGCATTACGCGCCCTGAGCAGCTGATGAGCAGTTTGCTGCGCGCGTTTGAAGTCATGACTGATCCGGCAAAAGCAGGTCCTGCAACGATTTGTATTTCTCAGGATGTTGAAGGGGAAGCATACGATTTTGATGAAAGTTTCTTCGTCAAACGGGTTCACTATATTGATCGCATGCAGCCGAGCGAGCGCGAGCTTCAAGGTGCGGCGGAGCTGATTAAATCCAGCAAAAAACCTGTGATCCTCGTCGGCGGAGGCGCAAAATATTCCGGTGCGCGCGATGAATTGGTTGCCATTTCTGAAGCCTATAACATTCCGTTAGTTGAAACGCAGGCAGGAAAGTCTACAGTTGAAGCTGATTTTGCGAACAACCTTGGCGGGATGGGCATCACAGGTACACTTGCGGCAAACAAAGCGGCCCGCCAGGCTGATTTGATTATCGGCATCGGCACAAGGTATACAGATTTTGCGACATCCTCTAAGACCGCTTTTGATTTTGATAAAGCGAAGTTTTTGAACATTAACGTCAGCCGAATGCAGGCGTATAAACTTGATGCATTCCAAGTGGTAGCAGATGCGAAAGTGACGCTTGGCAAACTGCACGGCTTGCTTGAAGGCTATGAGAGCGAGTTCGGCACAACGATCCGGGAGCTGAAGGACGAATGGCTAGCTGAACGCGAGCGTCTCAGCAAAGTGACGTTTAAGCGGGAAGCGTTTGATCCGGAAATCAAACATCACTTTTCTCAAGAGGTCCTGAATGAATATGCTGACGCGTTGAATACGGAGCTTCCGCAAACAACGGCATTGCTGACAATCAACGAGACGATTCCTGAAGACAGCGTCATCATCTGTTCAGCAGGCTCACTCCCAGGAGATTTGCAGCGTCTGTGGCATTCTAATGTTCCGAATACGTATCACCTGGAGTATGGATATTCTTGCATGGGCTATGAAGTGTCCGGGACACTCGGTCTTAAACTGGCCCACCCTGACAGAGAAGTGTATTCAATCGTCGGAGACGGCAGCTTCCTGATGCTTCATTCTGAACTGATCACGGCGATTCAGTACAACAAGAAAATCAATGTGCTGCTCTTTGACAACTCAGGATTCGGATGCATCAACAACCTGCAAATGGATCATGGCAGCGGCAGCTACTATTGCGAGTTCCGCACTGACGACAACCAAATCCTGAATGTCGATTACGCGAAAGTCGCTGAGGGATACGGCGCGAAAACCTACCGCGCAAACACAGTAGAAGAATTAAAAGCGGCGTTAGAGGATGCGAAGAAACAGAATGTATCAACATTAATTGAAATGAAGGTGCTGCCTAAAACAATGACGGACGGCTATGACAGCTGGTGGCATGTCGGGGTGGCAGAGGTATCTGAACAAGAAAGCGTTCAGAAAGCATACGAAGCAAAAGAGAAAAAGCTGGAATCTGCGAAGCAGTATTAGAGGGGAGGCACCATAGATGGGCAAAAATGAAATCCTGTGGGGAATCGCTCCCATTGGGTGGCGGAATGATGACATGCCTGAAATTGGAGCGGGAAATACACTTCAGCATTTGTTAAGTGATATCGTTGTCGCACGTTTTCAAGGCACGGAGGTCGGGGGCTTTTTCCCCGAACCTGCCATCCTGAACAAAGAGCTGAAGCTTCGGAACTTACGCATTGCAGGAAAATGGTTCAGCAGTTTTATTTTGCGTGACGGACTTGGTGAAGCGGCAAAGACATTTACCCTGCATTGTGAGTATTTGCAGCAAGTAAACGCGGATGTCGCAGTTGTCTCTGAACAAACGTACAGCGTGCAAGGCTTGGAGAAAAATGTGTTCACAGAGAAGCCGCACTTTACGGATGATGAATGGGAGCGGCTTTGCGAAGGGCTGAATCACCTTGGCGAAATTGCCGCTCAGCATGGCTTGAAGCTTGTCTATCATCATCATCTCGGCACTGGTGTCCAAACAGCGGAAGAAGTGGACCGCCTGATGGCAGGAACAGACCCTGCGCATGTACACCTCCTCTATGATACAGGCCATGCGTATATTTCTGACGGCGATTACATGGGGATGCTTGAGAAGCATATCGGCCGCATTAAGCATGTGCACTTTAAGGATGCCCGCCTGAATGTCATGGAACAATGCAGGCTCGAAGGACAATCGTTCCGGCAATCATTTTTAAAAGGCATGTTTACGGTTCCCGGTGACGGCTGCATTGACTTTAGAGAAGTATATCAGCTGCTGTTGAAGCACAGTTATTCCGGATGGATTGTCATTGAAGCTGAACAGGACCCCGATGTTGCAAACCCGCTGGAGTATGCATTGATTGCGAGAAACTATATTGATCAGCAGTTGTTGGATCTGGCTTAATGGGGAATGAACATATGGGCAATACCAATGGAGATTCAGCCTTCAATAAACGGACAATCGCGGCAGCATTGGCCAACTATATTGATGCCGGTTCAATTGTGGCAGGCTCCGCCGGTTTATCATTATGGGTCAGTTACCTTAAGCTATCCGATACGCAAATCGGGCTGCTCGGCGCGCTGAGCGCAAATGCGATTTCTGCCGCTGTCGGCGCGCTGCTTGGCGGGTTTCTGGCTGATAAAGTCGGACGGAAGGCTGTTTATACCAATAGTATGCTGGTTTATGCACTAGGGATTTGTTTGGTTTTGTTCGGAGTTAATTTCCCCATGTTGTTAAGCGGTTACATCATTATCGGTTTATCAGTAGGAGCTGACATAACCGCGTCATGGACCATTATTGCGGAAAATGCGCCAAAGAAGAATCGGGCCAGGCATTGCGGCGTAGCACAAGTCGCTTGGGCCGCGGGCGCTGTCGTTGTACTGCTCCTCTCCGTACTGGCCGGTGACTTGGGACTCTTGGGGAATAAAATCGTATTTGCCCATCTGCTTGTGATTGCGCTGATTACGTACATCCTGAGAATCAGGCTTCCGGAATCAGACGCCTGGCAGACAAAAAATCAGCCGGAGGATGCTCAGGCAGAGAAGCCGGCTGTACTGAATAAGACATCGTATTTTGATTTGCTCAAGCCTATGTATCTAAAAAGCATATTGTTTTTGATGGGTGTGTACTTGGTTTGGAACTTAGCTGCCGGGGTCATGGGCTTCTTTATGCCATACATTTATCAGCAGGTCGGCGGTGTATCTGCCAACATGGCCAACCTTTTGCAAATGGGGCTGTTTATCTTCACAGGATTGGGGGTCGCTTTGATCTTCATGCCCTTTGCCGACAAATATAGAAAAACCGTATTTGGAACCGCCGCTTTCATGGCGGTGATCGGGTGGACACTGTTTCTGCTGCCAGTTGAAGGCCTGCCGATTCTGCTCCTGTTTATTGTCGTGATCGGCATCAATAACGGAGCCGGGCAGCAAGCGAACTATCAGTTATGGGCCAGCGAAATCTTTCCTACGCAATATCGTGCTTCCGCACAAGGACTGATGTTTTTCCTTGTCCGTATTTCAATAGGGATTTGGAGTCTGTTTGTCCCAATGATTATCACCAATTTCGGCATTGGAACGATGGCTGCAATTCTTCTCGGATGTGTGACGGCCAGTATGATCATCGGGCTGCTCTTTGCGCCGAATACGTCTGGCAAGTCGCTTGAGCAAATTCAAGAGGAACTCTACGGATCTCCTCAGAGCCAAGTAAAGCAAGAAACAGAAAGCAAAATTATGTAATCAACAGAAGGAGTGGCTGTCAATGAGTTTACGTATTGGCGTAATTGGAACTGGAGCAATCGGAAAAGAACATATTAACCGCATTACGAACAAGCTGTCCGGCGCAGAAATCGTAGCTGTAACGGATGTTAATCAAGAAGCTGCACAAAAGGTCGTTGAGCAATACCAATTAAACGCGACGGTTTATCCGAATGATGACAGCTTGCTTGCAGACGAAAATGTAGACGCTGTTTTAGTGACAAGCTGGGGGCCTGCGCATGAGTCAAGCGTGCTGAAAGCGATTAAAGCCCAGAAATATGTATTCTGTGAAAAACCGCTCGCGACAACGGCTGAAGGATGCATGCGCATCGTCGAAGAAGAAATCAAAGTGGGCAAACGCCTAGTTCAAGTCGGCTTCATGCGCCGTTATGACAGCGGTTACGTACAGCTGAAGGAGGCGCTCGATAATCACGTCATCGGCGAGCCGCTTATGATCCACTGCGCGCACCGCAACCCGACTGTAGGAGATAACTACACAACCGATATGGCCGTAGTCGACACGCTTGTTCATGAAATTGATGTACTGCACTGGCTCGTCAACGATGACTACGAGTCCGTTCAAGTCATCTACCCGAAAAAATCGAAAAACGCGCTGCCGCATTTAAAAGATCCGCAAATCGTCGTGATTGAAACAAAAGGCGGTATCGTCATCAATGCTGAAATCTATGTGAACTGTAAATACGGCTATGACATTCAATGTGAAATCGTCGGAGAAGACGGCATCATCAAGCTTCCCGAGCCATCAAGCATCAGCTTGAGAAAAGAAGGCAGATTCAGCACTGATATTTTGATGGATTGGCAGAGACGCTTTGTCGCTGCGTATGATGTGGAAATCCAAGACTTTATTGATTCGATTCAAAAGAAAGGCGAGGTCAGCGGACCGACGGCATGGGATGGCTACATTGCTGCTGTTACGACTGACGCGTGTGTAAAAGCCCAGGAATCCGGACAAAAAGAAAAGGTTGAATTGAAGGAAAAACCGGAATTCTATCAATCTTTTACAACAGTTCAAAACTAAAAAACAGAGGAGTGAAAATATGAAGTTAGCATTGGATCCATCTATGTATCGTGATGATTTAACTTTAGAGGAAACGGTCTATAAAACGGCAGAGCTCGGCTATGAATATATCGAATTGTCTCCGCGCGAGGATTTTTGCCCGTTTTATAAATATCCGAAAGTCGATTCAGCAAAGATCAAACAATTAAAGCGCCTTTTAAGAGATACAGGTGTTAAGCTTTCATCGCTTCTTCCGCTTTACCACTGGGCGGGTCCTGATGAAGACCGCCGGCAGGCAGCGGTGCGCAATTGGAAACGGGCAATCGAAATTGCGGTTGAACTTGAAGTGGATTTGATGAACAGCGAATTCAGCGGTTCAAAATATGATCCTTTAACAAGTGAAGAAAAATTTATCAAATCCATGGATGAGCTTCTGCCAGTCTTTGAAAAAGAAGGTATTAAACTCAATCTTCAAGCCCACCCATACGATTTTATCGAAACGCACAAAGGTGCGATGGATATGATCCGCGCGCTTGACAAGGATTGGATCAATCTTGTCTACTCGACTGCGCATACGTTCTTCTATGATGACGGCAAAGGCGACATCGAGACCATGTTTGACGAAGCCGGCGACCGCCTCACACATGTTTTATTTGCAGATACCTATAATCATAAAGCGGCTCATGGCCTTCGCTACATCGTCAATCCGCCTGACGCGAAAGTAACGGTTCACCAGCATTTGGACATTGGCCAAGGCGAGGTTGATTTTGATACGATTTTCAGAAAACTGAGAGAGATGAAGTTCGACGGAATTGCGACGAATGCCGTATTTGCTTGGGTCGATGAAAGAGCGGATGAATCAAGCCGATTTATGCTTAAGAAAATGAAAGAAGAATTAGGTCTGGCATAAGCTGAGCATGGAGTTCGGCGGGATATGGCGACAGCCTTCCTGCCGAACTCCCTTCATATCTAAAACGCAGATGGGGGAGTCTGGCATGAAACTTTGTTTTAATGAAGCGACAACATTGGAAAACTCAAACCTTAAACAGGATTTAGAACTATGCGAAAAGCACGGCTATGATTATATTGAAATTCGCACAATGGATAAGCTGCCGGAGTACTTAAAAGACCATTCATTGGATGACCTTGCGGAATACTTTCAAACCCATCACATCAAACCGCTTGCCTTAAACGCGCTTGTTTTCTTCAACAACCGTGATGAAAAGGGCCACAACGAGATCATCACTGAATTTAAAGGCATGATGGAAACATGCAAAACCCTCGGTGTGAAATATGTGGTGGCCGTTCCGCTTGTGACAGAGCAGAAGATTGTAAAAGAAGAGATCAAAAAGAGCAGTGTAGACGTGTTGACTGAGCTGTCAGATATCGCGGAGCCGTACGGCGTAAAAATCGCGCTTGAATTTGTCGGCCATCCGCAATGTACGGTCAATACGTTTGAACAGGCGTATGAGATCGTAAACACAGTTAACCGTGACAATGTCGGGCTTGTCCTTGACAGTTTTCACTTCCATGCAATGGGTTCAAATATTGAGAGCTTAAAGCAGGCGGACGGAAAGAAAATCTTCATCTATCATATTGATGATACAGAAGATTTCCCAATCGGCTTTTTAACAGATGAGGATCGTGTATGGCCGGGACAAGGGGCAATTGACTTAGATGCCCACTTATCAGCACTGAAGGAAATCGGCTTCTCTGATGTTGTATCGGTTGAGCTCTTCCGGCCTGAATACTATAAGCTGACTGCTGAGGAAGCCATTCAAACAGCGAAAAAAACAACAGTGGACGTCGTATCAAAATACTTCAACATGTAACGGATAAAGGAGGGGTGAATATGGCTTTTGTATCGATGAAAGAGCTTCTTGAAGATGCAAAGCGGGAGCAGTATGCGATCGGCCAGTTTAATATCAATGGTTTGCAGTGGACGAAGGCGATTTTGCAGGCGGCGCAAAAGGAGCAATCACCGGTCATCGCCGCGGCTTCCGATCGCCTGGTCGATTATTTAGGCGGATTTAAAACGATTGCCGCCATGGTAGGCGCGTTAATGGAGGACATGGCGATTACCGTTCCGGTCGTGCTTCATCTCGATCACGGCAGCAGTGCGGAACGCTGCAGACAGGCCATTGATGCCGGATTCAGCTCAGTGATGATTGACGGTTCCCATCAGCCGATTGACGAGAATATCGCGATGACAAAAGAAGTCACCGATTATGCCGCAAAACACGGCGTGTCAGTAGAAGCCGAAGTCGGCACGGTAGGCGGAATGGAAGACGGACTGGTCGGCGGGGTCCGCTATGCCGATATCACGGAATGTGAGCGGATCGTCAAAGAAACCAATATCGACGCGCTGGCCGCCGCCCTCGGCTCTGTTCACGGTAAATATCAGGGTGAGCCGAATCTCGGATTTAAGGAAATGGAGGCTATCTCCCGCATGACTGATATTCCCCTCGTTCTTCACGGGGCATCCGGGATTCCGCAGGATCAGATCAAAAAAGCCATCACGCTCGGCCACGCGAAGATCAATATCAATACGGAATGTATGGTAGCGTGGACAGACGAAACACGCCGCATGTTTCAGGAAAACAGCGATCTGTACGAACCGCGCGGCTATTTGACACCCGGCATTGAAGCCGTGGAAGAGACAGTGCGAAGCAAAATGAGAGAGTTCGGATCAGCCGGTAAAGCAGCTAAGCAGCAGGTCGGCTAAAGAGACCAGAAACCGTCGAGATGGCGGTTTTTTTGTGCGGTGTTGCGTCCATACGCCCAAAACGATTATGATGATGGCAGCAGTGTAAGAAACGGGAGTGGTTCAGTTTGAATAAAATCATGATTGTGGAAGACAGTGAAGACATTCGCGGACTATTGCAGAATTACCTTGAAAAATACGGATATCAAACAGTTGTCGCCGCGGATTTTACAGCTGTTCTTGATGTCTTTTTGCGGGAAAAGCCCGATGTGGTGCTGCTTGATATCAATTTGCCGGCATATGACGGATATTATTGGTGCCGGCAGATCCGCCAGCACTCCACAAGCCCGATCATCTTTATTTCTGCCAGAAGCGGGGAAATGGATCAGGTGATGGCGATTGAAAACGGGGGAGACGATTATATCGAAAAACCGTTTTCTTATGATATTGTGCTGGCGAAAATCAAAAGCCAGATCCGGAGGGCGTACGGGGAGTACGCCGCAAAGCAGGGAGAGAAAGTGGTTGAATATGCCGGCGTCCAGCTCTTTGTGGAACGGTTTGAACTGCGTTTTCAGGATGAAAAAAGCGAGCTTTCTAAAAAAGAAAGCAAGCTTTTGGAAGTGCTGCTTGTGCGGGGAGAAAAGGTGACGAGTCGGGACCGTCTCATGGAAAAGACGTGGGACACCGACATATTCATCGATGATAATACACTTAACGTGTATATCACGCGGCTCAGAAAAAAACTGCGGGAGCTGAATGCGCCTGTTTCTATTGAAGCGGTGCGGGGCGAAGGCTACCAGCTGAGGGCGCAGTCATGAAGCTGTTTCTCCGGTCTCATGCAGTGCTGATTCTGCTTTTTCTCCTTCAAGGGCTGTTTGTCTTCTTTTATTACTGGTTTGCGGGTCTTCATTCTTTTTCTCACTTGTTTTACATATTGGGCGTGCAGCTTCTTATTTTGGCGGGCTATCTTGCCTATCGCTGGTACAAAGACCGCGGCGTGTATCATTGGCTCAGCTCGGGGCAGGAAGGGACGGATATCCCGTATCTCGGTTCTTCAGTGTTCTGTTCAGAGCTGTATGAAAAGCAGATGGAGCTGAGCCGGCTGCAGCACCAGAAGCTCCATGAGACCGAAGCCAAGCTTGAAGCGCGGGTGACGTATATGAATCAATGGGTGCACCAAGTAAAGACGCCGCTGTCGGTCATTAATTTAATCATTCAAGAAGAGGATGAGCCCGTTTTTGAACAAATCAAAAAAGAAGTCCGGCAGATTGAATTCGGGCTGGAGACGCTTCTTTATTCTTCAAGGCTCGACCTGTTTGAACGGGATTTTAAAATTGAAGCGGTTTCCCTGCCCGAGCTTCTCCAATCAGTCATTCAAAGCTATAAACGATTTTTTATTCAATATCGCGTTTATCCGAAAATGAACGTTTGCGATGATCATCAGATTTACACCGATGCCAAATGGCTCAAATTTGCGATCGGCCAAGTGGTCACAAATGCGGTCAAGTATTCAGCGGGCAAGAGTGATAGACTTGAGCTGAATGTCTTCCGCGATGAAGACAGGACGGTGCTTGAAGTCAAAGATTACGGTGTCGGGATTCCTTCGCAAGACATCAAGCGGGTGTTTGACCCTTATTACACCGGTGAAAACGGGCGGCGTTTCCAAGAATCTACGGGAATCGGCCTCCATCTCGTCAAAGAAATTACAGATAAGCTCAATCATACGGTAGACATCAGCTCGTCTCCCGGTGAAGGGACATCAGTTCGATTTTCATTTCTTACAAAAATGTAAGGCTGCGTTAAGAAAACAACATAGCCCGCTTTGTTTCCCCTTGATAACATGGATTTATGTCAAGGGGATTTTTATGTTGAACGTCCCGGCACTACATGAAAGCAGCCCAGATCAACAAGAATAAAACCATAAGGAGGATTTTCATGGCGAATATGCTTGAAGTCAAACATATAAATAAAACCTATAAAGGACAAGTGTCCTATCAAGCCTTAAAGCAAATTTCATTTTCAATAGAAGAAGGCGAGTTCACGGCGGTGATGGGGCCGTCTGGGTCCGGAAAAACAACGCTTTTGAATATCATTTCAACGATCGACCGTCCGGATTCAGGCGATATCCTGATTCACGGAGAAAACCCGCATCGCCTGAAGCGGACAAAGCTCGCTCATTTCCGCCGCAAGCAGCTCGGATTTGTGTTTCAGGATTTCAATCTTCTGGACACGCTGACAATCGGTGAAAATATCATGCTGCCGTTAACGCTTGAAAAAGAAGCGCCGTCTGTAATGGAAGAAAAACTGCAAGGCATCGCGGCAAAGCTCGGAATCGAAAACCTGCTCAACAAACGGACGTTTGAAGTATCCGGAGGACAGCGCCAGCGTGCCGCCATCGCAAGAGCGGTTATTCATAAGCCGTCACTCATCCTGGCCGATGAACCGACGGGCAACCTTGATTCCAAAGCGTCAAAAGACGTCATGGAAACGATGCAGAGCCTGAATCAGGATGATCAAGTCACGGCTTTGATGGTGACCCACGATCCTGTTGCGGCAAGCTACTGCCGCCGCGTCATCTTTATAAAAGACGGTGAACTGTTTAATGAGATTTACCGCGGGGAAAACCGCCAAGTATTTTATGAACAAATTCTCGATGTGCTGTCTATGCTGGGGGGAAACGCAAATGACCTTTCTTCAGTTCGCTTATAAAAACGTCACGAGAAACAAAAGGGCCTATCTTGCATTCTTTTTAAGCAGCGCCTTTTCCGTTTTGATTTTCTTTACCTTTGCGATGTTCCTGTTTCATCCGGCATTAAAGGAAGGCTACCTGAATAATATCGCCAAAAAAGGCTTAACCGCTGCGGAATGGATGATCTTTGTTTTTTCTTTCTTATTTGTTCTGTATTCGGTTAACGCATTTTTGAAATCGAGAAATAAAGAATTCGGCATTCTGCTCATGCAGGGCATCACGCCGGGGCAGCTGAGAAAGCTCATTACTGCGGAAAATATGATCATCGGCGTCATGTCAATTGCAGCCGGCATTATCGGAGGATTCATTTTTTCAAAGACATTCTTTACGGTCGGCGCTTATATTTTAGAAATGGACGCGCTGCCTTTGTATATGCCTTGGAAAGCGCTCGGTATTACGGCCGGCGGATTTCTGCTCTTATTTTTCTTTTTATCGCAGTTTACGATTCTTTTTGTCAGATCAAATACGGTTATCAAATTAATAAAGGGCACTGACAAGGTTAAGCCGGAGCCTAAGCCGTCCGTGCTTCTGTCCTTATTCGGCATCGCCTGTCTTTGCGGCGGGTACGGCATGGTTCTTAAAGGCAATGTCCACGGGGCCGAACCGTTTATCATTTTACTGCTCACCGTCATCGGAACATATTTCTTTTTCAGCCAAAGCAGCATATGGATTCTGCGCGCGCTGAAGAAGTGGAAAACCTTTTATCTGCGCGGGAAAAACGTCATCTGGGTTTCTGACCTTGTCTATCGTTTAAAAGACAACGCCCGCCTGTTCTTTATTGTCAGCATTATTTCCGCGGTTGCGTTTACTGCGACAGGCGTGCTCGCGATGTACAAATCGACCGTCGGGGCGGAAGAGTCCGCTTATGAAATGGAGTATTTATCTTACAGCAACAATCCAAAAGAACAGACTCATTTGAAAGATATTGACCATGAACTGAAAACACACGGCTTTACGTATACGAAAGACAAAATAGATGTTTCCTATGTTCGCTATCAGGAAGGAGAAACTGTTCCCCCTGTTTACATGATCAGTGAATCGGATGCGGCAAAATACTTCCATGTCAAAGTGAACGGCCTGAAAGAAGACGAGGCTGTCTATTTCCCGGGAACGTATGACCGCAATTTCAAAAACAAAGCTCCGGATCAGCTGAAGCTGCTGAACCAAAAAGGGGAGATGTCTGATCAAAAACTGTCGGTAAAAGAAGTCAAAAAACCGCTGATCTCATTGAATGCTATCATCGCGGTGAATGATCAAACCTTTGATCAGCTGAAATCACTCGGTGATAAAGCGTCATTATACGGCTACAGCTATGATCATTGGAAAGACAGTCTTGAGATCAGCCAATCCTTGCAAAATGAGATTTACGGCAATTATATCGACGTGCATTCTGATTTTGCTTCAAAAGCGGGGACTTACTATGATACGGTGCAGCTGCCGAGCCTGAGTCTATTTATCGGCCTGTTTATCGCAATTGTATTCTTTGTCGCGGCAGCAAGTTTCTTATATTTCAGGCTGTTCACTGATTTAGATGAAGACCGGGAGCGCTACCGTTCACTGGCCAAAATCGGCCTGAGTGAGCGAGAAATGGCGCAAAGCGTGACAATACAATTGGCGATTCTTTTCTTCTTTCCATTTGTCATTGCCGTCATGCATACACTGTTTGCCTTGAGAACATTGGCTGTGGAAGGCTATTCTGATGTCGCGGGGCCGCTCAGTCTCACCATCGGAGGGTTTTTCATTTTTCAGCTTCTATTCTTCCTCGCGGTGCGGTCAAGCTATTTGAAAAAAATGAACAAGTAAGGGGAGTGCAAAGATGAAAAAAGCAATGGCAATCCTGGCCGTCTTGGCGGCTGCTGCCGTAATATGCGGGCTTCTCTTTTTTCATAACGATGTTACAGACAGATTTAATCCGTTTATTCACCAGCAAGATGTCTATGTTCAGATTGATCGAGATGGCAGACATCTTAGTCCGGGCGGTACTGAATATACATTAGACGGATATAATGCATCCGGGAAAAAAGAAGAAGTGACCTTTTTCGCCGGCAAAGAGCTTCGGAAGAACGCGTATTTGAAGGTGAAGGCGAAAGGAAAGTATGTCGAGACTTGGGAAGAAGTCAAGTTTGAAGATATGCCGGACTCCGTACAGTCAAAATTAAAGTGAATCATAAAAAACGGCACAGCGTCATGACTGTGCCGTTTTTTTATTTTTTATTTTCTTCGGCCCGTTTGATCAGCATGTCGGTGATGATATCCACCTGTTTGCTGACAGAAATCGGGTCGTACGGGTAGAACGAGTCAAAGTCATTGATAAACACGCGATTATGTTTAACAGCGTCAAGATTTTTCCAAATAGAGGAATTCTCCAGCTTGTCGAGTGTTTTGCTTTCGCCTTTCGGGTTGTAATCCGTAATGAACATATAATCTGCGGCATACTCAGGAATAACCTCTTGAGAGAGCTGTTTCATCTCTCCTTTTTTGATGACATCTTGCTCAATTTTTTCAGGCGCTTTTAACCCAAGTGCATTGTATACAGCTTGGCCGCCGCGTCCGCCATTGTCATTGAACACCCAGAATGCGCCCTTGTCTGTGTTTTCATAAATGCCGAAGGTCGCATCTTTGTCGATGACGCCGGCAATTTTCTTTTTAGCTGCTTCCGCTTTTTTGTTAAAGTCAGCCATAAAGGATTTTGCTTTGTCTTTCGCTCCGGCGATATCTCCGAACATGCTGACTGTGTCTTCTACGTTTTTCGCTGTGTTATAAGGTATGACAACAGTCGGAGCGATTTTCTTTAATTTATCAACATTCTCTTCATTCATGACAACAATTAAGTCAGGCTGAAGCTCCATCACTTTTTCAACGCTGATTGGATCACCAACATCCTTCACATTTTTCAGCTTTGATTTTAAAAACGGATTATCAAATGACCATGAGCCTGAGCCGACCACATTGGCCCCGACAGACAGCAATTCACCGGCATAAAAATCAGTGACGATGCGTTTCGGACGTGCAGGAATGTTGACGTTCCCTTTTGGTGATTTGTATGTTCTCATTTCTGTTTTTTCGGAAGCAGAATCGCTTGAGCTCCCTTTAGAAGCCGTGCCGCTGCAAGCGCTGACAAACATGAGAAGCAGCACAAGCATGCCCACGAGCAATATGTTCTTTTTCATCAAGAACCCTCCCACTATGTATCTCAATAGATTAGTAATGATTATCATTATCAATTAATAATATAGCAAGAAACCTGTTCTCCGTCTATCACTATTTTTAAGGGAGAAAGTTTTTCCCGTTTATGGGTGACGCGGTATGCCTAATCGATTATTATAGGTAAATAGGAGGAGAAAAATATGGGAATTACAAAAAGAGGTGCCGCTTGGGAATGGCTGCATAGCTGGTGGATGCTGTTTATTTTCATGCCTTTTGCCATTACCAGTTTTTTTGCCTTTTTATTTATTGGCATCAAGGTTAGAAATAGAAAGTGGATCATGTACGGCATCATTTATTTTTTCATTTTTGCGTTTGGTTTTGTTTTGCCCGATCTGCCCGGTGTTTTTATTGTGGTCCCGTTATGGGCGGTGACCATTATTCATGGATTTAAAGTGCGCCCGCTGTATTTGATTCAGCTGGATGTCTACAAAGATCATGTGGAGGCGCGGGCTTTTGCCGAGGCAAGAAGTGAAGCCGAGAGCAGATTTCATGCACCGAAACAGTCTATTCAGGATATACATATTCGCAAAGAACAGTAAGAAAAAAAGCTCAACACTCGCATTGTGTTGAGCTTTTTATATGTTACTGCTGGTAGGATTGCTGCTGAAATGGCGTGTTTTGGCCGAATGGAAGTGTAGATACATTCGTATTCATGACGCTGGATTGTCCAGTAAGTTCCTGTTGCATTTGGTTGCACATGTTGACAACCTGCTGGCACTTTTGAATCGCCATGTCATGCCCGTGCAGTGCTTGCTGAATGGTATGTGCAGCTTGTTGTTCGTGGTTTAGAATCTGCTGCAGCATTTGGATGTTTTGCTGTTCCTGATGAAGCATTTGGCGATATTGCTGGCTGCTTTGCTGTGTCTGCTGAATGAGCTGCTGAGCAGTTTGGCGGCATTGGTTCAGCTGCTGCAAGCCGTGTTGTGTATTATGCATGAATGATCCCTCCATGTATCGATTGACGTGAGTCGGTATTATCATGCAACCTGAATGAAAAGAAATTCTGCAAATGAGGAACTACAATTATTTTCCTCAGCCCCTCTACCTTTGAATGAAAACGGTAAAGATTGTATACTGGGTACAAACCCTTTTTATGTAAATGTTCCGTTTTAACATATAAGAATGGCGGAAAACGAAACCCTGAGATGGGAGAATCGTATTCCGCTTTTTTTCTTTGTTTCGCTCAGAAACCGCCTTCCCCTGCAGTAAATGGGATATTCAGCCTGTTTTCTACTGTGCGGAGGCGCTGATTGAGCCGATTTAGGCGGCGTGTATGGCGTTCAACAGCCTGGCTTAGCTGATTGACCTGTTCGGCAATCCGTGCAATTTCCCGATTTTGACGGCGGTCTTCGTTTGTCAGACGGGTTAATTCTCTTGACTGCTGTTCATTTTGCCGTTCAAGTGCTGCGATTCTTCTTTCCAATGCCGGCTGTCTATCCATTTGGTATGGATCGTATACATCCTGCTGCGGATAAGGATTGTACTCATAGTGGCTATAGTAAGGTTCCTGCTGAGGCAGCTGAGAGCTGTAATATTGATAAGGGTTCATTATGATCAATCTCCTTGTGGGTGAATTCCTTATAACTTATGTAGTCCTTGGCACAGTGGCACGGCATTCGCCCAAAAAAAGGAGGAAAGGATGGTGATCCCCTTGAGAAACAAATATGGCATTTTGTTTTTAATTGCTGTATGCATCATGGTATCGGGCTGCCAGCAGCAAAAAGAAGAGACGCCGTTTTATTACGGAACGTGGGATGAGGGGCTTGCCCCCGGGCCAACGGACGGCGTGAAATCAGCAACAGTCACATTTACCGAAGACGAGGTTGTGGAAACGGAAGTGATGGAAGGAAGAGGAGAGGTACAGCTGCCTTTTATGGCATACAAGGTGATTTCCCAAAGCACTGACGGGTCTATCGAGATTCAGTACCTCGGCCCCTATTATCCGCTCAAAAGCACGCTGAAAAGAGGAGAAAACGGGACATTGATATGGGAGCAAAATGGCAAGACAAAAACGATGACAAGAATCGAATCAAAGACCGGCAGGGAGGAGAAAGATGAGAAATCAAAAAGCTGAAAGACTGGTGGCAGTGGGGCTTGTTTTACATATTATTCAGTGGATATTTATATTATGGGCTTTTCTCAAAGTCAAACATTTATTTAGTGACTATACGATCTATAACCCTAATGTCATCAGCGGCTCCATGCAGTCCTTATCGTTTATACAAATGATGCGCGCTATGATGTACTCAGGGGCAATCGTGAATTATGTATTGTTTTTTGCCCTTGTATTGCTGATTTATGGCATAGTGCTTCATGCCATCCTGATTGTTCTGGAAATGGCGGCTTACGTCATGATCAGACGGAATCCATCATCTTCATGGGGGTTCTTTTTCATCGCGGCGGGTGTGAAGCTTGCCATCTTGAATATCACCGGCATTCCTTTTTTAGCTGCCGGCTTTCTGCTGATGAAACAGAAAAAAGCAGAAAACGGCGTCAAGGCAGAAAGAAAGCGGAAACCGCGCTTGCGTATCCGAAGACAAGGGCGGCGTCTAAACAGAATCCGGAGAAAACCATCTCTTCCGGTTGAATATCAAAAAGAAAAAACGATATGATGGGACTATAGCCTGAAAACGACATGAAGGAGATGCAGGATGTACAAACTAATTGCAATTGATATGGATGGAACACTTTTAAATGATCATCATGAAGTAACAGAGGAGGTCCGCGACGCCCTTCACGCTGCAAAAGCGGAAGGTGTCAAAATTGTGCTTTGCACCGGCCGGCCTATCGGGGGTGTGCAGAGATATTTAGATGAACTGAATTTAATTGAAGAAGGCGACTATGTTATTGCGTATAATGGAGCGCTTGTTCAAAATACGCATACAAATGAAGTGGTCTCGGAGCTGTCTCTCGGTTATGATGATTTGGCTTCATTATATGACCTGAGCTTAGAGCTGAAGACGCCGATGCATTTCTTTGACTCATCTAATTTGTATACGCCTAACCGGGATATTAGCGAATTTACCGTATACGAATCCTATGTGACACAGGTGCCGCTTCATTTCCGCAAGATTGACGAGGTGCCAAAAGATATCCTCATCCCGAAAGTGATGTTTATTGATAAACCGGAGAACTTAAACCGCGTCATTACATCGATTCCAAAAGACGTGAGAGAAAAATATTCAATGGTCAAAAGCGCGCCTTTCTTTTATGAGATTCTGCACCCGGAAGCCAGCAAAGGAAATGCTGTACGCCAGCTGGCTCAGCAGCTTGGAATTGAACAGGCGGAAGTCATGTGCATAGGCGACAATGGGAACGACCTGACAATGATCGAATGGGCGGGCTGCGGGGTTGCCATGGCAAACGCCATCCCAGAAGTATTGGAAGCCGCAAACTTTCAAACACGCTCCAATAATGAACATGGTGTTGCGCATGCGATTCACGAGCTTGTTTTGGCTAAATAATAAAAAATCCAGCCTTCTAAAGGCTGGATTTTTTCGTTTTATTTGATGTAATGTCAATTCTTTGACGAACCGATTTGACTTTCGTTATGCTGATAAAACCAATTCGTTCACAATATGTATGATATTAATCTGAATTGAAAAGGGGACTGATCAAATGTGCACAAGTCTTACATTGGAAACTGCTGACCGTAAACATGTATTAGCGAGAACAATGGATTTTGCATTTCAGCTGGGGACAGAGGTGATTCTCTATCCGCGCCGTTACAGTTGGAATAGTGAAGCTGACGGAAAGGCCCATCAGACACAGTACGCATTTATCGGTATGGGAAGAAAACTTGGTAATATTTTATTTGCAGACGGCGTTAATGAAAACGGTTTATCGTGTGCTGCACTTTATTTTCCGGGCTATGCGGAGTACGAAAAAACGATACGGGAAGATACCGTTCACATTGCCCCGCATGAGTTTGTGACATGGGTGCTGTCAGTCTGTAAGTCTTTGGAAGACGTAAAAGAAAAGATTCGATCTTTAACGATTGTAGAGAAAAAATTAGATCTATTGGATACAGTTTTACCGCTTCACTGGATATTGTCAGACCGGACGGGCCGAAGCCTGACGATAGAACCGAGAGCAGACGGCCTCAAAGTCTATGATAATCAACCTGGTGTCATGACGAACAGCCCCGACTTTATATGGCATGTAACCAATCTGCAGCAATATACAGGAATCAGACCGAAGCAATTAGAGAGCAAAGAGATGGGCGGATTAGCCCTTTCTGCTTTTGGCCAAGGCTTAGGAACTGTTGGTCTGCCGGGGGATTATACACCGCCTTCCCGGTTTGTCAGAGCTGTTTATTTGAAAGAACATCTAGAGCCGGCGGCCGATGAAACGAAAGGTGTAACAGCCGCTTTTCACATTTTGGCAAATATGACGATACCAAAGGGCGCAGTGATAACGGAAGAAGACGAAATTCATTATACGCAATATACTTCCGTGATGTGCAACGAAACTGGAAACTACTATTTCCACCACTATGACAATCGGCAAATCCAAAAAGTAAATTTATTTCATGAAGACCTTGACTGTTTGGAGCCTAAAGTGTTTTCCGCTAAAGCAGAAGAGAGTATTCATGAGCTTAATTAATTCACATCAATCAGCTGATTCCGGTTTGAATATCTGGAGTCAGCTGTTTTTTTATACAATCGTTACGGCGTCTGAATGGATAGGCGGTTTGCAAAAGCGAAGAAAAGGCAAAGGAAATGGCGAAATCTTATATAAAATTCTTGGATGAAAACTGAGTCTTTGCTTCATTAGACTCAGTTTTCTTGCCGATATAGAGGTTGCACTAGTTGAATGAATCAATGCCGTTCCATCATGGTCACGCAAGGGTCTTTTCGCTTGAATAGAAAAAATTAATCTTAACTCATTGACAAACGTCCAAGACAAAGGTACATTTTGATTTATTCATATTAAACGACTAGGAATATAGGAGTTTATTTTTCGGATTATTCAGCCTAAAAACATGATAAAAGGAGTATCGTCATGACAAGCAAAAAGAAACAAATCAAATTAGGGGTATTTTTAGCAGGTACAGGCCATCATGTTGCGTCTTGGCGGCACCCGGACGCGCCGTCAGATGCGAGCATGAATTTGGATTATTTTAAAGAGCTTGCGAAAACAGCGGAGCGAGGCAAGCTTGATATGCTGTTTTTAGCGGACAGCCTCTCAATTGACAGCAAATCACACCCAAATGTATTAACAAGGTTTGAGCCATTCACCCTGCTCTCTGCTTTGGCGCAGGTCACATCAAAAATCGGACTGACAGCAACAGCCTCCACTACATACAGCGAGCCATTCCATATTGCCAGACAGTTTGCGTCATTGGATCATTTGTCCAACGGCCGTGCCGGATGGAACGTCGTCACTTCATCTATTGAATCAACAGCGCTGAATTTCAGCGGTGAAAAGCACCTTGAACACCATTTGCGCTATCAGCGGGCAGAGGAATTTGTCGAAGTTGTAAAGGGGCTTTGGGATTCATGGGAAGAGGACGCCTTTATCCGTAATAAAGAAACGGGTGAATTCTTTGACAAAGAAAAAATGCACGAGCTGAACCACAAAGGAGAATATTTCTCGGTTCGCGGACCTCTGAACGTTTCAAGAACGCCGCAGGGCCAGCCGGTCATTATCCAGGCAGGATCATCAGGAGACGGAAAAGCGTTGGCTGCCAGAACAGCAGAAGTGATCTTCACAGCACAAAACCACCTGGAATCAGCTCAGGAATTTTATCAATCCATTAAAGAACAGGCAGCGGAATTCGGACGTGATCCAGAAAAAATTGCCATCATGCCGGGTATTTTCCCAATCATTGCCGATACAGAAGAAGCAGCGCGAGCCAAATACAAGGAGCTTCAAGATCTGATTATCCCATCTGTCGGTCTGCAAATTCTCCAAAATTACTTAGGCGGAATTGATTTGTCGGCATATCCGCTTGATGGGCCGCTGCCGAAGCTTGACGCAGAAGCTTCTAATGCGGTGAAGAGCCGCTTCAAGCTTGTTCAGGAAATGGCTGAAAGGGACAATATGACGATACGAGAGCTTTACAAATACGTTGCAGGCTCCAGAGGCCACCATATCTTCGTCGGCACGCCGGAGCAGCTCGCCGACAAGATGCAGGAATGGGTGGATAAGAAAGCGTGTGACGGGTTTAACATCATGCCTCCGCTTCTTCCAGAAGGAATTGAAGTGTTTGTTGATCAAGTAGTTCCGATTTTACAGGAGCGCGGCGTGTTCAGAAAAGAATATGAAGGCACAACATTACGAGAGCACTTCGGTTTGGAAAAGCCGGTAAACCGCTATGCAAAGTAAGGAGGAACGCTAGATGAAGCCACAATATCGCCTTGCAGTTGAACGTGATGCTGAACAGCTCCTCGCGCTGACATTGCGGGCTTATGAACCGATTCGAAAGCTTGGCATTCGTTTTGCTGCTGCTCATGCGGATTTAGATTTGGTGCTGCAAAATATTCGGAAAAACGCTTGCTACGTCATGGAAGAAGACGGGCGGATCATCGCGACCATCACCTTGAGAATGCCTTGGGGAAAACAGCCGGGACCGTATGGCGTTCCGCATATCTGGTGGTTCGCTGTGGACCCCGACACCGGTAAAAAAGGAATCGGAACAAAGCTGCTTCAATGGCTGGAGGAAACAATCCTTCGCGATACGTTAAAGGTTCCGTTTGTCTCACTCGGAACAGCGGATAAGCATCCGTGGCTGATAGAGATGTACGAACGAAAAGGGTATGTCCGCTCAGGTGAACAAGACCTTGGAAAAGGGCATATCACAGTCTATATGAAAAAACAATTGCGACATGATCTATAAAAAAAGAAAAGGCGGGAAAATCAAATGAAAATGAAAAAATGGACTGTGCTGGTCGTTGCTGCATTATTAGCGGTGCTTTCAGCTTGCGGCAATGGAAACAGCAGCAGTAAAGAGGATGACAATGTGCTTCATGTCGGTGCGACAGGACAAAGTTACCCATTTGCTTATAAAGAAAACGGAAAGCTGACAGGTTTTGACGTTGAAGTGATGGAAGCAGTCGCTAAGAAAATTGACATGAAACTGGACTGGAAGCTGCTTGAATTCAGCGGGCTGATGGGAGAGCTTCAAACAGGCAAGCTTGATACCATTTCCAACCAGGTAGCTGTGACAGACGAACGTAAGGAAACGTATAACTTTACGAAACCATATGCTTATGCCGGAACACAGATTGTCGTCAAAAAAGACAATACTGATATCAAATCAGTAGACGATTTAAAAGGCAAGACAGTCGCAGCCGTTCTCGGTTCAAACCACGCGAAAAACCTTGAAAGCAAAGATCCTGATAAAAAAATCAATATCAAAACGTACGAAACACAAGAGGGTACGCTGAAGGATGTTGCGTACGGCCGTGTAGACGCTTATGTCAACAGCCGAACTGTATTGATCGCGCAAATCAAGAAGACCGGTTTGCCATTAAAGCTTGCGGGAGATCCGATTGTTTACGAACAGGTTGCATTCCCATTTGCCAAGGACGATGCGCACGACAAGCTCCGCAAAAAAGTCAATAAGGCGCTAGATGAATTGCGTAAAGACGGAACACTGAAAAAACTCTCTGAAAAATACTTTAATGAAGATATCACAGTAGAACAGAAGCATTAAGAAACGGCGGTGACTCACCAGAATGAACACGATTGATTGGGAATTCATGATATCAGCGTTCCCGACTTTAATTCAGGCCCTTCCGATCACGTTGTTTATGGCCATAGCGGCTATGATTTTTGCCATTATCGGAGGACTTATTCTAGCACTCATTACAAAGAACAAAATTCCAGTGCTTCATCAGCTGTCAAAGCTGTATATATCCTTTTTCCGAGGCGTGCCGACACTGGTGCAGCTGTTCTTAATCTATTACGGGCTGCCGCAGCTGTTTCCAGAGATGAGCAAAATGACAGCTCTCACAGCTGCCATCATTGGGTTAAGCTTGAAAAATGCAGCATATTTGGCAGAAATCTTCCGGGCCGCCCTCAATTCTGTTGATGACGGGCAGCTGGAGGCGTGCCTGTCTGTCGGTATGACAAAATTTCAGGCATACAGACGGATTATTTTGCCGCAAGCGATCCGAAATGCGATTCCGGCAACGGGCAATACATTTATCGGGCTCCTGAAAGAAACGTCACTGGCCTTTACATTAGGGGTCATGGAGATGTTCGCCCAAGGGAAGATGTACGCTTCAGGAAACCTCAAATATTTTGAGACTTACTTGGCGGTTGCGATCGTCTATTGGGTTCTTACCATGATCTACAGCATTTTGCAGGACTTGTTTGAACGTGCCATGAGCAAGCCATACCGGACTTAGAGGTGAAATCAGTTGATAACAGTAAAAAATATTCGCAAAGCGTTTAAAGATCTCGTCGTGCTCGACGGAATCGATCTAGAAGTGAAACGCGGAGAAGTGGTGGCAATCATCGGTCCGTCCGGTTCCGGAAAGTCAACGCTTCTCCGGTGCTTAAATTTATTAGAGCGTCCGGATCAAGGACTTATTGAAATCGGAGAAGCCAAACTGAACGCGGAAAAGTTTACACGCAAGGAAGCATATCGGCTTCGCCAGCAAACGGCCATGGTCTTTCAAAACTACAATCTGTTTAAAAATAAAACGGCTCTGCAAAACATTACAGAAGCTTTAATTGTGGCTCAACATAAACCACGCGACGAAGCGAAACGTATTGGAATGGAGATTCTGAAACAAGTCGGTCTGGAGCATAAGGCTGACAGCTATCCGATCACAATGTCCGGCGGCCAGCAGCAGCGAATCGGCATCGCCCGGGCGCTTGCGGTCAATCCGCATGCGATTTTGCTGGATGAACCAACTTCAGCGCTTGACCCTGAGCTCGTCACAGGGGTGCTTCAGGTCATCAAATCCATTGCGGAAAAGCAAACAACGATGATCATTGTTACACACGAAATGGCGTTTGCAAAAGAGGTCGCTGATAAAGTGATTTTTATGGCAGACGGCCATATTATCGAGCAGGGAACGCCAAAAGAACTGTTTGACCATCCGAAAAACGAACGGACGAAACGATTTATCAAGCAGGTGGGAGAGCCTGCAGAGCTTATATAAGAAGGGGAGAAGAACAATGGCCGACAAAGCGTTTCATACCCGTTTAATCAATATGCGGCGTGATCTTCATGAACATCCTGAGCTGTCATTTCAAGAGGTTGAAACGACGAAAAAAATCCGCCGCTGGCTTGAGGAGGAGCAAATCGAAATACTTGATGTTCCTCAATTGGAGACTGGCGTGATTGCAGAAATCAAAGGACGGGAAGACGGCCCCGTGATAGCAATACGAGCGGATATTGACGCGCTCCCGATCCAAGAACAGACGAATCTCCCATTTGCATCTAAGGTTGATGGCACAATGCATGCATGTGGACACGATTTTCATACTGCTTCTATTATTGGCACAGCGATGTTGCTGAATCAAAGAAAGGCCGAGCTAAAAGGTACAGTCCGCTTTATCTTTCAGCCGGCAGAAGAAATCGCCGCAGGAGCAAGAAAGGTCATAGAAGCTGGCGTACTTGATGGCGTTTCCGCGATTTTCGGCATGCACAATAAGCCGGATCTGCCTGTCGGGACCATTGGTGTAAAGGAAGGTCCGCTTATGGCAAGTGTTGACCGGTTTGAGATCGTCATCAAAGGGAAAGGCGGACACGCCGGCATCCCGAATAACAGTATTGATCCAATCGCTGCAGCCGGACAAATCATCAGCGGGCTGCAATCTGTGGTCAGCCGCAATATCAGCTCACTGCAAAACGCAGTCGTCAGTATCACAAGAGTACAGGCGGGCACGTCGTGGAACGTGATTCCAGACCAAGCTGAAATGGAGGGGACGGTTCGAACCTTTCAAAAAGAAGCGAGGCAGGCTGTTCCGGAGCATATGAGACGAGTGGCTGAAGGAATTGCAGCGGGCTATGGGGCACAAGCAGAATTCAAGTGGTTTCCTTATTTGCCTTCCGTTCAGAATGACGGCACATTTTTGAATGCGGCATCCGAAGCTGCGGCACGGCTTGGCTATCAAACCGTTCACGCTGAGCAGTCTCCGGGCGGAGAAGACTTCGCTCTGTATCAAGAGAAGATTCCGGGATTTTTTGTCTGGATGGGAACGAACGGGACGGAGGAGTGGCATCATCCGGCCTTTACACTGGATGAAGAAGCCCTTACGGTTGCCTCTCAATACTTTGCGGAGCTGGCGGTTATTGTATTGGAGACCATCAAATGAGCAAACAAGGGCTGACAGCAGGTCTTGCAGAGGCTGTGAGTACGTCACAACCTGAGCATTCAGTTGACGCGATTCACGAAGCAAAAAAGGGATTACTTGATTTTACTGCCGCTTCATTCGCAGGAAGAGAAGATAAAGGAATTCAAAAGCTCCTCCGTCTGATAGAGGATGAAGGAGGCCGGCCCCTTGTTCCTATTATCGGACAGGGCAAAAAGGCCGCACCATTACAATCCGCGATGCTCAATGGATTTATCGCCCATGCATTGGATTTTGATGATGTCCACTCCGATGTAAGAGGACACCCCAGTGCAGTCATCGTACCGGCCCTTATTGCTTCTGCCGCTCGCGGACATGACGAGCGGCTTCTTGGTGCTTATATTGTTGGTATTGAAGTGATGGCACGGCTGGGAGAATCAATTGGCAGCCGCCACTATGAAAAGGGCTGGCATAATACAGGAACGCTTGGTGCCATCGCTGCTGCCTGCGCCGTAGGTTATGCTGAGGAGCTGACTCAGGAAGAGTTGGAAAAAGCAATTGGTTTTGCGGCTACGCAATCTGCTGGGATGAGGGTGCAATTTGGAACAGAAATGAAACCGCTGCACGCCGGTTTGGCGGCTCAGGCTGGCTTGCTGGCCGTTAAGCTGGCCCAATCAGAATTTGGCGGGTCCCGCACGGCACTTGATGGAGAAACTGGTTTCTTCAGTCTGTACGGTGACGTTGAAAAAGCACAACATACTTTGCTAAACGATTGGGGGGCACCGTGGAGAATTGTGCAGCCGGGTCTATGGTTTAAAATCTATCCATTTTGTTCCGCGGCACACCATGCTGCAGATGCGGTACGACAGCTTATCTCCGAAGAAACCATTTCTGCGGCCAATACCGAACGTATTGAAGTGATATTTCCGCCAGGCGGAGATGCTGCATTGACGGAACGATCTCCAAAAACTGGAGAGGAAGGCCGTTTCAGCGTTGAATATGTGATTGCTCTTGCTTTGCACGGACACGACCTGACCGTTGAACATTTCAACAGCCAGCCGATCCCAAACGGCATTCAAACGACAATAGGGCATATTCAGCGCGTATATGACAATGCTACTCAGCCGGCTCCCCGTGCCGTTCCAAAAGGCCGTTTTACGATTGTCCGGGCCTATTTATCAGACGGCCGGATTTGCGAAGCGCGTGTGGACTGCCCAAAAGGGGCGCCAGGAAATGAGCTGTCTGAAGAAGACATAAAAGAAAAATTGACATTAACGGCCCCGCAAGAAAAAGCGCGGAGCATCATAACAGCCGTTGAAAAAGCCGATATAAAAGAATTTTTAGCTCATATTGAATAAGATCAACTCTATTCGGTGATTTCAGATGATATGATAAAACCAATCATACGTTTGAAAAAGGAGAAACTATGACGGTGAATGACGCGGTTGTATTCATTTTGGCTGGCTTTTTACTATGGGGAGCGGCGGATTATTGTTTGGGAAACAGATGGGGGCTAGGCGAGCGGTTTGCGGACGGCTTTAAGGCTATGGGGCCGCTGGCGCTGTCCATGATCGGAATTGTGTCGCTGGCGCCCGTGCTGGCAGCAATCCTGATTCCCATTGTTGCTCCGTTTTACACAGCGATTGGCGCGGACCCTTCTTCCTTTGCGAACACCATTTTGGCAATTGATATGGGAGGATATGCGCTGGCTGGAGAAATGGCGAAAGATCCGCAGGCCGGACTGTTTTCATGGGTGTTTTTAGGAACAATGATGGGACCGGCAATCGTCTTCACGATTCCCGTCGCTCTTGGCATCATCGAAATAGAGGATCATCCGTATTTTGCGAAAGGCATATTAATCGGGCTGTGCACAGTGCCGATCGGTTGTTTCATCGGCGGATTATGCGCGGGCTTTGACATCGGCATGATAGGTAAAAACCTTCTGATCCCGAGTCTGTTATCTGCTGTGATCGCTTTTGGATTATGGCGTTATACCGACAGTATGATTCGGTTGTTTCATCTCTTCGGGAAAGCGGTCAGTGTTGTTGCGATTATCGGGCTTGCAGCTGTCTCCGTTGAAACGATGACCGGTATTGTGCTGATTCCGGGAATGGAGAATGTCGAGACAGGGATACAAACGACAGGGACCATCGCCATTGCCTTGGCAGGGGCGTTTCCAATGACGGCTTTTATTACAAAAACCTTTAAAAAACCGCTCCAGGCCCTGGGGAAACACCTTCATTTAGATGAGACAGCAACAGCAGGCTTGGTGACCTCTTTGGCGCATCATATCCCGATGCTGGCTTCATTAAAGGATATGACGCCGAGAGGAAAGGTCGTCAATGTCGCGTTTGCGGTCAGCGGCGCCTTTGTACTCGGTAGCCATCTCGGTTTTGTGGCTGGAATGAAAAAAGAAATGGCGGCGGCCATGATCATTGGGAAATTAGCAGGCGGAGTCACAGCTGCCGCAGCGGCTGCTTGGATGACACCTGCACAATCAGCTAATCAGCAAAAACGTATCTCAGCCGGCCATAGCTGAGGCAGAAGCTGTTTCAACTTTGTCCAATCGGGAATGTTACAGTAAAGATTTCTGTGAAAGAGGGTTGGACACATGGCGGTGAAAGACCGGTACATGTCAAAAATAAAACAGGAAACCAAGCCTTGGATCAAACGATTCGGGAGGCTTGGTTATTTTGCATTCGGCGGCGTTTTTATTCTGCTTGGGGTTTTGGCCTTTATGACGGCTGCCGGGGCAGGCCGCGCGAAAGATTCGAGCGGAGCGCTCCAAACGCTATCACGCATGCCGTATGGGTCACTATTGCTTTTTTTAATAGGCATCGGCCTTATCGGCTATGTGATCTGGATGGTGTTAAGCGCGATCAAGGACACGGAGGGGCACGGAAACAGCAGGCGAGGCCTGTCACGGAGAATAGGAAACTTTTTCAGTGCCGCCGTTTACACATCCATCGCTTGGAATGCCTTGCGATTTGTGTTTGGCCAAGGGGACGGCGGCACTTCAGAACAGACGTGGTCCGCTTATGTATTGGCGCAGCCGTTCGGCCAATGGCTCACAGGGCTTACGGGTGCGGGTTTTATCGTATTTGCGATTGTTCAATTTATGAAAGGCGTTCGGGCTGCTTTTATGAAAGAATTTGATACGTCAAAAATGAACAAACAAATGATATGCATCACGAAAAACACCGGACGCGCAGGCAATATCGCCCGGGCCATTATTTTCTCTGCTATCGGCTATTTTCTGATCAAGACAGCCATGACCGCTGACCCCGACGACACAAGAGGCTTTGACGGCGCGCTCGCCGAACTCGCGCAGCAGCCGCATGGCAAATTGATTCTGTCTATATTGGCATTAGGCCTGATCCTATATGGAATGTACGCCATTATGAAAGGCATTTATCAGCATATGACCTGGGAGAAATAAGCTCTGGGCAGGTCCGCGCCCAGAGCGTTTTTCAGTTTCTTAGAAATCAGGTGGATGAAAGCCGGCGCCAGCCTGTATAATAAAAGCAAATCAAAAGCAGTTTTATCAGGACTGATCCACAGGGAGGTGCAGAATGGATCGGGAAAAACAGCAATTAAGCATAGAAGCGGCAAGGCTTTACTATCAGTCTGACTACAGTCAGCAGCAAATTGCTGAGCAGCTCAACATTTCAAGGCCAACCGTTTCCCGGCTGCTGCAATATGCAAAGGAAAAAGGGTATGTCCAGATTCGCGTCATGGACCCTTTTGAGGATTTGGATGCGCTCGGTTCCATACTTGAAGAGAAATACGGGCTCCTTGAGGCGCATGTTGTGTTTTCCCCGACACCCGATTATGCAGGAATTACACATGACCTAAGCCGCTATGGTGCAGAATATATGCATGAAACGGTAAAAGACGGCGACATTGTCGGCGTCAGCTGGGGAACCACCATGTATCAAATCGCGCAAAACATGCAGCCGAAGCAGGTAAAAGGCGTCGAGGTCGTCCAGCTGAAAGGCGGTATCAGCCATTCCCGGGTAAACACGTATTCGGCTGAAACGATTCAGCTGTTTGCGGAGGCTTTTCAAACGATGCCGCGCTATCTCCCGCTTCCCGTCGTGTTTGATAATGCGGATGTGAAGCGAATGGTGGAGAAAGACCGTCATATTGAGCGGATTATTGAGATGGGCAAGCAGGCGAATATCGCTCTCTTTACGGTCGGGACTGTCCGTGATGAAGCGCTGTTGTTTCGGCTCGGATATTTTAACGAAGAAGAGAAAGCCCTGCTGAAAAAACAGGCCGTCGGGGATATTTGTTCACGCTTTTTTGATGCGAAAGGGAATATTTGCAGCAGTGCCATCAATGACCGGACCATCGGTGTTGAGCTTGAAGACCTCAGGCTGAAGGAACGCTCCATTTTAGTTGCCGGCGGAAGCAGAAAAGTATCTTCCATTCACGGAGCATTAACCGGAAAATATGCCAACGTTTTAATCATTGACCAGCATACCGCGAGGGCGCTTGTTAATGATTTGTGACACGTTCAAACCTTTCGTTGAACAAAATTTCAATTACCAATTTACATATGTTCAAAAGTCGGTTATGCTAAAAAATATCTTAACAAAAAAGGAAGTGTGCGAAGGATGTCATTAGCCAACATAATTGATCATACAGCTTTGAAACCGCATACACAAAAAGCGGAAATTCTAAAACTAATTGAAGAAGCGAAAACATACAAATTTGCTTCAGTATGTGTCAATCCGACATGGGTGGAGCTTGCTGCAAAAGAGCTTAAGGGAACTGGAGTCGACGTTTGTACAGTCATCGGCTTCCCGCTCGGTGCCAATACATCTGAAACAAAAGCGTTCGAAACAAAAGACGCCATTTCAAAAGGCGCCACTGAAGTGGATATGGTCATTAATATTGCCGCTTTAAAAGACAAGGAAGACGATGTGGTGGAAGCTGATATCCGCGGTGTAGTGGAAGCTGCAGCCGGAAAAGCGCTTGTCAAAGTCATTATCGAAACGTGCCTTCTGACTGATGAAGAAAAAGAACGTGCATGCCGTTTAGCGGTGTCTGCGGGAGCCGATTTCGTAAAAACATCAACAGGCTTTTCTACAGGCGGCGCAACGAAGGAAGATATCGCCTTAATGCGCAAAACAGTAGGACCTGATATCGGCGTGAAAGCATCTGGCGGCGTCAGAACGAAAGAAGATGTAGACACAATGGTAGAGGCCGGAGCAAGCCGAATTGGCGCCAGCGCAGGCGTTTCTATCGTAAAAGGAGAAAATGCATCAGGCGGAGACAACTATTAAGAGCTGACGGAAGGCAGACTGCTTTCCGTTTTCTGAGGAAACAGTGATTGTAAGCGAATACAAATAAAGGAGAAACACATATGAAGTATTTGATTGGGATTATCGGTTTAATCGTGTTTTTAGGCCTCGCGTGGATCGCGAGCAGCGGCAAAAAAAGAATTAAGATCCGCCCAATTGTTGTTATGCTCATTTTGCAATTTATTCTTGGCTACATTCTCCTCAATACCGGGATAGGGAATTTCCTCGTGGGAGGATTTGCAAAAGGATTCGGTTATCTGCTTGAATACGCGGCTGAGGGAATTAACTTTGTGTTTGGCGGCTTGGTGAATGCGGACCAAACGACATTCTTTATGAATGTTCTCTTGCCGATCGTGTTTATTTCTGCTCTGATTGGGATTCTGCAAAAGTGGAAAGTTCTCCCATTTATTATTAGATATATCGGCCTTGCCCTCAGCAAGGTAAACGGTATGGGAAGATTGGAATCGTATAACGCAGTGGCTTCTGCGATTTTAGGGCAGTCAGAAGTATTTATCTCCTTGAAGAAAGAACTCGGTCTTTTAAATCAGCAGCGCTTGTACACGCTTTGTGCATCTGCGATGTCAACTGTATCAATGTCGATTGTCGGCGCGTATATGACAATGCTGAAACCGGAATATGTTGTAACAGCGCTTGTTTTGAACTTATTTGGCGGTTTCATAATTGCTTCTATTATTAATCCGTACGAGGTTGCAAAAGAAGAGGATATGCTTCGTGTTGAGGAAGAGGAAAAACAATCCTTCTTCGAAGTGCTCGGAGAATACATTCTTGACGGTTTCAAAGTAGCGGTTGTCGTCGCTGCGATGCTGATTGGATTTGTCGCGATTATTGCCTTGATTAATGGCATTTTTAATGCAGTATTCGGTATTTCGTTCCAAGGCATTCTTGGATATGTGTTTGCTCCATTCGCTTTTCTTGTGGGTATCCCATGGAATGAAGCTGTTAATGCGGGAAGCATTATGGCAACAAAAATGGTATCGAATGAATTTGTCGCCATGACGTCGCTTACGCAAAACGGTTTCCATTTCAGCGGCCGTACAACAGCGATCGTATCGGTATTCCTTGTGTCATTTGCGAACTTCTCCTCAATCGGAATCATTGCCGGTGCCGTAAAAGGACTGAATGAAAAGCAAGGAAATGTCGTCGCTCGTTTCGGCTTGAAATTATTATACGGTGCTACGCTTGTCAGCTTTTTATCAGCAGCAATTGTGGGCTTGATTTACTGAACTTAATCGAAAAGGATCGGTGACCAAACATGAGAATGGTAGATATCATCATCAAAAAACAAAACGGAAAAGAACTCACCACTGAAGAAATTCAATTTTTCGTGAACGGCTACACAGACGGAAGCATTCCTGATTATCAGGCAAGCGCGCTTGCTATGGCGATTTTTTTCCGGGATATGAGTGACCGTGAACGCGCGGACTTGACGATGGCTATGGTGAACTCCGGTGAAACGATTGATCTTTCTGCCATTGAAGGAATTAAAGTGGATAAACACTCCACCGGCGGCGTCGGCGACACGACAACACTCGTTCTCGCTCCGCTTGTTGCGGCTCTTGACGTACCGGTTGCCAAAATGTCCGGCCGCGGCCTCGGCCATACGGGCGGCACGATTGATAAGTTAGAGGCAATCGACGGCTTCCACGTGGAACTGACGAAGGATGAATTTATTAAACTTGTGAACCGCGACAAGGTTGCGGTCATCGGCCAAAGCGGCAATTTAACGCCGGCTGATAAAAAACTGTACGCGCTTCGTGATGTAACGGGAACGGTCAATTCCATTCCGCTCATTGCAAGCTCGATTATGAGCAAAAAAATCGCTGCCGGGGCGGACGCCATCGTGCTTGACGTAAAAACGGGAGCGGGCGCCTTCATGAAAACAGAAGAAGACGCAGCTGAACTTGCCAAAGCGATGGTACGCATCGGAAATAACGTCGGCCGTCAAACAATGGCTGTCATTTCAGACATGTCCCAGCCGCTCGGCTTTGCGATCGGAAATGCGCTTGAAGTCAAAGAAGCGATCGACACGCTCAAAGGCGAGGGGCCTGAGGATCTTCATGAGCTTGTCTTAACGCTCGGCAGCCAGATGGTTGTGCTTGCGAAAAAAGCCGATACATTGGACGAAGCGAGAGCGAAGCTGGAAGAAGTCATGAAAAACGGCAAAGCACTTGAGAAATTCAAGGATTTCCTGAAAAACCAAGGCGGCGACAGCTCAATTGTTGACGATCCGTCTAAGCTTCCGCAAGCCGCATATCAAATTGATGTGCCTGCCAAAGAAGCGGGTGTCGTCTCTGAAATCGTTGCGGACGAAATCGGCGTCGCGGCGATGCTGTTAGGTGCCGGTCGCGCCACAAAAGAAGATGAGATCGATTTAGCCGTCGGCATCATGCTCCGCAAGAAGGTCGGCGACAAAGTAGAAAAAGGCGAACCGCTCGTGACGCTTTACGCCAACCGCGAAAACGTTGATGAAGTCATCGCAAAAGTCTATGACAACATCCGCATCGCCGCGGAAGCGAAGGCGCCGAAGCTGATTCATACGTTGATTACTGAATAAAAATAAAGCACATCCCATCCTGAGTGGGGTGTGCTTTTTTGATTACAGGATGTGATCAGCCTGATATTCCTCTTGGCTGATTTTTTTCGCTTTTGTAACATTTCTTTTGAAATGGTAGATCAGATAGCAAAGGAGGATACAAGGAACTCCGCAGAAAAGTGCGATTCTTTGATTGGGATCAAAAGCAAGACCGATACAAGAAGCAGAACATAATAAGAGAGCGGCTATAGGCATAAGAGGATAAAGCGGCGTGCGAAATGTCAGATCTTTTATATTCCCCCCTTTTTTCAAAAATCTCTTTCGAAACAAGAGTTGGGACAAGGCAATGCTCATCCAGACCACGACTCCTGCAAATCCAGCAATTGCTACCATCACCACATAGACAGTTCCAGGGGCCACGATACTGGAAACGAGAGATAAACAAGATACAGCCATACTGATCATTAAGGCATTTAAAGGAATGCCTTTAGATGTCACTTTCTTAAAACGGGAGCTGATCATGTTTTCATTTGCTAAAGACCACATCATACGGGTCGAAGCATATAAGCCTGAGTTGGCGACAGACAGCAAGGCTGTTAATATCACGAAATTCATAATATCAGCAGCGTAAGGGATTCCGATCTCCGCAAATACGGCTACAAACGGGCTTTCAATCACGCCTGCGTCCTTCCATGAAATCAACCCGGATAATATGAAGACAGCGCCAATGAAAAAAATCACGGTTCTCCATGCGACATTACGGATGGATCGCGGTATATCCTTTTGAGGATTTGCTGATTCTCCTGCTGTAACGCCGATTAACTCTGTACCAGAAAAGGCGAAGCTCACAGATATCATCGCGATAAAAACGGCGAGAAAGCCATTCGGAAACAGCCCGCCATGGTCTGTGAAGTTTGACAACATAGGAGCATCCGCCGTTCCGTTTAAAGAGATCAGGCCAAACATGGCGGCTCCTCCTAAAATGATAAATAAAATAATGGTGACAATCTTTACGCTGGAAAACCAAAATTCAGTTTCCGCAAATAACTTAACTGAAAATGCGTTGCATATAAAAAGAAGGGCTGCAAAAATCGCACTCCACATCCATACACTGCTGTCAGGGAACCAGCGCTGCATGAGAATACCGGATGCGGTAAACTCAGAGCCTACCGTCACCACCCAATTGATCCAGTACATGATGCCGACCATAAAACCGGTAGATGGACCGATAAATGTTGTAGCATATTTTTGAAAAGAGCCGGTCACCGGCATGGCAACCGACAATTCACCGAGACATTGCATGACGAGGTACATCATCAACCCGCCGATTACATAAGCGAGTATCGTACCGCCGGGTCCGGCTTGATGTAGCGTATAGCCCGTACTGAGGAAAAGTCCTGTGCCTATGACGCCTCCCAATGAGATCATAAATAGGTGCCTGCTTTTCATTGTGCGTTTTAGCTGTTGGCTGCTGTTCTCCTGAAGATTCACTGTCTCGCCCTCCTTTTAGCTGCCATTCATTAGGCAGATGAGTTTCCTATACCCAAAATACAACCTGCCAGAAGATCACTTGAATGGGGAGAGTTTCATTCCTTTTAATGCGTGTAACAGAACATGAGCTGCAGCTCTGCTTGTCATATCTCGAAAATCGAGGGTAGGATCGACTTCAACAATTTCAATCCCGGCAATATTGGGCTGTTGTGCGATGTACTTGACTGCTTCAAGCAATTCGTCTGTATAGAGGCCGCCCGGGCCAATCGCTGGACAGCCGGGTGCATGGGACTGGTCTAAGACATCCATGTCAACAGATATAAAAATGAAATCTGTTCTATCTTGAACAACAGGCAAAATCTCTTTTATCGTTGGGATTAGTCCTTTTTCCCGGATCATGTCCATCGTGTGAATGTTCACGCTATGTTTTTTTGCATATGCTTCATAGGCCTGGCTGTTGCTGAATTCTCTGATACCCAGTTGGATCAAATGTTGACCTTCAATAATCTCTTCATCCAAAAGGCGGCGGAAGGGGGTGCCGTTTGTCGGCCCCCCGTCCTCCGTATTGCGAACATCGTGATGGGCATCAAATTGAATCACCGCTGTCGTTCCTTTTGTTTGTGCTATCGCTTTTATTGTGGAGTAGCTGATAGAGTTATCTCCCCCAAGTATGAGCGGCACCCAATCCGGATGGTCCGAAAGCAGAGCGTGCATGGTTTGGAAAATGTGATGATGTGACTTTACGATATCAGTGACATGAATATCGATATCCCCCAGATCATATAGAAGCTCTGATACGACGTGCTCTCCAAGCTCAGCAGAATAGGCTGATGAATGTTTCAGAGCCTGGCGTATTGTTCCGGGTGCAAAGGAAGCGCCTGAATGACTGATGGAGGATTTTGATAGGGGGACACCTATCAACGCCGGTCCCTTAATGTCCTGGCCGTCCCATGTTGCGATCAGGTCGCTCATTTTTGTGACATCCCGGTCTTTAAACGAAGATCCGGCCTCTCTGAGAAAAGGGTACTTATCCAAGAATGGCTCCCTCCCTGTTGACAACAATTGTTCCGTTTTTCATGACTTGATGTACATGATTGACCCCGTAGTGATACGGAATATACATATAGTTCGAGGCTTGCCAAATGACTAGATCAGCTGAGCGGCCGACTTTGAGCTGACCGGCTTCCTCTCCTTTCCCTATGGCGTATGCGGCATTGACTGTGACCGCATGCCAAATTTCTTCTGCAGTCATTTTCAGATGAAGCGCGGCAATGGACATAATCAGCTGGATATTTTCAGTCGGCGAGCTGCCAGGATTAAAATCCGTTGCCAAGCTGACACATACACCTTCATCAATCATAGCTCTAGCCCTGGCGTATGTGCTTTTGCCAAGATAAAATGTCGTGCCCGGCAAGAGGACGGCGATCGTTCCTGCCTCAGCCAATTTCTTTATGCCTTCGTCCGATGCACCTACCAAATGGTCGGCTGAGACGGCCTTTAGCTCACCTGCTAATTCAGCACCTCCAAGCGGATCGATTTCATCTGCGTGTATTTTTAATCCGAAGCCTGCCTCAGCTGCTTTTTGTAAATAACGGCGGGATTGGCTGACTGTAAAAACGCCTGTTTCTGTAAAAATATCAGCAAAGCTGGCGAGCTCCTGCTCTTTGATTTCCGGCAAAAGGGAAAGCATTTGATCCAGAAATTCATCTGGATCGTTTTGATATTCGGGAGGAATCGCATGGGCTCCCATAAATGTGGAAACAAGGTCAACAGGCTGGCTTTCATGCAGTTTCTTTGCGACACGCAACTGTTTGAGCTCTGTCTCTTTTTCCAAGCCGTAGCCGCTTTTCACTTCTGCTGTGGTTGTGCCGTAGGACAGCATTCTTTGCAGATGAAAATGGGCTTTTTGCAGCAGCTCTTCTTCTGAAGCCGCCCTGGTATCCTTGACTGTAGACAGAATCCCGCCGCCCTGCGCCAGAATATCCAAATATGAAATGCCCTGAAGCTTAAGGTTCATCTCCTTTTCACGAGATCCGCCAAATACAAGATGGGTGTGCGGATCAACGAGGCCAGGCGTTACAAGGCGTCCCGAACAGTCAATGATTTCGTCTGCCTCGTAACCGGCTTCAGCCCCTTTTTGTCCGGCGAACACAATTTTCTGTTCATGAATGCCGACAACAGCGTCTTCGATCACATGAAGATCCTGCATGCTTTTGCCTGCCCGCGGACCGCTGCTTTCCATCGTCAAAAGCTGACCGATGTTGATGAGAATCGTATCAATTTGCTTTGGCATGTCATCACTCCTTTATTTTTGCATCGGCACGATAATGTCCTGTTCCTTCGCTACTTCAACGGCACGTTCATAACCCGCATCCGCATGACGGATAATGCCCATTCCTGGGTCGCTCGTTAAGACCCGCGCGAGCCGCTCGTCAGCCAGCTCACTTCCATCGGCCACTGCAACCATGCCGGCATGCAGGGAATAGCCCATTCCGACGCCGCCGCCATGGTGGAAGGAAACCCAGCTTGCACCCGCCGCCGTGTTGACAAGCGCATTTAGCACAGCCCAGTCACCAACAGCGTCACTTCCGTCCTTCATCGCTTCTGTCTCCCGGTTTGGAGAGGCGACAGACCCGCAGTCCAAATGATCTCTCCCAATAACGACAGGCGCTTTTAGCTCCCCGGTTCTAACCAGCTCGTTAATGGCGAGGCCCATCTTTTTTCGTTCTCCATATCCAAGCCAGCAAATACGGGACGGCAAGCCTTGGAAGGTGACTTTTTCCTGTGCCATATCAATCCAGCGGTGAAGGGCTTTATTTGTCGGGAACAGCTCTTTTAATAACGCATCCGTACGGTAAATATCTGCCGGATCTCCGGAAAGCGCCGCCCAACGGAACGGCCCTTTTCCTTCACAGAATAAGGGGCGGATGTAGGCAGGGACAAACCCCGGAAAATCGAAGGCATTCTCCAGCCCTTCATCCTTTGCGACTTGCCGGATATTGTTGCCGTAGTCAAATACAATAGAGCCCTTTTGCTGAAAGGCCAGCATGGCTTCGACATGTTTTTTCATGCTTTGCTTCGCAAGGCGCACGTAAAGCTCTGGAGTGTCTTGACGCAAACGGTCAGCTTCATCAAGGGAATAGCCCTCGGGAACATAACCGATTAAAGGGTCATGGGCAGATGTCTGATCTGTCACAATATCAATTTTGACGCCTCGGTTCAAAAGTGTGTGATGCACCTCAGCTGCGTTTCCGAGAAGTGCAATGGACAAAGGTTTTCCTGCCAGCTTTGCCTCTTCAGCCCAAGCTAAGGCTTCCTCAATCGATGCTGTTTTTCGATCGCAGTATTTTGTTTCGATCCGCTTGTCGATGCGTTTCTCGTCAACCTCGACGGCAATCACGACGCCTTCATTCATCGTGACAGATAGCGGCTGGGCGCCTCCCATTCCGCCGAGACCCGCTGTCAGCGTCAATGTTCCTTTTAAGCTGCCTCCAAAGTGCTGTCGCGCCAGTTCAGCGAAGGTTTCATAGGTTCCTTGCAATATGCCTTGTGAGCCAATGTAAATCCAGCTGCCAGCCGTCATCTGTCCGTACATCATTAACCCTTTTTTCTCAAGTTCGTGGAAATGCTCCCAGTCTGCCCACTTCGGAACAAGAACAGAATTTGCCAGGAGCACGCGCGGGGCCTGCGGGTGTGTACGGAACATGCCAACTGGCTTTCCGGATTGCACGAGCAATGTTTCATCATTTTTTAATGTTTTCAAGGAATGCTCAATGGCGTGAAAAGCGTCCCAATCCCGTGCGGCTTTGCCGATCCCGCCATATACGATGAGGTCCTCCGGCTTCTCGGCGACTTCTGGATCAAGGTTGTTTCGAAGCATCCGAAGCACTGCCTCTTGCTCCCATCCTAAGCATTCAAGCTCTGTTCCTCTGTTGGCACGGATTGATTTTTTTACATCAGTCATATGTTCATCCCCCTTAGTTCTTTATTCTGATGATCAGGTATTAAAGATTCCTTCTTCAGCCAGTCAGTCAAGCGTTCAATGTCATAGGAAAAAACACGGTCCTGCTGAATGGACGGCACGACTTTTCTCATTTCCTGAAAAAGCTGTTTCGTATAGGACGCTGCATGTTCTATGCCTCTGTATTCAACCGCCTGTAATGCGCAAATCGCTTCGATCGCAATGACTCTCCTTGTATTTGCGATCACCTGATAAGCATGCCGAGCGGCGATGGTTCCCATGCTGACATGGTCCTCTTGGTTGGCGGATGACGGAATGGAATCCACACTTGCCGGATGGGCCAGTGTTTTATTTTCAGAAACGAGTGAGGCCGCGGCGTACTGCATGATCATTGCACCGGATTGCAGACCGGGATGAGGGCTCAGGAACGGCGGCAGGTCATTCAGCTGCGGATTCACAAGTCGTTCGATCCGGCGCTCTGCGATATTTGCAAGCTCTGATATTGCGATTTTCAGAAAATCCATGGCAAAGGCGATCGGCTGTCCGTGAAAGTTTCCGCCGGAAATCACTTTGTCACCGTCATTGAAAATGAGAGGATTGTCTGTAGCTGCATTCATTTCAATCTCTAATTTTTCTTTGACATAGCCTAGAGTCTGCCAAGTCGCACCGTGTACTTGCGGAATACAGCGCAATGAATAGGCATCCTGTACCCGCAGTTCTCCCTGGGAGGTTGTCAGGCCGCTGTCAGATAGATAAAAGCGAATTCGTTCTGCGACATCGATTTGCTCCTGATAGCCACGGGCTGAGTGAATATCCTCGTCAAATGCATCGATAATTCCCCGCAAACCTTCAATCGTTAAGCTGGCAATGCGTTCTGTTTGATAGGCTAGTTTCTCAGCTTCAATGTAGGCGACCACTCCCATTGCAGTCATGGCCTGAGTCCCGTTAATCAAGGCAAGCCCTTCCTTGGATGTCAGCGTTACCGGTTGAATACCGGCTTTTTTCAAGCCTGTCATTGCCGGCATTCTTTCCCCCTCAAAAAAGACCTCTCCTTGCCCGATCAGCGCAAGCGCCAGGTGGGAAAGCGGCGCCAGATCTCCGCTTGCGCCAAGTGATCCCTGCTGAGGGATGACAGGATGGACGCGTTTATTTAAAAAAGCAAGCAACTGTTCGATCAGCTCAGCGCGTACACCGGAAAAGCCTTTTAACAGCGCATTGGCGCGCAAAAGCAGCATGGCCCTGGAAACACACTCAGGAAAAGGGTCGCCGACTCCGCAGGCATGAGAAAGGATTAAATTCAGCTGCAGCGCCGCCGAGTCTTCTTTCTGAATCAGGACATCGCTGAATTTGCCAAATCCGGTGTTGATGCCGTAGATTGTCTTTTCGTCGCGTACAATCCGTTCCACTGCTGCTCTGCTTTTTTTCACGCGCTCCATACTTTCCTCGGAAGCCGCTGCCTCCTCAAAATCAAACAGCACACGAGCGACGTCGGCTGTTGTCAATGAAGAACCGTCTAAAGTCACCATAAGCCCAACTCCTTTTTCTTTACTTTGGTAAAGCGCCCATACAAAAAGGAGCTATGCTGTGAACATCTGTTTTCACGCATAGCCCCCTATCGTCTAAGATCTATGGGCTGTTTCATATGTGATTAATTCCAACACCGAATGTCTCGTGCTCAAGACCTTTGATTGGCGCCCCGATTGTTCCGTAAAGCGAGACAGCAATCCAATCGCCTTCTGCTTCACTTTCATAAGGATTTCCCCTCAAAACGGCAAACCTCAAGCCCACCGTCCGAAGCAGCGATCCTAGCAGCATTTCACCTCTGGTCACGCCATGCAAAGCCTCCATCGTCGCATGATAAAGCGCATGTGACTCCCGATAACCCTCAGATTGAATGACACCGCTCTTTTTGGAAGCGGTTTCAATTGCGGCTACTACTTTATGCGCGTCCATTGATCCTACCTTGCCAAGACAGACCTTCCATCCGTCTCGCTCCAGCTCCTCAACCTGCGTACTCTCTTCCGCCTCATTCAGCAGCAGGAGAACAGACAGCCGGCCGATCCGACGCTCTTTATGCAGTGTCATATGAATCACTCAATTCCTAAAAATTCTGATAACTATTAACTGAGTATTATATTAATTGGTTCAGCAGCAGAAGTCAAAAGGTTTTTTACAGTCTTTAACAAGTTAGATTGCTATTGTAATAGCGTGACGCAGAAAGCAGAACAGGTTTTTTCAGCGATTGCACACGATATCCAGACAAGGAGGCAAGCGCCGCTGTCTAACTCTCAATATGCGTTTACAAAGTCGCATTTTTCGTAAGGCGTTTTATAAAGAGCCAGCCGAATGACTCCGGTGTTGACGGGCAATCAGGCATCATCTTAAAAACCGCCGACAACGAAATGGCTGTATCACAGTCGATGCAAAACCTGACAAAGCAGTTATTACATGTACGCGAATGAAAAACAGAGTGATGAAAGAAGGAGAAACAGCAAAAGAGTTGAACTATGAAAGAGAGGATATGCAAGCAGCAGTCCTGCGCAAGACTGACGGACATCAGTCTGACAATGTAAGAGAACAGTGAGAAATCACCTATCTGTTTGAATATGAAAACATTCGGCTGTTTTAATAGGCCGGGGTATCTTCATAGAGAAATGTAAGCGTTTAAAATTTAATAAAAAAGAGAGGCGAATTGTTTAGATGTTCAACCGATTGTTCCGTGTATGTTTTCTTGCAGCTCTTATCATGGCCTTCACCCTCCCAAACTCCGTCTATGCACAAAAACCTATATTTAAAGAAGTCAGCGTCCATGACCCTTCCATCATTGAAACAAACGGCACCTTTTATGTTTTTGGATCTCATCTCGCTTCAGCAAAAACAAATGACCTCATGCAATGGCAGCAGCTGACCACCAGCGTAAGCAATGACAACCCACTTATCCCGAATGTCTATGAAGAATTAAAAGAAACCTTCGAATGGGCGCAATCCGATACTCTTTGGGCGGCTGACGTCACGCAGCTGGCGGACGGCAAATACTACATGTACTACAACGCCTGCCGCGGCGACTCGCCTAGGTCCGCCATGGGTGTTGCTGTCGCTGACAACATCGAAGGGCCATACAAAAACAAAGGCATCTTTTTGAAATCAGGAATGGAAGGCACAAGCAGCGATGGAACACCGTATGACGCAACCAAACACCCGAATGTTGTCGACCCGCATACCTTCTTTGATAAAGACGGCAAACTGTGGATGGTGTACGGATCATACTCAGGCGGCATTTTCATTCTTGAAATGAATCCAAAAACGGGCTTCCCGCTTCCTGGGCAGGGATACGGAAAAAAACTGCTCGGCGGCAACCACAGCAGAATCGAAGGCCCGTATGTTCTCTATAATCCAGACACCCAATACTACTACTTATACCTATCATATGGCGGTCTCGATGCAACAGGCGGCTATAACATCCGTGTGGCCCGCTCCAAGAAACCAGACGGCCCTTACTATGATGCAGAAGGCAATCGAATGCTCGACGTCCGCGGCAAAGAAGGCACATTCTTCGACGACCGTTCCATCGAACCATACGGCGTCAAACTCATGGGCAGCTACACTTTTGAAACAGAAAATGAAAAAGGCACCGGGTACGTCTCACCAGGCCACAACTCCGCATACTATGACCAGAAAACCGGGCGTTCCTATTTAATCTTCCACACCCGCTTCCCGGGCAGGGGTGAAGAACACGAAGTCAGAGTCCACCAATTGTTCATGAACAAAGACGGCTGGCCGGTAGCAGCGCCATATCGTTATGCGGGCGAAACATTGAAAGAAGTAAAACAAAAAGACATCACAGGAACATACAAACTTATCCAGCACGGAAAAGACATCTCAGCCGACATCAAACAAACCATCAACATCCTGCTCAACAAAAACCACACCATTTCCGGGGAAATGACCGGAACATGGAAGAAAACCGGAAAAAATAAAGCTGACATCACGTTAGCGGGCAAGACGTATAACGGGGTATTTTTACGCCAGTGGGATCCGGTGAGAGAGAAGAACGTCATGACGTTTAGTGTGTTAAATGGCAGCGGTGAGGCTGTTTGGGGATCTAAATAAGATGGAGAAGCGCCTTCGTAGGAAGGCGTTTTTTTATGAGCTTTATTGACTATAAGAAACAGTTAAGTGGGAGAAAAAATAAAAATGAAAGAGAGATTAAAGACTTAAATAAAAAGTCCTTCCTATGATTATTTTCTCCCTCTCATAAGGTGATTAGATCTATTTTTAGCATTTTAGAACCAGTTAAACGTCTCTCAAGACAAACCTTTTTACCTATTTATCCAATATGATCCATCATGTAATATGAAAATAGTCTGTATTGTAAAGAATTTACACAGTTTGATAGAAACACGAGGTGTTGCGGCATGCATAGTGAAATGTTGTTACATTCGGTAAAAGCCGACTTACATGAAAAGCAGGAACAGATCCATCAATTAAAACGAGTGCTGCACGAAATTAGGCAAATCAAACACGATTTCTCTGAGGCCCAGCATCTCATTCACCGGCCTCATCTTAACCGGGAGGCATGGAGAGGAACACATGCTGAGCGGTTTGAAGATATTCGTGAAGGAATGAACAAAGCATATCAGCAAATCAAAAGCGATCAAGTCAGCGGAATCATCGAAAGCATAGAAGGAAAAATCCACTCATTAGAGGGCGATGTGTATTCTATAAGACGCCAAATCACGAGGATAGAGCATGAAATAGAGAAGGAAAAACATAAAAAGTGAGGTGAGCACAAATGGCACAGGAAATTAAAATGGTGTATGGCACAGTGAAGCAAGGGCTTTCTCAGCTCAAGAATTCAGCTGAACTCAAGTCCTCCTTGCCCGGCCATCTCTCAGGCAGAAACCATTTGAATGTGGTAAAGTCCATCGAGCAATTAAATAAGGACATCAAAGAGCTCACTGAAGCATATGCGTCTGTTCTGGCCAAGCATATCGCACAAACGGAAAGCGCGGTAAACGCCATGAAGGAAACGGACGAAAACATATCATCTTCCATGAAATAAAGCGCGGGAGGACAAGGGATTGAAAACATTAGATGTCCACGCTCTTCACGAGGGCATTCAGCATACGATTGAGAAACTGGACAAGCAAAAACAACAGCTGGAGAAGCTGGAAAAAAGCGTTGAGCATCTGGCAGGCATGAAGGATGCGCTGAAAGGAAAAGGCGGAGATGCCATCCGGACCTTTTACGAGGAGTGCCACAAGCCTTTTCTCCTTTTCTTTGGCATGTTTATCGACGAATACAAAAAAGTGCTGAAACAAACACAGCATGCGATTGCCTCTGTAGAATCTGACTCCCACGGCATGATCGCAGAGGCTTTTCTCTCACACGATGCGAGACATGGGGTCAAGCATGCACGAGAAGTGACAGAGCAGCTCACTGATGCAGTCAATCGCCAGACATCGACCATAGATCACATCGTCAGCCTGCCGACAGTCAATGATACCTTTTTCCGAATGGAAACAGAACAGGCTGAGCGGCTGATTTCGGACACCCTGAATAAGCTCTTTCAATTTGACGGCCAGCAAACCCAAGCACTAGAAACCGCAAAATCAGATTTTCAAACGATGAAAAAATATATAGACCAGCTCGAAACCATGTATACCGGTCCGAAAATTGAAATCACAGGCTACAAAAGCGGCTCTATCCTGAAATCACAGGAAGAAGAAAACATCAACCAAACCTTCGGCGCGATTAACCCGCAAATGAAGCAGGCGGATGATTCACCGATGGAGATGATACTGAAGAAACTGGAGAAACATAAGCAATCAAACGTTGATTCTGTGATGATGGATGACAAACAACAGAAGATCGAGCGCGAGATTCATGCTGATGACAGTAATTTAACTGTATTACAGAAAGAAGCAGCAGCCCACCCGAAAGTCTATGGAGACATACGGGTGATAAATGATAAAATATATAATCATAAAGGATTAAAAAAGATAGATACGATAGAAGTGATTGACGAACTAACTCGTGATACTGCAAGCATCGACTACGTCGGCGGCAAATATTATGTATATGAAAACGGCCAAATTGTGAGAGAACTCTACGCTGGAGGGAAAAAGAGGCTAGAAGAAGTGTCTTACATTCCAGAGGATAAAGTAGGCGGAGCTAAGCCAATTGATTCGTTTCTTGCCGGAACTCAATATGAATTTATTGAGTGGGTAAGCCCTCAGGGTGCTGTTAAAAAATTGGCGGTCCGAGGCGGGAAGCGTGTTGTCACAGATGTGGCTAAACATGTTGCGGGGAAGGAAAGTAAGGGTGAGGTTAATAAGGTTGCTTCAAAGGGTGCGAGTGAAGGTAAGAAATTGGTATCTTCAAAGACGGTTATTAGCTCAGATATGGAAGCGAAAATATTGGAAGGACAACGTAAAGTTCCAAAAAATATTTTAATAGGTGGACATTCCTCAAGTATAAACAACGCTAATGATAATTTCGCAGTGGAAGTACTATCTACTAATGCAGATGGGACGAAAAGTGTTATGTTTACTAAGCAATTTGTAGATGGTAATATTTCTAAAATTAAAAAGAGTACATTATTTCCGGAATCGTGGAATGATGATCAGATTCTTAAGAGTATTATAGAGGTTGGAAATACACCACCTATATCTACAAGGTTGAGGGATAGATCAACTTGGCATAGAGCATCAAAAAATGGAGTGGAAATAGATGTTATCAAAAATGGTGACGAGGTAACTAGTGGTTACCCAACAGGAAAGGTAAATGCGCCTCGTCCATCAGGTTTTTGAGATGTAAATTGAAAGGTGATAAAAAATGTATAGAGAATTAGATAATCTTTTATCTGCTGAAACAACTGAGGACTCATGGTACGATGATGGTTGTATAATTGCAAGTGATATATTGTCAGACTTTAGAGCAGATGATTGGGGAAAATTAAAAAATGAAGCACTTACTAAACCTTTGGAATGGCAAAAAAAACTGGCATACTGTATGGATAATAACGGAAGTTCACATGAATTTTCAATATTACTATCACTACTTAGTATTGATAATGAAGAGCTATTTGAGGTATGCATAGATTCTCTAAGAAGCTTTGTGACTCCCGAGAGTAAACAAATGATATTGAACGATCCATCCATACTTCAGAGAATAAATGATAAGTTGCCAAAAGCAAGTGCCCCAGTAAAGAAAATACTTGAAGACTTCCTTGAGAAGGTTCATTCTTAATAATTTGTTATAGAATTGTTTATACAACAATGCTTAAAAGTCAATGATAACTTTTTAAAGCTTATTCTCACACAGTGATGTGAAGTGGAATAAGCTTTTCCTATTGCAGGATCAGCTTATAATTTTAAAGACTCAGGTAAAATAACCACAAGGAAGAGATAGATGGTGTATACAGTTGAGATAATCAAGAAAAACGAATTTGAATGTAACTGGATTACATTGTTTATTAGTAGGCAGTTTAAGTTAATTTCTTCACAAGAAGTAACAAATTATGCGGTTAATTATCTAGTGAATAATCCTAATATTAAAGATGAGAATATCTTTGAATTGGCGTGGGAACAAACTGAAGAAAGAGCAGATGCATTATTAGACCACATAGTCTCTAATAGCCGTTCTGAAGTCTTGAATAGAGAGTATCATAAGTGGTTATACACTGTTTTGAAGAATATATAATAATTCTTCTGATGATAGTATGTTTAGCGACATTGAAAACATTGTTTATATGTTTAACACAACTGAACATATGAACAATTTTTTTAGAACTGTATCGCCTGTTTTCTATTATCCTTCTGATTTGAAATATACAGTAAAAGAACTACTGAAAGAATTTTTGGAAACTGAGAGGAAAATAATTTCTAATTAATTATGATTGGGAAATACTCATTATATTGCTTGCGTTACCTCACACCATCTACCGGTGAATAAGAAATAACGGAGATAGTATATTGCTCAGATATAAATATGCAATTGAATATATAGATGATTATGATGAAGTCATTTTGGATTTGGAAAAAGAGAAAATACTTAAAAATGGTTACCTTATTAGTAATTCGTTAGGATCTGATATATTTAGTGATTTCGATAGCATAAAGGAAGAAATTGAACAATTATTAAAAGTATTGTCTGGGGAATTATCAATATTCGAAAGTGGCGGGAATTTAAATTTAATTAGTTCTGATAAACATAAAACAGTGATTGAAGATATTTTCGCAGATGAAGATGAAGGAGATTGTATATGCACAATAGAGACGGTGGAATATACCAAGATCATTTTAATCTGGGCAAAAGAAAGTATTAAGTACAAAAACAAAAGAGGCGTTCTATCAGCAGAAGAAGCTGATGAAAGAATAGGTTGGATAAAAGAAAAGTGGAGTGAATTGAATTTTACTAATTGAGGAATAAACAGTGGCGGTATACATTTTATTACTAAAAGAATATGAAGATAATGAAACTGTGGTTTACAAATTGGGTCCTCATGAAAATACTATGGGCAAAATGAAATTAAATAAAATAATTAGGGAATTTTCAGAGTTAGAAGAAATTAAAGACTTCCCGTCAACATTTTATTTTGATCGAGCTGCACATAGATTAGCAGTTTGTTTAGTAAAAGAAGAGGGTGTATTTCCAGAAAAAACGGCTTTTGAGTCTTAGCAAATAATGAAGCTTTTATTGACAACAATGCCCTTCAAGGTTTTAACGCATTCAATATAATAAAAATCAAATAGGTTCTCCTATGATATATAAAGCACTTATTAAAGGACTTGATCCACATATAGAAGAGGAAGTGATACTCGAAATTGAAGGGGTTGAATTCACAGGTTTTTCATCTGTCTGTCCTTATGAAATTGAAGTGGGGAAAAAATCTCCTGTGTTAGTTGGTTTTACGATTTTGGATGAGTTAGTTATTCGTGAAAGTATAGAAAAAACAAAAGAATTAGAACGGATTGGTTTAGGATATCAATATTATATTAGGGGGGTTTTACAAGAGGATTCAATTGATGCAGGAATCGTTCTTACTGATGAAGATGGTATTTTTCTGAATATCCTTATTTAATTGGGAAAAATGTTGAGATGAAGGTTGACAGGATAAGTATAGAATTTTTAAGGGAGGCTGTTTAAATATAAAAAGTAAAATGATTATAAAAATGGAAACTTAAATTTTTTTATGAGAAGGCTTTGTTCTTGGACATAATCAGAAAAAATTATGAAGGAAACCTTGATTGACACTGCCATAAATAATAGCTGAAGAAATACATAAGGTGATTGTAGAGAGTGAAGAAGATAGATGAGAAATTTTTATTGAGAAAAATAAATGAATCATTATTAATCATTCAGATTGTTTTGCCCCTAGCAGGAATAGTTCTAACTATCACGACAATATGGTTAGCAAATACCAATCAAGTTAACGATATAGAGTTATATGTAATTGCTGGTTTTTCATATGGTGTATTTTTCTTTTTGTTCCCTTTAGGTATTTATATATTTAGGAAAAGAATACTTATAAAAAAATTAAATGATTTAGACGGATATCAATAAGTTTCTAATACGTGAACGTACAGTCTAAGAGCTATTGGGTTGAAAAAATCCATTCAAGAAAGTCATCCGGGAATAGGGTTTGAAACTATTATTAGAAGGTCATTTGAAATTATGTTAAAAACATTAGAATGTAGAGATAAAAAGCCTATGAAAGTAGAATTTGATGTCTATACACCAATTAATATAGAATTTGGAAATTGGGATATATCAGAAGATAAAACGGTATACTGGAGAACCGGAGATTTTAAAAAATCATTAATCGAAATAGGATTTGCACAAAAAACAGGAGAAATTCGTTCTATTACATTAACTCTGTGTGAAAGTGTTTATAAATCTAAAGAATGGAATATTGAAAACATTGAACCAATAAAAGGGGTTCCTGTTCTTAGCGTAGACCGACAACGGAATGAAACGTATATCGATGAAAAAGGAATATTAAACGTATATATAACAGATAAGACAGTTTATATTCAATTTTCAGCTCATGAGATAGAATCTCTTATAGAAAATAATCACGTATTATTTTGTTTGGATTGTGATGACAATATTTGTGGTGTCATTATAAACGATGTAGGAGATAATGAAATCAACATATTAGAACAGGCATTAAAATAATAATAAAGAAAAACCTTGAAGAGTAAACCTTTCAAGGTTTTTGACAATTATCATCTTTTTCTAGCAACAACAAATAAAAAGTTAAGGGGCAGTTTAAAAATGTTCACTACTTACAATGAATATGATTTATTAGAACTATTTGAAAGTGAGCCAATAAGCGTGGTGAGTGATCCCCTTGCAGAAATATTCATGTACTCTATCCAAGATATGAAAGGCTTTAAACTGATTCTGACAATGGATGTATACGCTTTGGAGTGCAATCTAAGTCTCACCTTCAATGAGTTGCTTGTTTTTGAATCTAAGTTTATAAATGTTACTCAATTAAAGAGATGTAATTCTGATCTATTTATATATATTCATAACGAACCAAAGGTAAAGGTTATATTTAAAAAGCAACTTGGAATTATTTTTGTTTAATGACATATATGAAAGCAAGGATGTTAGAAATTGAAAATCGCTTTAAATACTTTCAAAGTACATCATGTAAATGACGATTGGAAAACTCTTTACGTTGGGTTGAAGCAAGGGTGGATAAACAAAAATTGAAGTAATGAATTATGCTGTTGAATATTTGATGAACCATCCCGGTGTACACCAAGAAGAAGTTCTAGAACTGGCTTGGGGAGACAAGGATGATATTGAAGAAGCCATTTTAAATATATTACGAGTTGAAGAAAATAGTTTCTATGCTATTGAAAAAAGAAAATGGAGATATGTTATTCTTCTTGAAGTAAAATCAAACTATAGTGATCATGCAATGGAACTTTTGAGTAAGCTTGCGGAAGTTTATGCAGATATGAATTACCCTGAAGATATGGCGGGTTTTATTCATTATCATCCTTTTAATAACGGATGTAACTCGCATTTACATTCCTATGAAAAAAATATAAATAGATTATGCAATTTGTTTCAAGATTTTTTAGTAAGGAAAAAACAAAATATACAAAATGGCTTACCGTTATAAAAAATAGTCCTTATTGAGCAATCACCTTAGTCAACACCAAAAAATGAAAGCGTTGACATCCCGCGAATCTAGTGCTAAAGTATACCTACAAACAAATAAAACGACCCGTCAGGATTGTTACTGCGATAGCAGGCAAAACCTAAATGGTGCAGGTGCAGGAGGAGACTCTCGCAATCTGTGTCATTTAGGTTTTTTTTATTCTCTTTTAGGAGGTGATGCAGCATTTGATACAAAAAAAGCTGGTGAAAGGCGGCCACCTTTCTTCCAGCAGTCCCCCCATAAAAAGGAGGTATACACATGGATTATGATAAATTATCGAAAGACATATTACAACTTGTAGGCGGTGAAGACAACGTTCAGCGCGTGATCCACTGCATGACGAGGCTGCGTTTTAATCTTCATGACAACGCGAAGGCGGATCGCAGTCAGCTGGAGCAGCTGCCTGGAGTGATGGGCACCAATATCAGCGGCGAGCAGTTTCAAATCATTATCGGAAACGATGTGCCGAAGGTGTATCAGGCGATTGTGCGGCACAGCAATCTCAGTGATGAAAAGAGCGCTGGTTCATCCTCTCAGAAAAAGAATGTGCTGAGTGCGGTCTTTGATGTGATTTCTGGTGTGTTTACCCCGATTCTGCCTGCGATTGCGGGAGCGGGGATGATCAAAGGGCTTGTTGCGCTGGCAGTTACGTTTGGCTGGATGGCGGAGAAGAGCCAGGTTCATGTCATTTTAACGGCTGTCGGTGACGGCGCGTTCTACTTCCTGCCGCTCCTGCTAGCGATGAGTGCGGCGAGAAAATTCGGAAGCAATCCGTACGTAGCGGCTGCCATTGCGGCGGCGATCCTGCATCCGGATTTGACAGCCCTGCTCGGTGCGGGGAAACCGATTTCCTTTATTGGGCTTCCTGTAACCGCTGCCACTTATTCGTCAACGGTCATCCCGATTTTGCTGGCGATTTGGATTGCTTCGTACGTAGAAAAATGGATTGACCGTTTTACACACGCATCTCTCAAATTGATTGTGGTTCCGACATTCACGCTATTGATTGTCGTGCCGCTGACATTGATTACAGTCGGACCGCTTGGCGCTATTTTAGGAGAATACTTGTCTTCTGGGGTCAATTATTTGTTTGATCATGCAGGGCTTGTGGCGATGATTTTGCTGGCTGGTACATTCTCTTTAATCATTATGACGGGCATGCACTATGCCTTTGTGCCGATCATGATCAACAATATCGCTCAAAACGGCCACGATTATTTACTGCCGGCTATGTTTTTGGCGAATATGGGGCAGGCGGGAGCATCATTTGCCGTCTTCCTTCGCTCCAGAAACAAAAAATTTAAATCACTTGCGCTTACCACAAGCATCACGGCGCTGATGGGGATTACAGAACCTGCGATGTACGGCGTGAATATGCGATTGAAAAAGCCGTTTGCGGCCGCTTTGATTGGCGGTGCAGCCGGTGGCGCGTTTTACGGCATGACGGGTGTTGCTTCCTATATCGTCGGGGGGAATGCAGGTCTCCCGAGCATCCCTGTCTTTATCGGCCCAACGTTTATTTACGCGATGATCGGCCTTATGATTGCGTTTGCGGCGGGAACAGCAGCTGCGTATTTGCTTGGATTCGAGGATGTGCCTTCTGACGGCAGCCAGCAGCCGGCAGTGCATGAGGGCAGCAGAGAGATCATTCACAGCCCGATTAAGGGAGAAGTGAAAGCCTTAAGTGAAGTCAAAGATGGAGTGTTTTCTGCCGGGATCATGGGAAAAGGATTTGCCATTGAGCCTGAAGAAGGAGAAGTTGTGTCGCCTGTTCGTGGAAGCGTTACCACCGTTTTTAAAACAAAACACGCAATTGGCATTACGAGTGATCAGGGAGCTGAAATACTCATACACATTGGATTGGACACGGTAAAGCTGGAGGGACAATGGTTCACGGCTCACGTCAAAGAAGGCGACAAGGTCGCACCGGGAGATCCGCTCGTGTCCTTTGATCTGGAGCAAATCAAAGCCGCGGGATATGACGTCATTACCCCGGTGATTGTGACCAACACAGACCAATATTCGTTTTCGCCGGTGAAAGAGATCGGTAAAGTGCAGCCAAAAGAAGCGCTGCTTGCTTTATCTTAAAAAACTGATGGGGTGATCAATATGAGTTCAAATGCAAAACGATTTCCAGAAGGATTTTTATGGGGCGGCGCAGTTGCTGCCAACCAAGTGGAGGGTGCTTATAACGAGGGTGGTAAGGGGCTTTCGACAGCTGACGTATCGCCGAACGGGATCATGTCTCCATTTGATGAATCAATGACTTCCTTGAATCTGTATCACAACGGGATTGACTTTTATCATCGTTATAAAGAGGATATCGCCTTATTTGCAGAAATGGGATTTAAGGCGTTCCGCACATCGATTGCGTGGACGAGAATTTTTCCGAATGGCGATGAAGAGGAGCCCAATGAAGACGGTCTCAGATTTTATGATGATCTGTTTGATGAGCTGTTAAAGCATCATATTGAGCCTGTCGTAACCATCTCTCATTATGAAATGCCGCTCGGTTTAGTGAAAAATTATGGCGGCTGGAAGAATCGCAAAGTCATAGAGTTTTATGAACGCTATGCCAAAACGGTTTTTAAACGCTATCAACACAAAGTGAAGTATTGGATGACGTTCAATGAAATTAACGTGGTGCTCCATGCGCCATTTACCGGGGGCGGTCTTGTTTTTGAAGAAGGAGAAAACAAATTAAACGCGATGTACCAGGCGGCACACCACCAATTTGTGGCCAGTGCTCTTGCTGTCAAAGCGGGTCACGACATCATTCCTGATTCGAAAATCGGCTGTATGATAGCGGCAACGACAACCTATCCGATGACTTCTAAGCCGGAGGATGTTTTCGCGGCAATGGAGAATGAGCGCAAAACACTTTTCTTCTCAGATGTTCAGGCAAGAGGCGCATACCCGGGATATATGAAACGCTATCTGGCAGAAAACAATATTGAAATTGAAATGGCTGAAGGCGATGAAGAGCTCATGAAAGAACATACTGTGGATTATATTGGATTCAGCTACTACATGTCGATGGCGGCGAGCACAGATCCGGAAGAGCTTGCAAAATCAGGGGGCAACCTGCTGGGCGGAGTCAAAAACCCTTACCTCAAATCATCAGAATGGGGCTGGCAAATTGATCCAAAAGGCTTGCGCATCACGCTCAACACCTTATACGACCGTTATCAGAAGCCGCTGTTCATCGTTGAAAACGGCCTTGGCGCTGTAGACAAGGTTGAAGAGGACGGCACGATTCAGGACGATTACAGAATCAACTATCTGCGTGATCATTTAATTGAAGCGCGCGAAGCCATTGCGGACGGCGTTGAATTAATCGGATACACATCATGGGGGCCAATTGACCTTGTCAGCGCATCTACTGCGGAAATGAAAAAACGCTACGGTTTCATTTATGTGGACAGGGACAATGAAGGAAATGGAACATTTAACCGCATCAAGAAAAAAAGCTTCAACTGGTATCAGCAGGTTATCGCCACAAACGGAGAGAGTCTCTGACATATTTTTGAAAACTCATGCGCTTCAATTGACAATAATGAAATGCAGGCGGACAATAAAAGAGAAAGATGAACCACCCACAGTCCGAAAGGCGGGAAGAGCATGTTTAACAAAATGTTAGTAGCGATTGACGGATCAGACATGAGTGCAAAAGCGCTTGATGCCGCAGTGCATTTGGCAAAAGAGCAGCAAGCGGAACTAAGCATTCTTCATGTGGGGAGAGAAGCCGTCGTCACGACTTCTTCTCTGACGGGAATTGTCTATGTGCCTGAACACTTTATTGATGAAATCAGGAACGAGGTTAAAAAAGAGGGCCTGAAAATCCTTGAAAATGCAAAAGAAAAAGCAGCCGAAAAAGGCGTTCAAGCTGAAACCATTTACGCGAATGGCGAGCCGGCGCATGAGATACTAAATCACGCAAAAGAGAAAGGCGTCAGCCTGATTGTAGTTGGCAGCCGGGGGATCAGCGGCCTGAAAGAAATGATGCTTGGAAGCGTCAGCCATAAAGTGTCTCAATTATCAACATGCCCGGTTTTGATTGTTCGATAGATTTGTAAAAAAAGCGCCCTTGGGCGCTTTTTTTATCTGTTAGAAAATGTAACTAATAATATATCTCGATGCGCACCATCTCTATTGGCAGTGCCGACCGGTGTAACTGCATGAAAGACCTTTTGCCCGAGAGCAAGTGTCTCAAGCGGGTCTGTCAGCCGCAGCACTTTATCAATTTGCTTAACAGACGGAGCAATTAAGTTATCTCCTCCGATAGCATCTTCGCTCAGCTGAAATAGATGGACGAAAACAAGCGGTTCATCGTCACGATGCAGCCAAATGGGTGAGCTGTATGAAGGCGCGTCAGGTGTCACTTGATATCTGACTTGGTGAAGCCCGACGATCACTTCTTTCTCCCAATCTACAAAATCGGTTTGGCGGGCCATTTCTACATTTGAATGTATCATGTGCCGCGTTACAGGATGCTGTAGAAACTCATCTGATATTTTTTCAAATTGTCTGACGATACCGCCATCATCATAATTATATTCTTTTGATTGGAAATATCCATTATCCGGATCTAATTCAAGAGTGTCGGAGTGAGGAGCCAAAATGTAGCGGGAATGCGCTCTGTAACGGCCGCCTCCTTTAGGATCAGCTTTCAAAGCATCATATGTAAGCTGTAATTTGCGGACTGCGGCGTCTGTAGTTTTTTGCCGGTAGAAATCTGCTGGGATATACGAATAGCCGTTTTCCTTTAAAAAAGAAGCATATTTAGAAATATCGGATGTCAACTCTTTTTGTACGTTTGAAACTTGAACCATATGAATCTCTCCTTAAAAAGTAGATGATTTTTTTAGTAATTTCCTGTATGATAGAAAATGTGGAAAATAGAGGATGTAGTGCAATGCTAAATTATTTGTAATATATTGTCAAATATAATATTCGGATTATTACAAATTACCAAAATGAAAAAAGGCAGAATGTAAAATGATGAAGAAAAAGAATATAATGGTAACTGGGGCAAATAGCGGAATCGGCTTTGCAGCGGTAAAGCAATTTTTAGCAGAAGGCTTTCGGGTTGTAGGAGTAGATATTCAAACGAATAAAATGTCAGAATTTATAGTAAACAGTGACTTTTACATGGAAAAAGCAGACTTGTCTGATGTTCAGCAGGCGGAATCTTTGATGCCAAAGCTAGAACAAAGCCAATTGATTCCGGACATCTTAATTAATGCAGCAGGGATAAGGGAAATTACCCCTGTTCTTGAATTATCAGCAGAATCATTCAAAAAGGTCATAGACATTAATCTCACGGCAGCCTTTATTCTTTCCCGAGATGTGGCAAGGCTGTGGTCAAAGCTGGGAAAACGAGGCTGTATAATCAACATCGCCTCTGTGTCCGGGCTGATGGCAGAGCCTGCGCGGGCTGCCTATGTGTCTTCCAAGCATGCGATCATCGGACTGACGAAGCAGCTCGCTATGGAGTTCGGATCAAAGGGGATCAGGGTGAATAGTATTTCACCGGGCGTGATCCAAACAGAATTAACGGAAGAGTATTTTCAAGACGATGAAATGGTTCAGCTGATCAAAGATAACCATGCCCTTCATACGTGGGGGCAGCCGAGTGATATCGTTTCCTGTATGAAGTATTTGGCTTCTGATGAGGCGCACTTTATTACAGGTTCAAACTTTGTCATAGACGGCGGCTGGACGGCCGGCAAGAAACTATAAAAAAGGAAAAGCACCTTGCAGTTGGGGTGCTTTTCCCTATACATAATTGGAGGTAGAATACGCTTGATGCAGCAAGATCTCTCAATCACACCAAAACAAAAATCAACAGCCGTAATCAAAATGGTCATCTCTATGGTGATTTTCGGCTCCATCGGCTTTTTCTCAGAGCATACCAATCTGCCGTCATTTGAATTGGTCTTTGTCCGCTGCCTTTGCGCGACGCTGTTTTTAGGCCTTTGCTGGCTGGCGTCCGGCCAGTATAAAACTGAAAAATGGAGCAAGAGAGACGTGCTGCAAACATTGGCGTGCGGTTTCTTTCTTGTATTCAACTGGGTGTTCTTATTTAAGTCTTTTGAAGAAACGTCCGTTACAATTGCCATCTCCGTTTATCATCTAGCGCCGGTGCTTGTTCTTCTTCTGGGGAGCTTCTTCTACAGAGAGAAATTAAATGTGATCTCCGTCAGCTCCATTATCATCTGCTTTCTGGGAACTGCGCTGATTTCCGGGATTAACGGCAGCACTTCATTGACACAGCTGATGGGATCAGGGATCATATGGGCAGTTCTCGCCGCACTGTTTTATGCGTTCACCACTTTATTGGGAAAAGGCATTCACAATCTCAGTCCTTACACGACCACCTTCTTGCAGACGGGTTTAGGGGTTATCATCCTGATTCCGTTTATTCACTTTGACGCTTTTGCTGACCTATCTCAGGGAAACTGGATTATGGTGGTATCTACCGGCATCATCCATACGGGTATTGTATATTTGTTGTTTTTTGACAGTTTGCGATTTTTATCAACGAAATTTATTTCAATCATTGTATTTCTCGACCCCGCTGTCGCGATCGTGCTCGATACCGTCTTCACAGGCTTCCGCCCTGACCTCTATCAAACGCTTGGCATCGTAATGATCTTTGCGGGCATGGCCTTGACGCTTGTCAGGAGGCAGGGGAAGGCGAATGTGACAGCTGAGGGTACGGAGATTGAACAAATACAATAAAAGATGTAAAAAGGCCTATGGGGCCTTTTTTTGTTTTAGGTCAATTGACTCTCGCTAATCCTTAAAATAAGATAAATTTTCTAGAAAAATATTGTAATAATATTTCAGTCTAGTTAAGATTATTGAGCAAATATTACTTTTATTACAAAAGGAGAGAGAAAATGAAAAAAAGAAAGAGGCGAAACTTTAAAAGGTTCATAGCAGCATTTTTAGTGTTGGCTTTAATCATTTCATTAGTGCCAGCCGATGTACTAGCAAAATCCACAGAAGAAGAGAATGGAAATCGTATTGCTGCCGATGATCCAGAAGAAACTCTTCAGAAAGAACAAACTGAGAAAGCTGTACCTTTTGATCCAAAAGATATAAACAAAGAGGGTGAGATCACCTCTGAAAGAACAGAAAATACAAAACTCTATTATGAAGGTGACGGTGTCTATAAACAGGAAGTATACCTTGATCCTATTCATACAAAGGAAACACCTGATGCCGACTGGGAAGACATTTCTCCTGAGTTAAAAGAGTCGACAAGCAAACAAGTCGAGACAGAGAACGCTATTTTGAATTCAGATTTTCAAAAGCAAATGAAGAACGGGCTTTATGCGACTTTTGAGCATAATGACCATAAGGTTACATATTCACTTGTAGAAGCGAAAGGCCTGAATAAAACTTCACTTACTCCGAAAGATACCTCAGCAGATTATAAGACTGACAGTAATGAGATTGTGTATCCGGATGTTTTTCCGAATATTGATCTTCAGACTTTCACATTCAATGAAAACATAAAAGAAGATTTAGTCCTTCATCAGTATGATGGATACAACACATTTACATTTCAGTTAAAAACCGATTTGCAGGCTAAAGAACAAGAGGATGGATCCATTGATTTTTCTGATGAAAAAGGCAAAGTTGTTTTTTCTGTGCCTAAACCTTTTATGACGGATTCAAAACTAGATGAGCTTTCCGGCGAGGTTGAACGGTCAGACAAAGTCAGCTATAAGCTAGAAAAGAATGAAGAAGGGTATTTGCTTCATCTTACGGCAGACGAGAACTGGCTGAAAGACCCAGAACGCGTATATCCAGTATCTATCGACCCGTCAACTTCTTTATCTGTTTCATCGGATACGTTTGTCATGAGTGCCTACCCGACGACGAACTATTCGGCCTCCTCACAAAAATGGGATGCTAATTTAAAGGCCTATGTACTGAAAACGGGCTATTATGACAAAACAACAGGCACAAACTATGCGTTCATGAAATTTAACAACCTAAAGCCAATTCAAAATATGACTGTCACTAAAGCTACATTAAAAACATACGTAGCCCATTCCTATTATGGAACAAAGGCAACCGGTCTTTGGCTGGATACGGTCAACAGCAATTATGATAATGCAAAAGTGACATGGAACACCAAACCGGCATCTAAAAATATCGGAAAAGCCGACGTCCATAAAGGACAGTGGGCGAGTTATGATGTGACCGCTGCTGTAAAGTCATGGAACTCCGGCGGGGCCAACTATGGGTTTAAGCTTCATACAAACGGAAACGGTAAGGAATACTGGAAAAAACTAATTTCTTCAGCGAACTCCGCCAATAAACCGTATATTGAAGTGACGTATACCATACCAAAGGGAAACACCCCTACAATTAAAGCCTATCACAATGGTGATTCCACTGGTTATTTTGATATCAGTTGGAAAAAGGTTGAAGGTGCGAAAGGGTATAAGGTATGGATTTACAATGGTAAAGAATATCAAGCGATCTCTACAGGCAACGTCACGTCGTGGAGCACAAAAGGGAAAAAAATCTGGCCTACGAGCGCAGAAATTGCCTCCAAGCGATATAAACTGCATCTGGACGGCAAGGATGGAGCTGAATTGGCATTAGACCCATCCCCGGTCTATAAGAACTCCGGCGGAAGCTATGCCACAAGCAAAAACTATTGGATTGGCGTCAGTGCGATATTTGACCAAGGTGAAGGAGCGATGTCCGCACCGGCAAAGCCCGTTATCCCTAATGTAGGAAAAGCACAAGCACCGTCAGCAAAGGGCTACAATAATGGGAATGCCACAGGATACTTCGACCTTTCTTGGAAAGCTGTATCCGGTGCAACCGGCTATAAGGTTCAGGTGTTCAATGGGAAAGGCTTTGAGACACTTGATCTCGGAAATCAGACGTCTTGGACCACAAAAGGGAAAAAGATCTGGCCGACAAGTGCAGAAATCAAGGCGGGAAAATATGCTCTTCACCTAAAGGACGGAAGCGGAGCAGAGCTGCCGATCAATCCCGGACCAACCTATAAAAACGCCGGGGGAGATGGAGCCAAAAGAAATTACTCGTTTAAAATTATCGCATACAACAAAGACGGCGAAGCCATTGCATCCCCGGCTGCTAACCCGGCACTTCCTGATATCGCTAGGCCAAAGAATGTAACTGGCTATTTGTATACAAATACAAAATCGAGTCAAACGGGTTATGTGAATTTGATATGGGAAAAGGTTCAAAATGCGAAAGGCTATAAAGTTAACATTTACAACGGTAAGGAATATCAGTCCTTTGATGTGGGTGACGCGGATCATTGGACAACCCAAAATAAAAACATTTGGCCGACTTCTGAGGAAATCAAAGCCGGAAGCTATAAGCTTCATACAGATGGAAAAGGCGGGGAATTAGCCCTCGATCCGTCACCTGTCTATAACAATGCAAATGGAAATTACAAAGGGAAGAAGAATTATTCTTTCACGCTTGTCGCCTATGATGCGAATGGTGAAACAATTCCAACGGCGCCCTTTAACCCAACGTTCCATGAAGGAGCAGAATTCCTTGGGACAGAAGAATACTGGTCTATCATTGATATCCCAAGCGGCCAGTTAAATGGTGCGACAGGCAATGTCATTGTGAATGAAGAAGATTTGTCAATTGACGGACGCGGTCCGGGACTTGGCTTATCGAGAACCTACAACAGTCTTGATAGCTCTGATCATTTATTTGGGCAAGGCTGGTATGCTGATGCAGAAACATCTGTCATCTCAACGGATGGCGGGGCAATGTATATCGATGAAGACGCTACGACACATCGATTCACGAAAAAAGCCGATGGCACCTATCTGCCGCCGACCGGTGTATATCTTGAATTAACAGAAACAGCTGATCAGTTCATATTAAAAACAAAGGATCAAACCAATGCTTATTTCAATAAAAAAGGCGGTAAGCTTCAAAAGGTAGTGGATGGCCACAACAATGCGACCGTCTACACTTACAACGACAAAAATCAACTGATGGCCATTACAGATGCTTCAGGCCGTAAGCTCACATTCACATATGATGAAAATGGCCATGTGACTTCCATCACAGGACCTAAGAATAAGAAAGTCACCTACTCATATGAGAATGATTTGCTGAAGAAGGTTACAGATACAGACGGGACTGTTACAAGCTATGACTATGATGGCGAAGGACGCCTTGTCAAACAATATTCAGCCAACAGTACCGAAGCAAAGCCTGTCTTTACCGAATATCAGTATAGCGGACACCGTCTCGAAAAAGCGATCAACGCTAAAAAAGAAACATATGTCTACAGCTATGATGCTGATAAAAAGACACTTCTCATGACACAGCCAAATGGCCGGAAGGTACAGTATGGCTATAATGAAGCGGGAAATCCGATTCAGGTCATTGATGATGCGGAAGGGCTAAAAATTACAACGAATACAAAATATGAAGGCAACAATGTCGTAGAAGATGTCGATCCAAACGACGTGGGCACCGGAAAAGCAACGGAAAGCTATCAATATGACAAAGATGGCAACGTTACGTCGGTTAAAGACGCATATGGAACTGAGACATACGAATATAACAAAAACAACGATGTCACAAAAATGAAGGATACCGAGGGCAATGTCACGGATATTGCTTATGACGGACTGGATGCTGTATCCGAAACCGATCAGAGCGGAAAATCATCGTCAGCAGCCGTTTATGATAAATACGGAAATCAGATTCAATCCAGCAAAGATTTATCAGCTTCAACTAATATTTTGAAAGATGGAAGCTTTGAAGCACAAAAATCCGGCTGGAATCTGACTGCCTCTAAAGACAGCGGCAAAATCTCAATTATCACCGATAAAAGCGGAGTTCTTTCCGGATCAAAGGCATTGGAAATCTTGAGTCAATCAACGTCTGCCGGAACCGATCACGGGTTTTCGTCAGCGACACAAACAGTTGAACTGGAGCCGAATACAACCTATACATTAAGCGGGAAAATCAAAACAGATCTAGCAAAAACAAGAGCCTACTTTAACATTGATTTGCGAGACAAAGATCAAAAACGAATTCAATGGATTCACAATGAATACAGTGCATTAGCCGGAAAAAATGACTGGACAAAACGGCAAATCACTTTTACGACTCCAGCAAATGCAGGAAAAGCCGTTGTGTATATGGAAGTCGATCATAATGATAAAGATGGCAAAGGAAAAGCATGGTTCGATGAAGTCCAGCTGGAAAAAGGCGAAGTATCGTCAAGCTATAACCCAGTTCAAAACAGCAGCTTCACATCAGCGACGGAAAACTGGAATGTAAGCGGAGCATCCGTTGATTCTGAAGAAGGCTTTAATGATGATGTATCATTAAAAGCTGCCCGGACCAGTGCGTCCCAAGCCGGATCAGTAACAAAACAAACCGTTGTCTTAGGGCAAAGCGCAAATGACAAACCGGTTTATCTCACACTGACAGGAATGTCGAAAGCAAGCAGCGTCAAATTTACAGATGAAAAAGACTATTCTCTGCAGGCGAATGTCACTTACGCTGACGGCAGCACAGGCGTCTACAATGCGAAATTCCCTTCTGGAACACAGGAATGGAACCGGGCAGCTGTCGTCATCCCTAAAACAAAGCCGATCAATAAAGTAGATATTAGTATTCTGTTCCAAAAGAGTGCGACAGGCACAGTCTGGTTTGATGATATCCGTTTGATTGAAGGAAGCCTTCTGACTAAAAGCACGTATGACAGTAATGGCAACTATGTGACCAAGGAAGAGGACGAACTAGGTTACGCCACTTCAACTGATTACGATGAAACTGGTAAGAAAACAGCTGAAACGGATGCAAAAGGTGAAAAAACAACCTATACGTATGATCAGGCAGACCAACTGACAAACATGACGCTCTCTAACGGCACGTCTATCCTTCACAGCTATGATAAGGAAGGCAATGAGGTAAGCAAAACCATCCGGGCGGGAGCAGATCAAACCTATAAATACGAATATGATGTGATGGGCAAGCTTGTCAAAACAACTGACCCTCTGGGCAATGTGCTAGCAAGCGAATATGATGCCAACAGCAACCTGACCAAAACCATTTCACCAAATGGCAACGAAGTGTCTCTTTCTTATGATGGAACAGACCGGGTGAAATCAAAGTCGTATAACGGTACAGAAAAGTACAATTTCACGTATGACAAAAATGGAAATGAAACGTCGGTCGTTAATAAAGAGCAGAACACCACAAAGAAACGGACATTTGACAACAAAAACCGTTTAACCGAATTGACTGACCGCGGCGGCAGCCAAACTTGGACATACCCTAGTGACTCCGATAAGCTGAAAACCTTCTCGTGGACTCATGGGGACCAAAAAGGAACGAATCAATTTACGTATAACAAGCTGGACCAAATGATTGAGATGAAAGACAGTACATCTTCATATTCATTTGATTATGATGAAAATGGAAACGTCCAAACCTTTATTACGGGCAACGGCGGCGGAACAAGTTTTTCATATGACGAAAGAAACCTTGTAAGCTCGCTGCATATCGGTGACAAAAACGGCGGAAGCATTCTGACGGAAAGCTATGAATATGATGCCAACGGCAATCGCACAACGATAAACAGCTCAGCAAGCGGCAAGGTGAAATATGAGTATGGGAAGCTGAATCAGCTTGTCAAAGAAACCCATGAAGACGGTACTGTCATTGAATACACATATGATGGATTCGGGAACCGGAAAACCGTTACAACTGTAAAAGACGGCTCAAGCAAAACGGTGAACGCTTCCTTCAACATCATGAACCAGCTGACAAAAGTCAATGATGAAAGCATCTCTTACGATAAAAACGGCAACCGCACATCCGACGGCAAATTCACATATACGTGGGATGCAGAAGATAACCTGACCGCCGTTACCAAAAAAGGCGAAGACAAGCCATTCGCAACATATAAGTATGACGAAAAAGGAAACAGAATCCAAAAAACCGTCAACGGAAAAGTCACGAACTACTTCTACGACGGAGACAGCTTGAACGTCTTGTATGAAACAGACGCGGACAACAACGTCACAAAATCATACACGTACGGGGACAGCGGCCAGCTGTTATCCTACACAGAAAATGGCAAGAAATATTTCTATCACTACAACGCACACGGCGACGTCATCGCGATCTCAGACAGCACCGGAAAAACGGTTGCCAAATATCAGTACGACGCATGGGGAAATCCAACAAAAACCGAAGCAAGCGATGAAGTAAAAGACAACCGCTACCGCTACGCAGGCTACCAATACGACGAAGAAACCGGCCTGTACTACCTCATGGCCCGCTACTACGAGCCAAGAAACGGCGTGTTCCTCTCACTTGACCCAGACCCGGGCAGCGATGGCGACTCATTGGATCAGAATGGGTATGCTTATGGAAATAATAACCCTGTGATGAATGTTGACCCTGATGGGCATTGGGTTTGGCTTGTGGTAAATGCTGGATTTGCAGCCTATGATGGGTACAAGGCATATAAATCAGGTAAAGGGTGGAAAAGTGTTGCTTGGGCAGCTGCTTCTAACTTTGGCCCTGGAAAAGTGCTGAAAGGCGCCAAGAAGGTTTTAGGTGTTGCGAAGGGAGCTAAGAAGTATTTAAAACCAGGTAAATATGCCAAAAGGTCAATACCTGCAAGAAGTACAAGTAGCAGGTTGAATAAAAAGGAAAGAAGAGTATTAAACAAGATTGGGAATAAATATGGCTGTCACACTTGTGGTAGAAGGCATCCTGGAACTAAAAGTGGAAATTGGATTGCGGATCACCAACCAGTATCAAAATTAAGGAAGAAAGGCCAGCGTCAAAGGCTATATCCTCACTGTCAAACTTGTTCGCGGAAACAGGGAGGATATACGAGTTCTATTTTGAGAAAAAGACATCAACGGAGGTGAGGAAATTGGGAAAAAAAGAAGCGATTCTAGCATTACTTAACGATTCATTCAGAAAGGAAGAGTTCCCTCTTATTTGTAATTCGAATTTTGATTTTGCCAAAGGAAAACTTTCGGTATTTGTTGATGGAGATAACTGGCTTTTAACGATCCAGCTGTTTGGATTGTCGAAATTGGGTCCAGCCATTGATTTTTATACGTTTGGAAATCAGTTAATAAATAATGCAGCAAATTATTTAGTGGATGAACCGTTTTGTTTTGTAGATAAATTAGGAGATCAACTAGAGTTGGAAGATGTAGAACCAGGTTTTACAAGGAAACAAATCAATGTGTTCCTTAGAGGGAGAACATTTAAATTTTTCATTGAGCAAGAAATACTAGCAAAGATTACATCAGAGAATGAATGGATTACATGTTTAAGGCAAATGATTAAAAATCGTTTATTCCTCGACACACTCTGGTTGACAAAACAAGAACAACTACAATTGGCAGGTCTCTCCTGCGATTATGACCAACTGTATTCAACTGAATCTTGGATGCATCCTGAAACAGAAAAGGATTTTCCTAGCCTTTCTCCTTTCTTTCAAGCTATTGCTCAAGCAATTTTTCGTAAAGATGCTGCATATATCCAGAAACTTGAGAAAGGTAACACTGATTGGTCAACATGGACATATTCAGATTCTGTTCAGTATTATTAAAGATGATACGGATATACAGCCTATGGCTGTGTATCCATAATATTTTATCATATGATGATCATACACGATATAAAAAGGATATATTTTCCTGAAAAGGTCGAAATCATTATTTAGTTTGCAAGTATAAAGATAAAAACAGTAAAAAAGGAGAATAAACATTGATTAAAAAAACAGAAATTCTTAGTCTATTAGATGACGAATTCAGTGAGTTAAATCGACCTCTTTTTGAATGGCGCGAATCTAATTATATTGGAAGTAAATGTACCTTAGTACGATTAAATAAAGAACACTGGTTACTGGCAATCCAATGCTTCCAAATAGATAATGAAGGACCCTTTCTGTCTGTTCATGCTTATAGTAACTGTTTTTCAGAGAACTATAAATTGATCATAATTAATGACATCGTTTTAAAGACCAAAGAAGATGAGGAAGTAACATATAGTGAAAGTAACTTTAATCAATTAAGCGAAGCAGTGAAAATAAAAATTGCAGATTCCCTTTACTGCATAAATATTCACCAAAGAAATGAATTCCAAAAGAAGACCAAAGAAAAGGCATGGAAAACATATTTTAGAAATTTGTTTGAGGATGCCAATTTTAGAGACGCACTCTGGATTAAACCAAAAAAACTTAAGAGTGAACTAGGTTTAAAAGGTGATGATGAAGGTGTATACGAAACAGAGAACTGGGAATATCCTGATTATTTAACAGATCCAAGTGAATTAATTTCATTTCAATCTTTTGCTCAATACCTTGAAAGCGGAATAGGTCCAGTTAATGTAGGAGTTCCTAATAACCATTGGAAAGAATGGGAGGATTACGATATCGAATGAATTTGGGGAAACGTCAATAAATATTGTGATAAAGTCCGTGACTTCTTATGGGTTTCTCTCACCTTCAGCTTATATGGAGAGCAATCAGCATTCCACCAATGCGGTCAGAACTTAACTGTAAAAGACTATACGATTTATGGGTAAAAACCAAAGACAATATATTTAATGAAGTATATAAACGAGTAAGAAAACATATCTTGCCCTTTCTAACCTGGGAGCATAACCAATGAATAAAATCATCAACACGAACACCCAAGGTTGTTTTTTCCATGCTGATCCACAGGGGCGTGTCTACATTGGAAAAGGGTTGAAAGGAGATATCACCATTTCAATCTATGATCCTTCCGGTGATGTTCGGGATTTTAAAGTGAAAGAGCCGATTGCATACAGCGATATTCTGCTCTTTCAACAAAGTGCAGATGGCTATGTCTTCGTTTATTACGAATCGTACGAGCCGAAGGTAAAGGTTTTTTCAGAAGAGGGAAGGGTGAAAAGTGCTTTTCCCTTGCCTTCAGGGGTTTCCTGCTGCCTTTTGGATGAGAAACAAAACCTTTGGGTGGGTTTAAGTGATGAAGGCATTTATGATGACGCAAACCCCAGTGGACAAAGTGTGCTGTGTTGTACTTTAGACGGACAACTAAAGGAAACTCATATTGATCAACAGCTTTCAGAAATATATGCGCCCGTGGTAGATGACTGCTATGCACTTGCAGAAAAAGATGGACTGATATACATGCTGTATTACTCTTATACAGTCATTGTTGCCTTTGATGAGACGGACGTGAAACGAGTGTGGATTGTTTCTGATAAAGATTATTCTGGAGTATATGACCAGCTTGCGATTTCGGATGACGGGTTTTGGATATCCAAAGATGAACATTCACTGTCCCTCCTTCCGGCTGATGTCAGTATGCCGGTGCAAGAGGTGAAATGCTGTGATCAAGACGGGCGGGAGTTCTCGATACAACAGTTGAAACTAATAAGTAATGCTATTTATGCACTATCAGACTCAGGGATTTATAAGAGAGATATCAGAGGGGGGAAAACAAATGAATGAAACATCTTTTTGGCAGCTTATTGACCAAGCTGGCAGCCAGGAAGACCCTAATGAGTGGCTGCGTGATACATTATTGAAAAAAGAAATCAATGAGATCGTTGATTTTGAATTTATGCTTCAGACATTCATGCAAAAAAGCTATTTGTCCTCACTATGGGCGGCAGCATACATCTTAATGGACGGCTGCTCGGACGATACATTTGATTATTTCCGCGGATGGCTGATTGCCCAGGGTAAAGAGACATTTGAAAAAGTGCTGGATGATCACGAGTATTTGGCAGCACACATCACGGAGGAAACGCTTGACGAGGAAGGCTATCCGCAAAATGAAGACTTGCTGTCAATGGCAATCGAAGCGTTGACATATATAAAGACTGGCGACGATGAATGGGATGATGAAGTACACGACGAGCTTTTAGATGCGCTTGAGCAAAAGGGGCTTGCCGAATCGGACGGTATTGAATTGGATTGGGAAGAAGAAGATTTGCCTGATAGGTTTCCAAAACTGTGGGAGCGTTTTGGGGAAAATCCGCTGGGTGAGTTTTAAATAGTTGTAGATAAGGCTTGTATCAATAAGCGATACAAGCTTTTTCAGAACAAATCTAAACATGAACGACAACGAAAATAAGAGAATGATGAATCAATTTAAAGGAACTTGAGAAATTGACGGCGGAGGGAATGCAGCTCATGCAAAAAAGATTAATCGAAAAACTCGCCGAGAATAAAAGACATATGTTGATGAGCGAAATCAAAAAAAAATTAGTCCCTTGTGCAGAAAGAGGCTTCACTTATCGTTTTGCTGATCTGTCGCAAAGCAAGCAATTGCTTGAGCTGGTTTTATCAAATTCAATACCAGCCAACACCCGTGAGGTTGATGCCCTCGAAAAAACGGAAGCGAAACAGTTGATCTGGAAAATATCTCAGTCATATGTTGCTTATGATGACCGGGACGTTCTGCTGTTTCATCAATACAGCAGCGAAATTGGTGCGTTAATTTCTTCTTTTGGAAAATGTCTCGAGCACCTTGACGGCATATTCGAATGTATTGGGTTCGACAAAGGGCTTCTCAATCATAGTTTTATTTTGGTTGAGCCTAAGGGTCAGTTTGGATTATGTATATTGCACACGGAATATGGCTGTGAGGTTGTATATTGGTAGATTGGTTTCCTGGGAGGAAACACCATTCGGATCGTTTATGGGAAAATATTCAATACCTAAATAACAGTACGGTGCTTTGCATACTAATAACAAATCATTTAGTACTTGAATACGTGGTGATCAAATTGAGCGAGCCAAAGCTAATAGAATGCATAAATAAAATCAAAAGTGTCTTAAATGGACAAACAACAAGAGAAGAAGTGTCGGATTGGGCTGGAACTTATGTTCATGCGGATGACCCCGAAGTAGAAGATGATAGAGTCTGGAATATGTTAATCCTTCTAAGTGGGATTGATTTGAAAGATTCTCCTGAAACTTATTTGCATTCAACAGATGATTTAAATGATTGGATCAAACAATATACTGAATAATTTGTGGTTGGTGGTAAGGTGTTATTGATTAAAAAAGAGGCAGGAGATGACAATGTACAAAACAATTAATGAATGGGTTGATTACATAGATGAGGGGTGCAGTGTCCTTCATTTAGATTTTAATGTGTTTAAAAAAGAGCTCTCACTTAATATAAAGGTTGTTGAAAGTGAAGCTGAATATACGCATAAAATAGTATTTCAAAATGTGGCATCCGCTTATTATAGTGCAGATGTTGGCGACATGAGATTGGAAAAATTAGATCCGGAAGAATACAATTGGCAAGTATTTGAGATGAGTTATCATCCAGAAGGAATCGGGAATCTATCAAATTCTATAATTCCGGAGTATCAATCAAATGCTAACTTTCTTATTGACATGAACAGAATGCTGATTGCTATAGAAGCTGAAACCGTTCGCTTTGATGATCAATCGTTTTATGCATACCATTCAAATCATAAATAAATCATCGCATAAAAAAGGTTATCAGCCTAACAGGAGTCATACAAATTCTAAACAGCGATGGTATTACGATTTCAGACAGCAGTACTGGAAAGGAAATTTTATTAAATAACCCTCATATAAAACAAGGAGGCAGCATGGCCAAAATTAAAGACGATTGTCTTGAACTTGAACTAACACCGAGAAGGTATCAACAGATGGATGATGATCCATTTATTTTATCCATATTTGAGTTGTTGGAAAATAAGAAAGCGATCGTTCGCGATTTTTCCGCTGTTTTATTAGAGAGTGAATATAGATTGCTGATATCTGGAATTGAAACGTTGATAATGGGAAATCAAGATATGATAAATTTAGAAACCATTGATCCACTTTTAATTCTCAATATTAATAAAGAAAACGGATATTACAGCTTTAAGATTAAAATTATACTTGAAGATGATGTTAAGTTTAATTCTAATTTGTTTGAGATTACCTGTAATGAAAAAAAGCTAGAATCCTTTGCAGATGCTTTAAAAACAAACCTGGAAAATGTAAAAAAATCTTCAAAACTTCCCTAACCGTTACGCGGAATTTATCGAAATAATAATCTGATGTTATATCCAGAGGGGCATTAGATAGGGTCAAGGACTAGCTGATGTCCCTCTTACACTGCTTACAAGGAAGAGTGAAAAATGAATGAAAAAGAACTTGAGATGTCATTAAAGTTAGATCCTGATAAAAGATATCGTTATTTTATTAAGAAAGTTGTTGACTATGAAGAAGTCTGGTCATTAAGTAACGACGAGGGATGGGTTATATCTGAAGGCGAGAACGGTATACTGCACCTGCATTTTTGGGCGACAAAAGAACATGCAAATCATTGTGCTATTAAGAAATGGAAGGACACAAGTCCAGAATCAATTTCCTTGGATGATTTTGTGGAAAATTGGCTCCCTGGAATGCTTGAAGATGGAGTCGGTATATCAATATTTTCTAACAATCGTAATTCAGTTTCAAAACCAATACCTCTGGTTCTTGAAGATATTGAAGAAGAATTACAAAACTATTCCTGAAAAAGTATTTTAATTTGTCTAAAGTATCCCATCTGCATGTTAAACCTTTTACTTAAAATGAAGTGAGGAGTATGACATGAACAGTATTGAGCAATGGATAGATTATATAAATCACGATGTTAATTGCTTTATATACGATATTAATTTTGAATACCTAGAGAATAGATTAACTCTTTATCTTAAGTTATATGAAGGAGGAGAAAAAGCCACTTTAAAAGAAGTTTCGTTTAAGGATATAAATGGATTTTACTGCAATTTTAATGTTCATAACAAGTTTGATAAAACTATAACGATTGATACTAATTGGTACCTTGAAGAAATAAGTTATTTCAAAGAAGGAATTGGAAAACTACAAAATGGTATATTAGGTAATCAAGTCTTTAATGCTAACTTTCTTATAGAAACTAACGGGACTTTACTTGCCATAGAATCAAAAAGTGTATACTTTGATTCTAAAGAATATCAAGTGCTTAATTCTCATGAAAAAACAAAAAAAAAACAAAGAAATTATATTATAGTGGCTGGGATCAAGAAATTTTTTTCAAGAAGGGAGGATTCAAGTGAATAATCCAATACAAAAGCATCTGATTGATTCGGAATTCACCATATTAAAAACAGATTTTCAGTTCTTTAAAAAAGAATTTATTCTTTATTTAGAAATGGATACGAAGGGAAAGAAGCAGCAGCATCGTATTTTATTCAAGAATGTATCATCATTATTTTTTTATGCCGGCAAGGAATCGTCTTTAAAAGATGTTGCTTATGGGGAAAAATGGATTTTGAATTCATTCTCTTACTATCCGAAGGGTATTGGAACATTATATCACCCTTTAATTGAAGATTATGAATCGAATGCAAACGTTTTGATTGGAATTAATCAAGCTGTCTATGCAGTTGAAACTGAAAGGGTTTTCTTTGATTCAACTGAAATATATGCCTCAACATAGAGGTGATCGTAATAATGAAGTAAATAAACGAGTAAGAGGACTTATCTCACCATTTCAAACCTAGGAGCATAACAAATGAAAAAATTAAAAATGAATAAAATTATCAACATGGACACCCAAGGTTGTTTTTTCCATGCTGATCCACTGGGGCGTGTCTACATTGGAAAAGGTGTGAAAGGTGATGTGACCATCTCAATCTATGATCCTTCCGGTGATATTCGGGTTTTTAAAGTGAAAGAGCATATTTCATACAGTAATATCCTGCTCTTCCAACAATGTGCAGATGGCTATGTCTTCGTTTATTACGAATCGTATGAGCCGAAGGTAAAGGTTTTTTCAGAAGAGGGAAGGGTGAAAAGTGCTTTTCACTTACCTTCAGGGGTTTCCTGCTGTCTTTTGGGTGAAAAACAACAGCTTTGGGTCGGTTTATGTGATGAAGGGATTTATCATGATGAGAATCCCAACGGCCATAGTGTGTGGTGTTTTACGTTAGATGGTCAGCAGAAGGAAATACACATTGATAGAAAGCTCGAAGAAATGGATGCGCCGGCTGTAGATGATTGTTATGGACTTGCAGAAAAAAACGGCTTGATTTATATGCTGTATTACGGAGACGCAGTCATTGCCGCATTTGATGAAACGGTCGTGAGACGAGTGTGGATTCTGTCGGATAAAGAGCCGGACTCAGAAGCATTTGATCAGCTCGCGATATCCGAAGAAGGTTTTTTGGTTGGGACGTTCAATTGTTACAGTGAAGAGCTTGAGTCGTTTCTTTATTTAATTTCTGCCGATGTGAGTCAAGAGATGAAAGAGATAACATGCTGTGACTCGAACGGTGAAGGCCTAGATGTTCAACAGCTGAAACTGACAAGTAACGCTGTTTACGCAGTGACCTCATCTGGTGTTTATAAGCAGGATATCCAATAAGGTGTAGGGATGAGATTATGATGAATTGGCGCGCTTTAAGTCAGACAAAACAAGAACGCATCTGGTCAGAAGTGAACAAGCTCATAAAATGGAAGCCCGGAAGCAGATGTCATCACATCATCCCGCCTGATCCATCTCAAGTGTTTGATATTTCAAGCGGGATGAGCGGTAAAGCCAGTAATGATGATGTGGTCAGAGTGCTGAATGATTTAGAGACTTCGATTTTAAAAACATTTCAATCATGTACTGGAAAACACGATGTGATGTACGCATTAGACTGGCAGCATGACGGATATATCTTTAGCCCTCATCTAACAATGCCTCAGGATGAATTTGGCGAATGGCCTGTTCCCGTATTTCCAAATGGAGACTATTATTTCTTTTTTTATCAGGACTTCTCCTGGGGACTTTTGGGAGACCCGTGGAAATTGACAATCAATGTGTTTGGTGAAGAGCTGTTGGAGGCGATAGATAATGATCCGCCTATCCTGTTTCAAGATAAATGAGTTTGTTGCGGAGGGAGAGGATCAACGTGCTTCAAAAACTGAGAAAAAGACAGCGAGAGCTTGAAGAAACACCGTATCCTAGTGAATTGTACGGCTTTGAAGCGGAAATCTATGAGTTTTTTATGCTAGTTGATGGCAGTTTGGATTATGTACTGGCGAATAAAAGGATGTCCGGGCATCAGCGGCGTTCGTTGGAGAAAAGCTTTTTTGAGCTTTATCCTGACATACTGCCGGATATGATCAAAAACGATAAGGGTTTGTATCAGCACATTCTCTTGTATGAACAAGTCAGACAAGAGATTTGCGTTGCGTTATCCAATTGATAAGGAGAAGGTTTTATGGAAAGAACCTCTATAAGCAGTATCGGCAATTTGGACATGATCGAGCTTAAGCCTGACCAAACCGTTATGTCATGCGAACTTGAAGATGCAGAGTCGTTTTATCGTTTTTGGGCAGGGCTTGCCTACGATCGAATCATGATACAGGTAATAGCGACTGGTTCGTTTATAGAAGACCTGTCCGAGTATTTTGAAGGTCATGCTTACAAGGTGACGAAGCTGGCCAAAAGGGAATTCCATTTCCAATCCATATTACAGGAAGCAGACCGGGATATTGCAGATTTTCTCTTTCTGCTAGCTTCCATCAATGATGATGTTTTTCTGATCACTGATCCTCAACCGGATAAAAGCTATTTTTCAGAAGGGAAGCTCCAATGCCTAACGGACTCAGGCGAACGGATCATATGGTTTGAATACGATGCTGCGGAGATCTATATGGTTGGAGGTAACTAAAAATAGGAGGAATTCATTTGAATATCACACAATACGAGAAATTGAAAAAGCATCTTTCTGATGAGGATACAGGTCCATTTACATTAAACGAGTTTTCTTTCTATATGAAAGAAGATGATCGTTATATTCATATTCCTGTGTTTGAATTAAAACTATCTGCTCAAACCTGTGACATTCAATTGCGGTTTGAAAACATTAGTGCATCAAAGCTGGATGACCTTGAATCCATCGATGTGGTTGAGTTGGAGATTGAACCGACTGACGATCAATGGGAAAGACTCCGTTATTATGTGTATGATCAAGAAGATCAGATGAGTTTCTATTGCGGAGGGTGGGATGTGATCAAGTGTGACAAGAAGTCACACTGATTTTCCCCACTTTCCAAGCGTTCTTGCTTTTGTTGCCGCATATGTCACGAGAAACGGAAAAGTCACAACCAGGAAAGTCAAAGGCACCCAATTTGATAATCCTGTTACATAATGGAGTGCAATTGACAAGAGAGTCAGGAAGCTCAAGGTGCAGGTGACGTTTCGAACGTCTTTTTCGCTTCTTTTATATTTCTCTCTCATGGTGGATTGATCACTGTATATCGGCGAAGTTCCGGGCTCAGCCGAAAAGATATGCATACCTTGTGAAGAGCAAACATGTTCCCATCCGGCCGCTTCAAACATCACGGTGTATTCCGCCAAGCTTTCTTCCTCAACATCATGATAATCAATACTGTAGATCAATTTCCGCGGCTCAGCTTTTCTAAGCTTATACCCCATAAACGCAAAAGAATCGAGTACCCAGCCTTTGCTGGCCATATCACTTAGTCTCTTCATATCCTTTTCTTCTGAAAAGGCCAATCCTTCAGACATCATAAATTTTTTCTGTTTCATGACTAATCCCCTTTCAATTGTTGAAAAGCACGTTGACCGTGTTCAGCCATCACTTTTCTGCGCTGAATTTCTTTTTTGAGTAGTTCTTGGCCGTGCAAGGTGGTTTGGTACACTTTGCGACGCGGCTTGTCATTGTTGACAAGCTCAATGATCCCTTCTTGCAGTAATTTCTTTAACAATGTATATAATGTAGCCGGGCCGATCGTAAAGGAGTCATCGGTCATGTCCTCAATCTCCTGCATGATCGAATATCCGTGTTTTGGCTCCAGCAAGGTTAAGACAATATAATAGGCTGGATCGGTAAGCTGATCCATTTCCTGCGGACGCTGCTTTGGCAAGTGTTCACCTCATTTCCTATATCAACAAATGATATATCATCTATTGATATAATAAAATCTTCCTTTTTGTTTGTCAACGCAATTTTTTTCTCCCTTCAGTCATCATAAAGAAACAATCACCGAGTATGCATTAATGTATGCGTTTTCATAGAGGGGGAGTCTTGATGAAAAAATGGATGGCAGCGGTTTTTGTGATGATGCTGATGCTGTGTTTTGGCGGGAATGAGAGTGTGAAGGCGGCGGAGCCGAAGGTGTATCAGTTTGACTTTGGAAGCGGTTCGGTGGAGCCTGGTTATATTGGCGTCAGGGCGTCTGATCGGTATGACCGCTCAAAGGGCTACGGTTTTCAAACACCGGAGAATATGAGGGATGTGGCGGCATCCGGGACTGGTGTGAAAAGGGATGCGGTTCAGTTTTTAGCGTATGGGACGAAAAGCAATAACACGTTTAATGTGGATCTCCCGAATGGCCTTTATGAGGTGAAGGTGACGCTTGGCAATACGGCAAGGGCCAGTGTTGCGGCGGAGGGCGTGTTTCAGGTCATTAATATGACAGGGGATGGCGCGGAGGATACGTTCCAAATTCCTGTCACCGACGGGCAGCTGAATCTGCTGGTGACAGAGGGGAAAGCTGGCACCGCTTTTACGCTCAGCGCCTTGAAAATAAAGAAATTGTCTGATCAGCCGGTGACGAATCGAACCATTTATGTCGGCGGCGACTCGACGGTGTGCAATTATTATCCGCTCAACAGCAGCAAGCAGGCGGGCTGGGGGCAGATGCTGCCTCACTATATCGATAAACACACCTTTCAAGTGAGAAACATGGCGTCTGGCGGGCAGATCGCGAGAGGGTTCAGAAATGATGGACAGCTTGAGGCGATCCTGAAGTACATCAAGCCGGGGGATTATTTTATGTTGCAGCTTGGAATTAATGACACAAATCCAAAGCACAATGAATCTGAAGCGGAGTTTAAAGATATGATGCGTGATATGATTCGTCAGGTGAAAGCGAAAGGAGCCGACGTCATCCTGTCAACGCCCCAGGGCCGGGCGACCGATTTTACTTCTGAAGGCATCCATTCGTCTGTAAACAGATGGTACAGGGCCTCTATTTTGGCTTTGGCCGAAGAGGAAAAAACACATCTCATTGACTTAAATGTCCTCAGCTCGGCATACTTTACATCGATCGGTCCGGAAAGAACACTCGGGCTTTATATGGATGGAGATACGCTGCATCCGAACCGCGCGGGGGCCGACGCACTGGCACGATTGGCTGTTCAGGAGCTAAAACGCCAGGGAATCGCTGGCTTTTAACACATCATATTTTCGACAAAACACATATGCCTTCGTCAATTAGAGTATAATGAGAACATCTGCAAGAGACAGGAGTTTATACATGAGTCATTTTAAAAACTATCAAATCAGTCATGACATTTTACGAGCACTGGAAGGACTAGGATATACAGAACCGACCAAGGTGCAGCAGAGCGTGATCCCCGCTGCCCTTGAACGAAAGGATCTTGTCGTCAAATCACAGACGGGAAGCGGGAAAACGGCTTCGTTCGGGATTCCTCTCTGTGAGCTGACGGATTGGGATGAAAACAAGCCGCAGGCGCTTATTTTAACTCCAACCCGTGAGCTTGCGGTGCAAGTAAAGGAAGATATCACGAACATCGGACGATTTAAACGGATCAAAGCGACAGCCGTATTTGGAAAATCCTCCTTTGATAAACAAAAAGCTGAGCTTAAGCAAAAAAGCCACATTGTTGTCGGCACGCCGGGCCGTGTTCTGGATCATATCGAAAAAGGCACGCTGCCGTTGGATCGTCTCTCTTATTTGGTCATTGATGAAGCGGATGAGATGCTGAATATGGGCTTCATTGAGCAGGTGGAGGCGATTATCAAGCATCTTCCGACTGAGCGTACGACGATGCTGTTTTCGGCGACGCTTCCGCAGGATATCGAGAAGCTGAGCCGTCAATATATGCAAAACCCCGAGCATATCGAAATCAAAGCGGCCGGGCTTACCACAAGAAATATTGAACATGCGGTGATTCAAGTAAGAGAAGAGAATAAATTTTCATTGCTGAAAGATGTGCTGATGACGGAGAATCCCGACAGCTGCATCATTTTCTGCCGAACGAAGGAGCACGTCAATCAGCTGACCGATGAATTGGATGACTTAGGATATCCATGCGATAAAATTCACGGCGGAATGATTCAGGAAGACCGATTCGACGTCATGAATGAATTTAAACGTGGCGAGTACCGTTACTTAGTCGCGACGGATGTCGCCGCGCGCGGGATTGATATTGAAAATATCTCCCTTGTCATCAACTATGATCTGCCGCTTGAAAAGGAAAGCTATGTCCACCGCACGGGCCGAACGGGACGCGCAGGGAACAAAGGAAAGGCCATTTCGTTTGTCACGGCCTTCGAAAAACGGTTTTTAGCCGACATTGAAGAATATATCGGATTTGAAATTCAAAAAATAGAAGCACCTTCTCAAGAGGAAGTAGCAAGGAAAAAATCTGAATTTCTAGCTAAAATGAATGACCGTCCGGAAAGCAAAAAAGACAAAAGCGAAGAGCTGAATAAAGACATTATGAAGCTGTATTTTAACGGCGGAAAGAAAAAGAAAATCAGAGCCGTTGATTTTGTAGGAACGATTGCAAAAATTGACGGTGTGTCAGCTGACGACATCGGCATCATTACGATCATGGATAATGCCTCATACGTTGAGATTTTAAATGGTAAAGGCCCTCATGTTCTCAAAGTGATGAAGAACACAACCGTCAAAGGGAAAATGCTGAAGGTGAATAAAGCGAATAAATGATGAATGACCTGCTCCCAGTTAAAGGGGCAGGTCATTTTGCTGCTGGCTGACATTGGCGCTGGTCTCCTCCGGAACAAAGGCAAGAATCACAATACCAATTACAAACAGAATGATCAGACTGAACACCGCAGTCGAGGATTTCCCGGTCAGCTGGGCGGTCACGGCAATGAGCAGCGGCCCCATAATTGAGGCGAATTTCCCGAAAATGTTGTAAAAACCGAAGAATTCATTAGCGTGGCGCTTTGGCACAAGCTTGGCGAAATAGGAACGGCTTAGGGCTTGAATACCGCCTTGCGAGGTGGCGACAAGCATAGCCAGTATCCAGAAATCAAGCGTTGTCTCCATAAAATAGGCATACACGCAGACGATCATATAAATGACGATCCCGACGTACAGCATTGTCTTCCCCGTGAAGCGTTCTGCCAGTTTTCCGTATACAATCGAAAACGGCGCGGCGACTACCTGGGTGACAAATAGGATGATCAGAAGGCTTGAGGAGCCGATCCCTAAATCTGATCCATAGGATGTCGACATCGTAATAATCGTGCCGACTCCGTCGATATAAAAGAAATAAGCGAGCAAGAAGAGGAAAAGTGCCCGGTATTGTCTGATCCGTTTCATCGTTTGGCCGAGCCGCTTAAAGCTGTTGATGACAATATGAGGTTCTTTTTTGATGTAATAGCGTTGATGGACATGTTTAATCATTGGGATGGTGAACAGCCCCCACCAGGCAGCCGTTATGAAGAAGGACAGCTGGCTTGCGGCCGATACAGACACTGGAATAGTCTCTGCTTGTGCGAGCAGGATGACAGCAATGCTGATGATAAATGGAATCGTGCTTCCGATGTATCCTAAGCCAAATCCCCGTGCCGAGACGAGATTCATCCGCTTCTCAGGCGTGACGTCAACGAGAAAGGCATCATAAAACACATTGGCGCCGGAAAAACCGATAGCCGATATCGTATAAAACAGCAACAATAGCAGCCAATGTTCACTAGGGATAAAGGCGAGCATCGCGGTGCTGGCGACACCGACTGACACAAAGAAACCGAAGAACTTTTTCTTGCACCCTTCATAGTCGGCGATTGTGCCTAAAATAGGACCGAGCATCGCAAGAATAAACGTTGAAATCGCAATGGTATAGCCCAGATAGGCAGTCGATTGAGCGGCGCTGACACCGCTTTCCGCAGCTGCTGATTTATAAAATAACGGAAATACCGCGGTGGTCACGACAATTGAGTAAGCAGAATTTGCCCAGTCATATAATACCCAGCTGTTTTCTTGTTTCGTAAAACGTTTCATCATCAGAGCCCCCTCTCCGGTAACGATACTTCTATTGTACGAAAAATGGGCCTGAAAAGAATGGAATGCACGTCAATTTTTACAAAATATTTATGCTTTTGCGCTTCAAATCATACTTTTGATTTATTGCTGGGGTTAGGTGAATCTGGTACCATTTAACTATATTTTATGGTATTTTCCAGAAGGGATTCAGCAGAGAGGAGACAGAGCATGAGGCGAATAGGCTTGTGTATAAGCCTGCTGGTCACAGTTCTTGTGATGAGCGCATGCGAAAGTGAAGGTGAGGCTCAGATGTTCGCAGACTGTGATCAAAAGACAGTAAAACAAACCGCAGCCAAACCGATGAGCAGTAAGAAAAAGCAGGATTTCCAAGCCCTCGCAAGCGACAGGCAGCTGGCCATTGTGTTCAGTTCCATGATACAAGTGAGCGAAGCATTTGATTATGGAATCGGCAATCCAGAATACTTCGTGCGAAGCAGCATGACTGAAGAAGAAGCAGACATTGCGAAGGAGAATCTCGAATCGATTAAGCTTGAGAACAAATCGCTCAAAAAACAAAACAGCGAGGCGGTCGCCTTGCTTCAAAAAACGCGTAATCAAGACATGAGCCGCATCGAAATTCAGCAGCTGACAGAAAATAGAGCCGCTTTTTTTGAGACCGCAGACAATATGATCAAACTCATCGGCCAAGTCACACCGAAAAACGCGAAGAAGACAAGACAGCAGCTGGATCAGCTGAAAAAACAATATACACAATACAGCGCTGAAAGCATTAAAATCATGAACAGCATTGTCAAAAAGCAGAAAGCTGACAAGGCATCATTTGAACGCCATCTGGAGGCGCTGCTTCAAAAACAGCCCGGGCAGCAGGTACGGAGTGAATTGTACTGACCAGCTTCCGTCTTTCCCTGATGATATTGACCTAGTACAAAAAGAATGTACAATCAAGATATAGTCTGTTCTTAGTTGATTGGAGGGACATGTCATGAAAATTGCGAAGGTGATCAACAATAATGTGATCAGCGTGGTCAATGAACAAGGGAAAGAATTGGTCGTCATGGGCAGGGGGCTCGCGTTTCAGAAAAAGTCCGGCGATGATGTCGATGAAGCCCGCATTGAGAAAGTGTTCACGCTCGATAACAAGGATGTATCAGAAAAGTTCAAAACCCTTTTGTATGATATACCGATCGAGTGTATGGAAGTATCCGAAGAGATTATCAGCTACGCAAAATTACAGCTCGGCAAAAAGCTCAACGACAGCATCTATGTGTCGCTGACCGACCATATTAACTTTGCCATCCAGCGCAACCAGAAAGGGCTTGATATCAAAAACGCCTTGCTGTGGGAAACAAAACGGCTGTACAAAGACGAATTTGCGATCGGCAAAGAAGCGTTGGTTATGGTAAAAAACAAGACAGGTGTTTCTCTGCCAGAGGATGAAGCAGGCTTTATTGCTCTGCATATTGTAAATGCCGAGCTGAATGAAGAGATGCCCAATATTATCAACATTACAAAAGTCATGCAAGAGATTTTGAGTATTGTAAAATACCATTTTAAGATTGAATTCAACGAAGAATCGCTTCACTATTATCGGTTCGTCACCCACTTAAAATTTTTCGCGCAGCGTCTTTTTAACGGCACTCACATGGAAAGCCAGGACGATTTTTTGCTGGATACAGTGAAAGAAAAGTATCATCGCGCGTATGAATGCACGAAGAAAATCCAAACCTACATTGAGCGGGAGTATGAGCACAAGCTCACAAGTGACGAGCTGCTGTATTTAACCATTCACATAGAAAGGGTAGTTAAACAAGCATAATGAGAGCGCTGACATTTTTATTTTCGTGTGTTCGTTTTTTTCTTACATTCCATATGATAATGTTAGGATTGTTACTGATAAAGCAGGCAAAACCTAAATTACAATGAGTGCGGATCATCTCTGTCTGTGCTGATGGTAATTTAGGTTTTTATTTTTTTCAGAGGGAAGATGATGATAGTTACAGGATTCAAGTAAGTAAGATTCGGTATTATCATTATTTTGACCGATGTTCCCTTTTAAAAGAATCATGTAAGATCAACATAGAAAACGCTTTCAATGAAAGGGGAATGCCAATATGCCTTATCTGAAACGAGTGTTGCTGCTTCTTGTCACTGGATTGTTTATGAGTTTGTTTGCAGTCACTTCTACTGCCTCGGCTCAAACAGGTGGATCGTTTTTTGACCCTTTTAACGGCTATAACTCCGGTTTTTGGCAAAAAGCAGATGGTTATTCGAATGGAAATATGTTCAACTGCACGTGGCGGGCTAATAACGTATCAATGACGTCATTGGGTGAAATGCGTTTAGCGCTAACAAGCCCATCTTATAACAAGTTTGACTGCGGGGAAAACCGTTCTGTTCAAACATATGGCTATGGACTTTATGAAGTCAGAATGAAACCAGCTAAAAACACAGGGATCGTTTCATCGTTCTTCACTTACACAGGTCCAACAGATGGAACTCCTTGGGATGAGATTGATATCGAATTTTTAGGAAAAGACACAACGAAGGTTCAATTTAACTATTATACAAATGGTGCAGGAAACCATGAGAAGATTGTTGATCTCGGGTTTGATGCAGCCAATGCCTATCATACGTATGCATTCGATTGGCAGCCAAACTCTATTAAATGGTATGTCGACGGGCAATTAAAACATACTGCAACAAACCAAATTCCGACAACACCTGGAAAGATCATGATGAACTTGTGGAATGGCACGGGTGTCGATGAATGGCTTGGCTCCTACAATGGTGTAAATCCGCTATACGCTCATTATGACTGGGTGCGCTATACAAAAAAATAATGCCAAATGTGAAAGAGCCTGCTGCAATATAGCAGGCTCTTATGATTGTAATGAGAAGTTGTTGGCGTGAATCTTCTATTCACTCATAATATCCTATTTGATCTTCTCCCCTCTGTAAATCACGTACTCACTCAATGCTACGATCAAGCTCATACATTTAGAAAGAAATAATCCCAATCAAAAGTGCGGCAATCGTCATCACAATCGTTGTTCCTACGGCCCATTTAATAGTGAATTTTTGATGGTCGCCAAAGCTGACGCCTGCCATTCCTACCAATAGATAGGTGGAAGGCACAAGCGGGCTGAGCAGATGCACAGGCTGCCCCAGCAAGGAGGCCCTTCCGATTTCAGCGGCGTCTATTCCGTAAGCGGAAGCGGCTTCGGCGATGATGGGAAGGACACCGAAGTAAAAGGCGTCATTCGACATGAAAAAGGTGAATGGCATGCTGACGATCGCAGTGATCAACGGCAGGTGCGGGCCCATGGCATCAGGGATGAGTGAAACGAGAGAATGCGCCATGGCATCGACCATTTTTGTGCCGGAGAGAATGCCTGTGAATATGCCCGCAGCAAACACCATTGAGACAACGTTTAACGCATTACCCGCATGCGCCGAGATTCGTTTCTGCTGCTCTTTGACATTTGGATAGTTGACCATCAAGGCGACGGCGAACGCAGTCATAAAAAGAACAGGGAGCGGCAGCAGGCTGGTGATCAGTGCGGCCATCAGAGCGACAGTCAGCAGCAGGTTAAACCATTGAAGAGCGGGGCGCTTGAGCGGTGCGGCCTCCGGATCGGAAGACGGTGCGTGATCAATCGAAATGACGCCGAGCCGCTTCCGCTCTTTCTTTCCGAGGATATAAGCAACGGCGATCACCCAGAGAATGCCGGCGATCATAGCGGGAATCAGGGGCGTGAAAACCTCTGACGTGTCCAATTTTAAGGAAGCCAAAACCCTCGCAGTCGGCCCGCCCCACGGGATAATATTCATAACCCCCGAACCGAGCATCGCTATTCCGGCTAACACCAAACGGTTCATGCCGAGCCGTTTGTAGAGAGGCAGCATCGCTGCAATGGTAATCATATAGGTTGTTGTCCCATCTCCGTCCAGCGAAATGGTCATGGTCAGAACCGCTGTGCCTACGGCGATTTTTAACGGATCTCCTTTGACAAACGATAAGATTTTGGCAATGAGAGGATCAAACAGGCCTGAGTCAATCATAATGCCGAAATACAGGATGGCGAATAACAGCATGATACCGGTAGGGGCGAGGTCTGTAACGCCCTGAATCATCATCTCGCCGAGATCTTTGCCAAATCCGCTGATCAGGGCAAACACAATAGGAACGACAATCAAAGCAATAAGAGCGGAAAGCCGGTTAGACATAATAAGGTACATAAAGACAATCATCATCACAAAACCGAGTATGGCAAGCATGATATGACCTCCCCTATTCAACAGCTTTTTTTAGTAAGCGCTTCCATCCTTTCTTTCTGTGAAGAAGGCTTATTTCAAATGTGTATGACCGCATATTTATATGTAGACCAAAAATCCTAATGAGCGGATTAGCAGTTTATATGAAGAACGCCACGGGTAAATGTGCTGTAGAATGTTTCGTTTTAAAAAGGGGGAGCAGACATGAGTGATGACCAAAACAAACGTGTAAATGAACACTCAAAGGACGAGCAGCTTGAGCAGTACAGGGCCGATAACAGCGGGAAGAAAATGACGACAAACCAAGGCTTGCGAGTGTCAGAGGATGAGCATTCGTTAAAAGCCGGGGTTCGCGGCCCGACGCTGATGGAGGATTTTCACTTTCGGGAGAAAATGACGCACTTTGACCATGAGAGGATTCCGGAGCGCGTTGTGCATGCACGCGGGTATGGCGTGCATGGCTTTTTTCAGGTTTACGAACCAATGACGGAATATACACGGGCCAAATTTCTTCAGGACCCTTCGGTGAAGACACCGGTATTTGTCCGTTTCTCTACGGTTGCGGGTTCTAAAGGCTCCGCAGACACGGTGCGGGATGCCAGAGGCTTTGCGACAAAATTTTATACTGAAGAAGGAAACTATGACCTTGTGGGAAATAACATTCCGGTGTTTTTCATTCAAGACGCAATCAAATTTCCGGATTTGGTTCATGCGTTTAAGCCTGAACCTCACAATGAAATGCCTCAGGCAGCGACTGCTCACGATACGTTTTGGGATTTTGTCGCCAATAACCCTGAGTCGGCTCACATGGTGATGTGGACGATGTCAGACAGAGGCATCCCGCGCAGCTACAGAATGATGGAAGGCTTCGGCGTTCACACGTTCCGTTTTGTCAATGAACAAGGAAAGGCACGTTTCGTGAAATTTCACTGGAAGCCGGTGCTCGGCGTGCATTCTCTCGTATGGGATGAAGCGCAGAAAATTGCCGGGAAAGATCCGGATTTCCATCGCCGTGACCTGTGGGAAACAATTGAAAACGGCGGCAAGGTTGAATACGAGCTCGGCGTGCAGATGATTGATGAGGAAGATGAATTCAAGTTTGATTTTGATATTCTTGACCCGACTAAGCTGTGGCCGGAAGAGCTTGTGCCGGTGAAGATCATTGGGAAAATGACGCTGAACCGCAATCAGGATAATGTGTTTGCGGAAACAGAACAAGTCGCATTCCACCCGGGAAATGTCGTGCCGGGCATCGATTTTACCAATGACCCGCTATTGCAGGGGCGGCTTTTCTCTTATACGGATACACAGCTCATCCGTCTTGGCGGTCCGAACTTCCATGAACTTCCGATTAACCGGCCGGTATGTCCATTCCATAACAATCAATACGACGGCTATCACCGGATGACGATCAATAAGGGACCTGTCGCTTATCATAAAAACTCTCTGCAAAACAATGATCCGTCGCCTGCGACAGCTGAAGAAGGCGGATACGTCCACTATCAGGAAAAAGTCGAGGGCAAAAAAATCCGCCAGCGAAGCGACAGCTTCAACGATTATTACTCACAGGCGAAGCTTTTCTGGAACAGCATGTCTCCTGTGGAGAAACAGCACATCATTTCTGCTTTCTGCTTCGAGGTCGGGAAGGTCAAAAGCAAAGACGTACAGCGGCAGGTCGTTGATGTCTTCAGCAATGTCGATGCTGATTTAGCAGAAGAAATCGCCAAAGGAGTAGGCGTGGCGGCGCCCGCGAAGCGTAAAGCATCTAAAGAAATTCTTACTTCGCCTGCGTTAAGCCAAGCCCGTACAGTGAAAACCGCGTCAACAAGAAAAGTCGCTGTACTCGCCGGAAACGGATTTCATGAAAAAGAGCTGCAAACAGTGCTGGAAGCCTTAAAGCAAGAAGGAATCACAGTAGATATCATCAGTCAAAATCTGGGGTATATGACAAGCGGCAGCGGACAGCAGCTTGAGGCCAACGGCACGTTCCTGACGGTTGATTCTGTTCTGTATGATGCCGTCTATGCCGCAGGAGGACTGGAGTTAAAAGACAACAAACAAGCGATGGCGTTTATCAGAGAAGCTTACAATCACTACAAGGCAATCGGTGCGGCAAATGAAGGAATTGACCTTCTTCAATCCTCTGTCGGGACAACAGAGGGACCAGGCATCGTAACGGCTGAAGAAGAACCTGACTACGCCGCTTTCAGCAAGGCATTTATCGATGCGGTTTCTGCTCATCGCCATTGGGATAGACGAATTTGATCGGCTCCTGTATCTTTAAGGAAGATACTTTTCATAAGGAGCATGACAAATGAACGAAAAACAGCTCGCTGAAGCTTACGAACGCGATGAAAATATGATGATTTTGGTGTTTGCCCAGTGGTGCGTGAACCATGATCTTGATCCGATGGAGCTGTACGCCAAAGCGTATCCGCAGCAAAAGCTGAATGAAAGCTTGAAAAAAACCATGGACGATCTGGTCGTGCCAAAACACGAAGCAGAGCACATTCCGGACCAGACTGTCATTGCGGTATTAGAGATGTTCGGAAATACAGATTTGGCACAGGCCGTTCATGAAGCGATTTCTGGGCGCAAACAGTAAAAAAAGAGACATCCTGTGTCTCTTTTTTTATTGGGAAAATCATGCTGTTAGACCTAGAAACTTCTTTCGATTTAATCAGTCTATAAAAGTGTGTATTGCTTAAATAAGGGAATGATAAACAACGACACCAAAGGAGGAGATTGTATGAAATGGAATAAAATGCTGAAAGCCGCGGGCATTGCAGTCTTGCTTTTTTCTGTATTTGCATATGCGGCCCCATCTTTAAAAGCAGTTCAAGCGAAAACACCGACTGTCAGCACCCATACGTACAAAAAGATCAAGGAGTTAACGTATCCACAAGTGCATCACGTCGGGAATGCCGCGTTTGAAAAGAAAATCAATCAAGAGCTGAAAGCCTACATTGAACAATCGTATCAGGAATACCTGAAAAACAAAAAAGCAGGCGAACAGCAGGGCTTTAAAACGGAATATCAAACATCCTTCAGCGTCAAATACAATGCGGCAGGCAAGCTCAGCATTCAAACACTCAATTATATCTATTCAGGGGGCGCCCACGGTTTAACGTCTGTCCAGTCCTTCAACTATGACTTGAAAGCACAAAAGCGGGTGACGCTGGATCAGATTCTGAACACCAAAACAAAAGTCAGCAAAACGAGAGATTACCTATATAGCTATATCAAAAAACACGATGAGCTGTTTTTCCCTGATGTTAAGAAAGAGGATATAACCCTAAACAAAGACACAATGTTTTACTTTACGGCAAACGGGATCGCCATCGTCTTTGGCCAGTATGACTTGGGGCCTTATGCAGCGGGAATCCGGGATGTGCAGGTGCCAGCCTCTATTTATCAATAATGAAAAGAGCCATATCCGAAAAGGGATATGGCTCAATGTTTCTACCACACAAACAGGCCGACAATCGCAGCACTTAATAAAGATACCGCAATTCCGCTGACGAGCAGTTTCCACACGTTTCTCCCGATGACCGTTGACTTTTCTCCGTCAAGGATCGAATTGTACGTTCCGTAAATCATGCCGACAGTACTGAAGTTTGCAAAGGACGTCAGGAATGTCGTCGCCACCGCAACGGTGTGAGGCGGAAGGGATTTAAGATTGTTTTTCAAGTCAAGCATCGCAACAAACTCGTTTGTTGCTAATTTCATGCCCATCAGCTGAGCAACATACATCGCATCGTGCACTGGCAGTCCAAGCAGGAATGCGAACGGACTGAACAGATAAGCAAAAATCGTCTGGATGGTCAGGCCGTGTACGAAAACGCCAAGAATGCCATTAACTGCTGACGTTAATGCGACATATCCGATCACCATTGCCAAAATAACGATCACCATGTTCATGCCGACAAGCATACTGTTAGAAATCGTAGAGAAAAAGTCTTTCTTCTCTTCTTTAGGCGGTGTATAGATGATATCTTCATCCTCCGGCACGTGAACAGGATTCAGCAGGTTTGCGATAATCAGCGCGTTTAAGCAGTTCAAAGGAATCGCTGTAAACACGTATGTCGCGGGCACCATTGACAGATAAGATCCGATAATTGAGCCGCTGATGCTGCTCATGCTCATTAAGCCGAATGTGAGCAGGCGGTTGTTGCTTAAAACCGTTAGCTGCTGGCGGATAACCGCAAGTGCTTCGGTATTTCCCAGGAACATCATTTGAATAGAGAAAAAGCTTTCTAATTTCGGCAAGCGGGAAGCCTTTGAAATCACCCATCCGATTTTATCAATCAGCCAAGGCAAAATGCCGAAATACGTTAAAATATCAAAGAATGTGACGATAAAGATAATTGGAAGAAGCGCACTAAAGAAAAAGTCTACTGTTTCATTCGCCATCACTGACGGAAAGGCAAACGCGATACCGTCACTGGCGCAAGCAATCAGCCAAGTGAAGAAATCACCGATTTTACCGATGGCCCAGCTTCCGACTTTTGTTCCCAGCATAAACCAAGTAATCAGCAATTCCAGAACAATTAACGTAATGATCGGGCGCCACTTGATTTTCTTTTTCTGCGGAGAACATAGGAATACAACTGCCATAATCACAATGAGACCGACAAGGTTTAGTAAAAAGTACATGATAGCAACTCCTATGAGGGTTATTATGGAAACAAAAAAAGCTCTTATCCTTCACAAATTCTGGAAGTGCAGAAAGTGTGAAAAATAAGAGCAAACAGAAAAGAACTTGTCCTTTTCAACTCGTTCAAATTTATTCAAACTTTCTTGTAGTCTAGTTTTTTACGGTTACTAGGTAGAAACAATCAGACCATATTACTGATCATATACAAGAATGTCTTTTTCTATGATGATAGCAGTATTTTATCCTTTCACTTTTTGAAAATCAACCTTTTTAACTATTTTCACAATAATAAAATTTATATTCTAAAATGAGAAAATAAAGGAAAAACATGCTGGATTGCTATGCTGATATGATGTTGGCGGGATACCAGCATGTCAGTACTGATTTTTCTTCACTATAAGGTTCCAGCTCCTGGATATTTGTTGTATGATGGAAACGGGGAAACCCATACAGCAGAAAGGGAGTTTTTTTCATGATTATCCAATTCATTCGTTATAGATAATGACAGGTGTAGACAAACTGCCAGACCTGGCCAATTTTTGAGATAGGCCTAGGTTTATTTGTCTATGCCTTTTTCATTTATCTAAAAATGAATGAATGGGGTGTTTTTTATCATGAAGCGAACAGTTGATTTCAGCATGTTTCGATGCCCGCTCTGCGATTCTTCTATGGATGCGGCATCAGGGAAAAGCTTGATTTGTACAGAACGAGGACATACATTTGATCTATCTCGGCACGGCTACGTGAACTTTCTGACGAAGCCGGTCAAAACCAGTTACGGTGCCGAGCTTTTTGAAGCGAGGAGCAGGCTGATTGGAGAATGTGGTTTTTTTGACCCGCTCCATGATGTGATTGCAGAACTCATCAGTCATCCCACATCTGGTCATGAGGCATTCACCATCCTGGACAGCGGTTGCGGGGAGGGTTCTCATTTGAATGCGCTTTGCGGGTTTGATTATGCAGGGAAAGCAGCGATAGGAACCGGCATAGATCTTTCGAAGGATGGGATCTTAAAAGCTTCTAAGGCATTCAAAGATCAGATGTGGGCGGTTGCCGATGTGGCGCGTGCTCCTTTTCATGATCGCCAATTTGATGTTGTGCTGTCTATTTTTTCGCCGTCCAATTATGCAGAGTTTCATAGACTGCTGAAGAATGATGGCATGCTCGTAAAAGTAGTGCCGCGAAGCGATTATTTAATAGAATTAAGACAATTTTTATATGCTGATTCACCAAGACGCACGTATTCCAATGCGGCAGCTGTTGAGCGTTTTGCAGCAAATGCAGCACACAGCCGTCCTGTCAGGCTGCGCTATGTTAAAACGCTTGACCAGCAGGCGATCCACTGGCTTCTCAAGATGACGCCGCTTGCCTGGTCGGCGCCGAAAGATCGAGTCAGCCTCCTGAAAGAGATGAAATCAGCCGATATTACGGTTGATGTTGATATCCTAATAGGAATGAAATGAATGGCAGAGGAAAGCTCCGAAAAAAGGAGCTTTCCTTTTTTAATCGGAATAGTTGGCCCACGCTTCTCGTACATATGGAAAGGGGACGGAAACAGCCGATGCGGACAGGTTTATGTAAACGCTTTCTAGTTCGCAGAAACGGGGGATGTGTGTGTGGAACTGATCATCATTCTATTGGCGTTAGGTTTGCTGATGTTTACGGCGTATCGGGGATTTTCTGTCATATTGTTTGCGCCGATTTGCGCGTTATTCGCGGTGCTGCTGACAGATCCAAGCCATGTGCTTCCTTTTTTTTCATCAATTTTTATGGAGAAGATGGCGGGTTTTATTAAGCTGTATTTCCCAGTGTTTTTGCTCGGTGCCATTTTTGGAAAGGTCGTTGAAATGGCCGGGCTTGCGGCATCAATCGCGAAAACAATTGTCCGGCTTGTCGGGGCAAAAAGAGCGATACTTGCCATTGTGCTGATGGGCGCTGTCTTGACGTACAGCGGTGTCAGCCTGTTTGTTGTCGTATTTGCCGTATATCCTTTTGCGAAAAACATGTTCCAAGAAGCAAACATACCAAAACGCCTCATCCCGGGAACGATTGCTTTAGGGGCTTTTACGTTTACGATGGACGCGCTTCCTGGAACGCCGCAAATTCAAAATGTCATCCCGACGTCGTTTTTCAAAACAGACATTTATGCCGCCCCTTGGCTGGGTTTGATGGGCGCAGTGATTGTTCTGGCAGCTGGGATGCTCTATTTGGAATCAAGGCGGAAGAAAGCGCAGGCATCTGGCGAAGGCTATGGCGGTTTTGATTCGCAGAATGCTCCTGAATCGATTGAGTCCGCGGCTGAACCGGAAAAAAGCCCGATTCGGCACGCGCTTGCCTTTGTCCCGCTTATTCTCGTCGGTGCAGTGAATAAATATTTTACCATTTACCTGCCAAAGTGGTATCCGAATGGATTTGATTTTTCTTCCATAGGATTAAAGGAGTTCGGCAGGCTTGATATTTCTTCAGCGGCTGCTATTTGGTCGGTGGAGATTGCTTTAGTGATTGGCATCATCACAACGATTTTATTTGATTGGAGAAGTGTGTTTGCCCAATTGAAGGAAGGGCTGAATGAAGGGATTGGCGGCGCCTTGCTGGCATCTATGAATACGGGTGCCGAGTACGGGTTCGGCGGCATTATCGCCGCGCTGCCGGGGTTTCATAAGCTGAGCAGCGGAATTTCACATACTTTTACCGATCCGCTTGTAAATGGCGCCGTTACGACAACTGCGCTGGCGGGAATCACCGGCTCGGCTTCAGGAGGAATGGGCATTGCGTTAAGCGCGATGTCAGAACAATACTTACAGGCGATTCAGGCTTACAATATTCCGCCAGAGGTGATGCATCGGGTCATTTCAATGGCATCAGGCGGGATGGATACACTGCCGCATAATGGCGCCGTTATCACGCTTCTCGCCGTGACGGGTTTGACCCACCGGCAATCGTATCGCGATATTTTTGCGATCACGCTCATTAAAACCGCTGCCGTATTTGCTGTGATCGCGATTTACAGCCTGACTGGTCTAGTGTAGAAGAAAACGAAAGGGGCATCAATATGGGAAAAGTGCTGTCATCAAGCAAGGAAGCTGCGAAACTGATTCATGATGGGGATACGCTGATCGCGGGAGGGTTTGGGCTGTGCGGCATCCCTGAACAGCTCATTTTGTCTATAAGAGATCAGGGAGTAAAGGATTTGACCGTTGTCAGCAATAACTGCGGAGTCGATGACTGGGGGCTAGGTTTGCTTCTGGCTAACAAGCAAATCAAGAAAATGATCGCTTCCTATGTCGGTGAAAATAAAATTTTTGAGCGGCAGTTTTTAAGCGGAGAGCTTGAGGTCGAGCTTGTTCCCCAAGGAACGCTCGCTGAGAGAATTCGTGCAGGCGGTGCAGGTATACCGGGATTTTATACGGCGACAGGCGTCGGCACCTCCATAGCCGAGGGAAAAGAACATAAAATATTCGGCGGCCGGACTTATGTGCTGGAGCGAGGCATTACCGGCGATGTGGCGATCGTCAAAGCGTGGAAAGCGGACACCATGGGCAATTTGGTTTTTAGGAAAACGGCGAGAAATTTCAATCCCATTGCCGCCATGGCAGGCAAGATCACGATTGCCGAGGCGGAAGAAATCGTGGAAGCAGGAGAGCTCGATCCAGATCACATCCATACGCCGGGAATTTACGTACAGCATGTCGTGCTTGGCGCGAGCCAAGAAAAACGAATAGAAAAACGAACAGTTCAGCAAGCATCGGGAAAGGGTGAGGCCAAGTGAAGGAAGCGAGAAAACGAATGGTCAAACGGGCTGTACAAGAAATCAAGGACGGCATGAATGTGAATCTCGGGATTGGAATGCCGACGCTTGTCGCAAATGAGATACCCGACGGCGTTCACGTCATGCTTCAGTCGGAAAACGGCTTGCTCGGAATTGGCCCCTATCCTCTGGAAGGAACGGAAGACGCGGATTTGATCAATGCGGGAAAGGAAACGATCACTGAAGTGACGGGCGCCTCTTATTTTGACAGCGCTGAGTCATTCGCGATGATAAGAGGCGGGCATATCGATTTGGCTATTCTCGGCGGAATGGAGGTTTCGGAGCAGGGGGATTTGGCCAATTGGATGATCCCGGGCAAAATGGTAAAAGGGATGGGCGGCGCCATGGATCTCGTCAACGGGGCGAAACGAATCGTTGTCATCATGGAGCACGTCAATAAGCATGGTGAATCAAAGGTGAAAAAAACATGCTCCCTTCCGCTGACAGGCCAGAAAGTCGTACACAGGCTGATTACGGATTTGGCTGTATTTGATTTTGTGAACGGTCGCATGACACTGACGGAGCTTCAGGATGGTGTCACAATTGAAGAGGTTTATGAAAAAACAGAAGCTGATTTCGCTGTAAGCCAGTCTGTACTCAATTCTTAATGGGAAGGTGTTTGACATGAGAAAACAAGTCGCTTTGGTGACAGGGGCTGCCGGCGGAATCGGATTCGAAATGGCAAGAGAATTCGCCCGTGAAGGCGCTAGCGTCATCGTTTCAGACCTCCGTCCGGAAGCATGTGAACAAACAGCCTCCAAGCTTGCAGAAGAAGGCTTTGACGCGGCGGCCATTCCGTATGATGTGACAAAGGAAGCGCAAGTTGCTGATACGGTGAACGTCATCCAAAAACGATACGGCCGCTTGGATATTCTGGTGAACAATGCCGGTATTCAGCACGTCGCTCCGATTGAAGAGTTTCCGACAGACACCTTTGAACAGCTGATCAAGGTCATGCTGACGGCTCCCTTTATTGCAATGAAGCATGTTTTTCCGATCATGAAAAAACAGCAGTTTGGCAGAATCATTAATATTGCGTCTGTTAATGGATTAGTGGGCTTTGCAGGGAAATCCGCTTATAATAGCGCCAAGCACGGCGTCATTGGACTCACAAAAGTAGGGGCGCTGGAAGGCGCGCCCCACGGCATAACAGTCAATGCGCTCTGTCCGGGTTATGTCGATACCCAGCTTGTACGCAATCAGCTTAGTGATCTATCGAAAACTAGAAATGTCCCTTACGACTCTGTACTTGAACAAGTCATTTTTCCGCTTGTGCCGCAAAAGCGACTGCTTTCTGTCAAGGAAATTGCGGATTATGCCGTGTTTTTGGCAAGCGAGAAGGCGAAGGGCGTTACTGGGCAGGCTGTCGTCCTTGATGGGGGCTACACCGCACAATGACATAAAAAACACACTTGCTCCGCTAGGGAATCAAGTGTGTTTTTTCTTTGCTTATTTCCAAACTTCATTAGCGATCTCAACAACATGGCGGAGCTTCGCCCATTGCTGTTCTTCAGTCAGCTTGTTGCCTTCCTCAGTTGAAGCGAATCCGCATTGAGGGCTGAGGCAAAGCTGGTCTAAGCTTACATAACGGGACGCTTCTTCGATACGGCGTTTCACGTCATCCGGATTTTCAAGCTCGCCGAATTTAGATGTCACTAAGCCAAGAACAAGCTGAAGATCAGACCGTTTTACGTAACGGAGTGGCTCAAATCCGCCTGAGCGTGAATCATCATACTCTAAGAAAAGTCCGTCAAGATTCAAGCCATCAAAAATGGTTTCGGCTGCGGCGTCATAGCCGCCTTCCGCTGTCCAAGTGGACTGGAAGTTGCCGCGGCAAATATGCATGGTTACCGTCAAGTCATCCGGGCGGTCTGCAATCGCGTCGTTAATCGATTTCGCAAACAGCTGGCGAAGCTCGTCAGGCGTTGTTCCGAACGCTTCGATTTGTTTTAAGCCTTTTTCAGATAAGAAAACGGCCCACGCTGTATCATCAAGCTGGAGGTAGCGGCAGCCTCTGTCATAAAACGCTTGAATCGCTTTTTTATATGCTTTGGATACATCATGCTGGAAAAGGTGATAATCTTTTTTATACGCATCCTTTTCCAGTTTTCCGCGGAAAAACAGCATATTCGGGCTTGGAATCGTCATCTTTGGCGTCGCGTCACCGGCAATGCTATGGAGAAATGAATAATCTTCAAGCATTGGGTGAGTTGAAAAGTCGATATCGCCTGTGACTTTAATGCCGCGTGCTTTTGTCTGTACGTTATGGAATTGAATGCCTTGCTCAGGAGTAAACGGCTCAACGCCATCTAAGTTTTCCAGGAAATCAAAGTGCCACCATGCTCTGCGGAATTCACCGTCTGTCACGACGTTCAGGCCGGTTTCCTTCTGTTTTTCCACAATGCGGATGATTTCGTCGTTTTCAATTTGGCGAAGCTGCTCAGCGGTCATTTCGCCGGCCGCTTTTTGCAGCCGCGCTTTTTTGACGGGCTCAGATCTTAGCAGGCTTCCGACTTGATCCGCGCGAAACGGCGGTTTTTTTCTTTGAAGTGATTTTTGTTCTGCGGGTGTTGTTTGTTGTGACATGTTGTCCATTCCTTCTTTCCATTCAAATATAAAAAAGCTCTTCCTTTGGATAAGGAAGAGCTTGCGTGACAATCTCAACCTTATCTTCAAGAGCAATCATTGCTCTAAAGGATTTAGCACCATTCTGTTAAACAGCGGTTGCCGGGTATCGCAGGGCCAGTCCCTCCACCTCTCTTGATAAGGAAAACCTTTTTATGAAATTTTCTGATAGTATCTATTATTCACACATTTTCTATTTCTGTCAATGATAGATTATCTCCATACATCGTTGGCAATGTCGATAACATGGCGAAGCTTTGCCCATTGCTGCTCCTCTGTCAGAAGGTTGCCTTCTTCTGTAGAGGCGAAACCGCACTGCGGGCTCAGGCATAGCTGGTCCAAGCTGACAAAACGCGCGGCTTCATTGATACGGCGTTTCACATCCTCAGGATTTTCAAGCTCGCCGTATTTCGATGTGATCAAGCCGAGCACAATTTGCAGATCCTTGCGCTTCACAAAACGGAGCGGATCAAAGTTTCCGGAGCGGTCATCATCGTACTCCAAGAAAAGGCCGTCAAGGTTTAAGCCGTCCAAAATCGTTTCCGCTACAGCGTCGTACCCTCCTGATGCCGCCCAGGTTGAGCGGAAGTTGCCGCGGCAAATGTGCATTGTGATCGTTAAATCGTCAGGCCGGTCTGCGACGGCATCGTTAATTGTTTTGGCAAATATGGCTGGCAATGTTTCTGGATCACCGCCGAGCGCCCGGACAACCTCTCTGCCTTTTTCCTCAAAGAAGAGAGACCATGACGTATCATCGAGCTGGAGATAACGACAGCCAGCATCATAGAAGGCTTTGATTGCTTTTTTGTACGCTTGGGCCAGATCATGAAAGTATTCCTCTTGATCGTCATAAATCCCTTTATCCGCCTTTTCGCCAAAAAACAGCATATTTGGGCTGGGAATGGTCAATTTTGGCGTCGCGTTACCGGCAATCTCATGTAAAAATTGATAATCAGCGAGCGCTGGGTGGCTCGTAAAATCGAGTTTTCCCGTCACTTTGATGCTGCGCGCTTTCGTTTTTGTGTTATGGAACTGAATCCCCTCAGCCGGGATGAACGGTTCCACACCGTCAAGCCCTTCCAGGAAGTCATAATGCCACCAGGAACGCCGGAATTCCCCGTCTGTTACCACATCGAGACCGATTTCTTTTTGTTTTTCCACGATGCGGGTGATCTCTTGATTTTCGATATCACGAAGCTGTTCCGCTGTCATCTCACCAGCCGCTTTTTTTTGCCGGGCTTCCTTTACCGGAACGGAACGAAGCAAGCTGCCGACATGATCGGCGCGGAAAGGTGCTTTGCGTTGTTTTTCTGTTTTTTGTCCTGCAACATTCGTTTGTTGAGCCATGTTATTCGCCTCTTTTCTGAAATATTGAGCATGTAAAAAGCTCTTCCTTTGTGTAAGGAAGAGCTTGAATGATCAAATCTCCGCCTCATCTGCAAGAACGCAATGTTCTTAAGGATTTAGCACCATTCTGTTTGAAACAGCGGTTGCCGGGTATCATAGGGCCAGTCCCTCCACCTCTCTTGATAAGGTACAACTTCATATTCAGATTTCAATTATCTTAATATTATTACTTTTGGATCAATTGTCAATGCTTTTTAGAAAATACCTTCATCTTCATCGTTATATAAAACCATATCAAGCACGATAGCGATAGCAGTGCAAATCAGAACATCTTCCTCGTTTGCAATCTGCAAGTGATAGGAATCACCCCAGCTGAGCCACTTTTTGCTCACTGACATCCGGACATTTTCCCCGTCCGTCAGCTGGAATTCATCCCTCCATAAATCACCATCGATTTCCCAGTTAAGCCCGGAAATCACAAATTTCGGTTTGAAAAACGTTACTTTCTTCGTTACCTCACAAACTGTTTTCCCGCCAATTGAAATCTCATAGCGCGGCAATAAAGACATTAGTTTTTGTTCTATGGAAACGAGCGTTTTCCCAGATGAGTCTGTCATTTGTAATGAGTCTCCTAACGAGAAAAAACGCCCCTCCACCTTGAATGTTTCTTGTTCATCCCGGTCATAAATGTGAAATGCATCTTTAAATGAGAACATTTTTTGTTTCATAAATAACTCGATCATTGCTGAAGTCTCCTTTGGATTTGCCTTGTATGAAATTACGGATAGGTGGCGAAAAGGTTTCAGGCTCTAAATCAAAACAATTTTAAAAGGCTGCGTGATTCAGCAGCCTTTTCGTTTGAAATATAGAATTAGGAAAGATGCATCCGGCGTTTTTGGCGGATGGCGTCAAGGTCGATTAGGTTGTTGTGATGAGGTGCGGCTGCTGGCAGAGGGCTTGTCTTTTGCGGTTTGCGGCGATTGTCCTTGCTGAAAGAAAAAAGAAGATAGCCGCATAATGCGATGATAATAAATAGGATCATATTACATACCTCCCAAAAAAAGTTTTGGTACTCTCTATTGTACGGATAAAATGCCAAAAAGTATTCAAAAAATTCTAAATCAATAAATAACAAGAAACTGTCCCTCTAAAACAGTATTACCTGATTACCTGAAAATAGTCTTGAATTACGCTGTTTGCTCTTGTTGATGATTGGTTCTATAGTTACTATCGACGATAAAATAAATTCCTTTACACAACTTTTAACCTAAGTTTCCGTAATTCGAATTACCTGTTTTTGGGTGCTGTTTTCTTGCTTGTTTGGTTTATACCCTATTTTGCGGAATTGAACACAAAAAACCCAAATTACGGAGCATTTGGGCGGTACGGGTGAATACGGATTGTATTTAGGGGATTTGAATGTTTTATTTGAAGAAGCGTTTGAACATTTTTCTGATTTTTTGAAATGGGCTGGATTTCTTTTGCATGTTAAGCGGCCTGGAAATGATCCATTTTTTCAAGAGACTCTTTGCAGCGATTGCATGTTTTGTCATTGTTTTTCCTCCTCATTTGTTGATACTTGTTTTACGGAGGACGCGTTTAAAATGTTTCATTTTCACACAAAAAAACCAGTCCTTTTTTGGACTGGTTTTTTGGCACTATGCTTGCGCTTCAAACTGCTTTGCAATCTCAACGATGACATTTACGGCTTTGACCATGTTGTCAACTGAGATGTATTCAAATTTGCCGTGGAAGTTTTCCCCGCCTGTAAAGATGTTTGGCGTCGGAAGCCCCATGTAGGACAGCTGTGATCCATCGGTGCCGCCGCGGATGGGGGAAATCTTCGGTTCGATGCCGAGGTTTTCCATCGCTTGCTTGGCAATGTTGACGATTTCGATGACAGGTTCAATTTTCTCTCTCATGTTGTAGTATTGGTCGTTCATATCCAGCAGAATCCGGTCTTGCCCGTATTCGTTTTGAAGTTCTTCAACGGCACGCTTCATTGTTTCTTTTCTGTTTTGGAAATTCTCTTTGTCAAAGTCTCTGATAATGTAGTGGAGCTTTGTTTCCTCTACGTCTCCTTGAATCGACAGCAGGTGGTAGAAGCCTTCATAGCCTTCCGTATATTCAGGCGCTTCGTCTGCCGGCAGCAGGCTGTTCAGCTTCATCGCGATTTTCGCAGAGTTGATCATTTTTCCTTTAGCTGTTCCGGGATGTACGTTGTTGCCTTTAATCGTAATTTTTGCGGCAGCGGCATTGAAGCTTTCATATTCAAGCTCACCGAGCGGCCCGCCGTCAACCGTGTAGGCAAAGGAAGCATTGAACCGTTTCACATCAAATTTGTGCGGCCCTCTTCCGATTTCTTCATCAGGCGTAAAGGCGACTCTGATTGTGCCGTGCTTGATTTCAGGGTGTTTGATGAGGTAATCCATGGCTGTCATGATTTCAGCGATACCGGCCTTATTGTCTGCGCCGAGAAGGGTGGTGCCGTCTGTGGTGATGAGTGTATGGCCCTTATAGCCGGACAGCTCAGGAAATTGATCAGGTGACAGGGTGACCTGCAGCTGTTCGTTAAGAACGATGTCTTTTCCATCATAGCTTTCGATGATTTGCGGATTCACGTTTTTGCCGGTAAAGTCTGTAGCGGTGTCGACGTGAGCGAGAAAGCCGATTGTCGGCACGTCTTTTTCAGTATTGGAGGGAAGAGTTGCCATGACATAGCCGTTTTCATCAATGGCTGCATCCTGCATGCCGATGGACTTCAATTCATCAACGAGCATGTTTCCTAATGTCAATTGGCCGGGTGTGGAAGGACAAGTGTCAACGGATTCATCGGACTGTGTGTCGACTTTTACATATGTAGTAAACCGTTCAATGATTTCTTCTTTCATTTCCAATCATCTCCTTTGTCTTATTTTAGCATGGTGGGATGAGAGATTTCTATTGCACAATACCGTTTCGAATGGCAAAAACGACTGCCTGTGTCCGGTCTTGGGCATTGCATTTTTGCAGGATGCGGTGCACGTGGGTTTTCACAGTGCTTTCACTGACGAAAAGCTTTTCAGCAATATCCTCATTTCTCAGCCCGTAGGCCATTTGCTGAAGAACCTCAAGCTCTCTTTTGGTGAACGGCTCTGCCAGTTCTTCTGGATGGGGCTGTTGCTTCGCCCGAAATGTCTCACTGATAATTTTAGCAGCTGTGACTGTACGGAAAATCGCCTCGCCTCTGGCCGCAGCGCGAATCGCATCTATCAACTCTTCAGGAAGTGTATCCTTCAGCAGATAGCCTACTGCTCCCGCACGGATGCCTTCAAATACGTATTCTTCCGTGTCAAAGGTAGTTAAAATGACTATCTTTGTATTTGGAAGTGCGGTCATAATGTCTTTCGCCGCTTCGATGCCTGAGCAATGCGGCATCTGGACATCCATGAGGATAACATCGGGTTTTGTTTGTTTTGCGAGTGCTATAATATCGTGACCGTCGCCGGCCTCACCAGAAACCGTCATATCCGTCTGTGCGTTGATGACGTAGCGGAAGCCTTCACGCACAAGCGGCTGATCATCGGCAAGCGCGACGCGTATGTTATCTTTGTTCATCTTTTTGCTCCTTATTCGTTGTCATGAGCGGCAATGACAGCTCAATTTTCAGGCCGCTCGGCTGTACGGCACTGAAAGTAAGGGAACCGCCTGCTTTTTCTGCGCGCTCTTTCATTCCTGTCAGGCCAAATCCATAAGTAAGGCTGCCGGTGAATTGTCCGTCGTCGGTGATTGTGACATAGAGATGGGACTTGTCGTTAGAAATGACGGCCGCCGCATGAGAAGCGTCAGCGTGACGAATGATATTGGTCAGCGCTTCCTGCAAGATGCGGTAGATCGTTTCGCTCACGTTTGGAGGCCAAGACTCTTTTGACAGTCCGGCAGTATCTAAAGAAACGTGCAAGCCGCTCCGTTCCTCCACTTGATGAATGAGCCCCCGCAAAGCGGTAAGCCCCACCATCGATTCACTACGGCCCATTTGGTGAACGACAGACCGTACTTCTTGAAGACATTCCCTGGCGACACTCAGTACATTTTGAATGACTTTTTCTGAATCCTCCTTGCTGCTTTTGAGGATATAGGGAAGAGATTGAAGCTGAACAATCACAGAAGTCAGCTCGTGACCGATACTGTCATGAATGTCGCGGGCAATTCTTGTACGTTCCTCAAGGACCGCGTACCTTAATGAAAGAACAGAAGCCTCCTGCAGCTCTGCATGCGCTTTCTGGAGTTCTTTATGAGCATGTTCCAGCTGCACATGCATTTTTGCCAATTCAGCATGATTCCGTTCAGCCTCCCTTCTCGCTTCTCGTCTGAAACGCATGGAGGAGAAGAAGACGTAGAGCCCGATCATGATCGAGATGTTGCTGATGATATCGTCCCAGCTGCTGTCAAAAACAGAATACAAAAAGAAAGCATTGCCCCCAATTAGGCACACTGTAAGGATCAAAGACAGCCGTGCAGGAAGCTTTATGGCTGCATAAACCATTAAAAATACGAGTAAAAAAAAGGCGGCACCCTGCTCTTGGCCGGAAACAGCCCAAAAGAAATCGGTCAGGAGCCAGAGTCCGATGAATATGCTCAAACTAACAGCAGTGGATGCCACATAGGGAATGATCCAAATGAATGCTAAGTATACCGCAAATACAAATGCTAACAAAATGGGATCAGCTTTGGCTGGGTGAGATAAAAATTGTATGCAATTCAAAATGAGAATAAGGCTCGGCACAAGCTTCTTGTAGTGCCGAGCCGGAGATTGTCCGTTCATGCTGGTCCTTCTTTCAGTTATTGAATGGATACTTTGCCAGCGGTCAGCCGTCTGTAAGCTTTATAAAGCATGATGTTACGGGCTGTGATGGTGCCGAGGGGAATGAAGAACATAGAATGAATAATGGCAATAAACATCTCGTTGCTCTCAGGCAGCCATGTTCTCGCGGCCATACGCAAAGAAAGTATCACTAGAATGAGAATAACACTTCCAAGGGAGCCGCGTGAAGTGACCTTTCCGGTTTCCGGGTGAATCCGTACATTTACCATCTTCCCAATGCCAAACCCGCAGGCCAGCCCGATCAGTAATAAAATGCCGCTGATCGCCACATGTAATACGGAATGAAAATACGCCGGCTGAAACGATGCTGATACGCCCCATAAGAGCAGCAGCGGAATGATCAGCAACTTCCCGGGCTTCACCGTTCTTTCTCGATACATCGATAAAATAATAAGAATCAATACAATAAAAATATAAGGGCTCATCGCCATGTCATCAAATCCTTTCTGCATTAAGCATAGCGAAAAAGGGAAAGGAAAACGTCAACCGGCAGATTGATTTTTCAGCTGCTATACTTGTTCGCGCTGCATAAAGTTATGTAACATGGCGTAAAAATGCTGATAACATATGAAAAAACTATTAATAAACGATTAAACTTCTTAAAAATGGATGTGGAGCCGTCCTAAACACTATATAATAATAGCAGGTCATTTTTTAGGAGGGTTTACATCATGGCAATACTTGTTACTGGTGGTGCCGGGTACATTGGCAGCCACACATGTGTTGAATTATTGAACAGCGGCTACGAGATTGTTGTTCTTGATAATCTGTCCAACAGTTCGGCTGAGGCGCTGAACCGTGTAAAGGAGATTACGGGAAAAGATTTAACGTTCTACGAAGCGGATTTATTGGACCGGGAAGCAGTAGATGCGGTTTTTGCTGAAAATGAAATCGAAGCTGTGATTCATTTTGCTGGGTTAAAAGCAGTCGGTGAATCTGTTGCGATTCCGCTCAAATATTATCATAACAATCTGACAGGAACGTTTATTTTATGCGAGGCCATGGAGAAATACGGCGTCAAGAAAATCGTGTTCAGTTCATCCGCGACAGTATACGGCGTTCCGGAAACATCGCCGATTACGGAAGACTTTCCATTAGGCGCGACAAATCCTTATGGGCAGACGAAGCTCATGCTTGAACAAATATTGCGTGATTTGCATACAGCCGACAATGAGTGGAGCGTTGCGCTGCTTCGTTACTTTAACCCGTTCGGCGCGCATCCAAGCGGACGGATCGGTGAAGACCCGAACGGAATCCCAAATAACCTTATGCCGTATGTGGCACAGGTAGCAGTCGGGAAGCTCGAGCAATTAAGCGTATTCGGAAATGACTATCCGACAAAAGACGGGACAGGCGTACGCGATTATATTCACGTCGTTGATCTCGCAGAAGGCCACGTCAAGGCGCTGGAAAAAGTATTGAACTCTACAGGAGCCGATGCATACAACCTTGGAACAGGCACAGGTTACAGCGTGCTTGAAATGGTCAAAGCCTTTGAAAAAGTGTCAGGGAAAGAGGTTCCGTACCGTTTTGCGGACCGCCGCCCGGGAGACATCGCCACATGCTTTGCAGATCCTGCGAAAGCCAAGCGGGATCTGGGCTGGGAAGCGAAACGCGGCCTTGAGGAAATGTGCGCTGATTCCTGGAGATGGCAGTCTTCTAATGTGAATGGGTATAAGAGTGCGGAATAAGAATGGAGGCCTTCTCAATAGAGAAGGCCTTTTTAAAGAACAAGAACGCCTCTTAAGGTACCCTTGTAAGTTTTTTCAGTTCCGCAAATACCCCTTGAACCAATTCGAACCGTCCCTTATAATGCTAATATTGGAAAGTGAAAAGGATATGATAAAAACAGTGGTTTTCTAGGGTTCCGCAATGCAAATTGGACTGTGACCGAGAGAAAACACATAGCAGCTTGGCTGTTATGACACGGTGGGATAAAAGCCCAGGAGTTTCTGCTCTTATTCGAGAGCGTTCTCCTGGGTTTTTTATTTGCTAGAACAGAACAATGAGAAGGAGTGTTTTCGTGATGAAAAAGAGAATGCTGGATGTACTTATGCTTGTGATTGGCGCTTTTTTCTTCGCGCTTGCGGTTAATTTATTTGCGATTCCCAATGATCTTGGGGAAGGCGGAGTCACTGGGATTACGCTGATTTTGTATTATCTGTTTCAATGGTCTCCTGGTGTCACGAACTTTATCTTAAATGCGTTTTTGCTTTTAATCGGCTACAAGTTTCTTGATGGAAAAACAACGGTTTATACAATCATTGCGGTTGCGGCAAATTCGCTTTTTCTTCATCTGACACATGGGTGGAGCATTCCGTCTGATGAATTGATCATTAATACGATTTTCGCAGGTGTATTTGCCGGAGTCGGGATCGGCATGATTATCCGGGTCGGCGGGACGACGGCTGGTTCCGCGATTCTGGCCAGAATTGCTAATAAATATTTAGACTGGAATATCAGCTATGCACTCTTGTTTTTTGATTTAATCGTAGTATTTAGCTCTTATTTTATTATTGGTGCAGAAAAAATGATGTTTACGATCGTGATGCTGTATATAGGTACCAAAGTGATGGATTTCATTATTGAAGGTTTGAATACGAAAAAAGCCATTACGGTCATTTCAGAAAATAAGAGTGAGATTGCAGAGCAGGTAAATACCTTGATGGATCGGGGCGTGACGATTTTATCAGGGAAGGGAAATTATACGGGCCAATCAAAAGAGATTTTGTATATCGTCATTAACAAACAGGAGCTGTCTATGCTGAAAAAAATCATTAGAAGCTGCGACAAAAAAGCGTTTGTGATCGTTCATGACGTACGCGATGTGTTTGGCGAAGGGTTTGTGGATATATCTAAATAAAGAAAAATCCCTCTGTACTTGAAGCAGAGGGATTTTTTCAATTAAAACGGATATTTGCGGTATTGCTTCTGTATCGAAATCCATTTGGTCACGGTAAATTCCTCGACGACCCACGGATTGCCGAAGCGGCCGACACCGCTTGCTTTGTTTCCGCCAAAGGCAATATTCGGCGAATCATTGACGGACTGGTCGTTGACATGGGTCATGCCGCTGTCAATTCGCAGGGCGAACTTTTCGCCTTTTTCTAAATCAGAAGTGAAAACCGCAGAGCTGAGGCCGTATTCGGTATCATTTGCCATGTCAATCGCTTCCTGGTCGCTGCCAGCTTTAATAATGGTTGCGATTGGGGCAAACAGCTCCGTTTGGGCAATTTTGCTGTTGTTGTCCGCACCGACAAAGACGTACGGCGTCAGCACGTTTCCGACGCGTTTTCCTTCAACCGCAAGCTCTATGCCGTCTGCCTTTGCCTGCTCAATGATCTCCAGTGCTTTCTCGATTTGGCGCTCGTTGATCAGCGGGCCGACAACGGTTTTTGGATCGGTTTGATCGCCGTACGGAAGCTGTTTGACACGGGCGGTGAACTTTTCTACAAACTCATCGTACACATCTTGATGAACGATGATCCTGTTGATAATCATACAGATTTGTCCCTGGTGAATAAATTTTCCGAAAATCGCGGCATCCACAGCACGATCGACATCCGCATCTGAAAGAACGGCAAATGGATTGTTGCCGCCGAGCTCAAGTGCCATTCGTTTGAAGGCACGCCCGGCGATTCCACCGATGTGGCGCCCGACTGCTGTTGATCCTGTAAAGCTGATTAATCTCGGGATTGGATTGGTGAGCATGCCGTCCCCGATTTCCCTTACATCCGTCAGCATGACGTTAAGGACACCGGCAGGAAGACCGGCGTGTTCAAACGCTTTCGCAATGATGGTCCCGCCGGAAAGAGCGGTTTGGATATCAGGCTTGTGAACAACACTGTTACCCAGCGCAATTGCGGGCGCAATGGATCTCATAGATAAATTCATCGGAAAATTAAATGGAGAAATCGATGAAATGACACCTAGCGGAAGGCGGTAAATCTTATTGGTTTTCCCTTCAATGTCGGATGGCACCTCTTTGACGCCGCCTAACTCACCAGTATACGTCATGGCTTCATCTAAAATCGCAATCGTTTGTTCCAGCTCGATTGTTGATTTAATGATCGTTCCGCCAGTTTCGCGGGCGATCATCATAATGATGTCTTCACGGTTTTCCTGTAAATAGCCGCGCGCTTTTTGCAGGACGGCTTTTCGGTCTTCCGTTGTGCTCTTGGCCCACTCTTTTTGGGCTTTCTGTGCAATGCCAAACGCATCCTCCAGCTGTTTGCCCGTTGCCAAAGATGCTGCTGTGATCACAGACTGGTCATACGGATTCAAAATGTCCTCCGTACGTCCGCTTTCTCCCCCAGTCCATTTTCCGTTGATAAAACTTTTGTTTAACGTTTCGAAACTCATAAGATGACCCTCCTTTGGTCCTGCATGTCTTCTTCTATTTCCGCTGAAGCCAATATGTAAACGAATGAGGTTTCCCTTTCAGTTTCTCGTCTATCTATACCGGATATACTCTTTTTTAGTGGAGAACAAGTGTGTTTCGCCTTATACTGAATATACAGATCCTTACATAAGAGAGGAGACTCTATGAAATCGCTGCTGGCTATTTATCCCGGTTCGATTGTGTCTGAGGAGCTTTGCATAAGGGAAGGCTGTCTATGTTTTTTTGATGAGAGCAATCAGAGATATATCTCCATTCCGAAAACAGAGATCAGTGAAAAAGAAGTATTGGTGCTGCAGGCATTTCTGACGCCTGCGGATGAGGGCAATCAACTGTCTATGAAATCACCTGAGGAAAACAAGTGGTTTTCGTTCCTTTTTTCCAGAGGGGAATTGCCGGCGTACATAAAGAAACGGACGAGATTTGTTCACTTTCATTTATTCGGCAAAATAGAAAGGACGTCCTTTACGGAAGCGGTTCGCCATTTTTGGCCGGTGTCTTTTGTGATTGTGTGGATTCATGAGGACAGAGGCGTGATTGTCGAGCAGGAAAGTGAAGCGGCGGCGGAGAAGAGCGAACTGGAATCGCTCGCAAAGGTTCTTGAAAGTGATTTCTATTTCAGTGTCCGTTTTTACGCGGGAAGATTTTACGAGCCGGATGAGTGTCTGCGAAAACATTACGCCCGTGAACAGGCATATTTCCTGTTTGCTGAAAAACGGCTGCCTCAGGTGCAGAGTGTGACCTTTGAGATGATCTTTCCTTTTCTATTATTAGAAACAGAAAAAGAAAAACTGGAAACGCTGCTCTCTGAAGAAGCTGAGCTTTTATTTGGAAGTGAAGCTGAGCTAAGGAAGACCATTAAGCTGTTTATTGAAAACAACTCAAACGTCACATTAACAGCGAAAAAGCTGCATCTGCATCGCAACAGCCTGCAATATCGGATTGATAAATTTATTGAGCGGTCAGGGATAGATATCAAATCGTACAAAGGCGCGCTTCTTGCCTATTTTATCTGCCTGCAAAATGAAAGTTCAGAATAAATTGGAAATATGCACGAAAAATGGCTGGGTGATTTTATGAACGCTGCCCATTTTAGCGAGAGGGAATTGCTGTTACACTCAATATAAGAAAGCGTTTACAATAATAAAGGGGGATGTTAGATGGCTGAATTGCGGATGGAGCACATTTATAAATTTTATGATCAAAAGGAACCGGCGGTTGATAACTTTAACCTTCATATTGCCGATAAGGAATTTATCGTATTCGTCGGCCCGTCCGGCTGCGGGAAATCAACGACGCTGCGAATGGTCGCAGGACTTGAAGAAATTTCGAAAGGCGATTTTTATATTGAAGGAAAACGGGTCAATGATGTAGCGCCAAAGGACAGGGATATCGCGATGGTATTTCAGAACTACGCGCTCTATCCGCATATGACGGTCTACGATAATATCGCGTTCGGGCTCAAGCTTCGGAAAATGCCGAAGCCTGAAATCAAAAAAAGAGTAGAAGAAGCCGCTAAAATTCTCGGGCTGGAGGAATATTTGCACCGTAAACCGAAAGCGCTGTCAGGCGGACAGAGACAGCGGGTTGCGCTGGGCCGGGCAATCGTGCGGGATGCAAAGGTGTTCCTGATGGATGAGCCTTTGTCAAACCTGGACGCGAAGCTGAGGGTGCAAATGCGGGCGGAAATCATTAAGCTCCACCAGAGACTGCAGACTACAACGATTTATGTGACACATGACCAGACAGAAGCGCTGACGATGGCGACACGGATCGTAGTCATGAAAGATGGGAAAATTCAGCAGATCGGGACGCCGAAGGATGTATACGAGTTCCCTGAAAACGTCTTTGTCGGCGGGTTTATCGGATCACCAGCGATGAACTTTTTCAAAGGGAAGCTCACGGATGGCTTAATCAAAATCGGTTCTGCGGCATTAACCGTCCCGGAAGGAAAAATGAAAGTGCTGCGTGAAAAAGGCTACATCGGCAAAGAGGTCATCTTTGGCATCCGTCCTGAGGATATCCATGATGAATTGATTGTCGTCGAATCATATAAGAACTCTTCGATTAAGGCGAAAATCAATGTTGCAGAGCTGCTCGGTTCTGAAATCATGATTTATTCGCAGATCGACAACCAAGACTTTATTGCGCGGATCGACGCCCGCCTCGATATTCAATCGGGCGATGAACTGACGGTTGCATTTGATATGAATAAAGGCCATTTCTTTGACAGTGAGACAGAAGTGAGAATTCGATAAGAACAAAAAACCGGACATGGGGACATGTCCGGTTTTTTTGTTCTCTTTAAGGTTAAAAATGGCGGGTACTTAAGAATGAAAATGCTGCTTTGGGCTGCGGTGCTCGTGATTTCAATTCTTGCCTCATGGTCAGAATTTTTCTTTCTCAACGGCGCTTCTGAAGAAGTGATACCAGCGATTGCAGCATTTGCGGGCGGGGCATCATTGCGATGATTGCTACAACGATGATGCCTGAGGCGTACAAAGACAGCAGTCCGATCACGGGTTTAATCGCCGCACTCGGCCAGGTTAACCTCGCTGGTTTGAAATCAGTTTTCTTAAGTTGTTTTTATTAAATGTATTAAAAGAGAGTGGCTTATCCACTCTCTTTTTGTTCGCATTATCGATAAACTGAAACACTTAATTGTCCATAAAGTGAACCATTTTTAAAAACAGTAAGTTTTCCCTGACCTACACTTTGGCCTGTTACGATCCCATAAGCATCTACAGTAAAAACAGCTTTGTTGTCACTATGATATGAAAATCCTGATCCCAATAAATGGCTTGGTAGTGGTTTTGCATGACCCACCTGTATGTTAAAGTCAGCTAATTTTGCTTCAATAGGAGAGAGTGATACAGGAACACTTTGACTTTCTGGAACCATTGCAGAATTCTGAGTTACTTCTTTAGCAGAAGCTTGACCTCCGATTGATAAAGCGACAGCTGAAACGGAGAGTAAGGAAACAATCGTTTTCTTCATTTTCATTTCAATTCCTCCTAATAATATTTTTTATTGCAAGTAAACTATTCGATTTACATAATTGATTAACCTTGTAAATATTTGTAAAATATTTGTGAACATTTCGAAATCACCTTTTTTAACTTGAAAATTCCAACAAAAAACCGATGAAAAAGGAGGAAGAAATAGACAGAAAGCAGGAGAACGATGAAACGATTGTTTTTAAGCATCTTTCTTTTGGGCAGCTGTTTGGCTCTTGCGGCTTGCGCTGATCAAGAGGCGAATGCAGAGCAGCCGATGCCAAAAGCGGAACAAAAGAAACCGGAAAAAAAGGCAGTACAAGTTCAGAAAAAAGAAGACGATACATCCGCATGGATCAAAACAGAGAAACCGGCAAAGCTGCCGATTTTGATGTACCACAGCATTTCTTCAGGAAACAGCCTCCGTGTGCCAAAAAAAGAATTCGAGGCGCATATGAAGTGGCTTCATGATAACGGCTATCAGACATTAACGCCGAAAGAGGCGTATCTCATGCTGACGCAGGATAAAAAACCGAGTGAGAAGTGCGTGCTGATCACATTTGATGACGGGTACACCGACAATTATCAAGATGCGTATCCGGTGCTGAAAAAGTACGGGATGAAGGCAACGATTTTTATGATCGGCAAATCGATCGGACATAAGAACCATCTGACAGAGGAACAAATGAAGGAAATGGCACAGCACGGCATATCGATTGAAAGCCATACGATTGACCACCTTGAACTGAACGGATTAACGCCTCAACAGCAGCAAAGTGAGATGGCTGATTCGAAAAAGCTGTTTGACAACATGTTTCATCAGCAAACCACCATCATCAGCTATCCGGTAGGGCGCTACAATGAGGAGACGCTGAAGGCCGCTGAAAAAACAGGCTATCAAATGGGCGTGACGACAGAACCGGGCGCGGCTTCGAGAGACCAGGGAATGTATGCCCTCCATCGTGTGCGCGTGTCCCCAGGCATGTCGGGCTCGGCTTTTGGTGCGTACATCGAATCAATGAAATAAAAAAGGCGGCGTTTAATCGCCGCCCCCTCCGCCGCCACAGCCGGAATCGCTGAAACCTCCGTCACTGCTGCATCCATCATGGTATGAGCCGTTGTCTGAATAACCGAAATACCCGCTGTCCGCCTGCTGGCGGCTTTTATTATCCGATGACTGCGGCTGAATGACTGAAAGAAAAACAATAATAGCTATTATCAATAAGATCACTATCACTTCTGGTCACTCCCTTTTTTCACCATATCTGTTATACGGATGAAACGCTGACCGGTTTCATTTCAAAGTGATTGATTCTTTCAGGCGGTCTCTGAGCCAGCGCTTTAGCACCCCATGTCCTTTGTTTGACAATAAAGTGCCGACACGCCAATACATAGGGGGATGAGGAGCGAACTGAAAATCAATCAGTCTGAAAAGCCAGCTTTTATCACGGGTGAGAGAATCAATTTGAAGCTCGTCTTCACCTGCTTCAGAGCTGTAGGCACTTTGTTTCTGTATGTCCTCATCCTGCCGAACCGCCAAGATTTTCAAGGCTTCAGCCATTTGTTTGTAACCGCCCTCCAGCAATGATGCGCCAAGATTGTCAGCACGCACCTCCATCCATTGTGAACAAAAGGATTGATAGAGCTGGAATAGGATAATGATTGCCATAATGAAAGCCCAAAGCACAATTTTGTGGGCCTCGGGATGGGTGATATGCTGCTCAAACAAGAGGAAAATCCCAACGACAGCTCCAAGAAATAGAAAACGCAAAAGCTGTGATGACAGAACGTCACGTTTTTTGATATGAATTGCCTCATGGGCCAGAATGCCTTCGATGACACGCTGTGGAAGTGTTAGTGTGGCGCTTGTTAGGATGACCATTGACCTCCCGACATTCATGCCTACTGCCATTCCGTTGTAATCATCACTCTCCGTTTCGTATATGCGGACATGGGAAATGCCGGCCGATCGAAAAATCTTATCGGCCGCGGCCTGTACATGCGGATGATGACAAGGCTTGGCGTCCATCGCCGCCCGCAACACACGGTCTGACATATACATGTTGAATCCCCAATACAGGATCACGGCAACAGCCATGACCCATGGAGAGGCGTGTAATGCGTATAACGCGAGCACCAATAAGGCGTAAGCGGATACCCCTTTTACGCTGGCGGCAAAATAAAGCTTCCCGAGCAGCCGCTTCACATTTTTTCGATGATAAAACGGCAAAACAGAAATCACATTGTCCATATTGTTTTTTGCATCTGTGTATTCCTGAAGAATTGTTTTCCATTTTTGCGGTTCCTTCACCGTCAGAAACAGTGTTTCGCCGGGGAGAGACAGTTTAATGACTTGCTGAAAGCTTGTTGTTAAATCTAGACGTGATGAATACATCGTCAGAAGCGGATGGAGCTTTAAGAGATCAGCCGTTGATTCAAGCTGAATGTCCTTCAAATCGGAAAGCGGGTATGTACGGGTTTCATAGTGTGAGCTGATATGCAATTTTTCTAAGGCTGCTGAATAAAAAACCTTTACGCTGAAAACATTCAGTATACGCTTCACCAGTGCCCCTCCGCCGGAGATCATGCCGAGAAGGATCACATATTTGAGAGGGCTTGGGTCAGGTCCATAGATGAAAAAAATAACAGCCCCTGCAAACACAATGGCGGTCAGCGTAATGTCTGACAGGAGACGTGTTTTGTTTCTGGCCAGCTCGATTTCCTGCCAGTCTCCCGAAGGTTTTTCCACACGCTCTGAAACAATGAGATCCATTGCGGTCCAATAGCAGTAGAACATTGTCGCGAGTGAGACAATGCCGTCCATGAATGAGAGATGAGAGAAGATATAAACTGCAGCGCCGACCCAAAGAACAATATCAATCCAGAAGTCTACGGCCGGAATGAGTTTTGCTGCCAGGGCTGATATCAAATAAAATCCCAGCCCGAGAAGCATAAAGAGAAATAGATGAGTTCCCATAGGCATGCCATATTCCTTTCTATCTAGTATTTCCAACTATTACTATAGCATGAGGCGGGAACTTGCAAAAACATGGACATGCAAAAAAGCAAGCTCTTTCGTTTGACGAAGAACTTGCTTGCGGGGATCAATAAAACTGGTGAAGCAGCAATAAGGTTAAGGACACTGTGATCGCTCCCCCGATGCGGGTAGATACCTGGGCGAACGGCATCAACTCAAGCCTTTCAGCGGCGCTTAAAATGGCAACGTCACCCGTACCGCCTTGTCCAGAATGGCACGCATTGATAATGGCGGTTTCAATCGGATACATGTTCAGCCATTTTCCAGTGAAGAAGCCAACGGCCATCATGGTCACAACGACAGACAGAATCGTAATAATATTACTGAGGTTAAAAGCGGCGACAAGCTTGTCCCACGGCGTCATGGATACCCCAATCGCAAAGAGAAGCGGGTAGGTCACAGCTGTTGAAAAAAAGCGGGACACTCCAAACGCGCCATTTTCAATTGAGGCAGGCACCAATCTGAACAGCTTGATTAGAACAGCCAGTAACAGCATGGCAACGGGTGCCGGAAAACCGAAAAAATCGTGAGCGAGCATGCCGACTAAGTATAAAGAAACAGCAAGGATACCGCCTGACGCAAATAAAGAAAGGTTGAACATTTGTTGTCCGCTTTGTGATTCCTCCAGCGCAGGGGACTCTTCTTCGGAGCGGTCCACTTTGCCGTTGCCTGTCCATTCCGGTTTTTTCTTTCCGATTCGGTTCAGCAATCCCGCTAGAATAATCGCGCACAAGCTGCCCAGCATAATCGATGGCAGAACAAGTGCAAACGCTTCCCCTTGAGAAATGGGCATGATGTCAGAATATCCGATGGACAGCGGGATAGCGCCTTCTCCGACTCCTCCAGCCATAATCGGAATGACAATGTACAGCAGGGTATGCTGAAATCCGAGTCCGAGCAATGTCCCGACAGCCAGTCCGACAATAGCGGCTGTGACAGAACCGACAATAAGCGGAATAAAGATTTTCATGAATGCTTTTACGAGTGTTTCTCTTTTCATGCCGAGAATGCTTCCGACGACAATACCGGCGATAAACAAATATAGAAAGTTTGAGTTTTCTGTAAATTCTGTGGTGGATTTGACGATATCATTAGGCAGCAGGTGATAGTACACGACAGCGGACGGAATAAAAGTAGCTAGGATGGCCGGGCCGCCGATAGAACGAACTATCGGTATCGATTTGCCGATTTGGGCAAAGGTAAACCCGAAAAACGCCATGACGGCGATGGATGTCAAAATGTCACTTTTTACATCGTGATGCATAACAAAAACAGTGATTAATATAAACAGCAAGGCATACACAGGAAGCGGTATGATGCCTACTTTTATATTCATGGCTTTCGCAAACCAATTCTCTTTTCGAACCCCTTCGTGAATTGTATCCGTTTGCAATTGCATGTGTGTTTGAAGCTCTCCCATTGAAAAACCTCCCCTATTCTTGATGCAGTGAAATTGTTCACTATGTTAAGTATACTAAAAAATTGAAATTATTAATATATTAAAAATTTACTATTCAACTTTTCTCCACTTGCCGGTTCAAATGAAAAGAGGCATCCTGCCTAAAATCTGTTTATGACGGAGTGCGGAGAAACGAGTGCTGGTGCAGGGCAAGCATTTTGTTCGCAAGGAACGATGTGTTGATGTACGATAATAAAGGGTCATTTATCCTAGCAGCCGACATAAATAAGCAACAAAATAGACAAAAATCCGTCACATAGTGCGGGACTTTTTAGGTATTTTAGGCTTTATTTTTGAAATGAATCGTTGTAAAGTACTTAATATGAACCAGTCAGAGGTTGTGTCATTTGGTCAGTCTGGCAATCTTGCCTCATATTGGACGACTTTTTGACACATTTGTGAAATATTGAGCAATATTTTTTTCATCTATTTTGTGAATTACTGATCAAAGTCTCGGTTCTACTTGTGAAGTAGTGAGCAAATTACAGTTTTAACCGGAAATGGAGGAGAAAGCATGAGTGAATTGGTATTAGCCCGCATACAATTTGCATCAACAACGTTGTTTCACTTCTTGTTTGTGCCGATGTCTATCGGGCTTGTGTTTATGGTTGCGTTGATGGAGACTCTTTATCTTGTAAAGAAAAATGAGCTGTATCTCAAAATGGCAAAGTTTTGGGGACACTTATTCTTAATAAATTTCGCAGTCGGTGTTGTAACGGGGATTTTGCAAGAATTCCAGTTTGGACTGAACTGGTCAGATTACTCCCGTTTTGTCGGAGATGTATTTGGCGCTCCGCTTGCGATTGAAGCATTATTGGCGTTTTTCATGGAATCTATTTTTATCGGATTATGGATTTTTGGCTGGGACCGCCTGCCGAAGAAAATTCACGCTCTCTGCATATGGCTCGTATCATTCGGAACGATCATGTCATCTTTCTGGATTTTAACAGCAAACTCCTTTATGCAGGAGCCGGTCGGTTTTACGATCAAAAACGGCCGCGCGGAAATGAATGATTTTGGCGCGTTGATTACAAACCCTCAGCTTTGGGTTGAATTCCCGCATGTTATTTTCGGTGCGCTTGCCACTGGAGCTTTCTTTATTGCCGGAGTGAGTGCTTTTAAACTGCTGAAGAAAAAAGAAGTGCCGTTCTTTAAGCAATCTTTTAAACTCGCAATGATCGTCGGTCTTTGTGCCGGTCTTGGCGTCGGCCTTAGCGGACACATGCAGGCTGAGCACTTGATGGAATCACAGCCGATGAAAATGGCTGCCAGTGAAGGTCTATGGGAAGACAGCGGTGACCCTGCTGCTTGGACCGCTTTTGCGACGATCGATACAAAAAATGAAAAAAGCTCAAATGAAATCAAAGTTCCTTATGCCTTGAGCTACTTGGCTTATCAGAAATTCAGCGGAAGTGTCAAAGGGATGAAAACCCTTCAGGCTGAGTACGAAAAAATATACGGAAAAGGCGACTACATTCCGCCAGTGAAAACGACATTCTGGAGCTTCCGCATCATGGTAGGAGCAGGTGTTGTCATGATTCTTGCTGCGTTAGGCGGCCTTTGGTTAAACCGCCGCAAAAAGCTTGAAAACAGCAAATGGTATTTGCGCATCATGATTGCTTTGATTTCCTTCCCGTTTCTTGCGAACTCCGCGGGCTGGATTATGACAGAAATCGGGCGTCAGCCTTGGACGGTCATGGGCTTAATGACAACCGCTCAATCTGTGTCGCCTAACGTAACTGCGGGCTCCCTGTTATTCTCAATCATCGCATTCGGTGTGATGTACATGATTCTTGGTGCACTGCTTGTCTTCTTGTTTATCCGTGAGATTAAAAAAGGTGCGGAGCATGATAATCATCATGATGTGCCTGTATCAACAGATCCATTTAGTCAGGAGGTATACCATGGCATCTCTTCATGATCTTTGGTTTATACTCGTTGCTGTATTGTTTGTAGGATTCTTCTTTTTGGAGGGCTTTGATTTCGGGGTCGGCATGGCGACCCGTTTTCTTGGCCATAATGAATTAGAACGCAGAGTGCTGATCAACACGATCGGGCCGTTCTGGGACGCGAATGAAGTGTGGCTTTTGACTGGCGCAGGCGCCATTTTCGCGGCATTCCCAAACTGGTATGCAACGATGCTGAGCGGTTATTACATTCCGTTTGTCATAGTGCTGCTTGCGTTAATGGGCCGCGGGGTCGCGTTTGAGTTCCGCGGCAAGGTGGATCATTTAAAATGGGTAAAGGTTTGGGACTGGGTCGTTTTCTTCGGCAGTCTGATTCCTCCGTTAGTGCTTGGTGTGCTGTTCACGACATTATTCCGCGGGATGCCGATTGATGCCGACATGAACATTCACGCACATGTATCTGATTATATCAATGTATATTCTATACTTGGCGGTGTGACGGTAACACTTCTTTGCTTCCAGCATGGATTAATGTTTATCACGCTGCGTACGATTGGTGATTTGCAAAACCGCGCCCGGAAAATGGCGCAAAAGATAATGGGTGTTGTTTTTGTAGCGGTTCTTGCCTTCGCGGCCCTTTCTGCGTATCAGACAGACATGTTTACACGCCGCGGCGAGATTACCATTCCGCTCGCTGTTTTGATTGTCATCTGCTTTATGCTCGCGGCTGTATTTATTCGTAAGAAAAAAGACGGCTGGACATTTGGGATGACAGGCGCTGGTCTGGCGCTGACCGTGGGAATGATCTTTATTTCCCTATTCCCTCGTGTAATGGTCAGCTCGCTTCATAGCGCATACGATTTAACAGTAGCTAACGCTTCTTCCGGAGATTATTCGCTTAAAGTCATGTCAATTGCAGCATTAACGCTATTGCCGTTCGTCATCGGCAGCCAGATCTGGTGCTATTATGTCTTCCGGAAGCGCGTCAGCCATAAGGAGCCTATGACTTATTAATGGGAAAAGACCTGTTTCGATATAAAGGAATGAAGCGGATTCTCACCTTGATTACTTGTTTAACGCTGATTCAGACAGCCGCCATTATTATGCAGGCAGAGTGGCTGAGTGAGGCCGTAACCGGACTGTTCAATGGGAAGGGCATTACCTCCCTTTTTCCGGTGATCGGCTTTTTCCTCATCGCTTTTATCGCCCGGCACGGGGTGACGGTGGCGCGGCAGAAAATCGTCTATCAATACGCCGCCCGGACAGGAGCAGATTTGAGAAAAAGTTTTCTTGATCAGTTGTTCCGATTAGGCCCCCGCTTTGCAAAGAAAGAGGGGACGGGGCAAATGGTGACGCTGGCGATGGAAGGCATCAGCCAGTTCCGCCGCTACCTGGAGCTGTTTCTGCCGAAAATGGTCAGCATGGCGATTGTGCCTGCGGCGGTTGTCATTTATGTGTTTTTTCAGGATCGCACATCAGCCATCATTTTAGTGGCGGCTATGCCGATTCTGATCATCTTTATGATTCTCCTCGGCCTTGTCGCGCAGAGAAAAGCGGATCGTCAGTGGAAATCCTATCAGAGACTTTCCAATCATTTTGTTGATTCTCTTCGCGGGCTGGAGACATTGCGTTTCTTAGGTTTGAGCAAGTCACACAGCAAAAATATTTTCTATGTGAGTGAGCGGTATCGCAAGGCAACGATGAGCACACTCCGGGTGGCGTTTTTGTCATCATTCGCCCTCGATTTTTTCACGATGCTGTCGGTGGCGACAGTCGCAGTATTTCTGGGCCTGCGCCTCATTGACGGCGATATTTTGCTTGGCCCTGCTTTAACGGCGCTTATTCTGGCGCCTGAGTATTTTTTGCCGGTGCGGGAAGTGGGGAATGATTATCATGCAACGCTGAACGGCCAGGAAGCAGGAAAAACCATTCAAAAGATTTTGTCACAGCCTGGTTTTAAAGAAGAGACACCGCTTCAGCTTGAGGCTTGGTCCGATCAGGATGAACTGAAGCTGTCAGGCGTATCAGTCGGCCGTTCGGTGTCTGATATTGATCTCTCATTCAAGGGCAAGAAAAAAATTGGCATTATCGGTGCAAGCGGAGCCGGAAAATCAACATTAATTGATATTCTCGGCGGATTTTTAGAGCCGGATGGCGGAATGATTGAGGTTAATGGTACAAGCCGGTCCCATTTGCAGGACGGCAGCTGGCAGAAGAACCTTCTGTACATCCCCCAGCATCCGTACATTTTTGATGATAAGCTTGGGAACAACATTCGCTTCTACCATCCAAGCGCTTCGGCAGAGGATACAGCCCGTGCTGCTGCCTCAGCGGGACTGACGGAGCTGGTGAACAACCTTCCTGACGGATTAGAGGGGCGGATCGGGGAAGGCGGCCGGGCGCTCAGCGGCGGCCAGGCACAGCGTGTCGCGCTGGCCCGCGCCTTTTTGGGAAACCGTCCGATCCTGCTGCTGGATGAGCCGACCGCCCATCTTGATATCGAAACAGAATATGAAATAAAAGAAACGATGCTGGATTTATTTGAGGATAAGCTCGTTTTTCTCGCGACTCACCGCCTTCACTGGATGCTCGATATGGACGAAATTATCGTGCTGGACGGGGGCAGGGTTGCGGAAGTCGGGACTCACAATGAACTGCTGGAGAAAAACGGTGTGTATACCAAACTCGTGAAGGCACAACTGGGGGAAAGAGCATGAAGAAAGAAGAATGGATTTTGCCGTATATCAAGCAAAATGCCCGCCTGTTTGTTCTGGTTATCTTTCTGGGCGCGGTGACGATTTTTTCTGCTGCTTTTCTCATGTTCACCTCAGGGTTTTTGATTTCTAAAGCGGCGACAAGGCCGGAAAACATTCTGCTCATTTATGTGCCGATTGTCGCAGTGCGCACCTTTGGGATTGCGCGCTCTGTATCGCGATATGTGGAACGGCTTGTCGGGCATCACATCATTTTGAAAATCGTATCCGACATGCGCGTCCGCCTTTACAATATGCTTGAGCCGGGTGCTTTGATGCTGCGTTCCCGTTTTCGCACGGGGGATATGCTCGGCATTTTGTCTGAGGATATTGAGCATTTGCAGGATGCTTTCTTAAAAACGATTTTTCCTGCGATCTCAGCCTTGCTCCTGTATGCTGTGTCAGTGATAGCGCTCGGCTTCTTCTCTTGGCCGTTTGCCATATTGCTTGCGCTGTATTTGTTTGTTCTTGTTGTATTGTTTCCGGTTGTGTCTTTGCTCGTGACGAGAGCGAAGAATGCGAAGCTGAAAAGCGGACGGAATGTGCTGTACAGCCGTCTGACAGATGCCGTGATGGGTGTCAGCGACTGGATGTTCAGCGGACGCCGGCATGCTTTTATTGATGCTTATGAAAAAGAGGAACATGATTGGTTTGAGCTTGAACGGAAAAAACAACGTTTTACAAGATGGCGGGACTTTGCCGCGCAATGCCTTGTCGCCGGCCTTATTTTGATGATGCTGTTTTGGACAGCGGGACAGCAAGCGGACGGCAAGCTCGCTAAAACGATGATTGCCGCTTTTGTGCTAGTGGTGTTTCCGTTGACGGAAGCCTTTTTGCCGCTTTCGGATGCCTTAGGCGAAGTGCCGGGCTATCAGGATTCTATCAGACGCATGAACAAGGTGGCTCCTCAGCCGGAGGCGTCACAAACTGAATCAGGGGATCAAATTCTCGATCTTCAAGATGTCACCTTGGCCTTTCGTGATGTGACGTTTTCTTATGACAACAGCAGCCAAGTGCTTGACAACTTTTCCTTTACGCTGCGCCAAGGAGAAAAAATGGCGCTGCTCGGCCGAAGCGGCTCTGGGAAATCAACATCGCTTGCATTAATCGAGGGTGCCTTGAAACCGGACTCCGGTTCTGTAACGTTAAACGGAGTGGAGACAGCGCTGTTAAAGGATCAGATTGCGGATGCGGTGGCCGTGTTAAATCAAAAACCGCACCTGTTTGATACAAGTATTCTGAACAACATCAGGCTCGGAAACGGAGAAGCAAGCGACGAAGATGTGCGCCGCGCCGCAAAGCAGGTCAAACTGCATGACTACATTGAGTCATTGCCTGACGGATATTATACCTCTGTACAGGAAACGGGCATCCGTTTTTCCGGTGGAGAGCGCCAACGGATCGCACTTGCGAGGATTTTGCTGCAGGATACACCGATCATCATCCTCGATGAGCCAACAGTCGGCCTCGATCCTATTACCGAACGTGAATTGATGGAAACGGTGTTTGAGGTGCTGAAAGGAAAAACGATTTTATGGATTACCCACCATCTCGCGGGAGTGGAAGCGGCTGATAAAATCGTATTTCTCGAAAACGGCAAAACAGAAATGGAAGGAACCCATGAGGAGCTGCTGGCGGCAAACGAACGGTACAGCCGCCTGTATCACCTTGATGTTCCTGTAAAATAGAAGACAGCCCTAAAAGGCTGTCTTTTTTGTTTGAAAAAGAAAAGGGACAGGAAAAATAGGAAAAGAAAGCAGAGGAGGGATAGAGATGAATGTTCCATATTGGACGGAAGAGCATGTAAGGACCACGCTTCCTAAAAGAGATGCGGAGAGCCATAAAGGCACGTACGGTACGGCTTTGCTGCTGGCTGGAAGTGACGACATGCCGGGGGCAGCGCTGCTTGCAGGGCTTGGGGCCATGCGGAGCGGTCTCGGCAAGCTTGTCATCGGTACATCAGAAAGCGTAATCCCGCTAATTGTTCCTGTTTTGCCCGAGGCGACCTATTGGCGTGACGGCTGGAAAAAGGCGGCGGATGCTCAGCTTGAAGAGACGTACCGGGCCATTGCCATCGGATCGGGCCTTCCGCAAACGGAAAGCGTACAGCAGGCAGTCGATCATGTGCTTACGGCTGATTGTCCTGTTATTTTGGATGCCGGAGCGCTGGCGAAGCGCACATATCCGAAACGGGAGGCCCCCGTCATCCTCACGCCGCATCCGGGCGAGTTTTCCCGAATGACAGGGGTGCCCGTGAACGAATTGCAGAAAAAAAGAGCGGAATATGCAAAGGAATGGGCGGCTCAGCTGCAGACTGTCATTGTGTTAAAAGGAAACCAAACCGTCATCGCGTTTCCTGATGGAGACTGCTGGCTCAATCCAACCGGAAACGGGGCGCTCGCCAAGGGTGGAACCGGTGACACACTGACGGGCATGATATTGGGGATGCTCTGCTGCCATGAAGATCCAAAGCATGCCATATTAAACGCGGTCTATTTGCATGGTGCGTGCGCCGAGCTCTGGACGGACGAGCACTCCGCTCATACGTTGCTCGCTCATGAGCTATCTGACATCCTGCCCCGCGTGTGGAAACGTTTTGAATGATAAAAAAGCTGTCTTCAGAGAGAAGACAGCTTTTCTTGATACCCCGCCCGTTTTTTCAGACGCGGTTTCATTAATACATAGTAAAGCACAGAAGGCACGGCCAAGCCGATAATCCATGCGATGTCCCCGCCGCCAAACATTTTGGCAAGCGGTCCGATGTAAAAGCTTGTGTTGATAAACGGAATTTCCAGCAAGATAGACAGAACGAACGCAATTGTGGTGATCCAATTGACCTTTCCATAAGGCCCGTTTACGTCGAACATGGCTTTGACTTGATACTTTCCGTGGCGGACGAAGTAGTAATCGACTAAATTGATTGCCGTCCACGGAATTAAGAAATAACTGATGAAAAAGATAAAATTCAAAAACAGTTCCATAAAATTGCTCTGTCCCAGTAGGCTTAAGACTGTGCCGACAAGCGTGACACCCAGGATCATGATGATTCTGACTTTGGGCGTGACTTTTAATTTCAGAAACGGCTCCAGCGTTGTTGTCGTGGACATGAAAGCCCCATAAAGGTTAAAAACATTGATTGCTATTTGCCCAAATAGCACAATGATCAGCATAATAAACGAGAAGGGACCGAACAATTGGACAATCTGGCTGCCTGAGTTTGCCGTAAAGTCAGGAAGTGAGGTTGTCAGCAATGCGCCGAGCAGCATCATCCAGATGGAGCTGACAGATGTACCTGCATAGCTGTACCAAAATGTTTTTGAAGCCGGTGTTTTAACTGGCAGATATCTTGAATAATCGGCAACATACGGCGCGTAGGCAAGCTGCCACGTCGCAACTGCGCTGACTGCCACCAAGAAAATTGGCAGATCAATCGCTCCGGGAATCCAGCTGCCTGCTGGAATCGGCAATTGAAAAATGAGAATCGTTGCAGCAAAAAATACAGCAAAAGAGGTCCAAGAAAGGATTTTTTGCATTTTGTGAATCAAATCATGGCCGAAAATGGTGAGTAAAAAACATACGGCGCTTAAGCCTATAATGCTCCATGATCCCGGGATGGGAACAAAGCTGCTTAAGGTTCCGGCCGCCAGAATCGTGCTGCTTGCGAAGAAACCAAGGTAGATAAACATGACTAAGAAGAGGGGAAGAATCGCTCCGATTACGCCGAATTGGGCACGGCTTTGAATCATTTGCGGGATGCCTAGCTGAGGGCCTTGCGCGGAATGAGACGCCATAAATATGGCACCGATTAAGGTTCCGCAAATAATAGCGGCAACACTCCAAAACAGATTAAGTCCCATTGCAACGGGAATCGTGCCGGTCACTAACGTGGTGATATGCATATTAGCCCCGAACCATACGGGAAATAAATCTTTCGCTTTACCATGTCTTTCTTCATTCGGAATATATTCAATCGTTCGCCTTTCTACTTTCAATGCATCGTCCTCCATATTGGATGTTTTTTTGAAATCGACATAAAGTCATAGCTTAACAGACTATGAGGGGGTTTACAAATAAGGATATGCAGCCAAACGGCCGGGAAGCTTGATCTGTCAATGGCTGAAAAGAATTGTAAAAAAGATGAACGCTTTTGAATCCGGTGTCGTCTCATAAGGCAGAAAAACAAAAATAGGGGGGATCATGGTCATTGGATACACAAGAAGAACAGCGGCTGATACAGCAGGCGAAAGAGGGAAACGACGAGGCGTTTACAGCCCTTTTCCACTATCACTATTCTTTTTTATATAAATATTTGTTAAAGCTTTCCCTTCACCCCGATCTCAGCGAGGAACTTGTTCAGGAAACCTTTCTGAAAGGGTACATCCATTTAAGAAGCTTTCAGGGCCGTTCAAAATTCTCCACGTGGCTGATCTCCATTGCATCGCGGCTCTATCTCGATCACCAGAAAAAGAGAAAGAGAGAATGGAAACGGAATCAGACAGTTACGGAGGAAACAATCCGCAAGATCAAGTGGGACGTGTCGGCGAAAGGGGCAGAGTGGAGCGAAACGCTCGATCTGTTTTCAAAGCTGGACCCTAAACTGCGCACACCAGTTTTATTAAGGCATTACTACGGCTATACCTACGCCGAAATCGGGATGATGCTTCAAATCAAAGAAGGCACTGTAAAGTCCAGAGTTCATAAAGGGCTCCAGCAAATCAGAAAGGAGTGGGACGATGAATAAAGAAAAGCTTCCTGATCATTTAAAATCAGAATGGAAAAAAATTGATCAAACAGCCAATCCCTCTATACCGACTCAAAAAGAACTGCTTCACCAGCTGTCACAAATGAAAGCTGAATACAGAAAAAAACTTCTTCAAGAGATCATTTTATTTGTATTTTGTGCGCTGATGGTTGTGAGTGCTGCAATCTTTGCTTTCACTCAAGCTCCTGCTGTGTTTATTGTGCTTCAGGTTTGTGTGCTTGCGGTGCTGCCGATTTTGATTGCGGCTGAGAAAAAAAGGCATCTCGGCGAATGCGAGGTGAAACGCAGATGACACAAACAGAAATTGTCATAACGGTTGCGGCTTATCTCATCGTATTGGCGCAGGGAATCTTTTTATTTATTGATGCGAAAAAACGAAATCGCATGGCATGGATTTGGGGAATTGTCGGACTGATTACAGCACCGATGCCTCTGATTTGTTATTACTTTTTTGTCATTAGGCCGGATCGGAAGAAAAGGGGGATCAAGCAATGAATATTTCTTGGGAAATGATTTTGCCGCTGGTTGTATTACAGCTGGCTTTGGCGGTTTTTGCCCTCATCAGCTGTATAAAAGAAGAGCGGACGAACGGGCCAAAGTGGATGTGGGCTGCAATCATCGTATGTATCAATATTATCGGGCCGATTTTGTTTTTTACCGTCGGCAGAAAGCAAAGGTAAGCCGATATGCTGTCTATTGAATCATTATGCAAATCGTACAGGCATCATGAAGCTGTAAAGAATGTCAGTTTTCACGTGAATGAAAATGAGTGTGTCGCACTATTAGGACCTAATGGAGCCGGCAAAACCACGACTCTGCAAATGCTGGCCGGACTGCTTTCGCCAACCTCTGGAACCATAAAGCTGTTAGGAGAGAAAAAGCTGGATCGGCGTTTGATTGGGTACCTCCCGCAGTATCCTGCTTTTTATTCCTGGATGACCGCAAATGAATTTTTGACATTTGCGGGGAGACTGTCCGGCCTTTCGAAGAGAAAATGCCAAGAGGAAATCGGTGAGATGCTGGAATTTGTCGGTTTGCACGAAGCGGCGCACAAAAGGATCGGGGGCTATTCAGGAGGCATGAAACAAAGACTCGGTCTGGCACAGGCACTGCTCCATAAACCGAAGTTTTTGATATTGGATGAACCGATGTCTGCACTTGATCCGACAGGGCGGTTCGAGGTGCTGGACATGATGCGTGAGCTGAAAAAGCATATGGCCGTTCTGTTTTCCACACATGTTTTGCACGATGCAGAGCAGGTGTGTGATCAAGTGGTGATTATGAAAAACGGTGAAATTTCATGGAAAGGCGAGTTACAGGAGCTGAAACAACAGCAGCAAACGAACGTTTTTACCCTTTCAGTGAAAGAGAAGCTGGAAGGCTGGCTTGAAGAGAAGCCTTACGTCTCAGCTATTGTCTATAAGAATCCGTCCCAAGCTGTTTTCGAGCTGCCTGATATACACGCTGGCCGGTCATTATTAAGTGACTGTATCCGAAAGGGATTGACCGTCACCCGATTTGAACAGAAAACGGAGTCTCTAGAAGACGTCTATCTAAAGGTGGTGCACGCATGAAGGTGATGATGGCGCTATTGCAGAAGGAGTGGCTGGAAGGGTGGAAAAGCGGCAAACTGATTTGGCTGCCGATTGCGATGATGATCGTCGGGCTGACACAGCCGCTGACCATTTATTATATGCCGGAAATCATCGCACATGGAGGGAACCTTCCTGACGGCATGAAAATTAGTTTTACGACGCCCTCCGGGTCTGAAGTGATGGTCAGCACGCTTTCTCAATTCAACACGCTTGGCATGGCTCTGGTCATCTTTAGCGTGATGGGCAGTGTAGCCAATGAAAGAAATCAAGGGGTAACAGCGCTGATTATGTCGCGGCCTGTGACGGCAGCCCATTATATCATGAGTAAATGGCTCATCCAAAGCGTGATCGGCATTATGTCGTTTGCAGCTGGATACGGGCTTGCTTATTATTACGTTCGGCTGCTGTTTGAGGACGCATCATTCAGCCGCTTTGCCGCAAGCCTTGGCCTTTACGCGCTTTGGGTGATATTTATTGTGACCGCCGGCCTTGCCGGAAGTACGATATTCCGGTCTGTCGGAGCAGCTGCGGCTTGCGGGATCGGGCTCACAGCAGCCGTTTCCTTTGCTGTTTCACTATTTTCAGATGGTGCGAAGTGGCTTCCGGCTGAGATTTGCAAGCAGGCGGAGCATATCCTTCTTCATGGAGAGCGGGCAGATTTTTTCGGATGGTCACTCACTTTCTCCATTCTGTGCATCATGCTTCTGGCCGCGTTTTCTGTGTGGCGCTTCCGGCGGTATGAAAGCTATTAATTGATCATGTTACGTTTTTGCGCAAGCATCACAAAAAAGGCGGCAAATGCCAGAGACCCGGCTCCATAAAAAACTCCCGCAAGCCCGATAAGCTGTGCGATTTTTCCGGCAAGAAGGGGCCCGAGGAAGATGCCTAGCGCATAAAATGATTGATAAAACCCCATCACTGACATTTTTAATCGGGCAGAACTGATTTCGACGACATGGCTTAGCAGCAGAGGAAAAACGAAGCCGAGCGCCAGTCCGATACAGGCGTGTGTGATGCAAACCGTGAACAATGCAGCTGAAAAAGGAACGTATAGTAAACAGACCCCGGTGACAGCGAAACTAATGAGCATCACGGAGTAAGCGATACGGCTTGTAAAGCGCAGAAACACAAAGCTTAATGTGGCGGCTGCGTGTGGGAGGAAAAAGGCGCTCATCACCCAAAGCAGCTCCGCGTCGCCCATTCCGAGCTGATTCATGTAAAGAGGCGTAAAACCAAACACTGTGATAAATAATACGGCATGGGCCGTCATAGACAGGATGGTGAAAAGCTTCAGCTTTGGCAGCCGCAATGTATCTTTGATGTACTGATTGACACGAATGGTGTCACGGTTTGCGGGAGGAGCAGACGGATCCTTAATAAAGCAGCAGATCACCAGACCGGCGACCGAGGCTGCCAGCGCCATCCAAAAAGGAACCTGCCTCCCTAAATGGGCTGCGGCGAGCCCGCAGAACACAATGCTGGCAAACTGAGGCATGACGGTAAAAAACTGCATGATGCCCATTGCTTTTGATGCATTGCCATTGTTGAAATAATGTGCGTATAAAATGGTCGCCATCACCCACATAGAAGCAGTGATTCCCGCGAACAGCCGGGCGGCCAGCACGAAGAAGAAAGAATCAAACATCAGAAAAAGCAGGCTGCTGAGGACAGAAAAGCCGAACCCGGCAATTAACAATTGCTTGCGCAAGGAAAACAGGATGTCTGACAAAAGGCCGAGCGGGAATCGCAGAAGGATTTGCGTGACCCCGTAGCTGCCGAGAATGATGCCGATTGCGCCATATGAAAAATGCAGATCCTCCAGATACAGGCTGAATACAGGAACGTAAATATAGCCTGAAAACCAGAAACAAAATACCATGCATAAAAAAACGGCGTGATCTAAAGCACCGATTGTTTTTTTATGAGGAATCAAGCCCTGCTGTAATTCCATCGTATCTCTCCACCCCTTTCCTTCCAGTACAACACAATTGTTGAAAGCGTTTCAATAGAAAAATAAAAAAACAGGGCTTCAAAAAAAGCCCTGTTCGCTGTTTTTAATACGGATCTGACGGATGGCTCTCCTGTTCAGCCTGCTTTGCAGCCTGTTCCGTTTCAGTTGTGCCGATCGGTCCGTTGCTGTTGTTTTCGGAAACCTTTTTTAGCCCTTCTGCTACGCGTTTTCCGTAGTCAGGATCAGCTTTTGTGAAATTCTCAATCATTTGATCCTGAATTTCTTTTCGGCACGTAGAAAGCGTATTCACCAAATTCGTAATCAATTCGTTCCGCTCAAATTCAGTAAATCTCCGGTACGTTTCTCCAGCCTGTCCGAAGTTGTTTGTTCTGTCAATCGCTTCACGCTTTACATCACCTTCGATATGCGGCGTATGGTCTTTTCCGTCCTGCTTCGCTTCCTTCAGCCCGCCCATAATGGATGGCTCATAGTTGACGTGCGGATTTTGTCCTTCTGCTCTATCGACCCGATATTGCATTTGCCCGCCTTCCTGGTTGGTGGCGACATGCTTTTTCGGCGAGTTGATCGGAAGCTGCAGGTAATTTGCGCCTACACGGTAGCGCTGCGTATCAGAGTAGGCAAACGTACGCCCCTGGAGCAATTTGTCGTCTGAAAAATCAAGCCCGTCGACAAGCACTCCCGTTCCAAATGAAGCTTGCTCCACTTCCGCATGGTAGTTTTCCGGATTTTTGTTCAGCACCAATTTGCCGATCGGTTTCCATGGGAAATCGTCTTTATACCACAGTTTTGTCGGATCGAGAGGATCAAAGTCCAGTTCAGGATGCTCATCATCGCTCATGATTTGAGCATACACTTCCCACTCTGGATAATCGCCATTTTCAATCGCGTCATATAAATCCTGTGTGGCATGGTTAAAGTTTTTCCCTTGAATCTCTTCTGCTTCCTTCTGTGTCAGGTTGCGGATGCCCTGCTTCGGTTCAAAATGGTATTTCACAAGAACGGCCTTGCCCTCCTCATTCACCCATTTATAGGCATGTACGCCTGAACCCTGCATTTGCCGGTAGTTGGCCGGAATGCCCCAAGGCGAAAACAAGAAGGTGATCATGTGTGTCGCTTCAGGAGATTGAGAAATGAAATCGAAGATACGTTCACCATCCTGGATGTTGGTCACTGGATCAGGCTGAAATGCATGTACAAGATCCGGAAATTTCAGCGGGTCGCGGATAAAAAAGATTTTCAGGTTGTTCCCGACCAAATCCCAGTTTCCGTCTTCTGTATATAGCTTTACAGCAAAACCGCGCGGGTCTCTCAATGTTTCAGGCGAGTGTTTTCCATGATTCACAGTTGAAAAACGGACAAATGCCGGTGTTTTCTTGCCTTTTTCCTGAAAGAGCTTGGCCCGTGTGTATTTTGAAATCGGTTCGTCTCCGAAGCTTCCGTACGCTTCAAAATACCCGTGTGCACCTGCTCCCCTGGCATGAACAACCCGCTCAGGGATGCGTTCCCGGTCGAAGTGGCTGATCTTTTCGAGAAAATCATAGTTCTCAAGTGTTGTAGGCCCTCTATTCCCGACGGTTCTCACATTCTGGTTGTCAGTAACAGGATGCCCCTGCCTATTCGTTAAGGTATCCTCTGACTCGTTTTTCCCGGATGTCTTATGGGAAAGCGCTTCCTCGCTCCCTTGGGCATTTGATTGGTGCTGCTTGTTTTGATGATCATCTTTCAATGGTTGGCCCTCCTTTTTTGAACGGTAACAATATTCCCTGAATGGAAAGATTTTAAAACAGCCGTTTTTTTTGATCTGCTTCGGGAATGGTACAATGTACAAAAATCGGTAAAAGGAGAGGTCGATTCGTGACGAGAGAAAAAAATCTGCTGCCCATCACGTTTTATCAAAAAACCGCTCTTGAGCTTGCCCCATCGCTTCTGGGCTGCCTTCTTGTAAAAGAAACAGACGAAGGCACAGCGTCAGGCTATATTGTGGAAACAGAGGCCTATATGGGGGCTGGAGACAGAGCGGCCCACAGCTTTAACAACCGCCGGACGAAGCGGACTGAGATCATGTTTGCAGAAGCTGGGCGGGTATATACATACGTGATGCACACCCATACATTGCTGAATGTCGTTGCCGCGGAAGAGGATGTCCCGCAAGCGGTATTAATCAGGGCGATTGAGCCACATGAAGGCCAGCTGTTAATGGAGGAGAGAAGGCCGGGCAGGAGTCCGAGGGAATGGACAAACGGACCAGGAAAGCTGACGAAAGCGCTTGGCGTCACGATGAATGACTACGGACGCTGGATCACGGAACAGCCGCTTTACATCGAAAGCGGGTACACACCGGAAGCAATTTCAACCGGCCCGCGCATCGGCATTGACAACAGCGGGGAGGCACGCGATTATCCATGGCGTTTCTGGGTGACGGGAAACAGGTACGTGTCGCGTTAGAATGTTTAAGGAAGAGGCAATCAGGGGAATGGTTGAGAAAAAAGAAGGGAGAATCGGAGCTTTGAAAAAGATGATCAAAACCGTTATCAAATGGGCGCCGGTCATTTACCCGATTGTTCGAAAAATCATGAAGGATCGCAAGGCGTCTAAACAAAAGAATATGTCCGCATCTAGAACAGCCGGCTGACCCCGGCTGTTTTTTATAGGCCAGTTTTCCCTCTAGTCCTCCGGATGTTCATTGACTTGCCATTCTCTCCATTATAGAATTTATATACATTTCGCATCCCTTCATCATCCTTTCTGCCTATTCACTGAATCCCTGCATCTACTAGATAGGAGGTTTTTCTCATGCTTCATGGGCGACTACGTGATATTCTGCGCTTGCTGATGGCGGCTGAAGCCCCGGTGACAAGTTCGTTTTTTGCCGCACAATTAAACGTAACGACGCGGACAGTCCGCAATGATATAAAGGAACTGCAAGGTGTGCTAAGCGGCCACGGTGCCTTTGTACAATCTGTAAGAGGCTCCGGCTACAAGCTCCGCATTGATGACGAGCAAGTATTCAGAACACTGCTGCAAGATGAATTTCAGCAAAAAAAGGGCCTGCCGGTATTGCCGGAGGAGAGAATGGCCTATCTTATGAAACGTCTGCTGCTGGCGGACCATTATCTCAAGCTCGATGAACTTGCTGAAGAACTATTTATCTCAAAATCTACACTCCAAACGGATTTAAAGGAAGTAAAGAAACGTCTGCTGCCTTACCGCATCGTCATGGAAACACGTCCGAATTACGGCTTCAAGCTGCGCGGGGACGAGGTGCAGATGAGGTACTGCATGGCGGAGTACATTGTCGATGAAAGAGAAACGGAGATAGATGTTTTAAATGAAAAGGCTGATATTTTGCCAAAAGAAGAAATTGAGATCATCCGTTCCGCCATCTTGAAAAAAATGAAAAACGACCGCATCCCTCTGTCCAACATGGGACTGAATAACCTCATTATCCATATCGCTATCGCCTGTAAACGGATCAGAACGGAAAACTATGTATCTCTTTTCCCGAAAGATATGGATCATATCCTGCATCAAAAGGAGTACCAGGCTGCAGAAGCCATCGTAAAAGAGCTGGAATCAGCGCTTGCCGTTACGTTTCCGAAAGACGAGACGGCCTACATCACCATGCATCTCCTTGGCACAAAACGAATGACACAATCACAATGCGGAGAGGACACATTTTCAATAGAAGAGGAAACCGATCAGCTGACACTTGCCATGATCAAAGCTGTTGATCGTGAACTGAAGCTTGGCATCCTGCATGACAAAGAGCTGAAAATCGGCTTGGCCCTGCATATGAAGCCGGCGATCAGCCGCAATCGATACGGCATGAATCTTCGAAATCCGATGCTGGCAGCGATCAAGGAACATTATCCACTCGCTTTTGAAGCCGGGATCATTGCCGGAATCGTGATAAAGGAACAAACGGGTATTGAGATTCATGAAAACGAAATTGGATATTTGGCTCTCCACTTTGGCGCCGCGATTGAACGAAAAAAAACAGAAAGCCCGCCGAAACGCTGTATCATTGTATGCGCATCGGGTGCCGGGAGTGCCCAGCTTCTGCGCGAAAAACTCCGTTCCCATTTCGGCAAGCGGCTCGATATTCTTGGAACGGCTGAGTATTATAGTCTTGATCAAATGTCCTACGAATCAATTGATTTTGTCATCAGCACCATTCCGATTAAAAAAGAGCTCCCTGTACCAGTACTGAAGGTTAACACCATCTTAGGCGGAACTGACTTTACAAAAATAGAATCTATTCTGAGTGATGAAAAGGAAAAAGCCAATCGCTACCTAAAAAAAGAACTCGTTTTTTTTCAGGAGGATCTGCGCTCAAAAGAAGAAGTGATTCAATTTTTAGGGCAGAAAGCGGTCGAATGCGGCTTTGCCGATGAAGAAATCATAGATTCCATTTTTGAAAGAGAAGACATGTCGCCAACGTGTTTTGGCAATCTTGTTGCCATCCCGCACCCGCTTGTTCCGCAGACGAAAACAACGTTTTGGGCCGTTTGTACGCTCAAAAAACCGATCGATTGGGAGAGTCAGCGAGTTCAATTTGTCTGTCTGCTTTGTGTCGAAAAGGAGAACAAAGCGGATTTGCAAAGCATGTATAAACTGCTTGGCAGCATTTTGGATGACCCGGCGGCGGTGAACCAGCTGATCAAATGCCGTTCATATCAAGAGCTTTCGGATGTGTTTGACCAAAAAATGCTGAGCTGACAGCCTGTATATACCTTTTTTCCGTTGCCTGCGGAAAAACCCTGAGTGTTTATGAAAGCGATTTCATAATATGATGATAGCAACAGCAGGACATTACAAAATTGATCAAACTCTAGGGGGTCTTTTACATGAATATATTACTCGTTTGTGCAGCAGGCATGTCTACTAGCTTACTGGTGAGCAAGATGGAAAAAAGTGCGCAGGAACAGGGAAAAGACTATACCATTTGGGCAGTTTCAGGCGATTCTGTACAAAATCATATCGATAAAGCGGATGTATTGCTTCTCGGTCCGCAAGTCCGTTACATGCTTCCGCAGCTCAAAAAATTAGGAGAGTCAAAGGGGGTTCCGGTAGACGTCATTAATACCGTCCATTATGGCACGTGCAACGGGGCGGAAGTGCTGAAATCAGCTGAACAGCTTGGACATGTGTCATAGAGAGGGGCGGGCTATGTGAATAAAGTCAATCAGATCTTAGAAGAAAAGGTCATGCCTATAGCGGGAAGAATTGCGGGACAGCGTCATTTGCAGGCGCTGCGTGATGGTATCATCCTCACGATGCCCCTGATTATCATCGGTTCCTTTTTCCTCATCATTGGCAACCTCCCGATCCCGGGATACGCTGAGTTTATGGCAAAAACGTTTGGCAGCTCCTGGTCTGAAAAACTGGCCTACCCAGTCGACGCGACCTTTGAAATTATGGGTCTTGTCGCCGCGTTCGGCATCGCCTACCGGCTCGCCGAGAAATACGGTGTTGATGCCTTGTCGGCCGGAGCCATTTCCCTTGCGGCATTTTTATTAGCAACACCTTATCAAGTGCCGTTTATGCCGGATGGCGCGACGAAAGAAATCATGGTTGGCGGCGGGATTCCGCTTTCGCTCATGGGAAGCAAAGGCCTGTTTGTCGCCATGATTATCGCAATGGTGTCCACAGAGATTTACCGCCTCATTATCCAGCGCAATTTAGTCTTCAAAATGCCGGACGGTGTTCCGCCGGCGGTAAGCAAGTCATTTGTCGCGTTAATCCCCGGCTTTGCCGTCATCTTCCTGATTTGGGCAGCCCGGCTGATTGTTGAAGCGACACCGTTTGAAAGCCTTCATAATATTGTAAGCGTTTTATTGGGGACTCCGCTTTCCATTCTTGGAGGAAGCCTTGGAGGAAGCCTTGTCGCCGAAGCCGTCAAAATGCTTTTATGGGCCTGCGGCCTTCACGGTGCAAACATTGTCGGCGGCGTCATGGCACCGATTTGGTACGGCGCAATGGATGCCAACCGGATCGCATTCCAAGCCGGTGAGGAGCTTCCTAAGATTTTCACCCAGCAATTTTTCGATATCTGGGTCAATATCGGCGGAAGCGGCGCCACATTGGCACTGGTTGTCACGATGTTCCTGCGCGCTCGAAGCAAACAAATGAAGCAGCTCGGGAAGCTTGCGGTCGGCCCGGCCATCTTCAATATTAACGAACCGATTATATTCGGAATGCCGATCGTCATGAACCCAATGCTCTTACTTCCGTTTATCATCACGCCGCTTGTCACAGTGACACTCACGTACATCGGAATGAGCACCGGCCTTGTCGCCAAACCGGCGGGTATCGCAGTGCCGTGGACCATGCCGCCGATCTTTTCAGGCTACTTGGCGACAGGAGGAAAAGTCTCAGGCGCGGTCATGCAAGCCATTAATATTGCCGTGTCCTTTATTGTCTACTATCCATTCTTCAGAATGTGGGATAAGCAGAAGCTGAAAGAAGAAAACGATCTGGAGCTGGTTCAAACGCCTGCTGCATCAGATGACAAAGAAGCGGCTCTGTAGAGAAAGGAAGTGAATCGCGTGAATGAGGAAATGGAACAAATCATTTTTCAAATCATCCTTCACGGAGGAAACGGTAGGAGCTCCGCAATGGAGGCCATTGCCGCTGCGAAAAGCGGCGCCGCAGAAGAAGCGCGGAAAAAGCTTCAAGACGCTGCTGAAGAATTGTCAAAAGCCCATCACTATCAGACAGAGCTGATCCAAAATGAAGCGGGCGGAGAAAAGACGGAAATGACGCTTCTGATGGTTCATGCACAGGATCATTTAATGAATGCAATGACAGTGAAGGATATGGCTGCAGAGATCATTGAGTTATATGAAAAAATCACCGAGCAAAGGGGAGCAAGCATATGACAAAAGGATTGAAGATTGTAACGATTGGCGGAGGTTCAAGCTATACGCCCGAGCTAGTGGAGGGGTTCATTAAACGGTATGATGAGCTGCCTGTGCGCGAATTATGGCTCGTCGATATCCCTGAGGGCGAAGAAAAGCTGAATATTGTCGGCACACTCGCCAAAAGGATGGTTGAAAAAGCTGGCGTCCCGATTGACATTCATCTTACGCTCGACCGGAGAAAAGCGCTGAAAGACGCAGACTTTGTTACGACTCAATTTCGCGTCGGACTTTTGCAGGCAAGAGCAAAGGATGAGCGCATTCCGCTAAAATATGGTGTAATTGGCCAGGAAACAAACGGCCCGGGAGGCCTGTTTAAAGGATTGCGCACAATTCCGGTCATCCTTGAGATCGCAAAGGACATAGAAGAGCTTTGCCCGAACGCTTGGCTTGTTAACTTCACAAACCCTGCCGGCATGGTAACAGAAGCCTTGCTTCGCTACTCCAACCTGAAGAAAGTCGTCGGTCTTTGTAATGTTCCAATCGGCATCAAAATGGGCGTAGCCAAAGCGCTTGATGTAGATGTGGACCGCGTAGAAGTCCAATTCGCCGGACTGAACCATATGGTATTTGGGCTGGATGTTTTCTTGGACGGCGTAAGTGTGAAGGAGCAAGTCATCGAGGCGATGGGCGACCCGAAAAACGCGATGACAATGAAAAATATCTCAGGCGCCGAATGGGAACCGGATTTCTTAAAAGCGCTCAATGTCATCCCTTGCGGCTATCACCGTTACTATTTCAAAACAAAAGAGATGCTGGAGCACGAACTTGAAGCATCACAAACGGAGGGCACCCGCGCTGAAGTCGTACAGAAGGTCGAAAAAGAGCTGTTCGAGCTTTATAAAGATCCAAACCTTGCGATCAAACCGCCGCAGCTGGAAAAACGGGGCGGAGCTTACTACAGTGATGCAGCATGTAACTTAATCAGCTCCATTTATAATGATAAACATGACATTCAGCCGGTGAACACGATCAATAATGGTGCAATAGCGAGTATTCCAGACGATTCCGCAGTTGAAGTGAACTGTGTGATGACGAAAACCGGCCCTAAGCCAATTGCTGTCGGCGACTTGCCGGTGTCTGTCCGCGGCCTTGTCCAGCAAATCAAATCCTTTGAACGTGTCGCGGCAGAAGCAGCAGTTACAGGTGACTATCAAACCGCACTCCTTGCCATGACGATTAACCCGCTTGTCCCGTCCGATACTGTGGCCAAACAGATTTTAGACGAAATGCTGGAGGCGCACAAAGCGTATCTGCCGCAGTTTTTCAACAAAATTGAAGCGTAAAAAAAGCCGGCCTGTAATGGGCCGGCTTTTTTCTTACTTGCTTTCAGTCAGCGCTGCGACTTCGGTCGTCCATCCGAATTCGTCTGCGACAGCGCCTTTTTGAATGCCTGTAATCGTGTCATATAGTTTTTTTGCGATTTCCCCTGTTTCACCGTTGTTGATCGAAAGTGTTTCATCCTGCCAGATCAGCTCGCCGACTGGGGAAATAACAGCTGCTGTACCAGTTCCGAAGGCTTCTTCTAGGATGCCGTCTTTATGGGCTTGGATGACCTCATCGATCGCAATTTTTCGTTCTGATACTTGAAGGCCCCAATGCTTAAGCAAAGCGATGACTGAATTGCGCGTAATGCCTTCCAGGATGCTTCCGTTCAGCATCGGCGTTACGATTTCACCGTTGATTTTGAAGAAGATGTTCATGCTTCCGACTTCTTCGATGTATTTCTTCTCAATGCCGTCCAGCCAGAGCACTTGAGAAAAACCTTTCTCTTCGGCTACCTGCTGCGCTTTTAAGCTTGAAGCATAGTTTCCTGCGGTTTTGGCATTTCCTGTTCCGCCTTTTACCGCACGGACAAATTCACTTTCAACAGCGATTTTGACCGGCTTAATGCCTTCTTTGTAATAAGAGCCGACCGGAGAAAGAATGATCAAGAGCTTATACGTATGAGATGCCGCAACACCAAGGAAAGGCTCGGTTGCGATGATGAACGGACGGATGTAAAGGGACGTGCCCTCCGCATTTGGAATCCAGTCTTTATCAATTGCGACAAGCTGCTTTAAGCCTTCAAGAACCTGTTCTTCATCAATTTGCGGAATGCAGAGGCGGTCGTTTGATTGATTCAGGCGTTCCATATTTTTTTCCGGTCTGAAAAGCAGAACATGGTCATCCTCTGACACGTAAGCCTTTAACCCTTCAAACACGGTTTGGCCGTAGTGATAGACCATTGCGGCCGGATCCATTGATAAGGGCTGATAAGGAATGATTCTTGGATCGTACCAACCTTTATCTGCCGCATAGTCCATTACAAACATGTGGTCTGTAAACACTCTTCCGAACGAAAGCTGATTTGGGTCTGGTTTCGGTTTTTTTGTTGATGTCAATTCAACGCGAATCGTTTGTTTAGTCATGGTCAATCTCCCTGCTGTTAAATTGTTTATATTATCAAACTTATTTGAAAATAATTATATTCTATTGTATACCTTCAACAAATAATCGCAATAGTTTTGCTCAAATTTGTAAGAAATTCATATGAAAAAAGCAGGAGAAATTAATTCTCCTGCGTGTTCATATGCTCGAATAACCTGTCATAATCGGCGCGAGTGGCATCCCGAAGACCTTCAACACGTTCATTTGTAATCTCCTGTTTGCCTTCCTTCAAGCCGTCCAAGAAATATTGAACATATTCTTCAGATGAAATGCCCCGGTACGTCAGGCCTTGTTTATCGCGTGATTTTTGGTTTAAGCCCGTGTCCACCATAGGCGGTGCCATTTCAATCACTTCCACGCTCGTGTCGCGGAGCTGGTGTCTGAGCGTAAGCGAGAACGAGTGAAGTGCTGCTTTTGTTGCGCAGTACACCGGATAAACAGCTAACGGGTTAAACGCAAGCCCGGATGTGACCTGAACGATTGCCGCTTCAGGCTGCTTCATCAAATGAGGTGTGAAAAGGGCGGATAAATGGACAGGCGCTTGGAAATTAAGTTCAATTTCATCACCGTCCACAAAAAGCTCCTCTGTCCCTTTTTTAAAGTCAATTTCCTTTTGAATGCCGGCGTTGTTGACGAGAACATTCAAGTTCGGATATTCCTTTAAAGCCCATTCATACAATGCTTCCCGCTGCGAACGGTCTGCAACATCACATTGCTTTGTATGGATGTTTGGGAGCTGCTGCTTCGCTTCTGCAAGACGTGCTTCGCTGCGTCCGAAAATGATAACTTCATTGCCGAGCTCCAGCAGGCGCTTGGCCAGTTCAAGCCCGATGCCAGCAGAACCCCCTGTGATTAAAACCGTATTATTTGTCATCTTCATTGGATGTAACACCTCTTAATTAAGTTGGCTGTGATTCCTTTACTATTTCAAATCTTAGCAGGAAATATGCAGCCGCGTCCTATGAGATGCTCAGGATGAAGTGACTTTTCCGGTTTTATAAAATTCGTCAATTGCTTTATCGACATACACCCAGCCTTTCCAGCCGATGTGAATGGTGTCTTTCATGAAATACGGGTCATATTCATGCCCTGAGAAATCAGCAACCTGGAAGCCCTTCGCTCTGATTTGTTTATTTACCTTTTTGTAATAGTCAGTGCGTCCTTTTTTCGGGAAGCCCGTGTAATCGTACCATTTCCCGTTAACAGGAATGGTGACAAACATAGGCTCTGCGCCCGCATCCTTCAGGATATCGAGCATCATTTCAAAGTCGCCATATTCCGGTGACACCGCATACGATCTTCCTTTGTTTTTCCCTTTCAGCTTAGGCACTTTCGGCTTCAGCTTTTTATAGACAGGGTTGTCGATGTGAAAATCGTTAGAACCGGAGTGGCGTTTGCCTGATTGATCCGCCAGTTTATTCAATTCAGACCATGACTTATCCTTTACTGACTGCGAGATATAGCGCTTTGGCCCGGATGATTCTGTCGTTGAATAATACAGATCTTTCTTTTCCAGCATGCTGTAATACACTTTGGCCGCCGGCTTCAGCGCGTTCACTTTCCACGTCTGGCCGTTTACCATTGCTTTGTACAGCTCAGAAAGAATGGCATCGTTTTGCACAGCCTTAAAGCGCAGCATGCGTTTCATCATTTTCTTTTTAATTTCAGGATCGATCTGATCGTTAAATGCCAAATCAAGCCCTTGCAGCGCAGAATAGTTCGGCGCGAAATGCTGTTCATCAGACCCGCGCTTAATAAACCATTGCGGAGACACGATGAATACGATTTTTTTGCCCTTCAGCTGATCCATATGGGCAGCGAAGTTTAAAGAATGAATCAATGACTGGGATCCGCCTTTGCCGACAAGGTATGGCGTGAATCCCTCATTGTTTACCTGAAAATAATTAGATGGGTGGAACTCGTCCAGCCGAGAAAGCTCAGAAGACCCGTAAATCGGAAGATATGTCGGATCTTTGAGCATCTGATCTTGTAAATATAGCCCTTGAAACATACTCGGATTCAAGGCTGTTGCTGACTCTTTCACACGCTTATCGGTGATGAAGCCTGTCAGCCATGAAGATGGAATTGCGATGGCGCCTGCGAATAGAATAAACGCCAAAATAATTGGACCGAAAAAACGCTTTTTCATTATTTCAACTCAGACAGCTGATTTACAATGTTGTTAGGTGTATTCCAAACGTCCCGGTCAAATTCAGTGATCGGCACTAAAATATCAAAACGGTTTTCAATCGCAAGCAGCAATTCTACTGTTCCAAAAGAATCAAGCAAACCTTCTTCAAAAATTTCAATATCAGGATTTTCCTTTACGATGTCATCCTGGCAAACCTCTGCTAAAACGTCTAATACCTCTTGTTTAAAATCCATAGCTTTCTAATCTCCTTTAATGGTGGTGATGAAATGGTTTTCCTGAGAAAATGTAAAACCCGAAGCAAACGAAATGGAATGTGATCACAATAGCGAGAATGGTTGTCCAGCGGTTGGACGGCAGCCATTTATATTTCTTATTCCACTTCTCGAAAAAGTTGTAACACGTCATCAGCACGGCGTGATAGAGGCCGTAAATGATATATTGCGGCGCGAGCCCGTGCCAAACCCCCATCAGCATAAACAGCAGGAAATACCCGATGTTTGAGACGGCCATACGGTTTTTGATCCACTTTTTCTTAGTCATCCAAAATACGAATCTCATAAACACATAATCTCTGAACCAAAATGACAGAGACATATGCCAGCGATTCCAGAAATCTTTAATATTTTTACTGATAAATGGTTTATTAAAGTTTTCTGGTGATTTAATGCCCATAATGTAGCTGACCCCGACGGCAAACATCGTGTAGCCGGCGAAATCAAAGAATAAATACATGCTGTAGCCGTACATGTACAGCAGGTTCCCAAGAATCTTATTGTGCGTGATTGCGGGAAGATTCATGATGAAGTACGTATTGATCGCGTAGCCGATAATAAATTTATACAGGAAACCGATGAAGATTTTATGGATTCCCGTATACAGCAGGTCGGCGTATTCTTCTTTCGTCCAAGCCTTCTGTTCATCCTTGACGAACCGGCGGTATCTGTCGATCGGGCCGGAGGAAATCGTCGGGAAAAACAGGATGAAATACAGCAGGCGGTGCAATGGCAGCTGTTCTTTCAGCAGTCCGTCTCTTGCTTCCATAATCAGCTGAACGCCTTTAAAGGTTAAATATGAAATCCCTAAAAAGCTGATCAGGTTATGCGGCGGATGATGCGGCTGCGGGTGTGAAAGAAACGGCCATATTTTTGACAGAAATAAAGGCAGAATAGACGCGATAACAGCCCCGCAAAAGACAAAGCCGCTGTTCGCTTTCTGCCGGTATGCCAGATAGCCGCTGATCAGGAGCACCTGCCATATTGTAAACAGGCACAGCGCGATGACCCCGTGTAAGTCGTGCGAAAAAATTAAAGCCAATATAATGATAGATATGAACATGTTGTATGCTTGAAATCTTTTTCCGTTTAAGCCGAGAATGATCGTCGGCAGAAGAAGAATGCCAAGCAGTATAAAGAATAAAAACGAGCTGTAAGGCGTCATACAAGAACCTCTTCGCCAATGCGTTTTCGGTCAATTTTGCCGTTAGCCGTCATTTGAATGTGATCCTGATAGATAAATTTTCTCGGGATCATATATGCCGGAAGAGAAGCGGCAAGCTCTTTTTTAATAGCGCTTGTCAGCTGGAATTCCTTCTCGAACTCATGCTCCTCAGGCACAATAGCAGCGATCAGGTACTCAACTGTTCCGTTTGGCTGATAAGGAATCACGACAGCAGAGCGAACGTACTGTGACTGTCTGACATGGAACTCGATTTCCTCCAGCTCCATTCGATAGCCGTGAAGTTTAATCTGAAAATCCAAACGTCCTTGGCAGAAAATCTGACCGTCTTGAATAAAGCCGGCATCGCCAGTTCGGTATGCCCACTGGCCTTCATGAGAGAAAAACGCTTTTTCCGTCAGCTCTGGCTCACCAAGGTAGCCTCGGCTTACACTCGGCCCTGCAATGACGATTTCTCCTTTTTCTCCATCAGGAAGCGGCTGTCCCTCTTCATCCATAATAAAAATGTTCATATCTGGTTTGGCGAAGCCCACTGGAAGCGATTCGCTGCGGCTGATGACGTCATCCGTAATTTCAACAGATGTGACAGCCACTGTCGCTTCAGTCGGGCCGTACGTATTAAAAATCTTCGCTTTCGGAAAACGCTCAAGCAGCGCTTTTGCCACAGAAACCGGAAGAACCTCTCCGCAAAACATAAATGTGTCCGCATGAGGCAGCAGATCCTGTGAAAAACCCGGATCCATCAGGCACATTTGAACAAAGGAAGGTGTTGATGTCCACACATTCAGCCCGGACTTCTTCAGCTCTTCAAATAAGACTTTCGGCTTGTTCACAGCATCCTTTGTCACGCAATGTAAAGTCCCGCCTGATTGAAGGCACGGATATAGGTCCATGACAGACAAATCAAATGAGAACGGTGCTTGGTTTAAAAATATTTTTCCTCCGCTGACTGGAAAGTCTGCACAAATCCAGTCTGTGAAGCTTTGAAGATTCGCAGCGGAAATCTGCACGCCTTTCGGATTTCCTGTGCTCCCGGAAGTGTAAATGATATAAAACGTTTCGTGTTCCTTAACCCATTGATCTTGGCTGACAGAGCCGCCTTCGTTTTCCAGCAGTTCTTCCGCAGAAACTGTCTGAATCTGCTGGCCGACTGCATTAATTGAGAGTCCTGCTGCATGGATCAGCAATTCTGCTCCAGAGCTTTCGATAATTTTCGCAATCCGTTCAGGCGGAATAGACAGGTCAACCGGAATATAAGGATGTCCCGCTTTGACACTTCCCAAAAAGGAAACAAGCATGTGCGGCTCCATGTGGCCGTACACAAGGATAGGAGATTTCTTTTCCCCAGAAATGCGTTTTTGGATCGCGGCAGCCGCGCGGTCAGACTGCTCCCATAATTCCTGATACGTGAGCGACTGGCCTTGAGAGCGGAAGGCATCGGTTTGCGGATAAGTTTCCGCATGTGTTTGAATAGCATGTAAAAGTTTCATAGTTATTCTCTCTCCAATTAGAAATCGTTATAAATATATGAACCGGTATTCGCGGTGTGAAAACCATACATAAAAAACAAAACAAGCAGTATCATCAAATAAAAGCCTGTATGACATGTCCACTTGACAGCGGGTTTTTCATACAGCTGTTTCATTAATTGCAGCATATCAAAAATTCCCTTCCCGTTTTTTCGACAATCACATGAGTATTTGACGATCAGATGCTCAAAAAGTTTCATTTTTTCCCTAATCTCCCTCAAATTAATATATCGGCGTATGTTTTTGAAAATGAATCTTTATACCTGCAAGGGCAAGAATGGAATGTTTCGAGCTGATTCATAATAAAGGAAAAGATACCTGGAGTCAAAAGATCTTTTTAACTTTTAAAAAGTGTAATGTACTTAAAAAAATTTTTCTGTACCTGTTCGTTCAAGTGAAAGCAGAAACCTAATGAAATCGGGGCGGAAGCGTATAATAAGAAAGAAAACGCCTTCTTGCGGTATCTTGTGAAATAGGGGAGAAGTCATTATGATAGATAAGGAAGCAAAAAAAGGAGTTTTTATCAAGCTGCCGGCTGAAAAAAAGTAAGCCTTTTAATAGAAAGGAAGAGGAAGATGAACCAAACAAATAAGGGTGAGGGTCAGACAGCGCCGCAAAAAGAAAGCATGGGGCAGATCCTTTGGCAGTTAACCCGTCCTCATACGTTAACCGCATCGTTTGTGCCTGTGCTGCTCGGAACCGTTTTGGCGATGTTTTATGTGAAGGTTGATCTGCTGCTGTTTTTGGCTATGCTGTTTTCTTGCCTATGGATCCAGATCGCGACGAACTTATTTAATGAATACTATGATTTTAAACGCGGGTTAGATACAGCAGAATCAGTCGGAATCGGAGGGGCAATTGTACGCCACGGAATGAAGCCTAAAACGATTTTGCAATTAGCTCTCGCATCATACGGGATTGCCATTTTGCTCGGTGTCTATATTTGTGCGAGCAGCAGCTGGTGGCTTGCGCTGATCGGCCTTGTCGGCATGGCGATCGGCTACCTGTATACAGGCGGGCCGCTGCCGATTGCGTACACGCCGTTCGGTGAATTATTCTCAGGCATTTGCATGGGTTCGGTGTTTGTGCTGATTTCGTTTTTCATTCAGACAGATATGATCAACACGCAAAGCATTTTGATTTCCATCCCGATTGCGATTCTTGTCGGCGCGATTAACCTGTCGAACAACATTCGTGATATTGAAGAGGACAAAAAAGGCGGCCGCAAAACATTGGCGATTTTGATGGGGCATAAGGGAGCTGTTACTCTGTTAGCTGCGTCGTTTGCCGTCGCTTATATCTGGGTTGTCGGCTTGGTTATTACCGGTGCCGCAAGCCCATGGCTGTTTGTCGTCTTTTTAAGCGTGCCTAAGCCGGTTCAAGCAGTGAAGGGCTTCGTCCAAAAAGAAATGCCGATGAATATGATTATCGCAATGAAATCAACAGCCCAAACAAATACATTTTTCGGATTCCTGCTCTCGATCGGATTATTGATCAGCTATTTCCGATAATAAAAAAGACCGCTCGTTTCGTGCGGTCTTTTTTTGTTACAATCGACCGCATTTTGTAAAAAAATTCATAGAACCTTGCAGCAGACAGGGACGTCTAGTACATGGACAGCGGATAAAGTTCCGTTAAAGGAGATGACGAAAATGGATTTATCTGTAACACATATGGACGATTTAAAAACAGTAATGGAAGATTGGAAAAATGAATTATTAGTTTATAAATTTGCGTTAGATGCGCTTGATACAAAGTTCTCAATTATCAGCCAGGAATATAACCTCATTCACGGACACAACCCGATTGAACATACAAAATCCCGTGTTAAAAGCTTTGAAAGCATCGTGAATAAGTTAATGAGAAAGGGCTGTGAGATTACGACGAAGGAAATGAAGGAGCATATTCACGACATTGCCGGCGTGCGCATCATCTGTTCCTTTATTTCTGACATTTATAATGTCGTGAATGTGTTGAAGCAGCATGAAGATTTGAGAATCGTAAAGGTAAAGGATTATATCCAGACACCCAAACCGAATGGCTATCGAAGCCTGCATTTAATCATTGAGATGCCTGTGAATTTAACGAACCGTGTGGAATACGTCAAAGCAGAAATTCAAATCCGGACAATCGCGATGGATTTCTGGGCGAGCCTTGAACATAAAATTTATTATAAATTGAACAATGACGTTCCTAAGCAATTAACAGATGAGCTGAAGGAAGCCGCGGAGATTGCCCATTACCTAGATGAGAAAATGCTGGGGATTAAGAAAGAAGTGGATTGATAACAAAAGCGAAGCCTGACAGGGTTTCGCTTTTTTTCTTTGCTTGCTAGTACTTTTTATACCAGTATAAACTCACTTCTGTTTCCATGATTGAACCTGCTTTATCATGCATGAAGAAAGGAGGTAAACATGAACCATTCCATTTCATTATCGAGAGGTTTGATTTTTCTTATAGCGGTGACTAGCGGGTTTACGGTAGCTAATGTCTATATCAATCAAACATTGCTTGTCAGCATGGCAGGCACGTTTCATGTGACGCCGGCACAGGCTGGGATGATTGCTACATTGGCGCAGATTGGCTATGCGGCGGGGAACCTTCTGCTTGTTCCATTGGGAGATCTTTTTGAACGCCGCCGCTTAATTGTGAGCCTGCTATTCTTAGTGGGGGTTTGTTCGGCCGCTTCAGCGTTAGCTGTAAGCTTTTCTTGGCTAGTCATCACAAATTTATTATTGGGATTCTTCACGATTATTCCTCAAATCCTTGTGCCGTTTGCGGCAGGTTTAGCAAATGACAGGAACAGAGGAAAAGTACTCGGAAACGTAGCCATCGGCTTGGTTTGCGGAATTTTAGGGGCGAGAGTGGTCAGCGGGGCGATAGATGCCCATTATGGCTGGCGGGTAATGTATTGGATTGCCTGTGCAGCAGCCGTCATCATTATGTTGATCATTCACTTCTGCTTTCCGAAAAGCAAAGGGACACATGCATTTCATTACGGAAAACTCATTTCTTCATTATTTCCGCTTTTGATCAAGGAGAAAGTGTTAAGAAAAGCATGTGTAAACCAAGGCTTCATGTTCGGCGCTTTCAGTTTATTTTGGACGACGTTAGTGTTTATGGTGAGTGAACCTCCATTTTCGTTTGGCAGCCAGAATGCCGGAACAATCGGTTTGGTGGGAATTGGCGGGGCTTTTGCAACTCCGCTGATCGGCCGGATTATTGATCAAAAAGGAGCTGCTTTTTCCAACAAGCTTTGTATGTGTTTTACCTTATTGTCATTTGTTTTATTAATGGCAGGCCAGACTTCATTGATTGTGATTGTATTGGGCGCTTTATTCATCACCATGGGCATTCAGGCGAATCAGGTGGCGTGTCAGGCGGAGATTTTCCAATTGTCGGCTGAAATGAGAAGCAGATTGAATGGCCTCTTTATGGTCAGCACGTTTTTAGGCGGCGCCTTGGGATCGTATGCAGGAGGTGCAGTCTGGATGCTGTTTCATTGGAACGGTGTTTGTATTCTGGGGATGATCATGGTCGGTATTGCCTTCAGTTCAAGGATTACCATAAATCGTACTACTAAAAAAACGATATTCGAAGGGAGATAGAAGCTGGTGCGAACAAGTGAACGTTATAAAAAAGGGTTAGATATTCTGAAACAAATTGATGAGGAGAACTATGAAGCGATCGTGGACAATTTTAAACATTCCATCGCTCCGGACCTTGGTGTGCTTGCCGTGGAGTTTAACTACGGTCAGATTTTTTCAAGACCAGGTCTTGATCTGAAATCCAGATTATTAGCAACCGTTGCTGGATTGACTGCATTGGGCAATACCCAGCAGCTGAAATTCTATATTAACGGAGCCCTGAATGTCGGATGGACACAAGAAGAACTCATAGAAGTCATGATGCAGATGATTATTTACTCAGGTTTCCCGAATGCACTGAATACCATTCTTCCTGTGGCCGCTGAAGTATTTGCAGAACGAAACAAATAATATAAAAACCTTCTCCTTTTTATGTAGAATACTAATAGGAAATTCTATGCAAAAGGAGAGTGTGTATGTGGACAGTATGGCAGAAAAACGGAAAGAGCTAGGGGAGTTTTTAAAACTGAAAAGGGCACAGCTTTCTCCGCAAGAGTTTGGATTGCCTATGGGCACCAGAAGGAAAACAACAGGCTTGAGAAGAGAGGAATTAGCCCAGCTGTCCGGTATAGGTGTCACATGGTACACATGGCTGGAGCAGGGAAGGGATATTCGGGTATCGACACAGGTACTGGAAAGCATATCGAGAGTGCTCAAATTGAATTATGAGGAAAAACGTCATGTCTTTCTGTTGGCTGGCCATCATGTTCCTTTAGATGATCAGGATGAAGATAATAAGAGCCTTCCTCTGGCTGTGCGGCACTTTATTGATCATTTAACCAATTGCCCTGTTTATGTGACTGACGAAAAGTGGGACGTTATTGCTTGGAACACAGCAGCTTGTGCTGTGTTCGGCAATTTTGGCCAAATGGGCAGTAAGGAAAGGAATGCCATATGGCGATGTTTCACCTCGAAGGAGTATCGGGATCTGCTTGACGACTGGGAAAGCCACGCCAAAAAACTTATCGCACAGTTTCGATCGACAGCCAGCCGGTTTCTTGGGGAAGCATGGATAAAAGAGCTGATCGATGAGTTAACTGAAAGAAGCCCCGAATTTAAAAAATGGTGGAACCACCACGAAGTATTAGGCACACACGCAGGAGAAAAAGTACTTCATCACCCGGCAGCCGGAAAAATGGTGATGGAGCATATGACATTACAAATATATGACTCTCCTGATTTGAAACTGACCATTTATCGCCCGTTAGAAAAAGAAAATACAGTTGATAAACTGAAAGCTTTACTTATAGACGGCTAAACAGCTGATTATTATAAAAAAAGACGGCACCCAAGTGCCGTCTTTTTTTATTTGATATCTTCAAAAATGTCAGTTGCTTTGGCCTTCATTTGTTTCTTAATGGTTTTCGGTTTCTTCTCTTTTTTCACAGCCTCATAGACAGCGGCTGTCACAAGATCGCCTGCTTGCTGGAGGCGTTCTTTGCTGATATATTCGATCGAGTCTTCAGGGGTATGATACCACGGCTCAACTTCTTCTGTTTCCGGGTCTCCCCAAATAAAGTTGGCGGAATCAATGCCGGCTTCGTGGAATGGCACATGATCAGATGATCCTCCCTGTGTCAGAGACAGGCTGTCAAACCCAATTTTTTCAGCAGCCGTACGGCTGGATTCCCAAACATAGTTAGATTGGCCATCCAATGTGTTGACATACAGCTCAGACGCTTTTTCCCAGCTTGTGCCTACCATATCTAAGTTGAAGTTCACTTCGCTTCGTTTCAGCTCTTTTTCTGATAGATGATCTACATAGTGAGAGGAGCCGAGCAGGCCGAGCTCTTCGGCGCCGAAAGCGATAAAGCGGATTTCTTTATCAGATGGAACGCTTTTTAAGACACGCGCCATCTCCAGCATAACAGAGGTTCCTGAGCCGTTGTCATTTGCTCCGGGTGAAAAAGGAACACTGTCGTAATGGGCCGTCACGTACACAATGTCTGGATGTTTGATGTTCTTTGGTTTTTTGATTCCGATGATATTCTGGGAGGTTTGGTTTGTGAATGCTTTTAGTTTTAAGGTGGCTTCTTTTTGCTGGGTAAGTGCTTCACCGTCTTCTTTCTTAATGCCGACGACCGGAATGCCGACTTTATTTCCCGACAGGTTTGGCGTCATAGGCACGAGGCTTTCTTTGTTGTTATAAATGATGACAGCTTTTGCTCCGGCGGCTTCGGCATTTTTGGCTTTCTCGTAATAAGTCAGGTCTCCTCTGGAAATTAAGGCGATTTTGCCCTTGGCGTCAGCGGTAAAGTCCTTTTGATAGCCCAATCCCGCATTGTAAAGCGGGGCCGTCAGTCCTTGTTCCTCAGTCGGAGCTGAGCCGGACGCCGCTTGGAGAAGAATATCGCGTCCTGCTGAAGACAGTGTTCCCTCAAGCCGGTCAGGAATGTTGAATCGTTGAACCTTCACATCAAGCTTTAATTTTCTCAAGGATGAGGCGATCAATAGGGCGCTCTTTTTTTCAGCTGCAGTTCCGGCTATTCTGGGGCCGATTGCTTCACTTAGCTGAGAAATGGTAGAGTACGCATGCTTTGCTTTGAATGGAAGCTCGCGCTCGCTATTTGATATTTGTACAGCGTGCGCGGCAGGGGTGACACTCTGTGCCGGCAAGAGCAGTGTGCCGGCAGTTAAAACAGCCATCGTCATGACAGTCAAAAGCTTTTTCATCAAAAATAAACCTCCCCTAAATGTATGGTTGGGGAATATTTCGGGATGCTAAAGGAGTTTCCTGCAAGATGGAGAGCGTTTTTGAAAAGACAGTGCTTTATACCTGCAAAAAAACGCTTATGAATGAAGGGTCATAAGCGTTTCGGAATATCAGACTATTGGAGCTTTAAAAACTTGCGTTTGCCGACTTGGATGATCATATTCTCTCTTATCTCTGCTTTGGCGTGAACATCTGTTACTTTCTCTCCGTCGATGCGTACACCGCCGTTTTGAATCATGCGGCGCGCCTCGCTCTTCGAAGAGAGGAGCTTTAGCTTGACGAGCAGATCAATCATCGCTATCGTTTTTTCGCCTTTCCAGTTTACGGCCGGTATATCTTCCGGCAGGCTGTTTTCCTGAAAGACTGTTTTAAACGAGTGTTCGGCAGCTTCTGCTGCTTTCTCTCCGTGATACATTCGGACGATTGTTTTGGCTAAAAGCATTTTGGCATCACGCGGATGAACGGCGCCGGTTTCTAAGTCTTTCACGAGCTGTTTTTTCTCTTCAAGCTCTAAGTCTGTCGCCAAGTGGATGTATTTTTTCATCAGGCTGTCGGGCAGTGACATCGTTTTTCCGTACATGTCGTTTGGATGTTCGTTAATGCCAATGTAGTTGTGTTTCGACTTCGACATTTTCTCGACGCCATCCAAGCCTTCCAAGAGCGGCATCAGGATGACGACTTGTTTTTCTTTGTTGTATCGTTCTTGAAAATGCCGCCCCATGAGGACATTGAAATGCTGATCCGTTCCGCCTAATTCAATATCACTTTCGAGAACGACAGAATCATATCCCTGCATCAATGGGTAAAAGAATTCATGCAGTGAGATTGGTTTTTGCATGGCGATGCGTTCTTCAAAGTCGTCGCGCTCCATCAGGCGGGCTACCGTTATTTTCCCTGCTAATTCAATGACATCTTCCAGATTCAATGTTTTCAGCCATTTTGAGTTATAGTGAAGCTCGACTTTTTCTGGATCAAGCACTTTTCCGAATTGCTCAAAGTAGGTTTTGGCATTGTGCTGAACTTCTTCATCAGTCAGTTGCTTTCTGGCTGCCGATTTTCCGGTCGGATCACCAATTTTTCCTGTGAAATCCCCAATTAACAGCTGGACAATGTGGCCGTTTTCTTGAAATTGGCGAAGCTTATTTAACACAACCGTATGGCCCAAATGTACATCCGGTGCAGACGGATCTAATCCGAGCTTAATTTTAAGCGGCGTGCCTGTGGAAATTGATTTCACGAGCTTTGCCTTTAATTCCTCCGGCGGTATGACTTCGTGGGCGCCTGTCATGTATAGCTGAAGCTGTCTTTCTACCTCTTTTTGCTGTGACGCTGTGAGCTGCTCAAATGTTCTCATCATTTTTCCTCCTTTTTTACAAACACAAAAAAGAGCCCATCCCGATAAGGGACGTGGCTCAATGCACGCGGTACCACCCTGGTTGAAGACATCGTCTTCCGCTCATTCGAATAACGGTTTCCCGTTCTTTGCTACTTTTAAGGTTCACAAAGAAAGCTCGGGGAGGTAATTCACGTTTGCTGTGTGCCGGCTCGCACCTTCCGCCGGCTCTCTGAAACAGGGAGACAAACCGCTACTGGATTCCCGTCAAAGCTTATGTTGTATGAAGATTGTCAGCTACCTTTCTAAGCAGCTCTGTCAATATTTTCTGTTCGTCCTTCGTCATTCCCGCAATGAGCTCTGTTTCCCCTTTGTGAAACTCCGGGTAGAGTTCTTCGATCGCTTGTTTGCCGGAATCGGTGATAGAGACAAACACGAGTCGCCGATCTCTTGTGTCGATGCTTTTACGGCAAAAACTCTTTTTTTCGAGCGTTTTGATCACGTTGCTTGCTGTAGCTGTAGATATCCCTGACAGCTCAGCGATTTTTCTCGTTTCGAGCGCTCCCCATACCCATAGATCATAAAGAATGGAGAAAGCGGTCCAAGAAAGGTTATAGGAAGAAAGAACCTCAGTCTCCATTTTGACACGGAGCCTTTGTGCAGACCGATACAGATTCGTAGCGATCGAAATGGCTTCTAGGTTTAGTGACTCGACGGGCATTTGTTTGAGCTTAGAAAGTGTATCGTGTTCTTCCTTCCGAAGCTGCTGATGTTGATGTGAACGTTCCATTTTTTAGGCCTGCCTTAAATTATCAGAATCATTAGCTATGAAACGAATTGTAACAGAGTATGATGTGAACTTCAAGCCCATATATCGGTTGAATAAAAAAAGCCCAAACAACGCCAAAATAAACAAAAAACCGCAAACGGGGGTGCAGTTTTGCAAAAATATGTTCAATCCGTCTATAAACATGATCCGTTTCATCTATTTTCGACAGAGCATGTAGTGACGTTAGCGATTATCGCCCTTTTGGCCATTCTGCTGTTTTTGTTCCAAGAGAGGGTCAAGCAGCCGAGGGCCAGCCGGTTTTTGCGTTCTCTGTTTGTGTTTCTTTTGCTTGGTTCGCAAATCGGCTATCAAATATGGATGGTCGCCACGGGCAGGTGGTCGGTGCGCACTTCATTGCCTCTCCAGCTTAGTGACCTGTCGGTGTATTTGTCAGCTATTATGTTAGTGACAAAAAGCAGAAAGCTGTTTGTGTTTTTGTTTTTTGTCGGCATCGGCAGTTCGATTCAGGCTCTTGCCACTCCTGACCTCGGTATGTTTTCATTTCCGCATATCCGATATATCCTCTTTTTTATTTCTCACGGGTCTGTGTTTTTATCCTGTCTGCTGATGGCTGTGATTGGCACCTACAGAATGGGCCAGCGCTCGTTATGGGTGACAGTCCTGCTTGTTAATGTGTACGGCGTCTGTATTTTTCTGATTGATCGCTGGCTTGGCGCGAATTATATGTATTTGACGAAAAAACCGGGCGGATCCTCTCTCTTAGATGTTCTCGGGCCATGGCCATGGTATATCGTCTCGGCTGAAGCCATCACGGTCGCCAGCTTTTTCATTCTTTATTTGCTTTATCGCATCTTCAAAAAATGACACCTTTTTTGTTGTATCACACATTCTGTTTAAAAAAATGTCGGAGAACGTGTTTATTTTTTTGAAAAAGGGTATGTAACTTGTACAACAAAAAGGGAGATGAATACCATTGAGGAAAGATGAAATCATGCATATTGTATCATGCGCAGATGATAATTATGCTCGTCATTTAGGTGGGATGTTCGTTTCTTTATTGACTAACATGGATCAGGAGAGAGAGGTAAAATTATACGTCATTGATGGCGGAATTAAGCCTGATAACAAAAAAAGACTGGAAGAAACCACTTTGAAATTCGGAGTGCCGATTGAGTTTTTAGAAGTGGATACCAACATGTATGAACATGCGGTAGAGAGCAGCCATATTACAAAAGCTGCGTATTACCGCATTTCGATTCCCGACTTAATTAAGGATGAAAGCATCAAACGAATGATTTACATCGATTGCGATGCGCTTGTCCTAGAGGATATTTCTAAGCTATGGGACTTAGACATTGCGCCATACACCGTAGCCGCTGTTGAGGATGCGGGGCAGCATGAACGCCTGAAAGAAATGAACGTCACTGATACAGGGAAGTATTTTAACTCAGGTATCATGATTATTGATTTTGAGTCTTGGAGAAAGCAAAACATCACAGAAAAAGTCATCAACTTTATCAATGAACACCCAGACGAAGACTTTCTTGTGCTGCATGACCAAGATGCACTGAATGCGATCTTGTATGATCAGTGGTATGAACTTCATCCGCGCTGGAACGCTCAAACCTATATCATGTTAAAGCTGAAAACCCCACCGACTCTGTTAGGGCGGAAGCAATATAATGAAACGAGAGAAAACCCGGCAATCGTGCACTTCTGCGGCGGAGAAAAGCCTTGGAACTCCAACACAAAACATCCGTATCGCGATGAGTATTTCCATTACATGTCCTATACGAAGTGGAATACGATTGGGAATCCGGCGATCAACCAATAAATCAGATAAAAAAACGCTTTTGAGATGATCAAAAGCGTTTTTTATTTGCCTCAGCGTGCGACTGACCGTTGGTAGAACCGCTGAATATGCATGGCGATGTAGCACAATTCTTTTTCAGGAAACTCAAAGCCGTATTCCTTCTTCACAAAGGTGCCGATGCTTAGGGCACACAGGAAGGCATCCTTAAACTTCTCTTTAATGATGTCGATCATTTCTGCGTCCAGCTCGTAAATGGATTCGCCTGCTTTGATATGCTGAATGGCAAAGCGAAGATGGGTCACGAGCCTTTCATAAGAGATGGTATCTTCAACGATATTAATAGACAGTTGAATTTCGATAATCTCGATAATATCACGGATCATGGTTGTAATATCAAGCGTTTGTGTCATATCGCCAGCATTGTTTCTTGCTGTGTGGATATGCATGGCGATATTGCCGATTTCATCATCAGGAATGTGAATCCCCAGTTTATCTTTAATCAGTGCTCTGGCCCATAAACCGATCTGGAACTCCTTTGGATAAAGGACTTTAATTTCATTCAGCAGCGGATTTTTGATAACCATCCCATTGCTCAAGCGTTCAATCGCAAAAGAAAGATGGTCTGAAAAAGCGACATGAATGCGCTCGTTGATTTTGATGTTCAGCTCTTTTTCGGCATGAGAGATAATTTGTTCAGAAATCTGAATGTGGTCTTCAGGCAATGTTTCTAAAATCTCTTCGAACTGCTTATAGTCAGGTGTATCTTTTCTGATAAAGGTTTTTTCTATTTTTGACGGATCGACAATGTCATTCTTCTTTTTGTTAAACGCAATTCCTGCACCCAAGAGAATCTTCTCTTCATTTTGATCCTTTACGACGATAGCATTATGATTTAAGATTCTTTTAATTTTCATAGCTTTTTTGTCCTTTCATCCCCCGTTTTATGAATGAAAACGAATAAATCCAGTTATTCTGTCTCTTCTTTAAACCCGAGAAACAATGTAGCTATAAAAGCAGAGACGGCTGCGATCAAGAAACCGATCATATAATGAACAAAATTCGCGGCGCCAAACGGCAGCACAATTGAAATCATCGGAATGCCTGTCAGCCCGTAGGAATTTGCCACAACTTGTACCGCAACCACGTATGCTCCGCCAATAGCACCGCCGATGGCTGCTCCGATAAAGGGACGGATCAATTTGAGATTTACCCCGAATACAATCGGCTCAACAATGCCTAAAAACGCGGTCAGAGAAGCGGGGAGCGCAATTTTCTTCAGGCTTGATTGTTTCGTTTTGAGGAATACCGCAAGCCCCGCTCCGCCTTGGGCCACATTCGCCATCGACCATATCGGCACTAAAAAGTTGACACCGACATGCGGATTAGCAAGCAGCGTTGCCTCAATTGCATAAAAGCTATGATGCAATCCAGATAGGACGATGGTGGAGTAGATGCCGCCGAAAAGGGCTCCGGCGGCAATGCCGGCGTGATCATAGATATAGACGATCGATTGTGTCATGATCTGGCCGATGATGGACGCGGCGGGATTCATCACAATTAGCGCGAGGCACCCTGTAACCATGACCGTAATAAAGGGAATGATCACGACATCAAGCGACTTCGGCACAATCGATTTTAATAGCTTCTCAATTTTGCTCATGACAAAAACGGAAAGAAGAATCGGTATCATGGAACCCTGATAGCCCATCATTGGGATATGAAGCCCCCATATGTCTAAAGAAGACGGGGTTTTGCTGCCGAGCATAGACGGGTCCAGCAGATCAGGATGCGTCAAAAGCCCTGCAATCACTGCCCCTAGGTATGGGTTGCTGCCAAATTGCCGTGCGGCACTGAAGCCGACTAAAATCGGCAGTAAAATAAAGGCTGTGCTGGACACGAGGTCGAGCATTTTAATCCATGGGCTGCCGGCAGCGAACCAGTGAAACACCTTAATCATGCCGATCAGCCCCATGAGCAGGCCGCTTGCTGTTATTGCCGGAATAATCGGCACAAAAATATCGGACAGTGTTTTCGCAAAAGCTGCGGCAGGGTTCAGCTTCCGGCTGGCTTTTTTCTGGTGGACAGGCTCTTCAGAAGGCGCGGTCTCCCATACATGAACGACTTCTTTATATATTTTGTTGACGACGCCTGCTCCGAAGATAATCTGGAAAAGCCCATAGCGGAAAAAGGTGCCCTGCACACCTTGCAGGTTCTCAATGGCATGTATATCAATTTTCGTCTCGTCTTTTACATCAAAACGAAGACGGGTCGTACAATGGCTGATGCTGATAATATTGTTTTTTCCTCCTGCGAGCAGCAGTAATTCTTTTGCAATCTCTTTATGCAAACAATCAAAACCTCCTTTGCTGAAGAAAAGTCGGCTTGTTCATCGTATCAAATGAAAAGTTGACAATCAAAATGAAAAAAGTGAGAAATACCGGCTGAAAATGACAAAAATGCCCGCGTCGACGACGGAGCATGAGAATAGGGGGTTGTCCAAGGCGCCGTTATGAGCCCAACACGAAAAGAAGAGTTAAAATGCCCTGCTTTTTAGGCATTAATACTCCCTTTGCATCATTGGGTCTTGCCTGCCTGCCCAGTCACAATCCCGCCATATGTGGTGATAACTGTAATAACGTTCATTTTATGCTGTTCATGGCTGTATAGCAATAGTATGAAAAGCCTGTACAATGGATGGGAAAAAGGTTGTGTGTGATGTTCTTAGAATGTAAAAAACCTTTAAGACCTGGAATGCAAGTCTTAAAGGTTTTTGGTTACTTTTTCGGTTTGACGGCGTTCAGCCGTTTTTGCAGCTTTGTTTTTTCATGGGATGCTTTTAATTGATTCACTGCAGACTGAGCGGATGTCTTTGATTTCTTTGTTTTGTCTTTTTCCGCTTTCTTCACTTTTGCCTTGGCAGTTTCCACTTTTTTTGCTTCAGCCGCCGCCACCTTTTTCTTCACCTTGTCTAACCGTTTTTGCAATGCCGTTTTGTCCTTGCCTGCTTGAAGCTGATTGACGGCTGATTGTGCTTTTGCCGCATTTGCATCAGTTGATTTCTTTTCAGCCGCAGATACGGATTGCTGTGCCGTCTTCAAATTGGTGCTCTTCACTTTGTTAAGGCGTTTTTGCAGGGACGTTTTTTCTGAACTTGCAGGCAGCTTGCCAATTGCTGATTGTGCGCTGTCCACATCTGTTTTCTTTTTGCTTTTTTCCGCTTTCGCAACTTTGTCTTTCGCTTGCTTTGACGCGATGTAGCGTTTTACTTGGTCTAAGCGTTTTTGAAGGTTCTTTTTGTCTGTTCCGTTTGGCAGCTTGTTGATGGCAGTTTGTGCTGTATCAACGGTTTGCTGTGTTTTATATTTTTCTGCCTTTGCGACTTTGTCTTTCGCATCTTTTACATTTCTGTATGACTGTACTTTATCCAGTCTTTTTTGCAGGGCAGTTTTGGCGTTGGAGCCCGGCAGCTGGCTGACGAGTTCTCGCGCTTTGTTGATATCGGTTTGTGCTTTTGTTTGTTCCGCTTTTTTCACCGCTTGCTCTGCTGCCGCGTACGCTGAATCTGTTGCCTGTGCTTTATATTGGATTAAGCCGTAGCCAAATTGCTGATCGCGGCCTGCGGTACCAAGATCAACGCTGTTTTTCCGCATTTCCTCGCGAAGCTGGACGTTCGTCTCGGCAGAATCGCGCTGTTTTAACAAGGCAAACATGGCAGCGGCGTGCGGTGTCGCTTGGGATGTTCCGCTTCCCGTTGCATAATACTGGTTTAAGTAAGTGCTTGTGATGTTTGTCCCCGGTGCTGAAAATTCAACTTCATCTCCAGTTGTTGAGAAGGAGGCAAGCTGATTCTTTTCGTTTGTTGCTGAAACCGCAACGACACTGCTGTATGCCGCCGGATAATTCACTGGCTTGCCGTTTCCGTCGTTACCGCTTGCGGCAACAAGCAGAACGCCTTGTTCATATGCTTTGTCCACGGCGTCATGAAGGATTTTGCTGTCTGACGTCGTGCCAAGGCTCATATTGACGATGTCCATCCCGTTTGCGATCGACCAGTCAATTCCTTGGAGAAGACTTTGAAGATCCCCCGAGCCGTTCTGATCAAGCGCTTTAACCGCGTATATTTGTGCTTCCGGTGCGATGCCGTCAATTCCGTAGCCGTTATGCTTGGCTCCGATAATTCCTGCGACATGTGTTCCGTGGCCGTTATCATCTTTGTAAGAAGAGGTATAACTGACAGCTGAATACCCGCCGGCAATCGACAGGTCATCGTGGGGGGAGATTCCGCTGTCAATGACGGCAATTTTGATATTCTTTCCTGTCAGTCCTGCCTTCCAAGCCTGTTTCACCTGAATGGGCTCAAGGTTCCATTGCTCAAAGTTGTCAGAGGTGTCAGTGCCGTCTGACAGCACTTTGAAATCCGTGCTGTCTGCTGCGGTAAATGATACGTTGTTTTCTACATACAAAATATCAGGATCCTGCTTTAATTCTTTTACTGTCTCCTGGTCTGCTGTGACCGCTACCGCGGGAAGATGCTTATACTGCTGTTCAACATCAGCATCACTGTCCAGGATGGTTTCCTTTCCGGCCTTGTTTTTATAAACCACAATAACCTCTTTCTCGTTGCTGTTTTGCGCATGAGCGAGAGGGCCTATGGTGAGAAAACTGAAAAACAGAGTGACTGATACAACAAGTTTGCAAGACATGTTTTTCATGATTCATCTCCTTTTTCTATGATGTTTGATATATATATCGGAGAAAAAAAGAGAGATTAATAGTAAGAAGGAAAAAATTTTTCATGGGCAGGGTTGTTTAGCAAAATACAGATTTTTTCCGCAGGAAGAGGAAATTTTCCAAATGAATTTGTAAGCGTTTTCAAAATAAGATAAAGAAAACATTGCGGAGGTTGTTCACAAAGCAATGAGAAAAGGGGGCTTTTAAGATGAGCACATTCACTCGGGTGATGGAGGAAAAAATAATGCCTGTCGCCGGGAAAATTGCCGGGCAGCGGCATCTCAGCGCTTTGCGTGACGGAATTATCCTGACCATGCCGCTGATTATTATCGGGTCTGTCTTCTTAATTTTAACGAGCCTGCCGATTCCGGGGTATGCTGATTTCATGGCGAGTGTGTTTGGGAAAGAGTGGGCTGATAAGCTCGGATATCCTGTTAACGCATCGTTTGATATTATGGCGATGATTGCCGCTTTTGGGATCGCCTATCGGCTGGCAGAAAGCTATGGTGTCGATGCCCTTTCTGCCGGAGCGATTTCAATTGCCGCATTTCTGCTGGCAACGCCGTTTGAGGTGCCGTTTACACCGCATGGCTCAACGGAGTCCATCATGGTAGGGGGCGGAATCCCGATCACGCTGCTCGGCAGCAAGGGCTTATTTGTCGCCATGCTGATCGCCTTGTTTTCAACCGAAATCTATCGGTACATTATTCAAAAAAATATCGTCTTCAAAATGCCAGACGGTGTGCCGCCTGCGGTAAGCAAATCGTTTGTCGCGCTGATTCCCGGCTTTATCATTGTGTTTCTCGTGTGGCTGGCGCGCCTTCTGATTGAAATGACACCTTTTCAGAGTCTGCACAATGTCGTAGGAGACCTGCTTGGCACACCGCTTTCCATCCTTGGCGGCAGTCTCGGCGGAAGCCTGATCGCTGAATTTGTGCAGATGCTGCTTTGGTCGTGCGGGATTCACGGGGCTTCCATCATTGGCGGAATCATGGCGCCGATTTGGTACGGCGCGATGGATGCCAACCGTCTCGCCTTCCAAGCAGGCGAGGCGCTGCCGAGTATTTTTACGACTCAGTTTTTTCAAATTTGGATCAATGTCGGCGGAAGCGGAGCGACACTGGCGCTTGTCCTGACGATGCTTGTCCGATCTCGCAGCAAACAAATGAAGCAGCTTGGCCGATTAGGGATTGGGCCCGCGCTTTTTAATATCAACGAGCCGATCATTTTCGGCATGCCGATTGTCATGAATCCGCTCCTTATTGTCCCATTTATCATCGCACCGCTCCTCACGATTACCGCGACTTATATCGGCATGAGCACCGGGCTGGTGGCAAGACCGGCCGGAATCGCGGTGCCATGGACGATGCCGCCGCTCATATCAGGTTACCTGGCGACAGGCGGAAAGGTGTCGGGCGCCGTTATGCAGCTGGTAAATCTGCTGATCACCTGTGCCATCTACTATCCGTTTTTCAGAATATGGGATCATCAAAAATGGCGGGAAGAGAGTGCGGTTGAATCTGGGGATAAAAATGTGTAGTGATGTAAGTGTTTAAATAATAAAAAAGCAGCGTTATGCTGCTTTTTTATTACCGCTGAAAGAACTCAATCCACTCACCGTCAGGGCCTTCGATATAGAAATAACGGTATCCGTTTGGAAGTGTTGTGATCTCCTCGTCGATAAATTTTGCGTTCATTTTTTCCGCTTTTGTATATTCAGCCGCGATGTCATCAGTCAGCAGGGCAATGTGGTGCACTTTTCCTTCAGCGGGAAGCTCGCTGCTGTAGCCTTGAATCAGTTCAATTTCTGTTTCCGGGCCGTCTTCAAAGCCAAGAAAAGCAAGCTCGATTACACCGTTCGTGTGAGTGATGCGATCCTTCAATTTCATGCCGAGTACCTCTTCATAAAATGTGATGGACGCGTTAATATCTCTTACCATGATGCCTGTATGGTCAATTCGTTGTGCCATGCTGCTCCTCCTCGTAACTCTTTTTGTCTATCGTAGAAAAACCTTTCCTTTCTGTCAATGCAGACATCTTGGCGTTTTGTGGTACCATAAGAGAAAGCAAACGGAAAGAGGACGACATATATGAAGCTACTCACCCTAAAAAAAGCACACGCTGCCAAAATAAAAAAAGGCTATCCCCTTATTGAAAAAGAAGCTCTCGCAGGGAGTGCGGGGCACATGAAAGAAGGAGACCTCGTTGATATCGTGTCTGAGAGCGGCGGCGAGTTTCTCGCGCGGGGCTATTATGGCCTGCAAAACAAAGGGGTCGGCTGGACGCTTACCCGAAATAAACATGAACAGGTTGACCAGGCATTTTTTCTCACCAAATTAACAAAAGCGGCCCAAGCGCGCGCCAAACTATTTGAGGCTCAAGATACAACAGCTTTCCGCCTGTTCAACGGTGAGGGCGACGGTGTCGGCGGCGTCACCATCGACTATTATGACGGCTACCTGCTGATTCAATGGTACAGCAAGGGAATTTACACCTTTAAAGACATGCTGATTTCCGCATTGGATGAGATGGATCTTGATTATAAAGCGATTTACGAGAAGAAACGCTTCGACACAGCTGGACAATACGTTGAAGATGATGACTTCGTGAAAGGGAAAAGAGGCGAGTTCCCGATCATCATCCAGGAGAATGGCATTCAATACGCGGTGGATCTGAATGAAGGCGCCATGACGGGCATCTTTTTGGATCAGAGACATGTGCGCAAGGCGATCAGAGACCGCTATGCATACGGGAAAACCGTTTTAAATACGTTTTCTTATACGGGTGCATTCTCCGTGGCGGCGGCGCTTGGCGGAGCGGAGAAAACAACAAGCGTCGACGTGGCAAACCGAAGTCTGGCCAAAACGATCGAGCAATTCAGCGTGAACAAGCTGGATTACGAAGCGCACGACATTAAAGTGATGGACGTTTTTAACTATTTTTCATATGCTGCAAAAAAGGATTTGCGCTTTGATCTGATTATTCTAGATCCGCCTTCCTTTGCGCGCACAAAAAAACGCACCTTCAGCGCGGCCAAGGATTATAAAAACCTGCTGAAGGAAACGATCGCCATCACTGCTGACAAGGGTGTCATTGTTGCCTCTACAAACAGCAGCGCCTTTGGCATGAAGAAGTTCAAAGGCTTTATTGATGCCGCCTTTAAAGAAACAAATGAACGCTACACGATCATTGAGGAATTTACGCTGCCGGAGGATTTCAAAACGATTTCGGCATTTCCGGAAGGCAACTACCTGAAAGTGGTCCTTCTGCAGAAAAAATAATGAAAAAGCTGCCCTGTTCAGGGGCAGCTTTTTTTATGTAGAAATGATCTGCTGGACGCGGCCGATGCGGCCATCTTCAAGACGGACTTTAATGCCATGCGGATGAAAACTTGATTTCGTCAAAATATCCTTCACTGTCCCTCTCGTCAGTTTTCCTGTTTTTTGATCTGCTTTCAATACAATATCAACCTGCAACCCTTTCGAAATGCTGTTTCGCTCTTGCCCGTTCATAACGCACATCCTTTCTTTTGTTCATTATAGTCATTATGGTTTAAAAGTAACAGCCGGCTGATGAAGTGTATTTTTGTTTTTTTCAGTCTTCATTAAATATAATGTCAGGCCAAAGCCTGCTATGCTCAGAATGCCGAAAAGCAAGTAGACTGCGAAGATCGACACGTAGTCAAAAATGTACCCGCCTGCAAATGTGCAGAACCAGTTGCCGAACCCGTTGCCGATGGCGGCGTACATGGTCAGCGCCGTCGCTTCAACGTGTCTAGGGGTAATCTTTTTCACATATTGAAGCGCTGCCGGGATAAATAAACCGATGGCCACTCCCTGAAGAAAGACCGTCGCATAAATGATCCATAGTGAAGGCGCCGTGAAATAGAGCGCCCACCTGAATAATGAGACTCCGCCTGACAGCATAATGACGTTGAGCAGCCCCATTTTATCTATAAATGTTTGGGCGAATCTCATAAATGGAATTTCTGAAATGACACCGATGAAAAATAAAATGCCGATAGCGGAAAGTGACGCGCCGCTTTTGTCCAGAAAAAGACTGAAATACGTATTGTTCGCTAAGTTTGGAGCAAATGTCGTAAAGGTGATGATCATAAAGATGAGGAAAGTTTTGTTGCTGATAAGCTCCCGGAATCCTTTGCGGATATTGACCTTTGTTGTTTTCTGCTGGCCGGGCATTTGTGAAGCCAATATGGCAGCAATGCACAGAAAGGCACAGCCAAAGATAAAGATCACGTGAATGGGGTACAGCTGGTTCGTCACCTGTCCCATGGCAAACACCGCGACACCGAAGCCGAGAGAACCAAACAGGCGGATTCCGCCGTAGTTGCCGTTTGTTTCTTGTGTGTACCTTAGTGAAATGCTGTCCGAAAGTGGAATAATCGTGCTTTGAAAGGCTGCAAAACAGGCCGCAATCAAAATAAACAGAGGGAAACTGTCAAATGCAATATAGGCTAATCCAATGATGCCTGTGATTGATGTGCAAACCGCCAGCAGGCCTTTCGTTTTTTGCGTATAGTCGCTCAGCATGCCCCAAAACGGCTGAAAGAAAATCATCACAATCGGGCCCAGTGACATGATCAAGCCGACCTGTGAGCTGCTTAAATGCTGTTCCTTCGTTAAATACATACTGAGTAAGGGAATCATGCTGCCCGTACCGAGAAAAGCAAACAAATAAAATCCTTTTAACGCGGCGTAATGCCGCCTCACCTGCAAGTTGTGCATCAGGGTGCCTCCTTTGGTATCCACAAATACATTATATTGGAATTCGCCAGCTTTTCAATAAGGGGAAGCACATAAAAAAACTGCCCTCGAGAGGACAGTTTTTTACATAAATGAAAGTAAAAACGGCGCCGCGCAAAGCGTCATAATCGCAGCTAAGATCATCGACACACTGGAAATCGTGCCGGACACAGAGCTAAGCTCAAATGCCTTTGACGTTCCCGCTCCGTGCGCGCTTGTGCCAAGCAGCACGCCCCGCGCAATTTCGTTATCAATGCGGAAATAACGGATGACCATCGGGCCGATCACTGTGCCGAGCAAAGCGGTTAAAATCACAAACACGGCTGTGACGGCAGGCATTCCGCCGATCATTTCAGATACGTTCATCGCGATCGGCGTTGTCACTGATCTCGGGACGAGGCTGTCAATTAAGCCGGTGCCGAGGTGAAGCCATTTCGCAATAAGAGCGGTAGAAATAATCGCGATGCATGAACCAACGGCCACATTCAAAATAATTTCCACTGCGTATTTCTTTAAAACAGGGAAATATTTATATAGCGGGATCGCGAATGCCACGGTGGCCGGCTGTAGCATATCGGTCAGCAATCCGCCGCCGAGATTATAGGACTCGTACGGGACATTCACCAGCAGCAGCAGACCGACTAATACAGCGGGCGTCACCAATAGCGGCGACGTATAAACACGCGGAAAGCGTTGATATACCTTTTTTGCTCCTAAATACACCAAAACCGTTAAAAACAAACTTACAATTCCGATGAACACGTATGCTTTTTCTCCTTTCTCTTTGCAATGAGTTGTGTAAGCGTTCCTGTAGACACCATCACGACAAACGTGCTGATGATGACAACAAGCAGAATGCTGACACCAAATTTCGACATAATGTCTCCGTATTCAATCACTCCGACGGCAGACGGGATAAAAAATAAAAGCAGCTCCCCGAGAAGCCACGCTGCACCAAGCTCGATCCATTCAAGCTTGATAATGTTAAAGTGCAATAATGTGAAAAGAATCACAATCCCTATTATACTGCCGGGAATATTTATATGAAGAAGGGCTGTCACCCAATTAATCAGCCGAGCAAATATAAATAACAGAGCGATTTGAATAACGGTTAGCAACAGTTTTTTCATATTGATGCCTCCCTTATATACTTATTGTACATAAGGTCTCTCTATAGGTAAAATATATATTAAGAATAAGAAGTATTCCTTTTGTCTATAGAAAGGGTGAAGCACATGGATATCCGCCATTTAACATATTTCTTGGAAGTCGCCCGTTTAAAAAGTTTTACGAAGGCTTCCCAATCCCTTTATGTTTCTCAGCCGACGATATCAAAAATGATCAAAAATTTAGAAGAAGAGCTCGGAATTGAACTGTTTTACCGAAACGGCAGGCAGGTAGAACTGACTGATGCCGGTCATAGCATGTATGTGCAGGCGCAGGAAATCATTAAATCATTTCAAAACCTGACGTCAGAATTAAATGATATTATGGAAGTCAAGAAAGGGCACGTACGGATTGGACTGCCGCCGATGATCGGATCGGGGTTTTTCCCGAGAGTGCTCGGCGATTTCCGTGAAAACTATCCGAATGTCACCTTTCAGCTAGTCGAAGACGGTTCTATAAAAGTCCAAGAAGGTGTCGGGGACGGCTCTCTTGATATCGGCGTTGTGGTCCTTCCCGCAAACGAAGATATCTTTCATTCGTTTACAATCGTAAAAGAAACCTTAATGCTTGTCGTTCACCCTTCCCACCGGCTGGCTGATGAGAAAGAATGTCAGCTGCGTGAGTTGAAGGACGAGCCTTTTATTTTCTTCAGAGAGGATTTTGTCCTGCACAACCGAATTATGACGGAATGTATCAAGGCTGGGTTCCGGCCCCATATCATTTATGAAACATCACAATGGGATTTTATTAGTGAGATGGTATCAGCCAACCTTGGGATCGGGCTTTTGCCGGAACGGATCTGCCGCGGCCTTGACCTGGAAAAAGTGAAAGTCATTCCGCTTGTCGATCCGGTCATCCCTTGGCACCTCGCCATTATTTGGAGAAAGGACCGGTACTTGTCGTTTGCGGCCAGAGCTTGGCTTGAACATACGAAATCGTATTTATGGGACCCGAAAAAAGATAGTAAAGGATGATGCAAACATGGATGCACAATCAGCAGCAAAATGTCTTACTGCTGTCCGCCGGCATAGCCCACTGGTGCATAGTATAACCAACAATGTCGTAACGAATTTCACAGCAAACGGCCTGCTCGCGCTCGGCGCATCGCCCGTTATGGCGTACGCAAAAGAAGAGGTCGCCGATATGGCGAAGATTGCGGGTGCACTCGTTTTAAATATCGGAACGCTGAGCAAGGAGTCAGTCGAAGCGATGATCATCGCGGGAAAATCAGCTAATGAACATGGCGTTCCCGTCATTCTTGATCCTGTCGGTGCCGGAGCAACACCGTTCCGCACTGAATCGGCACGTGACATCATTCGTGAGGTGCGCCTTTCTGCAATCAGAGGAAATGCGGCGGAAATTGCCCATACCGTCGGCGTGATCGATTGGCTGATCAAAGGTGTTGATGCGGGTGAAGGCGGAGGCGACATCATCCGGCTGGCTCAGCAGGCGGCACAAAAGCTAAACACGGTCATTGCGATAACTGGTGAAGTTGATGTCATAGTCGACACGTCACATGTATACACCCTTCATAACGGCCACAAGCTGCTGACAAAAGTGACAGGTGCCGGTTGCCTGCTGACTTCCGTCGTCGGTGCGTTTTGCGCTGTGGAAGAAAATCCATTGTTTGCTGCTATTGCGGCCATTTCTTCGTATGGGGTCGCCGCTCAGCTTGCCGCACAGCAGACGGCTGACAAAGGCCCTGGAAGCTTTCAGATTGAATTGCTGAACAAGCTTTCAACTGTTACTGAACAAGACGTCCAAGAATGGACGACTATAGAAAGGGTGACTGTCTCATGACTCGTATTTCTCGGGAAATGATGAAAGAGTTATTATCTGTATACTTCATTATGGGGTCAAACAATACGAAAGCCGATCCTGTTACAGTTGTACAAAAAGCGTTAAAAGGCGGTGCCACCCTGTACCAGTTCCGTGAAAAAGGCGGGGATGCGCTGACAGGAGAGGCTCGGATTAAATTTGCTGAAAAAGCGCAGGCAGCTTGCCGTGAAGCTGGTGTTCCGTTCATTGTCAATGATGATGTGGAATTGGCTCTGAATCTGAAAGCTGACGGTATCCACATCGGCCAGGAAGACGCAAATGCGAAAGAGGTAAGAGCTGCCATAGGTGATATGATTCTCGGCGTTTCTGCCCATACGATGTCTGAGGTGAAGCAAGCCGAAGAAGACGGAGCGGATTATGTCGGGCTTGGGCCGATCTATCCGACTGAAACGAAAAAAGATACGAGAGCGGTACAGGGTGTATCTCTTATCGAAGCAGTGCGCCGCCAAGGCATCAGCATTCCAATTGTCGGCATCGGCGGAATCACAATAGATAATGCCGCACCTGTTATCCAAGCGGGGGCCGATGGTGTCAGTATGATCAGCGCCATTAGTCAGGCGGAGGATCCTGAGAGTGCTGCACGCAAGTTTCATGAAGAAATTCAAACGTATAAAACAAGAAGATAAACGTTCTTCTTCCTTCAAAAGGCTGTTCTATAAAGGACAGCCTTTTTGCTTTCTATCAAGGTTTTCAAACCTTCAAATTTTAATTGACAAAGAACAGGAACTGGCTATGATTATGTTATATAATGATAATCATTTTCAATTATAGGAGGAGCATGATGACTCGGGGGCTGGCGCTTATTTTATTCAGCTTGTTGATGGTTTTCGGTTTTGCGGCACATGCGGAAGATGATCCGATCGCCGCATTAATTCAATTAAACAAGCAAATGATCAAATCCGTAAAAGACGGAGATATAGACTCGGCACAACAAACGTTTGAAACCTTCAAGGCGAAGTGGAAAAAAGAAGAACCTTCTATTAAGAAAGAAAACCTTTCTTCTCACAGTGAAATGGACGCGAATATCGCGATGATTTCTCTTTCTTTTATCAATCAAGACGCAGGCAAGCTCAAATCACAGCTTGAAGAGCTTTCGTCTCATTTAGAAACCTATCAGCAGGCTGTCGTGCTGAAAAAGACATCCTCAGGTCAATCAAGGGCGTCCTTAACAGCCTATATACAAAGCTTGAAAGACACAAAACAGTTCATAGAAAAAAAACAATTGGATGAAGCGTCATCAGCAATCGACAATTTAGTTACATCCTGGCTCGCTGTTGAGGGAGACGTCGTGTCCCAATCGAAAGAAGCCTATACGACATCGGAGGAAAATCTGGCGCTGATGAAGGCGGAGATCGGCAGCCATCCTGAAAAGGTATCAAAGCAAATTGACGAAATGATTCAATTGCTCGAGCCGATCGCTTCAAGCAGCTACAGCTGGTGGGATGCGGCGCTGATCCCGATTCGTGAAGGAATGGAGGCCCTCCTTGTCATCGGAGCGCTATTAACCATGACAAAAAAAGCGCGGGTCACGCGCTCCTCGACATGGATCTGGGGCGGGGCGTCCGCCGGCATGGCTGTTTCCTTAGCAGCCGGCATCGGTGTCACGGTTCTGTTCTCCTCCAGTGTATTCGGAGAAAACAATTTCTTACTTGGCGGCGTTACCGGCGTACTGTCCGCTGTCATGCTTTTGTATGTCGGGGTGTGGCTGCACAGAAACGCCTCAATGGATAAATGGAGAGAAAAAATCAATATCCAGAAGTCACAGGCACTAAAAAAACGAAGCCTGCTTTCCTTTGCGCTCATTGCATTTCTGGCAGTTGTAAGAGAAGGTCTCGAAACGGTCATCTTTTTCATCGGGCTTGTCGGGAAGCTCCCGCTCACTGAACTGATCGGCGGAACTGCCGCAGGGCTTATCGTTCTCGTCATCGTCGGTGTTCTGATGATCAAGCTCGGAATGCGCATTCCATTGAAGCCGTTTTTTCTTCTATCAATGGCGGTTGTCCTGTATATGTGCGTGAAATTTCTCGGAACCGGCGTTCACAGCCTTCAGCTGGCGGGCATTCTTCCGTCTGATGCAGAAAGCTGGCTGCCGTCTGTATCGGTGCTAGGAATTTATCCGTCTGTGTACAGCACGATTCCGCAAATGTTGATTTTACTCTTTTTACTGATTGCGCTTGTTTCAGAAGCGGCAAAACATTTTACAAACGGAAAGGAACTGACAAAATGAATTTCACAAAAATCGCTGTATCAGCCGGATGCATCCTTGCGCTGTGCGCAGGCTGCGGAGCCAATGACACATCTTCAACCAAAGAAAAAGCTTCATCTGAAAAAAGCGGGGTCACTAAAGAAATCACCGCATCCGTAAATAAAATGGAAACCATCATTTCCAAGCTGAATGACTCAGCGGAAAAAGGAGACCAAAAAGAGATTGAAAAGAAGGGGAAAGAGTTAAACAGCTACTGGCTTTCCTTTGAAAACGACATTCGCAGCGACTATCCATTCGAATATACAGAAATCGAAAAGCATCTTCAGCCAATCTACACAGAAGCGCAAAAAGACAAACCGGATACAGCAAAAATCAAGACAGAATCCGAGTCACTGAAAGCGTCCTTAGAAGACCTGACAGAAGCGAAGAAGAGCGGCAAAAAGGCTAGCGATCAGCTGGCAAAAGCAGCGGATGAGTATAAAGGCTATGTCAAAAAGCAGAGTGGCCAGCTTGTCAAAGCGACTGAAGCATTTACGAGTGCTGTGAAATCCGGCGATATCGAAAAGTCCAAAACGTTATATGCGAAAGCGCGTGTTTACTACGAGCGAATCGAACCGATCGCTGAAAGCCTCGGAGATCTTGATCCGAAAATTGACGCACGAGAAAACGATGTTGAAGAAGGAGACAAATGGACAGGCTTCCATAAGCTTGAGAAGGCCATTTGGAAGGATCAAGATATTTCCGGGGAAAAGGCAACAGCTGACCAGCTTCTCAAGGATGTAAAAGAGCTTGACGGTTCAATTCAATCACTGAAATTAACACCTGAACAAATTGTTGCAGGCGCGATGGAGCTTCTGAACGAAGCCGGAATTTCGAAAATCACGGGAGAAGAAGAGCGCTACTCACGAATTGATTTAGTTGACCTTATGGCAAATGTGGAAGGCTCCGAAGCCGTTTATCAAACAGTGAAAAGCGCGCTTGTAAAAGATCACTCCGACTTGACGGAAAAACTGGATACGGAGTTCAGCGAATTTGAAGTTTTAATGGCAAAATATAAAACAAATGATCAGTCCTATACGTCTTATGATAAATTAAGTGAAAAGCAAATCAGAGAGCTGAGCACAAAGCTGACGACTCTTTCTGAAACCATGTCGAAGATTGCGAATGTGCTATAAAAGGAGTTTTGTAACAGCATGAGCGATGAACAAAAAAAGCCAGAACAAATTCACAGACGGGACATTTTAAAATGGGGGGCAATGGCGGGGGCAGCCGTTGCGATCGGTGCCAGCGGACTCGGCGGACTCGCTCCGCTTGTGCAGACCGCGGCTAAGCCATCGAAAAAGGATGAAAAAGAGGATGATCAGGTTGTTCCGTTTTACGGAAAGCATCAGGCCGGAATCACAACTGCCCATCAAACGTATGTCTATTTTGCTGCACTGGATGTAACAGCAAAAGACAAAAGCGACATCATTACGTTATTTAGAAACTGGACAAGTCTCACACAGATGCTGACATCTGGAAAGAAAATGTCAGCGGAGCAGAGAAATCAATATCTGCCGCCGCAGGATACAGGTGAGTCTGCTGATTTATCCCCTTCCAACTTAACGGTCACATTCGGATTCGGGCCTGGCTTTTTTGAAAAAGACGGAAAGGACCGCTTCGGACTGAAAAGCAAAAAACCGAAGCACCTAGCCGCTCTTCCAGCGATGCCCAATGACAACCTGGATGAAAAGCAGGGAGGCGGGGACATCTGCATTCAAGTATGTGCAGACGATGAGCAAGTGGCGTTTCACGCGCTGCGTAACCTGCTAAATCAAGCGGTCGGCACTTGTGAGGTCCGTTTTGTGAACAAAGGCTTTTTAAGCGGTGGAAAAAATGGTGAAACACCGCGCAACCTCTTCGGGTTTAAAGATGGAACAGGCAACCAGAGCACGAAGGATGACAGCTTGATGAACTCGATCGTGTGGATTCAGTCTGGTGAGCCTGACTGGATGACGGGCGGCACCTACATGGCTTTTCGGAAAATCAAAATGTTCCTTGAGATATGGGACCGCTCTTCCCTCAAGGACCAAGAGGATACCTTCGGCCGCAGAAAAAGCTCGGGGGCGCCTTTTGGGCAGAAAAATGAAACAGATCCCGTGAAGCTGAATCAAATTCCGTCTAATTCACACGTCAGTCTAGCGAAATCTACGGGAAAACAAATTTTGAGAAGAGCTTTCTCTTACACAGAAGGACTTGATCCGAAAACCGGCTATATGGATGCAGGTCTCCTGTTTATCAGTTTTCAAAAAAATCCCGACAATCAGTTTATCCCGATGCTGAAGGCTCTTTCAGCAAAGGATGCGTTAAACGAATATACACAAACAATCGGTTCTGCTTTATATGCATGCCCAGGCGGCTGCAAAAAAGGAGAATATATTGCCCAGCGTTTGCTGGAATCATAAAAGAAGCCTTTACAGGCTTCTTTCAGCGTGTCGACAAACCCTCGCATTCGTTGTCAAGCCTGTGCGTTGGTGCTCACGAATTAGAGCATTCGCTCCGCTCCAATGCTCGGCTTTCCTAGACTTCAAGGGTTTTCAATCACGCTGAAAGGATGATAAAATCCTAAAACTTTTTAGGATTTTATCATCAATCTGAAAGAAGCCTAAATCGGCTTCTTTATTAAAAAAACAGTTGTAACTTTAATTGTTACAGTTTAAAATCAATTTAGTATGAAAGGAGATTATCATGACAGTACACATTAAAGTTTATTCAGATTACGTCTGTCCATTTTGTTTTGTTGGAAAAGCCGCTTTTGAAGAAGCGATAAAAGGAAAGGATGTTGAAGTCGAGTGGATGCCGTTTGAACTGCGCCCAAGTCCATCTCCTCAGCTTGATCCGGTCAATGATCCTTCCAAACAGTACATGTGGCAGACATCTATTCAGCCAATGGCGGAGAAATTAGGGGTCGAGATCAATTTTCCAAACGTCTCGCCCCATCCGTATACAGACCTCGCGTTTGAAGGCTTCCATTTTGCGAAGGGATACAATAAAGGACATGAATACAACACCCGTGTCTTTCAGGCGTTTTTCCAAGAGGGCCAAAATATCGGCGACATTGACATCTTGACGAAGCTCGCCGAGGAAGTGGGATTAAACGGTGCATCATTCAAATCAGCACTGGAAACAAGAGCATATCAGGACGTGCAGCGCCAAGCCTTGAAGCACGCCTATGAAGAGGCTGACATCACAGCCGTTCCAACCTTTATTATTGGCGACACTGTAATTCCAGGTGCTGCCGGCAAGGATGTATTTGAAAAAGCGATTTCTGACGAACAGAAGAAAAGACAAGGAAAAAGCTCTCTATAAAGAGAGCTTTTTTTACTCCTGTTCCATATGGACGCCAGTATGCGCCTTCACCTGAATTTCTGCAAACGTATCTTCATCAATTGTTTTATCAGACGACAGCACCGTTCCGAGCCACGCGCCGAGAAAGCCGAGCGGGATGGAAATAATTCCTGGATTAGACAGCGGAATGAGCGGATCACCGGTAAAAATAGCACCTCCGGCCGGGTCCCACACACTAGGGCTCATCGACACCAGCACAAGCGCACTGATCAGGCCTATCAGGCTGCCCCATAAAGCGCCTGAGGCATTGAATCGTTTCCAGAAGACTGTAAACACAATCAGCGGAAGGTTTGCGCTGGCGGCTACCGCAAACGCGAGTGCAACAAGGAATGCCACATTTAAGGATTGTGCAAAAATCGCAAGGAGAATCGAGAGTACTGACACGGCGACAGAAGCCCATCTGGCCGCTTTCATTTGTTCTTTTTCAGTTGCTTCTCCCTTTCTGATGATCTGGCTGTAAATATCATGGGCAAATGCTGAGGCGGCAGACAGCACCAACCCTGTCACGACAGCCAAAATGGTGGCAAAGGCGATAGCTGATACAAACGCGAACAGAAAGTCTCCCCCGAGCGCTTTTGCTAAAAGCGGAGCCGCCATATTTCCCGCTTGATCAGCCGCTGTAATCGCGTCAAAACCGACAAATGCCGCGGCACCAAAGCCGAGAAACACCGTCATAATATAAAACACACCGATAATCCATGTCGCTGACACAACTGATGTACGGGCCGTCTTGGCATCCTTAACGGTATAAAACCGGATCAATATATGCGGAAGCCCGGCGGTTCCCAGCACGAGTGCCAAGTTTAACGACAAGGTCTCAAGCGGCACCTTGTATTTATTTCCGGGATTCAAAAAATCAGCGCCAAGCGGAGTAGCCGTTTTCATCTGTTCAAACATGGTATTAAGGCTAAAGCCGAACTTCGAAAACACGATAATCGAAATCACGAGTGTGCCGGCCATCAGTAAAACAGCTTTAATAATTTGAACCCAGCTTGTCGCGATCATGCCGCCAAACACGACATAAATGGTCATCAGCACTCCGACGATGAGGACAGCCGCGGTATAATCCAGCCCTAGAAGCAGTTTGATCAGCGCTCCCGCCCCCACGAGCTGGGCGATCATATAAAAAGTAGAGATGGCAATGGTATTGAGAGCCGCGACACCGCGGATTTTCTTTTCTTTAAAGCGAGCGGCAATCATGTCTGCCATCGTGTACTTTCCAAGATTCCGAAGCGGCTCCGCCACGATGTACAAGACAACGAGATAAGCCACCAGAAAACCGATGCTGTAAAAGAAGCCATCAAATCCATATAACGCAATCATTCCGGCAATCCCGAGAAACGAGGCGGCAGACATGTAGTCACCGGCAATTGCCAGTCCATTCTGAACGCCGGTGAGCCCGCCGCCCGCCGTATAAAACTCACTCGTCGTTTTCGTCCGCTTCGCGGCAAAATACGTGATAATAAGCGTCAGGCCAACAATCGCCAAAAATAATAAAAAAGCAGTCATATTCATGTCTGTTCACCCTTCAGATCCTCTTTTAAAGCGCTTACATACCGATCGAAATGAGCGGCTCTCCGGGAATACACAGTACTCAGTATCCAGGTCATAGCGAATTGGGCGATGGCGAACAGCCAAGCCCATGAAACAGCTCCAATGGCCGGTGCATTCAAAAAGGTGAAATAAGATGTCAAAACAGGGAGTGAAAAATAAAAGACAAAAAAGAAAATCGCAGAAGGAACAATAAAAGCGCGTTTCTGCTTTAAAAAAGCTTGAAAAGACGGCGTTGCAGCAATCTGTTTATAATCAGCTTTGTACATGGCTTTCCTCCTTTTATTCGCTAAACGTAAGCAAAAAGGTACACCAATAGGTATGTACTGAAAGTCCGATTTATGCGTTGAACAATATCTGGAGGATGAAAAAAGAAGGAAGTCGTGAAGAGGTGAACACAGTGGTCTAAAGACAGGCGAAGGTTTTCAAGCTCGGCCGTGTATAAACGAGTTTGCTTTCAAAACCTCACCGAATGCAGCTTGTTCTCAGCAAAGCTGCTGTTTACCAGAGCACGGTTATCATGTTCGCATCACCTCTTTATGACAATGCATGTGCCAAGAGGTGATCGCATCACCGGCTGTCTGTCGTAGTTAGCTGACACACCGTTTGTCCTCAAGCTCAGCGCAGCGATTTGCTTTTGAATAGAGGATATGGTGAAAACTCAGATCAGGTGATAGAAAAGCCAGAGGTAAATAGATCCGCCTGTTCGGACTAGTCTTGCCGGACGGTTTTTTTGTGGTTTTTCTTTCTCGATGCTGTCTCAGATTCTAAAAACTGCCTCACATCATGAATGCCTAATCCAATGGATCTAGCTTCTTGAATTAACATATGCCAACCTTTGTCCAAATCTTTTTTAACATGAGTTTTCATAGTAACCTCCAATTGTATAAAATGTTTTCCTGCAACATGCGGGCAATAAAAGACAAGCCAGCGCGATGATGAGGCGAGTACAACAAATTTCACACATAGTTGCTCGGTGTTCACAAACTGAAGGAAAAACCACCTACCTATTCCCTAAAAAAATGACTAATATAACCAATGGACCTTATTTATAATAATAAACAATTAAATACTGACTGGATAGTATGTAAATGAAAATAAATCATTCAGCCTATTAAAAATGACCCCTGGGAAACCGAATAGCATAACCGCTCAAAGAAATAAATACCGCTAAAGATTGATCCGGTGTAAGATAAGGGTAATCATTACCGCCAGGAGAAAAATATGAAAAAAAACAAATTTCAAATTAAAAGAGAAGCAACATTTGAAAGTTTTATAGACGCTGGCGTGAATTTGTTGATTGACCGAGCGTATGATCCGGTTTCTGTAGAAGATATCAGCAGAGCCGCCGGGTACAGCAAAGGAGCATTTTATGTTCATTTTGTCAGCAAGGACGATTTTCTGCTGTATCTTCTAGAAAAACGTCAGATGAAAAAAAAGATCATTATAGGGTATCTTGATCAAATGGAGCGGGAGTCAGTGAAATCGCTGACATTGGACGAGGCTGCAAAACATGCTGCAGAACTGCTTTATTCCTATTACATAAATAAGCCGTCGTGGGACATCACCTCGTTTGCCATGAACATGCCGACGTATAAAGTCTTAAAGAAATGCAAGGCCTATGTCCGGCTGTACGAATTGTGGGTGGAAGAAAATGTGTTATATATTAAGTGGCTGAAGGAGAGAAAGCTGATTGACGCCTGTATTGATCCTGAATATACGGCTAAAATAATATGTGCAGTCCTCGACGGAATCATCAAACAATCATATGTATTGGGCCAGCCAGCCACCTTCCGCAGCTTTTTAGACGCACTCTCGGTATTTTTCACTTTAGACAGAGAGCACGAGACGCCAAGAATTTTGAAAAGTTTTTCAGAAAGCGAGGAACATCAGTGAAGTATAGAGAAATAATTATGTATATCATTATGGGGGTTTTCACAACCATTGTGAATATCGCCAGCTTTTATATATTGGTAGAGATCATGAATGTGGATTACAAAGCCGCCACTGTCGCCGCTTGGATTTTGTCCGTGCTGTTTGCTTACATAACAAATAAATTATATGTGTTTCAGCAAAAAACACATGATCTGCGGAGCCTGCTGAAAGAGATCACTGCTTTTTTCAGCGTTCGGGTCCTGTCTCTCGGCATAGATTTAGGCATGATGATCATTCTTGTCGGCCAGTTCAATACAAATGAAACCTTGGCCAAAATACTCGACAACGCGGTCATTGTTGTCGTCAACTATGTTGCGAGCAAATGGCTCGTCTTTAAAAAAACAAAAGAAGAAGGGGTATGACAGAGGACATCAGCATATGATCTGCCGTTTCCTATGGGGAAATAAGGGGAATAAAAAATAAAAACCAGAAAGGTGATTGCACATGCGGGAAGAGCTAACGGGGATATTTGCAAGTGTATTCGGAGAAAAAGAGGGGTTACGGTTTTTTTTCGCACCTGGAAGAGTGAATTTGATTGGAGAACATACAGACTATAACGGCGGGCATGTATTTCCGTGCGCGCTGACAATGGGTACATATGCTGCTGTTGCAGAAAGAAACGATGGGGTTGTCCGGATGTATTCAGACAACTTTAAAGACGCGGGGATCAAGGAATGCAGCCTTGACGACATTCGCTATCAAAAAGAAGACGACTGGGCGAACTACCCAAAAGGCGTTATTTATGAATTTCAACAGAGGGGATATGCAGTTCCCCATGGCTTTGACATTGTATTTTCAGGGAATATTCCAAACGGGGCGGGGCTGTCGTCTTCTGCTTCTATTGAACTGCTGATGGGGGTCGTGCTCCAAAGCTATTTTCACCCTGAAGTAGATGCGCTTGAGCTTGTGAAAATGGCGCAGCATGCGGAAAACCATTTTATCGGCGTCAATTGCGGAATTATGGACCAATTTGCAATTGGAATGGGGAAAAAACATCATGCGATGCTGCTGAACTGTGACACGCTTGACTATGAATATAGCAAACTCAATGTCTCAGGCCTCGCGCTGGTCATCGCGAACACGAATAAAAAAAGGACATTGGCTGACTCCAGCTATAATACGAGACGCCAAGAATGCAATGATGCATTGCTTGATCTGAAAAAAGGCCTCGATATTGCCGCACTGGGTGACATCAAGCCTTCTGATTTCGATGCGCATTCCAGCCTGATCCAAAATGAAACGAACAGACGCCGGGCAAAGCACGCTGTATACGAAAATCATCGTGCTATTAAGACGGCTCATATGTTCAAGGAGAACAATATAGATGAAATCGGGCAGTTAATGAAGGAATCCCACCTTTCATTGAAGGATGACTATGAAGTAACATGCCCTGAACTTGATGAGCTTGTGTTTGCGGCATGGGATCACGAAGGTGTAATTGGATCAAGAATGACGGGAGCAGGCTTTGGCGGATGCACCATCAGCATTGTAAAAGATGAGTTCGTTAATGATTTTATTCAGAAGGTTGGAGACAGATATCAAGAAAAAACAGGGCTCCGAGCGGATTTTTATGTCGCGGATATCGGAGAGGGAGCGAGAGAACTAAAGGGGGAGTGACATATGAGTATTATTGAACATCTGGAACAGCTGCTTGAGTATGGTTTGGAACGGAAATTGATTTCGATCTGGGATCGGGAATATACGAGAAACCGTCTTTATGAAGCGCTGGGCATCACACATCCCGAGCCGGTCTCCAGCATCTGCATCAAGCAGTCACAAAGCCTGCCGGACTTGCTCGCCCCCATCTATAAATGGGCTGCGGAAACCGGCCGAATGGAAGCGGATACAGATACGTACCGTGACCTGCTCAGCGCAAAGCTGATGGGCTGTTTTGTACCTGCTCCGTCCGAGGTCATTCGCAAATTTGAAGAGACAAAAGCATTATACGGCCCAAAACAGGCGACAAAGGAATTCTATCAATATTCAGAGGATGTCTATTATATACGGACTGACAGAATCGCCAAAAATGTTCATTGGACGGTGCCGACCGAATATGGCGAACTGGAAATGACCATTAACCTATCAAAGCCTGAAAAGGACCCGAAAGCGATTGCGGCTGCAAAAGAGCAGGAACAGACAAATTATCCGATGTGTTTGCTGTGTAAAGAAAATGTCGGCTTCGAGGGAAGCGTGAATCATCCAGCCCGGCAAAATCACAGAATCATTCCGGTCATCCTTGAGGACGAACAATGGTTCCTGCAATTCTCGCCATATGTCTATTATCCAGAGCACTGTATTGTCTTAAAAGGTGAACATGAACCGATGGAGATCAGCAAAAAAACATTTGAAAGGCTGCTGTCATTTCTCGGGCAGTATCCGCACTATTTTATCGGTTCAAACGCGGATCTGCCGATTGTCGGCGGCAGCATCCTAAGCCATGATCATTTCCAAGGCGGCGCGCATGATTTTCCAATGGCACGTGCAGAAGCGGAAGACGTTTATGAATTAAATGATTATCCCGGCGTGTCGCTGGGCTTAGTGAAGTGGCCGATGTCTGTGCTCAGGCTCCAAGGAGACGAACCGGGGCATGTCGCCGAAGCTGCTGACCATATCTTTCGCACGTGGCAGACGTATTCCGATGAAAAAGCCGGCATTGCCGCCTATACAGGCGATACGCCTCATAATACGGTCACACCGATTGCGCGGCGCAGGGGAGACCTGTACGAACTCGATATCGTCCTGAGGAACAACCGGACGAATGAGGAGCATCCATTAGGAATATTCCATCCTCATCAGGAAGTCCACCATATTAAAAAAGAAAATATCGGCCTGATTGAGGTCATGGGATTGGCGATATTGCCTGGCCGCTTACAGGAGGAAATGAAAGAAACGGCAGCGGCGCTATGTTCTGCTGATCCGAAAACAGCTTTAGAACAAAATCCGCTCACGGCAAAGCATAGTGAGTGGGCTAATCGGATGATGGAAAAAAGAACCATAACGAAAGAGAATGCAGATCTAGTCATAAAGGAAGAGCTGGGACATGTATTCGCTCGCATTCTTGAACACGCCGGTGTGTTTAAACAGACAACGGAAGGAAAACAGGCCTTCAGAAGGTTTATCGACCAGTTGGGCGTCAAACCAGTCAAAAGCCTCAACCGCTAGGGTTGAGGCTTTTTCGATTTTTATGGCAAAACAAACACCCAAAGCGCTGACGCTTCGGGTGCTGCTGCTTTTATCCTCTTTTTCTGGTTAACAGGCTTACTAGAAAGACAACAATGGCTGCGCCGATTACCGCTGGAATAATGGCAAATCCGGCTAGGTGCGGCCCCCATGTTCCAAGCAGCCCGTGTCCGATCCAAGCGCCTATAAGACCTGCGATCATAGACCCGATAATTCCTCCGGGCATATCTCCTTTTACAAACAGGCTTCCAAGCCATCCGATAATAATAGCGACGATAAGTGAAATAAGAAAACTCATCATTCAACACATCCTATTTTTTATTTATTTGCTTATATCATTCCTCTTTTTTGTATAAGATAAACAACTGGATGCTCTCATTAAAAAATACGGACAATTCAGAGCATATTGGCTCTTCATTGCGCCTTTTCTTTCAATATTTGATGCGTTAAAATGGTAACCGTGTGAAAAGATGCTAGACAAGGAAAAAATAATTCCTATCTAGAAAGTTTAACAAAATGAAATTTTTGATTGACCTAAGTTTTTTATTGTGGTAAACCTTTATTTGTCAGAATTAGTTCTTCATCATCTTTTCTTTACTTATATGCGGAAATAACTAGAAACTTTTCATCTTAAGCGATAGATGTGAATAAAGTTGGAGCGATTTTTGTCGATTTTATGACATTTAAGCGAAAATGGGATGAAGTTTATAAAAAAATAAAGCTAATATGTGAAGTTTTTGATAGCATAACAAAGTAGAGAAAAGATTTTGAGGAAGTATGCACTTCAGATTTATTACATCAATAGGAAGGATGGTGATCTTCTTGTTCAGAGCATTAAAACCGTTGCTTGTATTAGCGCTGTTAACTGTGGTTTTCGTCCTTGGGGGATGCAGCAATGCTTCAGTACTAGATCCGAAAGGACCTGTAGCTGAACAGCAAAGTGATTTAATCCTGTTATCTATCGGATTTATGCTGTTTATCGTCGGGGTCGTCTTTGTTCTATTTACCATTATTTTAGTAAAATACCGCGACCGTAAAGGCAAAGATAATGGATCTTATAACCCAGAAATTCATGGTAACACGTTTTTAGAAGTAGTCTGGACAGTGATCCCAATTTTAATCGTCATTGCACTTTCTGTGCCAACAGTACAGACGATATATTCGTTAGAAAAAGCTCCTGAAGCAACAAAAGACAAAGAGCCTCTTGTTGTTTATGCTACTTCGGTAGACTGGAAATGGGTATTCAGCTACCCTGAACAGGATATTGAAACGGTCAACTACTTAAACATTCCTGTCGACCGCCCGATCTTGTTCAAAATCTCATCTGCAGATTCAATGGCTTCGCTATGGATTCCTCAGCTTGGAGGACAAAAATATGCGATGGCAGGAATGCTGATGGATCAATACTTACAGGCTGACAAAGTGGGTACTTACGAAGGCCGCAACGCGAACTTCACAGGTGAACACTTTGCAGACCAAGAGTTTGATGTGAATGCAGTCACAGAAAAAGACTTTAACAGCTGGGTGAAAAAGACTCAGAACGAGGCTCCTAAGCTGACAAAAGAGAAGTATGATGAATTGATGCTTCCTGAAAATGTGGACGAATTAACGTTCTCTTCTACTCACTTGAAATACGTTGATCACGGACAAGACGCTGAGTACGCGATGGAGGCGCGCAAACGCCTTGGCTATCAAGCCGTTTCACCGCACTCTAAAACAGATCCGTTTGAAAACGTAAAGAAAAACGAATTTAAGAAGTCTGATGATACAGAAGAATGATATTGATCAGGAAAGGAGGAAGCCTGCATGAAATTCAAATGGGACGAATTTTTCGTAACTGGTGACCCATTAATTCTGGGCGCACAAGTTTCCATTGCGCTTTCAACCATTGCCATTATTTTTGTACTGACTTACTTTAAAAAGTGGAAATGGCTGTGGTCTGAATGGATAACTACTGTTGACCATAAAAAACTCGGAATCATGTATATTATATCTGCTGTAATTATGTTATTCCGCGGCGGTGTCGACGGTCTGATGATGCGTGCCCAGCTAGCGCTTCCGAATAACAGTTTTTTAGACTCAAACCACTATAATGAAATTTTTACAACTCACGGTACAATCATGATCATCTTCATGGCGATGCCGTTCTTAATCGGTCTTATCAACGTTGTTGTGCCTCTTCAAATCGGTGCCCGCGACGTTGCGTTCCCTTACTTGAACAACCTGAGCTTCTGGACGTTCTTTGTAGGGGCGATGCTTTTCAATATTTCTTTCGTTATCGGAGGTTCTCCGAACGCAGGCTGGACGAGTTATATGCCGCTTGCAAGTAACGACATGAGCCCTGGGCCGGGTGAGAACTACTACCTCCTCGGACTTCAGATTGCCGGTATCGGTACCCTGATGACAGGGATCAACTTTATGGTAACAATCTTAAAAATGAGAACAAAAGGCATGACATTAATGCGTATGCCAATGTTCACATGGACAACACTGATCACAATGGTTATTATCGTGTTTGCGTTCCCTGTACTTACAGTAGCATTGGCACTTTTATCATTTGATCGTTTGTTCGGCGCTCACTTTTTCACATTGGAAGCAGGCGGTATGCCGATGCTTTGGGCTAACTTGTTCTGGATTTGGGGACATCCTGAAGTATATATCGTTATTCTTCCGGCGTTTGGTATTTTCTCAGAAATCATCTCAAGCTTTGCAAGAAAACAATTGTTTGGTTACAAAGCGATGGTTGGTTCTATTATCGCCATCTCTGTATTGAGTTTCTTAGTTTGGACTCACCACTTCTTCACAATGGGGAACAGTGCGTCCGTTAACTCATTCTTCTCAATTACAACAATGGCAATCTCAATCCCAACCGGGGTTAAAATCTTTAACTGGCTCTTTACAATGTATAAAGGCCGAATCAGCTTTACAACACCTATGCTGTGGGCGCTTGCGTTCATTCCTAACTTCGTTATCGGCGGGGTTACAGGGGTTATGCTTGCGATGGCAGCAGCGGATTATCAATACCATAATACGTACTTCCTTGTATCTCACTTCCACTATGTGCTGATCGCGGGTACTGTATTTGCTTGTTTCGCCGGATTTATTTTCTGGTATCCAAAAATGTTCGGCCACAAGCTTAACGAAAGAATCGGAAAATGGTTCTTCTGGATCTTTATGATCGGGTTCAATATTTGTTTCTTCCCGCAATATTTCTTGGGGCTTCAAGGCATGCCTCGCCGTATTTACACATACGGACCGAATGACGGCTGGACAACATTGAACTTTATCTCAACTGTCGGAGCTTTCATGATGGGTGTAGGATTCTTAATCCTTTGCTATAACATCTACTACAGCTTCCGTTACTCTACTCGTGAAATCAGCGGAGATTCATGGGGTGTGGGACGTACGCTTGATTGGGCGACTTCTTCTGCGATTCCGCCGCATTACAACTTTGCGGTGCTTCCTGAAGTCAAATCTCAAGATGCATTCCTGCATATGAAAGAAGAAAAAACTGAATTATACCCTGAAAGCAAATTCAAGAAAATCCATATGCCAAGCAACTCAGGCAGACCGTTCTTTATGTCTGTTGCCTTCGGTCTTGCAGGCTTTGGACTTGTCTTTGAATGGTACTGGATGGGCGTAGTCGGATTGATCGGAGTCCTGCTCTGCATGGTTCTGCGTTCATTCGAATACGACAACGGCTACTACATTAGTGTTGATGAAATAAAAGAGACGGAAAGAAAGATTTCCGAATAAGGAGGCGTGAGTTATGGAACATGCAGAACACGGCAATTCTAACGCGCCTATGGAATATCAATCTGAAACCGGCAGACTTAATATTCTCGGGTTTTGGATCTTTTTAGGGGCAGAAATTGTGTTGTTCTCAACACTATTTGCAACCTTCTTCGTTCTTAAAAACAGAACAGCTGGAGGTGTCTTGCCAGACGAACTATTTGAAGTCAATCTGGTAATGATTATGACGTTCTTGCTGCTGATCAGCAGCTTTACCTGCGGGATCGCTGTTCATGAAATGCGCCGCGGAAGTTTAAAAGGCGTAGTCATTTGGACAATTATCACTCTTCTTCTCGGTGCCGGCTTCGTCGGATGCGAGATCAACGAGTTTGTTCACTATGTACATGAAGGAGCGGCTCTCAGTACAAGTGCGTTCTGGTCTGGATTCTTTGTTTTACTTGGAACTCACGGAACTCACGTAACAATCGGGATTTTCTGGATCACAGGAATTCTGATTCAGTTGAAGAAACGCGGCTTAACTCCGCAAACTTCATCTAAAATCTTTATCTCAAGCTTGTACTGGCACTTCTTAGATGTTGTATGGATTTTCATCTTTACAGGTGTCTATCTCATGGGATTGGGGGGTCTGTAAAATGGCAAACAAATCTGCTGAACACAGTCACTTTCCATGGAAACACATTGTAGGTTTTATCCTGTCTATCGTTTTGACCCTGCTGGCTCTATGGGTTGCAGTGTATACTGACCTGAGCTCATCAGCAAAACTTTGGATTATCTTCGGCTTTGCCTTCATTCAGGCGGCGCTGCAGCTTCTCATGTTCATGCATATGACAGAGAGCGAAAACGGCACGATCCAAGTCGGAAACACGCTGTTCGGATTCTTTGGCGCGATCGTTATCGTACTTGGATCCATCTGGATTTTCGCGGCTCACTATCACCATGGTGACCATATGGACGGAAATCCTCCTGGAGGCGCTGAGCACTCAGAGCATTCAGGCCATAACGAATAATACAAAAACCCTCTTCATTGGAAGAGGGTTTTTTGCTGTCTTCAGCTGCTTCGCTTTCTGCGAAGATACGGAAGGCCGTAAATGATAAATGCAGCGATATGAGCGACAATGACGTTGACGGCAAACAAGATAATCATGAGAGTGTGTCCAAGTGGAGAAAGGCTTTCTGTTGCGTAAAAGAAGAAGAATACCCACATTAAGATGATTGGCGGAATAGCTGAAAGTGCGACTTTTTTGTTATCAAGCCAAATAAAGAGAGGCGTTGCGCTGGCAACCAATAAGTAAGCAAAAAACATGTCCATCATACCCGTCTCCTTTCATTTTGTGATAACGTTTACAAAAATGAAATAGAGGAACTGAGTTGTGTCTGTTTTGTGATTGTTTTTTGAACATTATGTTACAATTATTATACCATGTTTTCCAGAAATTGATACGTGTTTTTGCAGAAATGGACTGGATCTATCGTCTTATTTTTAAACGTTGTAAGATAGGAGAATGTACGGAGCTTTCTTTTTAAAAGAAGGGGGATGCAGATGTATCAGGTAATAAAGCTTGAAAGAGAAGATTGGCGAGAAGTGATCCGCATGTCTGAATATGCTTTTCAGAAAGAACTTAGTGTTGAGGAACGAGAAGAGAAAGTAAAAGCTTTAGAGAACCATTACATCATCGGAATCAAAGAACAAGAGAAGCTCCTTTCTAAGCTTCACATCATTCCCTTTTCTGTCATGCTGGAAGAGCAGGAGATGAAGATGGGAGGTATTGCCGGGGTAGCAACCTGGCCTGAATACAGAAGAAAAGGAACAGTAAAGGAACTTATTCTAGACGCTCTAACGGTTATGAAGAAAAGAAACCAAACCATCAGCTTTTTGCATCCGTTCCTGATCTCCTTTTACCGCAAATTTGGCTGGGAACTCTGTTTCTATCAAAAACGCCTGACTTACCTTAAAGAACAGTTTCAAAAACTAGGCGATGCCCCTGGGGACGTGAGGAGGCTTCAAAAGGATGAAACAGATGCAGTGAATGCCATCTATAATCAGTACAGAACGAAGCATAATGGGCTGATGAAGCGTTCAAAGGAGCATTGGACAGAGAAGATCCATGGAATGAAAGCTATGTACATCTCTGAAGATGGGGTGCCCTGTGGATATCTTGTGTATGCCATCAAAAATAAAACGATGCGAGTTGAGGAATTTGTTTATTTGAACAGAGAGGCACAGAGAGGCTTGTGGAATTTTATTTGCCAGCATGATTCGATGCTAAATGAAGCGGAACTGACTGTACGGATGGAGGAAGATCTTGATTTTTTAACTGCCGAACCCCGGGTCAAACAAGAGATATATCCTTATAGTATGGCGCGCATCGTTGACGTTGAAGGTTTTTTACGGGAATATCCAAAATCTCGGGTAACAGCTCCCTTTGACTTTAAGGTAACGGACCAATGGGCACCGTGGAATCAACAGACTTTCCGCGTCGATTCGCAGCAGGTGCAGATCGTTCCAGAAGAGTCATCTGACCATCTAATAGAATGCAGCATATCTTCTTTAACCGCTTTCTTCCTAGGCGCCAGAAGTGCCCGTTTCCTTTTTGAAGCAGGCATGATAAAAGGGCCGGTATCGGAAATCAAACGGCTTGATGACGACTTTCAACTAAAACCTCCATTTCTTATGGATTTCTTTTAACCCCTAATTTAAAAGGGGTTTTTTTATTTGAAAAGTTTTGTGTCAATCGAAACATTTCGGTTTATGATACGTCATATTTCGTGTAGCTGAAAAAGCGCCGCAAATGCTGAAAAAACATAAAAGGAAGCGAGCTTCACGTGTCATCTTGAACGTGGTTCATGTATAATAAACATTAGTGATTTTCCGATGAAAATGTAAGGCGGGATAGAATGAGTCGATATAAGAAACAGCAAAGCCCCTTTTATCAGGGGGATTTGATTTTTATATTTGGTGTGTTTTTTATTATAAGCGTAGTATCAATTTATGCTGCCGGTCAGTTTGGGCAGTATGGGAACACGGATTGGATTCAGCAAATTGTGTTTTATCTTTTGGGGGCTGTTGCCATTACAGTTCTTTTGTACTTTGATTTAGAACAGCTTGAAAAGTTAAGTTTATATATTTTTATCATTGGTATTTTATCTTTGATTATTCTTAAAATCAGTCCCGAGTCTATTGCACCTGTTATTAAAGGGGCAAAAAGTTGGTTTAGGATCGGTAGAATAACAATACAGCCGTCAGAGTTTATGAAGGTTGGTTTGATTATGATGCTTGCTTCAGTTATTGGAAAAGCAAATCCTAAAGGAGTTCGGACGCTTAGGGATGATATCCACTTGTTATTAAAGATTGCGGGTGTCGCAGTTATTCCTGTAGGTCTTATCCTGATGCAGGATGCTGGGACTGCGGGAATATGTATGTTTATCGTTCTTGTAATGGTTTTTATGTCAGGGATAAATTGGAAATTGATTGCGATCATAGCTGGTTCAGGTATCTTACTCATTTCATTAATTTTATTAGTAATGATAAACTTTCCTGACGTTGCTAAATCAGTTGGAATACAGGATTATCAAATTAAGCGGGTCACTTCTTGGGTGTCTGCTTCAAATGAGACACAGGAAGATTCAAATGACAGCTGGCAAGTTGACCAGGCCATCATGGCAATAGGATCTGGTGGTATTTTAGGTAATGGTATTTCTAATTTGAAGGTTTATGTTCCAGAGAGTACGACTGACTTTATCTTTTCTATAATAGGTGAGTCATTTGGCTTTATAGGCTGTGCAATTGTTGTCATCATGTTCTTCTTTTTAATCTACAGGCTTGTTGTTCTGATAGACAAAATACATCCGTTTAACCGTTTCGCTTCTTTCTTTTGCGTTGGCTATACGGCGTTAATTGTGATCCACACATTCCAGAATATCGGAATGAACATTGGCATTATGCCTGTTACCGGGATTCCGCTGCTGTTTGTCAGCTATGGGGGAAGCTCGACACTTTCCACGTTAATCGGATTTGGGATTGTATATAATGCAAGTGTGCAGCTGACGAAATACAGAAGTTATCTTTTTAATTCTTAATATGCAGACAGCCTTTACAGAGGCTGTCTTTTTTTGTGCAGAGCATTTCACTTTTGAGATCACTTTTTTTCGGATATGATAAAAAGTGATAAGGAGGTTTTTGTGATGAATAACACAATCGAAACCATTTTGAATCATCGGTCAATCCGGTCTTTTACAGATCAGCTTTTGACAGCTGAAGAAATTGATACATTAGTGAAAAGTGCGCAGGCTGCGTCTACATCCAGCTATGTGCAGGCATATTCGATTATCGGGGTTTCTGATCCTGAGAAAAAACGCGAGCTGTCCGTGCTTGCTGGGAATCAGCCTTACGTTGAGAAGAACGGACACTTTTTTGTATTTTGTGCGGATTTGTACCGCCATCAACAACTGGCTGAGGAAAAAGGTGAACATATTTCTGAGCTGCTCGAGAATACAGAAATGTTTATGGTTAGCTTGATTGATGCGGCGCTGGCAGCGCAAAATATGAGCATTGCCGCTGAATCCATGGGGCTTGGCATTTGCTATATCGGCGGCATTCGGAATGAACTGGACAAGGTGACAGAGGTGCTGCAAACGCCTGACCATGTGCTCCCGCTTTTCGGACTGGCAGTAGGCCATCCTGCGAACCTTTCCGGCAAAAAACCGAGATTGCCAAAGCAGGCCGTTTATCATGAGAATACGTATAATGTGAACACAGACGATTTCCGTCATACTATGAATACGTATGACAAAACCATTTCTGATTACTATAGAGAAAGAACAAACGGGCAGCGGGAAGAAACGTGGTCCGATCAAATACTGAACTTTATGAAGCAAAAGCCGCGTACGTATTTAAATGACTACGTGAAAGAAAAGGGCTTTAATAAAAACTAAAGCAAACCTCTCCGTCTGGAGGGGTTTTTATGTTTCACGTGTAACATATTCCGACAAATAGGGACAGGCTTTCACAAATAAATGGCGAATGATAGGGGACACTGATAAGCAGTGTGAGCGGCTTTGGAGAAAAAATAGAAGATCAGTGATACGATGAGGATGAGGTGGTAGGGATGGTTTCATTAAGTATATTAGATCAATCTCCAGTATCAGAGGGCAGCAATGCAGAAACGGCCTTACAGCAAACCGTTGCGCTTGCCCAAGCTGCTGAGAACCTTGGATATAAGAGATTTTGGGTTTCTGAGCATCACTTTTCAAAACGGCTGGCAGGGTCCAGTCCTGAGGTGCTAATCAGTCATATAGCGGCGAAAACAAAGCGAATCCGTGTTGGATCAGGAGGAGTCATGCTGCCGCATTACAGTGCTTATAAAGTAGCTGAAAACTTTCGTGTTCTGGAGGGGCTGACACCAGGAAGAATTGACCTGGGGCTTGGCAGAGCACCGGGGGAATGCCGATTGCATCATGGGCGCTGAATGACGGCGGTAAGCGCAATGCTGATCAGTATCCGCAGCAAATCAAGGAGCTGACCATGTATTTGCATGATTTGGCGGATGATAAACACCGTTTTCCGAATCTGACGGCTGCGCCGCATATTGCAACAGCTCCGGATGTGTGGCTGCTCGGCTCATCTGGAGAAAGCGCGTTGCTCGCCGCGGAATCTGGCGCTGGCTATATGTTTGCCCATTTTATCAATGGAGAGGGCGGAGAGGGTACTGTCAGACAGTATAAGAGGCGATTCAAACCGTCTGTGTTAGGAGATACGCCTCGAGCGGCAGTTGCTGTTTTTGTTCTTTGTGCTGACACGGAGGAGAAGGCAGAGGAGCTTGGGGCTGTGCTTGATTTTACACTTTTGGCGGGAGAGCAGGGTATTCCTTTAGAGGGAGTTCCTTCGTATGAAGCTGTTCGGAAAAATACGTATTCTCCTTATGAACAGAGACGAATTGCTGATAATCGAAATCGAATGATTGTCGGTACGAAAGAACAGGTTAAGGAGCGGCTGCTAGCTTTGAGTAAAGCGTATGAAACAGAGGAAATCATGGTGGTGACCATCACGCATCATTTTGAAGATAAGCTCCGATCGTATCGATTATTGCAGGAGGCGTTTGCTGACTGATCTTTAAAAAGCCCTGCCGATTCGGCAGGGCTTTTTCTTATTCAACAGTGAAAGGTTCTTCGGTCAAAACCTGGCTTGACTTGCCTTTGTTTGCGGCATATGCGAGCAAGTAATACTCTCCGGCCGGAAGTTTGGTTCCGCCATTAATCGTGCCGTCCCAGTCAAAGTACTGGTAACCTTTATCTTGGTTTTTATAAATGCCGGCTTGGCCTGCGAAATCAAGGTTGCTGTCATAGACGAGAAACGCCAGCTCTTCCGCTCCCGCAGGAAGGTAGGTTTCAATTTGATAGGTACCTTGTACAGACCCTTCGCTGACGGAGACAGATGTGACTCTCGGATAATCGGGCTCTTTCACAATCAGCAATGTAGGTACCTTAGCGACCGTTTTTCCGCCTTCTCTGACGATAACCGTTCCTTCATAGGTGCCAGCTTTTGTTTTCTTCGTATTGACCTTTACTTTTGCAGTGGCTTTCCCGGTTTGATGTGCCGGAATCACAACACGGCTTGTGCCGGATGTGGAGATGCCGCTGCCATTAAATGAGTATTCCAGTGTGTATGACTTTCTAATGGAAGATTGATTTTCAATCGTAAACGTTTCATTTTTTGTTTCGTTTCCGTTTTCCTTCAAGAACGTGCCGTATGAATAGCTTCCAGGTGAGACGAGCGAATCGGCTTTGATTGCGTTCATGATTCTTGCGCTGCCTGCGCCTTGAGCGTTATGCGGATATACTTCCCCATCGCTATCCTTTAAAGTGACAGCGGTATTCATGATGGCGGCTTTAATCTGTTCAACGCTCCACTTTGGCTTGGCTTGTTTAATAACGGCAACCGCTCCGGCAATATGAGGCGATGCCATGCTTGTTCCTTGTTTTGATCCGTAGCCGTATGGATGGTCAGGATCGTGTGTTGGGATCGTGCTCACGATATTGACCCCTGGCGCGGAAATATCAGGCTTAATCATCCACGTATCCATAACAGGGCCGCGTGATGAGAAATCAGCCACTTGTTCACCGAGCGCTTTTGAGACCGTCAACTTGAATGTTGTTTTTGTCTCACCAGCTTTCAGGGCGCTGACGAGTTTTTCGCCGTCTTCTAATGAAAGCTTAATCGTTGGGACAGACATGCCTGGCACATTGGCTTCAATTTCTCCAGAGAGGTTGTTATACACAACCATGCCGATGGCACCGGCTTTTTTAGCGTTATCCGCTTTATCCACAAATGCAATGCTGCCTCGTTTGACAACGGCGACTTTGCCTGTCAGGTCTTTCCCTTCAAAATCCTTTTCTTCGCCGATTCCTGCTTCGACAAGCTCAATTTCTTTGTTATTGAGCGCTTTGACGTCGTCCTCTTTGTTGTAGCCCATCACTTTTGCTGAAGAGTAGGAGCCGAAAGTGACGGCGTATTCATTGAGCGGCAGCTGAGTCGCACCGACAGAAATCGCTTCTCTTGATGTGCCCGGCGATCCGACTGTCCAGCCGTTCGGTCCGCTGTTGCCGTTTGAGGTAACAGCGACAACGCCTTCTGACATGGCCCAGTCAAGCGCTGTGCTTGTCGCCCAGTCCGGGTTGTTTAAAGAGTTTCCGAGAGACAGGTTCATCACATCTGCCCCGTCCTGCACTGCACGTTCCACACCGGCGATGACGTTTTCCGTTGTGCCGCTTCCGCCAGGCCCTAACACACGATAAGCAAGAAGTGTGGCATCAGGCGCTACGCCTTTAATTGTTCCGTTTGCAGCCACAGTTCCGGCTACGTGTGTGCCGTGGTCAGTCGCTCCGCCCCTCGGATCGCCTGTTGGTGTTTCTTTTGGATCGTAATCATTGTCCACAAAATCGTATCCTTTATATTGTCCAAAGTTTTTCTTTAGATCTGGGTGATTGTATTCAACTCCAGTGTCAATAATCGCCACCTTGATGCCTTTTCCTGTGTAGCCTAAATCCCATGCATCGTTTGCTCCGATATAAGGCGCACTGTCATCCATTTGCGGAGATACGGCGTCTTCGGAGATTGTGACGTCTTTATCCTTCATATTGTCTGTTTTATATGTGACGTTCGGGTACACTGCCTTAACGTCTTTTACCGCGAGAAGTTTTGGAATCTCATTAGCTGGAAGCTTCATAGAGAAGCCTGAAAATACCTGCTCATATTCCCGGTTTACTTTTCCGTTTTTCACCGCTTTGATTGCTTTGTTTTTTGCTTTTGTGCGAGCGGTTTTCAGCTTGCTTTTCGATTGGCTTTCTCCCGCTTCCTTCGCTTCTGCCAAGGATTTTTCTTTTAATTCCACAATAACGGTTGTTTTTTTGCTTGTCGTCATGTCGATATCACCGAATACCTCGGCTTTTTCCAGATCAGCCGACGTTTTTGAAGAAGCCGGAGCGGCCTTGACGCCCGTAATACCTGTGGATAAGGCAAAAAGTAAGACGAAACTTACAAGCAGAAAGCGAATGATTCCCTTTTTCAATGTGTTTCCCCCTTTGTATTTAGAAAAAATGTGAAAGATCTAGTATATATTTCTTGAAAATTCAAAAAAATCCTTGTGTCATTTGGACCATTTATTGGATTTTGTTTGTGTATAAGGAAGGAGTTATACACAGAACCCTGTGTATAAGTGAATAAACCTGTGTATATATATAGTTGGGAATAAATGTTCGTATACAAAATATAGATAGAGTTTGTGGACATGTGGATATCTCTTGTGATTAAGTTGTTCTTATCTTTGGGATAACTTGTGTATAAAGTTTTCAAAGCGGTTCTCCATTTTTCATTTCAATTCTTTCAGCTTTCAACAAAACTTCTAAAAACTAGTTGGTTTTTTCACTCATATTGTGACAAAGAATTCTCTTTCCACGGTCTATCATAGAGTCATGAGTTTTGCTAGAGCCGCTAGTTTGCGAGAAAAGAAATCGGCCGTCTTTTCCTGCGGGCTGTGGCTGAGAAAACGGGCTGCTAAAAAGGCTGCCTGCCAAAAAGAAGCGGAGGGATGTTTTTCTATGAAACGTTTGCTTGTATCTTTACGGGTGTGGATGGTCTTTTTGATGAACTGGGTGACGCCGGACAGAAAAACTGCGGCTGCCGCGGTCTACTCGGCTCAGCGTACATACCAAAGAAAGGCGGCGGTGCAGGCCGCGGGACTTGTTTCGTTTTATGAATGGCGAATGGCTGTGAATGAGGAAGAAAAGCAGAAAGCGAAAGCCGCCCCGCTTTATAAAAGAAGATGTTTGCAAGCCTTCAAGGAATCGCCAAAGCAGGAGAGAGCGGGCCCGCATCTTTACATGGCGGTCAAAAGGAGGTAAAATCCCAGTCAAAAGCAAATTGGCGGGAGAGATAACCTCTTGAAAATCTATAAAGTATTAAACAACAATGCGGCTTTAATAAAAGAGGATGATCAGGAAAAAATCGTGATGGGGCCGGGAATCGCTTTTCAAAAAAAGAAAAATGATCTCATCCCTATGAATAAAGTGGAAAAGATCTTTGTCGTACGCGACGAGAATGAAAAGTTCAAACAGATCCTGCAAACACTGCCGGAGGAGCATATAGAAATAGCTGAGGATATCATCAGCTATGCGGAAGGAGAGCTCGCGGCGGCGCTGAGCGATCACATTCATATCGCGCTTTCCGACCATTTGTCCTTTGCGATCGAAAGGATTCAAAATGGGCTGCTTGTGCAGAATAAATTGCTGCATGAGATAAAGGCGCTCTATAAAAAAGAATATGAGATCGGCCTGTGGGCGATCGGACATGTAAAAGAGACATTGGGCGTGTCTCTGCCTGAAGATGAAGCGGGTTATATTGCCCTTCACATCCATACGGCGAAGATGGATGCGGAGAGCATGTATTCGGCGCTGAAGCATACAACCATGATCAAAGAAATGATAGAGAAAATAGAACAATACTTTAATCGAAAGGTGGATGAAAACAGCATTTCCTATCAACGCCTAGTCACGCATTTGCGATACGCGGTCAGCCGGTTGGAATCAAATGAAGCGCTCCATCGTATGGACGAGGAGATGCTTTATTTCATCCAAAAAAAGTATTCATTCGCCTATCAATGTGCGCTGGAGCTGGCGGAGTTTTTGAAAAATGAATATCAATTACATTTGCCGGAATCCGAGGCCGGCTATATCACGCTGCATGTCCAGCGTCTTCAAGATCTCTCGGAATAACCGCTTTGACTTGCAGGGAGTGATCTCTGGAAGTTTTTTTATTGATCAGGATTCAGTGTGTAGTACATCCAGCCCATCATAACTATTCCCGCGGTCAGATTGCCGAGCGTAACGGGGATTAAGTTTCTGACTGCTCCCATCAGTGTCACTGTATCAGGGTGCTCAATCAAAAGCGAGATGGCGAATGTGCACATATTGGCAATGCTGTGTTCAAAGCCTGAAATAAAGAAGCAGAAAACGAAAAGCATCATGGTAAAAAGCTTTGCTCCTTCCCCTTTGAGAGACATTGGAATGAAAAAGGCGAGGCACACAAGCCAATTGCACAGCATTCCTCTGAAAAACAATTCGGAAGTCGGCGGCTCCATTTTGTGCTCTGCCAAATGAATCAAAAAGGAATGAACAGAAGGCTCCTCAAAAAGTCCCGTCGCGCTGATCAGGATGGCAAACAGAATGGCGCCGATTAAATTGCCGGCATAGCTTGATATCCACAAGTACAGGGTGTTGCGCCAGCTGATTTTTTTCCGGAGCGCGGTATAGGTGAAATAAAAGGTGTTGCCGGTAAATAAATCTCCGCCTCCGTAAGCAATCAGCAGAATAGCGGCCCCGAAAGTGACAGCGGCTGCCGGAAAGGCAAACGGAGAATCAGCCATAAAGAAATAGCTGCCTGTTTTGCTTGCGGCTGTAATGCCAAAACCAATAAACATACTGGCCAAAATGGACCGAAGCACATAACGGATTTTGCTTGAAGCGAATATGTTTTGTTTTTTCAAAGCATACTGTTCAACCTTTTGCAATCCTTGAGTTTCCATTGTCTTTTCCTGCTTTCATTCATGATTGAGCATAGTATAGCATGATATTGTGAAGTGTTTCACAATTAATTTTTACGAATTTTTGTCTACATGTTATATCAAACTATTTAACTAAAAAAATAGTTGACGAAAACGCTGTCATGATTTATGATGAAAGCGTATTCTTAATCTGAATAAGCGGGATTGTGACTGGTAAAGCAGGCAAGACCTAAAATTTGCGTAAATGAAAAAGGATCGCTGTGTCCTTTATTCGTTGGCGAATTTTAGGTCTTTTTTGTTTAAATAAAAGGGGGAGAAATAGATGGATTACAAAGAGACTGCAAAACGCCTCATTGAGCTTCTCGGAGGGAAAGAAAATATTATCAGCGCGGCTCATTGTGCAACAAGACTGCGTTTAGTGATGAAAGATGAATCAAAGATAGATCAAGCACAAGTAGAAGAGCTTGATGGCGTTAAAGGGGCTTTCAGCAGCTCTGGCCAGTACCAGATCATTTTCGGAACAGGCCTTGTGAATAAAGTATTCGATGCCTTTTCTAAAGAAGCTGATATCGAGCGTGAAGAACACGTCAATCATCAGGATGCGGCAAAAGAAAAGCTGAATCCCGCTGCGAGATTTGCGAAAACGCTTTCTAATATTTTTGTTCCAATCATCCCTGCTATTGTAGCCAGCGGCCTATTAATGGGATTGCTGGGTATGATCAATGCGTTTCATTGGATGAGCAAGGATTCTGCAGTTTTTCAGCTGCTTGATATGTTTTCAAGTGCAGCATTCATTTTCTTGCCGATTCTAATCGGAGTAAGCGCTTCAAAAGAATTTGGCAGCAACCCGTACTTGGGAGCGGTCATTGGGGGAATCATGATTCATCCAAACCTTTTGAATCCATGGGGTTTGGCTGAAGCGACACCTGATTATATGCATCTTTTCGGATTGGATATCGCGCTTCTAGGCTATCAGGGAACTGTCATCCCTGTTCTGCTGGCGGTTTATGTAATGAGCAAGGTAGAGAAATGGACAAGAAAAGTGGTTCCGCATGCGGTAGACTTGCTTGTTACACCATTTGTTACTGTAATTGTCACCGGGTTTGTTGCTTTTATTGCGATTGGCCCTCTGGGCAGAGCGCTTGGCTCCGGCATTACGGTTGCTTTAACTTATGTGTATGACCATGCCGGTTTTGTGGCAGGTTTGATTTTCGGGGGCACGTATTCACTCATCGTGCTGACAGGTGTTCATCACAGCTTCCATGCGATTGAGGCGGGGCTAATTGCAGATATAGGCAAAAACTACTTGCTGCCGATCTGGTCAATGGCGAATGTCGCACAGGGCGGGGCAGGTCTTGCCGTCTTCTTTATGGCGAAAAAGGCAAAGACAAAAGAAATCGCGCTTCCGGCAGCATTTTCCGCTTTTCTCGGCATTACTGAGCCCGTCATATTCGGAGTCAATCTTCGCTACCGAAAACCGTTTATCGCCGCGATGATCGGAGGCGCATTGGGTGGGGCATATGTCGTCTTTACACATGTAGCTGCAAACGCTTACGGGTTAACGGGAATTCCGATGATCGCCATTGCGGCTCCGTTTGGCTTCAGCAACTTGATTCACTATCTGATTGGCATGGCGATTGCGGCAGTGTCAGCGTTCATTGCAGCATTTGTCATGAAGATTAATGAGGATGAGGAGAGGAAAAAATGACAGCACATGACCAGGAGCTTCGTCGCCGGGCTTATGAAGAAGTGGAGAAAAAAGAGCCCATCGCTAACAGCGATCCGCACCGCCAGCATTTTCACATCATGCCGCCGGTTGGGCTGCTGAATGACCCGAATGGCGTGATGTATTGGAAGGGCAGCTATCATGTATTCTTTCAGTGGCAGCCGTTTCAGACGGGGCACGGCGCAAAATTTTGGGGGCATTATACGACACAGGATGTTGTGCATTGGAAGCGGGAAGAGATTGCGCTGGCTCCGAGTGATTTGTTTGATAAAAACGGCTGCTACTCGGGCAGCGCTGTCACGAAAGACGATCGGCTCTATCTGTTTTACACAGGAAATGTCAGGGATCAGGATGGAAATCGGGAAACGTATCAATGCCTTGCTGTTTCTGACGACGGGCTGTCCTTTGAGAAAAAGGGTGTCGTCGCCCGCCTTCCGGAAGGATATACGGCGCATTTTCGCGATCCGAAGGTATGGGAGCATGAAGGCACATGGTATATGGTGATTGGTGCGCAAACAGAGAATTTGAAAGGGCAGGCTGTATTGTTTGCTTCTGATAACCTGACAGAGTGGAGATTTCTTGGCCCGATAACCGGCGCGGGCTTCAATGGGCTGGACGATTTCGGATACATGTGGGAATGTCCGGATTTGTTTTCCCTTCAAGGATCGGACGTACTGATTGTTTCGCCTCAAGGGCTTGAGGCTGACGGTTTCCGTTATCAGAACGTATATCAATCAGGTTATTTTGTCGGCCGTCTCGATTATAACAAGCCTGAACTGAAGCATGGTGAATTTACGGAGCTTGATCAAGGTTTTGATTTTTACGCGCCGCAAACACTTGAAGACGATCAGGGAAGGCGGATTTTGTTTGCATGGATGGCGGTGCCTGATCAGGATGAAGGGTCCCATCCGACGATTGACTATCACTGGATTCACTGCATGACGCTGCCGAGACATCTGACGCTTTCAGGCCAGAAGCTGATTCAGCAGCCGCTGCCTGAGCTAAAAGCCATGCGCAGAAATGAGAAAAAAATACACATCAACATGCATGGATCATCTGGTACGCTTCCAGTGGAAAAACCTGAAAGAGCTGAGATTCTGCTGGAAGACATTCATACGGAATCTGGCTTTTCAATCAGTATCCGCGGAACGGCTACGTTTTCCTTCCACAAAGACGAGGGGATTGTTACGCTGGAACGAAAGAGCTTTGACGGAAAAAGAACAGAAGCGAGACATTGCCGCATCATAGATTTGCATACCGTACACATGTTTCTCGACGCGTCATCTGTGGAAATCTTTATCAATAACGGAGAAGAGGTCTTTAGTGCGAGATATTTTCCTTTCCCGGGAAATCATGAAGTAACAGCCAGTTCGACCGGGAAATCTGAAATGAATGTCGGAATTTGGACACTTATGTAGAAAATCCTTCTATTTTCTTATGTGAAATCTGAGTCATCTGTGCTATTCTTCAACGATAACCTACTATTTTTTTCTGTAAAAGGAGTTGTTTTCTTGAATATACATGAACAGAAGATAACACCGGAATGTTTGGAAAAGGCTGCTAACCAAGTTGAAGATAAGCGGGAAGAATATAAGGATGTGCTGCTTCAGCTGAAAAAAATGCTTGGTGGAACAACGCCGCACAGTGAAACGGCGGAAATTCTCACGCGGGCATATGAACAAATGAAGGAATATGCACTTTTTGTTCAGTCGATAGAAACATTTTTGAGGAAATCTGCAAACAATTTAAAAATCAAATAAACAGGCTGCCGACGGGATCGGCAGTTTTTTCTGTGAAAAGTCTTCGGTGATTTAAAAAGGGCTGCCTCTTTGTTAGGCAGCCCCTTTTGTTTATGATTGTTGATTCAGGCGCAGTGCAGAATGCTTCGTAGGACCAACATACTGGTTTAGCGGGAAGGATTCTTTAATAGCCGCTGTGATGAATTCTTTCGCTGCGTAAATGGCTTCTTTGACTTCCGCACCTTTGGCAAGCTCCGCTGTCACGGCTGCTGAGAATGTACAGCCTGCGCCATGTGTATGAGACGTATCGATCATTTCGCTTTCAAGGACTTCCGCTGTTTCTCCGTCATAGAGAACATCAACGGCTTTCTCATGTTTGAGTTTGCCTCCGCCTGTAATGACGACATATTGAGCGCCGAGTGCGTGAATTTTTTTCGCGGCTTCGATCATATCGTCAACTGTTTTTAGTTCATCCATGCCGCTGAGCTGGCTGGCTTCAAACAAGTTTGGCGTAATGACAGTGGCTAGCGGAGCCAATTGCTCACGCAGGGCTTGGGCGTGCTCCGGATAAAGGACTTCATTAGCACCTTTGCAAACCATAACCGGGTCAATTACCACATTTTTTAATTGTTTTTCTTTGATCGTTTTTGCCGCAAGCTCGATAATATCAACGGTTGGCAGCATTCCTGTTTTCATGGCGTCCACACCGATGCCGTCCGTAATTGTTGCAAGCTGGGCGCGGATTGTATCAGTATCGATCGGGAATACCTGATGGTCCCAGCTGTTGTTTGGGTCCATCGCAACGATCACCGTTAAGGCGGTCATCCCGTATACGTTTTTTTCTTGAAATGTTTTTAAATCAGCTTGAATCCCAGCACCGCCGCTGGAATCTGAGCCGGCAATGGTGAGTGCTTTGTGCATAGACATGTCTTGAACCTCCATCGTGTTTTGTCTTTCATTATAGTTAGATTTTCTCTGTATCACAATATAGAAGGCTTAGCAATTCATCTAGTATTTTCATTAGCACCTTATCCTGTTTCAGTAGGATATTCCCACTGATCTCCCGTCCAATATATGTTTTAATAGTACATGACTATGAAAATGAGAAGGAGAGCATCATGAAGATTTCTATCGTAATTGTGACCTATAATCGGATTCCGGCTTTGTGTGAGCTTTTGGAGTCGATTTCCCGCCAGACCTTGAAGCCGTATGAAATTATTATTGTGAATGATGCCGGGGAATCGGTCGTGCCGGTCAAAGCACTGTATCCGGAGCTGCCGATTGCTGTCATCAATTTAGAAAAGAACTCGGGGCATGTGGCTGCGAGAAATGCCGGTGTAAAAGAGGCGTCTGGCGATTGCATTATGCTGTGTGATGACGATGATTTCTTTACGCCAGGGCATATCGAGAAAATGGCAAAGGAAATAGAAACGGCAGACTTCGTTCATTCTGATGCGGAAATAGTTTCGTTTGAAGAGAAAAACGGAACAAGATATCCAGTGTCACGGAAATTGTTTGCTTACACCGCTGACTATGAGGATATGAGAGTGTTTTCTACATACGTGCCGTCGGGCAGCATGTACAGACGTTTTCTGCATGATGAAATCGGGTATTTCGATGCTGATGTGCACAATTACTGGGATTGGGATTTTTATCTGCGCGCGGCCAAGGATTACCGGGTGAAGCGTGTCCCTTGCGCCAGTGTGATTTATGCCTTCAGTGACGCGGGAGACAATCAGTCTGCGGACCTTGGCGCCAAGCGGAAGCAATATTTGGATCGTTTAAGTGAAAAGCACGGACTCGGGGAGCTGCCGACGAAAAACTTTGCCGTCCTGCTTGAAGAGCCTGAGATGAAGAGGCGGGAAGCAAAAAGTGAAATGGTTTGGGATGGCGAGCCTGTCTATTCCAGACTTCATCGTTCGTAAGGGGGCCTGAATCTTGAAACAGCTTTTACAAGACAGCTGGTGGAATCAGCTAAAGGAAGAGTTTGAGAAACCGTATTATCAAGAGCTCAGAGAAATGCTGAAGCGGGAATACGCGGAGCAAACGATTTATCCGGACAGCCGGGATATTTTCAATGCGCTGCATTATACATCATATGATGATGTCAAGGTCGTCATTCTGGGACAAGATCCGTATCACGGGCCGGGACAGGCTCAAGGTTTAAGCTTCTCTGTCAAGCCCGGTGTAAAGCAGCCGCCTTCGTTAAAAAATATTTTTCTTGAACTGCAGCAGGACATCGGGTGCAGCATCCCGAATCACGGGTCGCTTGTGAGCTGGGCAAAGCAAGGCGTTCTTTTGCTGAATACTGTGCTGACAGTAAGGCGCGGACAGGCGAATTCCCATAAGGGAAAAGGCTGGGAGCGACTGACGGACCGAATTATTGACGTGCTGAATGAAAGGGAGCAGCCGGTTATCTTTATTTTATGGGGACGGCATGCCCAAATGAAAAAAGAACGGATCGACACGTCCAAGCATTTTATCATTGAATCGACGCATCCCAGCCCGTTTTCGGCGAGAAACGGATTTTTCGGGAGCAGACCGTTTTCCCGGGCGAATGCCTATTTGGAGAAAATGGGAGAGGCGCCGATTGATTGGTGTATTAAGGATTTGTAAAAAGCGCAGGTGATCTGCGCTTTTTTATTTGAGTATTTTTCGAATCATTCGCAGCCCGTTTTTGGAGGAAGGATAACGAAATGCGAAGTCGAAGCGGTTCGTTTGTTTGACGACGCTTTTTTTGTGCGTGAATGTGTTAAAACTGTCAAACCCGTGATAGCTGCCGATGCCGCTTTCCCCCACGCCGCCGAATGGCAAATACGGCGTCGCCACATGCATTAACGTATCATTGACACAGCCCCCGCCAAACGACAGATTTCCTAAAACAGCGCGCTCAATTTCTTTGTTTGTGGTGAAGAGATACAGGGCGAGCGGCTTAGGGCGCGATTGGACTTTTTCAATGACTTCCCCGATATTGCGGTATGTAAAGAGCGGAAGAATCGGCCCGAAAATTTCCTCCTGCATCACTGGAGAGTCATCTCTCACTTGTTCGAGAATGGTCGGCGCAATTTTGTGATGATTGGGATCAGATTGTCCGCCTGTGAGTGGGATGCCGTCATTCAGAAAGCTGAGCAGCCGCTGATAGTGCCGTTCACTGACGATTTTGCCGTACTGCGGATTCCGTTCCGGCTGAGGGCCGTAAAATTCTCTGATCGCACGCTTCATTTCTTCTGTGAGCTTCGTTTTGATGTCCTCGTGGACAAATAAATAATCCGGTGCGATGCAGGTTTGTCCCGCATTTGTAAATTTCCCGAAGACGATGCGTTTGGCGGCAAGCTGAATGTCAGCATCTTTATGGACGATGCAGGGACTTTTGCCGCCGAGCTCCAAGGTTACGGGAATTAATTGTTTGGCGGCGGCCTCCATGACGATTTTTCCCACGGCTACGCTGCCTGTAAAGAAAATGTAGTCAAAGGGCTGCTGTAATAATGCTGTGCTGACGTCGGGCCCGCCTTCTGCCATAGCGACATAATCGGTCGGAAAAACGCTGCTGATGAGTTTCGAAAGTGCAGCGGAAACAGCCGGCGTATATTCCGATGGCTTGAGAACGACCGTGTTCCCCGCCGCAATGGCTCCAATCAACGGAGAAAGCGCCAGCTGCAAGGGATAGTTCCAAGGCGCAATCACCAAAACGGTTCCATACGGCTCAGGGATGATGATGCTTTTGGAGCCTAGATGAGTCAGCGGCGTTTTGACTCGTTTCGGCTTGGACCATTTTCTCAGCCGTTTCATGACAAAGCTGATTTCCTCCAAGACGATTCCGATTTCTGTTGAGTATGCTTCTTGCTCGGATTTATGGAGATCCTGGTAGAGAGCGGCTATGAGATCGGCTTCATGAGTTCTGACGGCTTGTTTCAGCTTTCGCAAAATGTTCAGTCTCGATTCAAGCGGTCTCGTATGTCCCGCCGCAAAATAGGCTTTATGCTTGCTGATGATAGAGGGGATGCTGTTCATTCCGTTTCTCCTTTTTGTAAGGTATGGTGATTTATTATGTGAAAAATCTCTTCTGCTTGTCAATCGCGCAAGGTTTGTCAGAAAAAATAACAAACTCATATCTGCGTTTACAGCAGGAATTTGATAAAATGCAGGAAGACAACATTTATTTTTTTGGAGGGTGCTTCATGAACATTCATATATCTGCATTAATTCAAAAGATGGAAGAGGAGCTGAAAAAAGCAAAAACAGCTGAACGGGATGAGGAGCTGAAGCGTTATGTAGCGGTTGTCCGTTCTCTGTGTGATGTCGTGCTTGATCAGCCGGAGAACGTGAGCGCGCCCCGCATACAGCCGAGCGTTACGCCAAGTCCTGCCGCGCCGCCATCGACAGACCAGCTGATGATGGAAAAAATGATGGGGAGCGCGGGATTAAACAAATTTCGAAAGCAAGAAAAAGAGAAGCAGGAAGAGGATGGAAACGGAGAGTCTTTATTTGATTTTTAAAGAGAGAGGTTGAGCTTACGTGAAATTGGTTCTTGGCGCGCTGCAATGGACAGCGTTTATCATTGCTGCGGCGATAGTTGTTCCGGTGGCGGTTGCCCAGTCGTTTCATCTGGATCACTCAGATTCTGCAAGATTGATTCAAAGCACTTTTTTTGTACTGGGAATTGCCGCCGTCATTCAGTGTTTGAAAGGCCACAGACTGCCGATTAATGAAAGCCCAGCCGGCTTGTGGTGGGGAGTGTATACGATCTACGCAGGGCTGACGGGAACTGTGTTTGCGACATATGGAGACACACTGCGGGGTTTGCAGGGAGCTCTTCTTGTAAGCGCTGTATGTTTCTTTTTGTTAAGTGTTTTCAAGGTCATTGACAGACTTGCAAAATTGTTTACTCCGGTTGTAACGGGCGTCTATTTATTGCTTCTTGTCATGCAGCTGAGTCAGCCCATTATAAAAGGAATTCTCGGAATCGGTTATCGACAGGACGGGGTGGACGGTCTTGTATTTGGCCTGGCGCTTGTTGTGATCGCAGCCGCCTTTATAATGACAAATTCGAACATCATGTTTTTTAAGCAATATTCTATTTTATTAGCCTTGTTCGGCGGATGGGTGCTGTTTGCGGCTGCCGGAGCGGCAAAGCCGATTGAAATGCCGGACCGGCTGTTTCAGCTGCCTTCCCTGTTTCTTTTTGGGACACCATTATTTAACAGCGGCCTGATCATCACTTCTATTTTTATTACCATCTTGCTGATCGTGAATATGCTGGCGAGCATGAAGGTCGTGGACATCGCCGTGAAAAAATTCAGCAAACAGCCTGATGGAAAGCATCATGAACGCCATGCCGGTTTTGCCGCTTCATTCAGCCATCTGCTTAGCGGTTTGACGGGAGCCATTGCGCCTGTTCCGATTTCGGGAGCCGCAGGTTTTATTGAAACGACCAAAATGCCTTCTAAAAAACCGTTTATGCTCGGCAGTATTCTGGTTATCGTGATCAGCGTGATCCCGTTTTTTATGAATACGTTTGCGAGCCTGCCGTCACCCGTTGGATTTGCGGTGAATTTTGTTGTGTTCTCCGCAATGGGCGGTCTGGCCTTTGCCGAATTTGATTCATATGAGAAAGAAGAATCAAAAAGGGTGAGGTCTATCATCGGCATCTCGCTGCTGACAGGGGTCGGTATCATGTTTGTTCCTGAAACTGCGTTAAAGGGATTGCATCCGGTATTTATTTCTCTATTAAGCAACGGGCTCGTATTAGGTACGCTTGCTGCAATAGCGGCTGACCAGTTCCAGCTTTGGCGCAGGAGAAAATCCGACAATCTCGTGTCAACGGAGAACAAACATTGAATTTTGGTGCAGGTGCGATAAGATAAATGATATGAGTTTAACGAAAAGGCGGGAGAGATAGATGAAAGTTTTTATCATATTAGGGGCCATTAACGCCCTGCTTGCCGTGGGACTCGGAGCATTCGGCGCTCACGGATTAGAAGGGAAAATACCTGATAAATATCTTCAGGTTTGGCACACAGGCGTGCAGTATCATATGTATCACGCCCTTGGGTTATTCGTTGTCGCGTTTCTGGCTGATAAATTATCCGGCATAGGCAGTGTCACAACAGCCGGATGGCTGATGTTTGCGGGAATTGTGCTGTTTTCCGGAAGCTTATATATTCTAAGTGTGACGCAAATCTCCATTCTTGGAGCGATCACCCCGCTCGGCGGTGTGGCGTTTATTATTTCTTGGATTATGATCGTTGTCGCAGCCGTCAAATATCTATAAACAAAAAAGCCAATCCTCATCATTTGAGTGATTGGCTTTTTTCTTATCTTGGCGAATAGGACGCCATGGAATATGGATACGTATAAGCAATTTCTTCATCAAATGTAATGTAATCGAGGTAGATTGTCAGGAGCAGGTAGCGTGTTCCTGATTTCGGGTCGCTGATAATAATGTGATCCCGGCCCGCAGCTTCGATGACGCCGCGAAAAATCTTCGAGCCCCATTCCTTGCTGTTTTCAAATGTCATATAAATGGTGGCCGTTTTTCCCCGATTCAGGCGCAAAATATTCTCGATGTAAGATTCCTCAACAGGCAGCATGCCGGGAACGCTTTGGCCCGGTCCTGACGGTGTAGGCCCCGATGGAATTTGAAAACCGCCGCCCTGCTGCTGGCCCGGGAATCCAAATCCCTGCTGTCCTTGTTGTCCTTGCTGTCCCTGCTGCATTGGCATCATTGGCTGCATCCCCATTGGCTGCATTTGTGAGCCTTGGCCTTGCTGCGGGTACGGGTTGGCGCCAAACTGAGGCTGATACCCCTGCATATTATCAAATGCCTGCATTTGCTGATATTGATTTTTTTTCGGTTTCATATCGTTCCTCCTTTTTATGAAAACCATTCAAAACATGTTCTGGATGTATAGGTGAACGCTCCGCGATGACTCACCTCCGATGGAAAACGATCTTAGTCGCTGGTGCGATTTTTATCTCTTTCACCTTATGAGGCTGATGCTTGGATTATGCTGAAAAAGAACAGCGGACCGATCAGATTTCGCTCTGGGCAGCCGCTGTTTTTCATAGACATACACAAACTTTTCGCATATTGGTTTGTATCCCTAGCGCAACTTGAGCATAAGCAACATAAGATAACGATAGTTTCAGGTGTGAAGTTCCAAGAAGGAGGTGTAGGATTTGCCTAAAGTATCAGTCATTATGACGAGCTATAACAAAAGCGATTATGTGGCAAAGTCCATTTCTAGCATACTCTCACAAACGTTTTCAGATTTTGAATTGTTTATTATGGATGACAACTCCAATGAAGGGACGCTGAATGTAATCCGTCCTTTTTTGAATGATAACCGAGTGCGTTTTTATCAAAGCGATATATCTGGAGTGAAGGAAAGAACAGAAAAAACGAGATACGCGGCACTGATCAATCAGGCGATTGAGATGGCGGAGGGTGAATATATCACCTATGCGACGGATGACAACATCTATATGCCGGACCGCCTCCTGAAAATGGTGCGGGAGCTCGATACCCATCCTGAAAAGGCTGTGATTTACTCAGCCTCCAAAACCTATCATTTAAACGAGAATCGCGACATTGTAAAAGAAACTGTCAGGCCTGCCGCTCAAGTGACATGGAACGCACCGTGCGCAATTGATCATTGCTCGGTGATGCACAGGTATTCGGTGCTTGAGAAGGTAAAGGAGAAGTTTGGCTCCTATTGGGATGAAAGCCCGGCGTTTTACCGTATTGGAGATGCTCGGTTCTTTTGGAGAGTCAATCATTTTTATCCGTTTTACCCACTGGATGAGGAGCTGGACCTGAATTATATTACCGACCAATCGATTCACTTTCAGCTGTTTGAATCAGAAAAAAATGAATTTGTCAGGAACCTTCCTCCGCAGCGAAATTGCCGAGAACTGCGTGAATCATTAAAAAAGCTTGGAATGGGGTGAGAGCTTGTCGGCCTATTTAAGCAATTATTGGGTGCTGTACCGGAAGTACGTGGAGCTTTTTGACAAACTTCGCTACAAAGGGATTCCGCTTGGGCTTATCAGTAATTTTTATCAATACATCAGCCCTGAGCTGAGGGTGATGATGGAAGAAGAACCGGAATTATTCGGATCGGTGGATCAGCATATCGATGAGGGACAGATTCAGCCGTTTTTTGAAGAAAGAATCCGAAAAATCGTTAAAACAAATGTCAAACCTGTTAAAGGGAAAGTCATTTTGCACTTTGATTACCTGCGTTTTTCAAACGAAAATTACTATCAATTTGATCCTGAAAAAACGGCTGTTTTGGCCAGATGGAGTTTGCCGCATTATTGTGATCTGCCTGTAATTAGCAAGCGGGAGATTGCGGATTCATGCCAAAAAGGCGATTCGAAGCAGTATCTCGAAACAGCCTGTTCGCTTCTCGCCCCTTATGATGATCACCCGGCATTTGGTGATCAAGCGTTTCGCGACCGGCTTTTCAAAGATATTCCTTTATTTATAGAGGCCATTGATACAGTTGATGCGCTGTTTGAACAGGAAAAGATTTCAGCTGTTATTGTCGGAACGGCAGAAGACATTTACAGCAGGGTGCTCGCTCTCATGTGTCAAAGAAAAGGGGCCGTCAGCATTTGTCTTCAGCATGGCGCATTGATGGGAGATGAAGCCTTCATTCCTGTTTTTACAAGCTATCAAGCTGTTTTTGGTGCGTATGAAGCAGAGTGGTTCATACGAAAAGGCTGTAAACCCGAGCAGATTCTCGTAACGGGACATCCCCGCTTCGATCAGATTTTTAACAGAACGCCTATGGATATGTCCATATTCTATCGAAAACTTGCTTTTCAGCCGACTAAAAAAATTGTGCTCATTGCCACTCAGCCCTTTTCAGAAGACTTTTATTCCGGTGTGCTGCAGGGGCTTTCTGATCAGAAGCAGCTGCAAATCATTATCAAACCCCACCCGTGGGAAATCGGAAAAAACAAGCTTGATCTGTATCACGAGGCGGCGAAAAAACATCAAGCATGCAGAGTCATCAAAAAGGAGCTGGAGCTTTATGATTTGCTGCCGTATGTTGATGCCGCAGTGACGCAAACCTCGACAGTCGGTCTTGAAGCCATGCTGTTTCAAAAGCCTGTGCTGATAGGAAAATCGTCCGGAAATCGCTCGTATCCGTATTATGAGTCTCTTGGCGATTTTATGTTTGACCAGCCGGATGAACTGGCGCACACCTTGGTTGAGGTTCTTCGAAGTCCCGACGTGCATCAAAAAGCAGAAGAGGCGCGCCTGGCATTCATAGCGGCTAATTATCCGGTGGCAGAATCAACAAATGCTTTATTTGCGGAACTGAAAGCCAAAACAGGGGTTGATTACAGGCGGGAAGATACTGAATAAAATGATAGGAGCGCAAAGAAATGGTGCAAAAGAGAAATCATTTTCTCCCTTACTCATTGCCGTTAATCGGTAAGGAAGAAATTCAGGAGGTTACAGAAACGCTTGAATCGGGATGGCTCTCTAAAGGCCCGAAGGTTCAGCAGTTTGAAAAAGAGTTTGCCGCGTTTGTCGGGGCGAAGCACGCCGTGGCGGTGAATTCATGTACCGCAGCTTTATTTTTGGCTTTGAAAGCAAAAGGGATCGGGCCCGGGGACGAGGTCATTACCTCTCCGCTTACGTTCAGCTCGACCGCCAATACGATTATTCATACAGGAGCGACGCCTGTGTTTGCGGATATTGACGAAAACACGCTCAATATTGACCCGGTAAAGCTTGAGGCGGCCGTCACACCGCAAACGAAAGCAGTTGTGCCCGTCCACTTTGGCGGGCAGTCCTGCGATATGGATGCAATATTGGCTATTGCCCAAAATCATGGTTTATTCGTGCTGGAGGATGCGGCACATGCGGTATATACGACTTATAAGCAAAGAATGATCGGTTCTATCGGGGATGCAACGGCATTCAGCTTTTACGCCACCAAAAACCTCGCGACAGGGGAAGGCGGCATGCTGACGACTGATGATGAGGAGCTTGCCGATAAGATCCGGGTGCTAAGCCTTCACGGCATGAGTAAAGCCGCATGGAACCGTTATTCTTCAAATGGTAGCTGGTACTATGAAGTCGAATCGCCCGGCTATAAGATGAATATGTTTGATTTGCAGGCGGCCCTCGGACTTCATCAGCTGAAACGGCTGGATGATATGCAGAAACGGAGAGAAGAGATTGCCGGCCGCTATCAAATCGCTTTTCAGCAGATTCCTGGGCTGATCACGCCGTTTGTCCATGATGACGGCAGGCACGCCTGGCATCTATATGTTCTGCAAGTTGATGACAAAAAGGCCGGGGTTACGCGCAGCGAAATGATTACGGCTTTAAAGGATAAATACAATATCGGCACTAGCGTTCATTTTATTCCAGTACACATTCATCCGTATTATCAAAAGCAATTTGGATATAAGGAAGCGGACTTTCCGAATGCCATGAATTACTATAAACGAACCCTTTCTCTCCCGCTCTATCCATCAATGTCTGACGACGATGTAGATGATGTCATTGAAGCTGTGCGGGATATCGTAAAAGGGGCTGATTAAGTGTATACGGTAAAAGAAAATGTCTCCAAAGAGTTGATTGAGGAATTTCTCCAAAGCCGACAGCTTACACTGGATGTTCCGTATCAATTTTCCCTCGGCCTTTTTGAAAACAGCAGGCTCCAAGGCGTATTGCTTTACGAAGATTCTTTGTGGGAAAGCAAGGTGCTTCAGAAGAAAGTCATGAACGTCAAACTTCTTGCGGCAAATAGTACCGGGCAGCTAAAGAGGCTGTTTGAAGCTTTTTATACTGTACGCCAAATGGATGAAACGGATTTTATCTTTGTCCGCGTTCCGGCTGAAGATATCGGAGCCGCGCATGTGATACAGCAGCAGCCATCCTCTTACTTTGTCGGGAGTTTGCTGAAGCTGGCGATGCCTCCGTCTTTTTATGACAAAACACCGCCATTTTTTGAACTGGGCCCGCCTGAGCCCGGGGACACAGAAGCGATATGTGAGCTGGCCCGAGACTCGTTTACAAAAAGCAGATATTTTCAGGATCCTCATCTCAGCCGCGATGCAGCAAACAAAATATTTCAGGAGTGGACACGAAACAATCTGAATGGAAGGGCGGCGGTCAATATTGTCGCTAAACACAATGGCGAGGTCATCGGCTATCTTCAGGGCTTATCAAGAGATGATGAGTGCATTCTCGATTTGATGGCTGTAAAGCCGGGATTTGAAGGAAAACGTATTGCGTTTCATTTATTGGCGAATCTCATAGAACAACCGGAGACCCAGAAGCATAGAACGGTAACAGCGGGGACGCAGCTTCACAATGTAAGGGCGATCCGCCTTTATGAACGAATGGGCTTCACCGCTGAACAATCGTATTACTATTATCATATTTGGCCGGGCAAGGAGGCGAAATAATGGCAGCGTTTCAGATCGCGAATAAAACTGTAGGCAAAGACGCTCCTGTTTTTATTATTGCTGAGGCGGGGATTAATCATGACGGGAAGCTTGATCAGGCTTTTGCGTTGATAGACGCCGCGGCGGAAGCGGGAGCGGATGCCGTGAAATTTCAAATGTTCCAAGCTGATAGGATGTACCAGAAAGATCCTGGTTTGTACAAGACGGCAGCGGGCAAGGACGTCTCTATTTTTTCTTTGGTTCAATCTATGGAAATGCCCGCTGAGTGGATTTCACCGTTATTGGATTACTGCCGCGAAAAGCAGGTGATTTTTTTAAGTACGGTATGTGACGAGGGGTCAGCTGATCTGCTTCAGTCTACCTCGCCGAGCGCTTTTAAAATCGCATCCTATGAAATTAACCATCTCCCGCTGCTCAAATATGTCGCCCGGCTGAACAGGCCGATGATTTTCTCGACAGCCGGAGCTGAAATCTCTGATGTCCACGAAGCTTGGCGCACCATCAGGGCAGAGGGAAACAATCAAATTGCCATAATGCATTGTGTGGCGAAATACCCAGCACCGCCGGAGTACAGCAACCTCAGCGTCATTCCGATGCTTGCCGCCGCTTTTCCTGAAGCGGTCATCGGCTTCTCCGATCATAGCGAGCATCCGACAGAAGCGCCGTGTGCCGCGGTTCGGCTCGGAGCAAAACTGATAGAAAAGCATTTTACGATCGATAAAGATCTGCCGGGTGCCGACCACTCGTTTGCATTAAATCCGGATGAATTGAAAGAAATGGTCGATGGCATCAGGAAAACGGAAGCTGAGCTGAAACAGGGGATCACAAAGCCGGTCTCTGAAAAACTGCTTGGCAGTTCATACAAAACAACAACCTCCATCGAAGGAGAAATCAGAAATTTTGCATACAGAGGCATTTTTACAACAGCTCCGATTCAAAAAGGTGAAGCCTTTAGTGAAGACAATATCGCAGTGCTTCGGCCCGGACAAAAGCCGCAGGGGCTGCACCCGAGATTTTTTGAACTGCTGACCAGCGGTGTTCGGGCTGTAAGAGACATTCCAGCCGACACAGGCATTGTCTGGGATGACATTTTACTGAAGGACAGCCCGTTTCATGAATGATATTCTCTTTATCATTCAAGCAAGAATGGGTTCAACAAGGCTTCCGGGAAAAGTGCTTCGGCCGCTCGGATCGAATCGTTTACTTGATATTCTCGTTCACCGTGTCCGGCAAAGCGCGTTTTACCAAAAGGATCGGGATAATCTTGTCATCGCCACGTCTGACAAAGAAACTGACGACATATTAGAGGCGCACTGTATCAAACAAGGCTTTCGTGTTTTCCGCGGGAGCGAAGAACGTGTCCTCGATAGGTTTGTGAAGGTCATAGAAGCTGTTAAACCGTCAGTCATCATCCGGTTAACGGGTGATAATCCGTTTGTCGATCCTGAGCTGCTCGATGTAATGATTAAGGCGCATTTTGATCAAGGATCGGATTATACGTATATCCTGAATGCGCCATTAGGGATTTGCGGCGAAGTGGTCAACGCCAACCTGTTAATTGACATCAGCCGTATTCAGAATATGGAGGATCAATATCAGGAGCATGTCACGTTATATATAAGGAATCATCCAGCTCTTTATCGTGTTCAGTTTTTAGAGGCGCCGGAACGATTTCGCGCCCCTCAATATCGGCTGACCATTGATACAAAGGAAGACTATGAATCGATAAAGGCCCTCTATCAAAAAGCAGGCGAGCGCCCCGATGTATCCGCCTCAGAGCTTATCACCCTTCTGAACCGGAATCCCGATGCGGCAACCGAACGAGAGGCTGACTAGCCATGCATGTTGGGATCTTCGCAGACGGCGGCTATGAAAAGGGAATGGGCCATGTTGTCCGGATGAAGAGACTTGCGGAGGGGCTCAAACAGCGATGCTTGATTACGTTTTATACGAATCAGGAGTCTGAAGCGTTTCTTCATGAAGAGCATTGGCGTGTCATCGTAAAGCCGGAGCTGCAGCAGCACGAATTTATTCTCCGGGAAATAAAAAGCAAGAAGCTTGATTTGCTTTTGTTTGATATTCTAGGCGCGCCTGCAGAGCTGTTAAAGAAAATAAAGACGGAGACAGATGCGAAAATTGTTCTTTTTGAAGAGAAAAACGGTAAATCGATTCAATATAGTGACGCAGTCATTAACGGAATTTACGGTGACATCAGAGGCAGGGTGTACATTCAGGGAAACACACGCATCTATGAAGGTCCGGACTATCTTATTCTTCACCCCGCCTTTCAGGCCGCAAGAGAGGATTACACACTTAAGAAAGACTGCCGCAATATCCTTGTTGCATTAGGAGGAAGTGATCCGAAGCAGCTTATTTTTAAAGTGCTGGCTGCCGCTGATCAAGTCCCCGACATAAAAGACAAAAACATAATGTTTGTGATGGGGAGCGCTTCACCGCATCAAGAGGCAGTCCGAAAGCGGATCGAAAAGAAGCCGCAGTACAAGATGATCGAACAGACAAATGATATGGCAGGTTTGATGAAACAAGCGGACGCAGCCATTGTCGCCGGCGGCATCTCTCTATATGAAGCCATTTGCATCGGCGTGCCGTGCCTTGTTCTTTCTCAGGTTGAGCATCAAACGGCTACAGCCAAAACATTTGCTGACCAAGGCGCCGCTCTTGATCTTGGCTTAGGTGAGCTTGTACCGGATGAAACACTCATCTATCAGATGTCGCGCATTATGAGCAGCTATCCTCTTCGCCTTTCTTTGCATAAGGGAGGAAGGCCGCTCGTGGATGGCAAAGGCATTATGCGGGTAACAGCTATTCTTCAAGATTTATATGAACAAAAGATATAAAAATGCATGTAAGGAAGTGTTAATGTGAAAGGTGTTATTTTAGCCGGAGGAAACGGCTCACGCCTTATGCCCTTAACGAAAGCCGTCAACAAGCATTTGCTTCCTGTAGGCCCGTATCCGATGATATACTGGTCGATTATGAAGCTGGAGGAAGCCGGAATAAAAGACATTTTACTCATCAGCCAAAAGGAGCATATGCCGCAATTTTACAAACTGCTTGGGAACGGGGAAGAGCTTGGCGTTACTATCACTTATCAAGTACAGCCGGCAGCATCGGGCATTTCGGATGGGCTGTCTTATGCAAAGCGCTTTACGAAAAAAGAGTCTTTCATTTTATTATTAGGTGATAATATATTTGAAGATTCATTAAAGCCTTATACAGAACGCTTTGAACAGCAGGGGAAAGGAGCAAAAGTGCTTCTGAAAGAAGTTGATGACCCGGAACGTTTCGGGATTGCTGAGATTGATGAGAAAAACAAGCGGATTCGTTCCATCATCGAAAAGCCCGAACAGCCACCGACCAACCTTTGTGTTACCGGCATTTATATGTATGATGCAGAGGTGTTTTCATATATTGAACAAATATCACCATCAAAGCGCGGCGAGCTGGAAATCACCGATGTGAATAATCTATACATCGAAAACAGCCAGCTTACGTATGATGTGTTATCAGGCTGGTGGGTAGATGCCGGAACTCACGAATCGCTTTATCTCGCTTCCCAGCTTGTACACCAGGCTCTACGGAAAGGACAGGACGAAAAGTGATGGCAAAATCATATTTAATTACAGGCGGGGCCGGCTTCATCGGGCTCACGTTTACAAAGCTCATGCTGAGGGAAACGGATGCGCGCATTACCGTTTTAGATAAACTGACGTACGCCAGCCACCCGGAGGAAATGGAAAAATTACAGCAAAACAGCCGTTTTCGCTTTGTAAAAGGGGACATCAGCGTTCAGGAGGATATCGACCGCGCGTTTGATGAGACCTACGATGGCGTCATTCACTTCGCAGCAGAATCGCATGTGGACAGAAGCATTTCCCAAGCGGAGCCGTTTATCACCACAAATGTCATGGGGACATACCGATTGGCGGAAGCGGTCTTGAAAGGAAAAGCCAAGAAGCTGATTCATATTTCAACAGATGAGGTATACGGGGATTTAAAAGCGGATGATCCCGCGTTTACAGAAACGACGCCGCTTTCTCCTAATAACCCATACTCAGCCAGCAAAGCAAGCTCAGATTTGCTCGTGTTGTCTTATGTGAAAACCCACAAGCTTCCGGCCATCATTACACGATGCAGCAACAATTACGGACCTTATCAGCACAGCGAAAAAATGATTCCGACGATTATCCGTCATGCGAAGCAGGGCCTGCCTGTTCCGCTGTATGGCGATGGACTCCAGATCCGAGACTGGCTGTTTGCGGAGGATCATTGCCGCGCGATCAAGCTGATTTTAGAAAAAGGGACCGACGGCGAGGTGTATAACATCGGCGGCGGAAATGAACGCACGAATAAAGAGCTGGCGAGTGCCATTTTGAAGCATCTGGGCTGTGAGGAATTGTTCGCCCACGTGGAAGACCGAAAAGGGCATGACCGGCGCTATGCGATCAATGCATCAAAGCTGAAAAATGAACTGGGCTGGCGGCAGGAAGTGACGTTTGAAGAAGGCATTGCGCGTACGATTCAGTGGTATACAGACAATGACCGATGAGAAGGTGATCTGATTGACAAAGGTATTGGTAACTGGGGCGGGAGGACAGCTTGGCTTGGAACTATGCCGCCAGCTGAAGCAAGCCGGATATGAGGTCATTGCGTTAACAAAGAAGATGATGAACATTGCTGACCAGCGCTCAGTACGGCATTCGTTTGGCCATTATCAGCCGGATATCGTGGTCAATAGCGCCGCGTTTACGTCGGTTGATCAATGCGAGAAAGAGCTTGATAAAGCGTACTTGATTAACGGAATCGGCGCTTATTATACAGCGCTTGAGTCAACCCGCATCGGAGCTCAATATGTTCATATCAGCACGGACTATGTATTCAATGGGAAAGGAACCCAGCCATATAGGGAAGACGATCCCCTCGATCCGAAAACCATTTATGGCAAAAGCAAAAGGCTCGGAGAAGAACTGATACGATTAACGACAAAAGACAGCACGATCATCAGAACATCGTGGGTGTACGGACATGGCGGCAGTAATTTCGTTGAAACCATGCTGAAGCTTGCTGAAACGAAACAAGAGCTTCGGGTTGTCAGCGATCAAATTGGTTCGCCGACTTATACGAAGGATTTAGCAGAAGCGGTCATCAAGCTGTTCAGCCATCCGCCGGGCATCTATCATGTCAGCAATTCAGGCATATGCAGCTGGTATGAGTTTGCGACGGCAATTATGGAAGAAAGCGGGCTGGAAACAGCCATTTTGCCTGTAACGACAGAGGAATACGGGAACAAAACGCCCCGCCCGGCATACTCTGTGCTGAGCCATCGGGCTATTGAAGAAGCCGGCATCCGCCCCCGCCACTGGCGGGAAGCGTTACGAGAGTATTTGCAGGAAAGGAGCAGTGCGTGTGATTGATGGAGTCAAGGTGAAAAAATTGATGAAGCATAGCGATGACAGAGGCTTTTTTGCTGAGCTGGTCCGGGACGATGAGAATCTCCTTGAGCATTTTGGGCAGGCCTCTTGGTCGAAAAGCTATCCGGGTGTGATTAAGGCATTTCATTATCATGAGAAGCAGGATGATCTCTGGTTCTTCCCAACCGGCCACGCTCAGGTTGTCCTATACGATCTTCGAGAGGATTCAAAGACAAAAGGAGAAACGGACGTCTATTATATGGGCGAAGACAACCCGATGCTGTTATTAATCCCAAAAGGGGTGGCTCACGGATATAGAGTGCTGGGAGAGACGCCGCTGACAATTATCTATTTTACCACCATGTCGTATAACCCGGATCAGCCTGATGAAAAAAGAATTCCGTGGAATGATGAGACGATCGGTTTTAACTGGAACACTGAATTCAGATAAAAATAGGAACGTGATCAATCGAAGAGCAGAGGCATCTTCGACTTTTTTTTGCCCTTTTTTAAAATAGGATAAAAGATAGAAAATGTCAGGCGGATGTTACTAGAAAAAGAGAGGGAAATCGTCCATTTGAACCTTGTATAAACAGGAAGGAATTCTCATTGAATTCCAAGTGTTAATATTCCTTAAAAAACATTTACTTCCATGGAAAATGATGATAGATTAATTTTTAAGAAAAAGAACTGGTAATTCGCGAATTATGAAAAAGCGCTTTTTCTGCAGAGGACGCTCTGGCCAAATTTCAACAATCAATTAGGGGGAAATGTCATGCTAAAAAGAACTTCATTCGTATCTTCATTATTCATCAGTTCAGCTGTTTTACTATCAATCTTACTTCCTTCGGGCCAAGCTCATGCACAGTCTGCATCAATCGAGGCAAAAACAGTTAACAGCACGAAAGAGTGGACCATTTCTGATATTGAAGTGACATATAAACCAAATGCGGTGCTTTCTCTTGGAGCGGTAGAATTTCAATTTCCTGACGGGTTTCATGCTACGACAAGAGATTCAGTGAATGGAAGAACACTGAAAGAAACACAGATTTTAAACGATGGAAAAACAGTCAGACTCCCGCTTACGCTTGATTTGTTAGGCGCATCCGAATTTGACCTCGTCATGGTGCGCAAAACTCTTCCTCGCGCAGGCACTTACACGATTAAAGGCGATGTAGTAAACGGTTTGGGAATCGGCAGTTTTTATGCTGAAACGCAGCTGGTGATTGATCCCCGTTAATCGATAGATTTGTAGTCAGAGACTGAGATGTTTTCAGTCTCTTTTTTTGTGGATTCAAAAGCTGGTACGGATCTTGCATGATGATAAGGGTGAATCCAATGCAGAAAGGAATTGGCGGGCTGATTTTTTTAAAGCGCTTACATTACAGCCGGCCAAAAAAACAATGAGGTGAAAAAGATGTCAGCAAAGCAAGTCTCGAAAGATGAAGAAAAAGAAGCTCTTAACTTATTTCTGTCTACCCAAACAATCATTAAGGAAGCCCTTCGGAAGCTGGGTTATCCGGGAGATATGTATGAACTCATGAAAGAGCCGCAGAGAATGCTCACTGTCCGCATTCCGGTCAAAATGGACAATGGGAGCGTCAAAGTGTTCACAGGCTACCGGTCACAGCACAATGATGCTGTCGGTCCGACAAAGGGGGGCGTTCGCTTCCATCCAGAAGTTAATGAAGAGGAAGTAAAGGCATTATCCATTTGGATGACGCTCAAATGCGGGATTGCCAATCTTCCTTACGGCGGCGGGAAGGGCGGTATTATTTGTGATCCGCGGACAATGTCATTTGGAGAACTGGAAAGGCTGAGCAGGGGGTATGTCCGTGCCATCAGCCAGATCGTCGGTCCGACAAAGGATATTCCAGCTCCCGATGTGTACACCAATTCGCAGATTATGGCGTGGATGATGGATGAGTACAGCCGGTTGCGGGAATTCGATTCTCCGGGCTTTATTACAGGTAAACCGCTTGTTTTGGGAGGATCGCAAGGACGGGAAACGGCGACGGCACAGGGCGTCACGATTTGTATTGAAGAGGCGGTGAAGAAAAAAGGGATCAAGCTGCAAAACGCGCGCATCATCATACAGGGCTTTGGAAACGCGGGTAGCTTCCTGGCTAAATTCATGCACGATGCGGGCGCGAAGGTGATCGGGATTTCTGATGCCAATGGCGGGCTCTACAACCCAGACGGCCTTGATATCCCTTATTTGCTCGATAAACGGGACAGCTTCGGTATGGTCACCAATTTATTTACTGACGTCATCACAAATGAGGAGCTGCTTGAAAAGGATTGCGATATTTTAGTGCCTGCCGCGATCTCCAATCAAATCACAGCCAAAAACGCACATAACATTCAGGCGTCAATCGTCGTTGAAGCGGCGAACGGACCGACAACCATTGATGCCACTAAGATCCTGAATGAAAGAGGCGTGCTGCTTGTGCCGGATATCCTGGCGAGTGCCGGCGGCGTCACGGTTTCTTATTTTGAATGGGTGCAAAACAACCAAGGATATTATTGGTCAGAAGAAGAGGTTGCAGAAAAACTGAGAAACGTCATGGTCAGCTCGTTCGAAACAATTTATCAGACAGCGGCAACACATAAAGTGGATATGCGTTTGGCGGCTTACATGACGGGCATCAGAAAATCGGCAGAAGCATCGCGTTTCCGCGGATGGGTGTAATTTGAGAAGCCTCCGCAAAATCATTTTGCATTTGTTTTTTGCGTAAAGAGCAAAAATCGCAAAATAAATTTGCGTTCAAGATTGGAAAAAGAGAAAGGTGATCACCTGTTAGACAAATTTCTGTTCGATTCAACAAGTTTTTTCAGCAAAAGACAAGAAAATGGCATGATTCTTGCATTTTTATTCATATGCGAAGATATATTTCATAACACGAGGAGGACTACATATGACAGTCACATACGCACACGAACCATTTACCGATTTTACGGAAGCAAAGAATAAAACTGCATTTGGGGAGTCACTGGCCTTTGTAAACACTCAGCTCGGCAAGCATTATCCGCTTGTCATAAATGGAGAAAAAATTGAAACGGACCGCAAAATCATTTCCATTAACCCGGCAAATAAAGAAGAGATCATTGGGTACGCGTCTACAGCGGATCAAGAGCTTGCTGAAAAAGCGATGCAAGCCGCATTGCAGGCATTTGATTCCTGGAAAAAACAAAGACCGGAGCACCGCGCGAATATTCTCTTTAAGGCAGCGGCTATTTTGCGCAGAAGAAAGCATGAATTTTCAAGCTATCTTGTGAAGGAAGCGGGAAAACCGTGGAAGGAAGCAGATGCGGACACGGCTGAAGCGATAGACTTTTTAGAGTTCTACGCGCGCCAAATGTTAAAGCTCAAGGAAGGGGCTCCGGTGAAGAGCCGTGCTGGCGAGTTCAATCAATATCATTACGAAGCGCTTGGCGTCGGCATCGTCATTTCTCCATTTAACTTCCCGCTCGCGATTATGGCGGGAACAGCGGCGGCAGCGATTGTGACAGGAAATACGATTCTCTTAAAACCGGCTGACGCAGCCCCGGTAGTGGCAGCAAAATTTGTCGAGGTCATGGAGAAAGCGGGTCTGCCAAACGGCGTTCTGAATTACATTCCGGGAGATGGAGCGGAGATCGGTGACTTCTTAGTTGAGCATCCGAAAACACGGTTTGTCTCATTTACAGGTTCCCGTGCAGTCGGCTGCCGGATTTATGAGCGAGCCGCCAAAGTGCAGCCGGGCCAAAAATGGCTCAAACGGGTAATTGCTGAGATGGGCGGAAAAGACACAGTGCTTGTTGACAAGGACGCTGATCTTGACCTTGCTGCATCCTCTATCGTGTATTCAGCATTTGGATATTCTGGACAGAAGTGTTCTGCGGGCTCCCGCGCGGTCATTCATCAGGATGTTTATGATGAAGTGGTGGAAAAAGCTGTGGCGCTGACCAAAACGCTGACTGTCGGCAATCCAGAAGATCCTGATACGTATATGGGTCCCGTGATTCATGAAGCATCCTACAACAAAGTGATGAAATACATTGAAATCGGCAAATCTGAAGGCAAGCTATTGGCCGGCGGAGAAGGCGATGATTCAAAAGGCTACTTTATTCAGCCGACGATCTTTGCAGATGTTGATGAAAACGCCCGCTTGATGCAGGAAGAAATTTTCGGCCCAATTGTTGCGATTTGCAAAGCGCGTGATTTCGATCATATGCTGGAGATTGCCAATAACACGGAATACGGATTAACAGGTGCGCTTCTGACGAAAAACCGTGCGCACATTGAACGGGCGCGCGAGGATTTCCATGTCGGAAACCTATATTTTAACAGAGGATGTACCGGAGCAATTGTCGGCTATCAGCCGTTCGGCGGTTTTAATATGTCAGGAACAGACTCAAAAGCAGGCGGTCCCGATTACTTAATTCTTCATATGCAAGCCAAAACAACGTCCGAAGCTTTTTGATTTGAGAGAAATAAAATCGTGCGATTCTTTAGCGGATCGCACGATTTCAACTTTTTGATCAGGAGGACAATTTATGCAGTATACAAAAATCAGTCACATGAATCCGGCTGAAAGAGTGGAGGCGCTGACAGCATCTCTGGTCAGCCTCAGCAGTGTGAACGGCACCGTTGGAGAAGGGACAAAAGCAGATTTCATCAAAGAAGTGATCACGAGCTATCCTTATTTTCAGGAAAACCCCAGTCATGTGTGGGAACAGGCCATTCCCAATGACCCATACAATCGCAAAAATATTTTTGCGTTTATTAAAGGACATGGAGAAAGCCGTAATACAGTCATTTACCATGCCCATCTGGATACAGTTGGAATTGAAGATTTCGGCCCTTTAAAGGATATCGCTTTTGATTGTGAGAAATTGGCCGAGTATTTCAGCCGCTATGAGTTCGATCAGGATGTTCAGCGGGATGCCAAATCAGGCGATTGGATGTTCGGAAGAGGATCTGTCGATATGCAAAGCGGCATCGCCGTGCATTTAGCCAATCTCCTGCATTTTTCGGAGAACCTTGAGACGTTGCCGGGAAATGTATTGTTTATGGCCAATCCCGATGAGGAGAGCCAGCATTCGGGCATTCTTGCCAGCATTTCAGAGCTGAACCGGCTAAAAAAAGAAAAACAGCTTCACTATTTGGCTGCTATTAATACGGATTTTATTACCCCGCTTTACGATGGTGATCAGACAAGATATATCTATACCGGAGCCGCGGGAAAACTGCTGCCTTGCTTTTACATTTACGGGCGTGAAGTCCATGTTGGCGATACACTGGCAGGAATTGACCCAAATTTAATTTCATCTGAAATCACAAGCCGTCTCCACAATAACATCCATCTGGCAGAAAAGGTTGAAGGGGAGTTGGTTCTGCCCCCATCCTGTTTGTATCAGCGTGATAACAAGGAATCCTATAATGTGCAAACTGCTGTCAGCACCAGCTTGTACTTCAATTGTTTTATTTATGAAAGAACAGCAAAAGAAATGATGGATTTGCTTATTGAAGTCACTGAGGAAGCATGCCGAGAGACAGAACAAAAATTATCAGATTATTATGAAGAATATGTAAAAAGAGCCAACCTGCCAAAGAAACATTTATCATGGGGCATTCAAGTGTATAGCCTGGAGCAATACTTAGAAAAGCTGAGAAACCGGGGGATAGATCCCGAGCAGTGTATCGAGCAGACATTCAAAGCCAACGAGCACCTTGAACTTCGCATGAGATGCTTTCAGGCAATCGAAGAGCTTCAAAAGCTTGACCCCGATCAAGGCGCAAAAGTCATTCTATTTTACGCACCTCCTTACCTGCCGCATAACTATTTGAAAGAAGATAGCGCAAGAGATCAGCTTTTGCAGCATGTGATTAAAGAAGCGGCTGACAAAACCGCTGAATCGACAGGCGAAACATTTGTCTTCAAAAAGTTTTTCCCCTACTTGGCAGACGGCAGTTTTTTATCACTGCACGAAACCGATGGCGAAATTGATTCTTTTATCAGGAACTTCCCTGGGTGGAATATGATTGGGACCATTCCGTTCAAAGACATACGCAAGCTGAATATTCCATCCATTAATATGGGCGTGTACGGAAAAGACGGCCATAAATGGACAGAACGAGTCTATAAACCGTACACATTTCATGTATTGCCTCTCCTCATACAGCAAACCACCGTTCATCTTTTGCAAAGCTACCGGATGACCATCACGGCAAAAGAACCAAAGGGGGAAGGATGATGCAGAATCATAAAAATGAATTGCAGCGCAGCATGAAAAGCAGGCATTTGTTTATGATTGCTTTGGGAGGGGTGATTGGAACTGGGCTGTTTCTAGGCTCTGGCTTTACCATTAGCCAGGCGGGACCGCTCGGCGCCATTGCCGCTTATATCATCGGCGGATTTTTAATGTATCTCGTCATGCTTTGTTTAGGAGAATTGGCTGTTGCTATGCCGGTGGCCGGATCGTTTCAGGCCTACGCCACTAAATTTCTGGGTCCGTCGACAGGCTTTATGATTGGCTGGCTGTATTGGTTCAGCTGGGCCAATACAGTAGGGTTAGAGCTGACGTCAGCAGGCATTTTGATGCAAAGGTGGCTGCCCTCCGTTCCGATCTGGATATGGTGCCTCGTGTTCGGCATCGTCATCTTTTTGATTAATGCGCTCTCTGTCAGAAGCTTTGCAGAAATGGAATTTTGGTTTTCAAGCATCAAAGTGGCGGCGATCATATTATTTATTGTGATTGGCGGAGCCGCTGTGTTTGGCTTGATTGACTTTAAAGGCGGACAGGAGACACCCTTTTTGTCTAACTTTATGACTGATAGAGGGCTTTTCCCTAATGGGGTGCTGGCCGTTATGTTTACGCTGGTCATGGTGAACTTCTCGTTCCAGGGAACGGAGCTTGTCGGCATTGCGGCAGGGGAAAGTGAAAGCCCGGAAAAAACACTGCCAAAGTCCATTCGAAATGTCATTTGGCGCACGCTGTTTTTCTTTGTGCTCGCTATGTTCGTCTTGGTTGCCATCCTTCCGTACAAAACGGCGGGGGTGATTGAAAGCCCATTTGTAGCGGTACTCGATCAAATCGGCATCCCATTTTCGGCAGATATCATGAACTTTGTCATCTTAACAGCCATTTTATCTGTTGCTAATTCGGGGTTGTATGCGGCGTCGCGTATGATGTGGTCACTTTCATCAAATCAAATGGGTCCATCCTTTCTCACCAGACTGACAAAAAAAGGCGTGCCGATGAATGCCCTGCTGATTACGCTAGGCATTTCAGGCTGTTCGCTGCTGACAAGTGTCATGGCCGCAGAAACAGTGTATTTATGGTGTATCTCAATCTCGGGCATGGTGACAGTTGTCGCGTGGATGTCCATTTGTGCGTCGCAATTTTTCTTTCGCAGACGTTTCCTTGCTGAAGGCGGAAATGTGAATGATCTGGAGTTCAGAACGCCGCTTTATCCGCTAGTCCCGATTCTCGGATTTTGTTTATATGGCTGCGTGTTGATCAGCCTTATTTTCATTCCGGATCAAAGAATTGGCTTATACTGCGGTGTGCCGATCATTATTTTCTGCTATGCATACTATCATCTAAGCATCAAAAAGCGTATAAATCATGAACCGATTGAAAAAGAGCAGACAGAGGCGCAATAGAAAAAGCTCTCCGGGAGGCCGGAGAGCTTTTTTTACGCATTACATCCTCATGTATTTTTAGAATGAAATATAGAAATATATAATGGGATTTAAATGAAAATAATAAAACTTATAAATATTTCGTTCGAATTGTAAATAGTGAAAAAACAATGCTAAACTATAATACAACTTTATGATAAGAAGATTATGGAAGAGGTGTTTGAGAAAGAATGAACAGCAATCAAAACAATGACATCAAAACAAAACATCATTTTCCGTTATTGTTGGCACTGGCTTTAACGATGGGGGTATTTGCAGCCGGATCTGAAGAGCTTGTGATCTCACCGCTGCTGCCGGATTTAGCAAAAGCCTTCAACTCAGATGTCAGCGTCCTTGCGTTATCTATTAGTATTTATGGCGTTATGATTTTTATCGGTGCGCCGCTTTTGGTTCCATTAGGCGATAAATACTCCAGAGAACTGAGCTTATTGGCCGGGCTTATGATTTTTATCATAGGAACGGTGATATGCGCTTTAGCTCAAAATATTTTTTTCTTCTTTTTAGGCCGGGCGCTTTCGGGATTGGCTGCGGGAGCGTTTGTTCCGACCGCTTACGCAGTTGTCGGTGATCGTGTTCCTTATACATACAGGGGCAAGGTGATGGGACTGATCGTTTCAAGCTGGTCGCTGGCGCTGATTTTCGGAGTGCCGCTCGGATCATTTATCGGCGACGTCCTGCATTGGAGATGGACGTTTTGGATTTTCGCCTTGATGGGCGTTTTAGTTGTCCTGCTGATTCTCCTTGAAATGCGCCGCCATGCCCAACATAAAAACAGCGGCAAGGAAGAAATAGAAGAGCCGGCAGGAACATTCCGGGATGCGCTGAAAGTCCCTCGTGTACCTGTTTATATCACGATAACCTTTTGTAATATGATTGGTTTTTACGGTATGTATTCCTTTTTAGGCACCTATCTTCAGGACGTTTTTACCGGAGGAAACACGGCTGCGGGCTTATTTATCATGATTTATGGAATCGGGTTTTCCATGAGTGTGATTACAGGAAAGATAGCCGACCGCATCGGAAAAATGCGCTCCCTTTTGATTGCGCTGGGGGTCATCAGCGTTCTGCTGGCGTGTTTACCATATGCGCCGGCGTCTATGTTTCTGTTAATCGCCAGCCTATTTATTTGGGGATTAATGCAAAGTTTGACGGTGACGCTGCTCAGCACAATTTTGAGTGACTGCTCAGAGCGTCACCGCGGAAAAGTCATGGTGTTTTACAGCCTCGCCTCGAATCTGGCCGTGACATTAGGTTCTGCTTTAATGGGACCCGTATATGTGGCATACGGCTATGCAGCTGTCGGATTGATTTGCGCCGCCATCACAGTCCTCGGATTTGTGCTCAGTGTATTCGCATATAAAAAGTACGGCAAACTTGAGCAGAAGGCCGATCAGTCCTTATCTCAATAAACAAAGTTTCTAAATTCCTATAATTAAAAACCCTTTTTAAAGGGTTTTTTTGTTTGTATGGGAATAATTATCAATATTTTCAAAAAACATTGACAGTTCAATTTCAGCTGGATAAAATTTACTTAAAATTTTAAAAGATTGGTTGGTGCTCATGATTATATTGGATAATAGCATTCAGACAAAAAAAAGAACTGATTCACTATCCAAACTCATTACAGTCAACACGCTCGGCCCTGAGGGGACAAGCAGTGAGTACGCAGCAAAGCATTTCATTTCCAATTTTACTCTTCTACAAGGGCTGAACAGTAAATTGTCCTTGCATGATACTTTTGAATCGTGCATCGAAAGGACACTCCAAAGCCCGCTGGAATATACCATCGTCCCACATGCTTACGATGGCATTAAGCATTTCTACATGAGGCCGGATTTGCAGCTATTGCAGATCTTCAGGTGCGATACACCGATGTACGGCCTGGCTGTTCGTCCTGATTTTGAATTCAGAGACGATATGCTTGATACATCTGTTATTGTTTCACATCCTTCACCTATTAATTTAATAAAATATTTTACCCGCAAAGATGTTCGTTTCAAACTAGTCAATTCAACCAGTCAAGCCGCAAGAAAAGTAAAAGAAGGTTTGTATGACATTGCCTTAACCAATGAGCTTGCACGGCAAAAGTACGGGCTAACCTTTGTAAAAACATTCAAAAGCATTCCAATGAGCTGGTCATTATTTGGAAAAGGAGACGTTGATGATGAAAACTAAAGAAGATATGCAGGAGCTTTATTTCCCGACCCCGAAATTAATTGAATGGGAAAACGGAGTGAGGCAGTATTCAACCGTACGAGGGGATACTGAAGTATTAATGTCTTACGTCCCGCCGCATACCAATGTTGAACCCCATCAGCATAAGGAGGTCCAAATCGGCATGGTCGTTTCTGGCGAGCTGATGATGACTGTCGGAGATGTGACAAGAAAAATGACAGCCTTGGAATCTGCCTATATCGCGCCGCCGCATGTGCCTCACGGGGCAAGAAACGACACAGACCAAGAAGTGATTGCTATTGATATCAAGCGGCTGAAAGCTGATGAAACATATACAAGTCCTGAGGACTACTTTTTGGATATTTTCAAAACAAGAGACCTGTTGCCAGGCATGGAAGTCACGTTCTTTGTTGAGGATTGGGTAGAAATTATGCTTGCCAAAATCCCTGGAAATGGCGGAGAAATGCCTTTCCATAAACATCGGAATGAACAAATCGGCATCTGCATCGGCGGCGGCTATGACATGACGGTCGAAGGCTGCACAGTCGAGATGAAATTCGGCACAGCCTATTTCTGTGAGCCTCGTGAAGATCACGGTGCCATCAACCGTTCGGAAAAAGAATCAAAATCGATTAATATCTTCTTCCCGCCGCGCTACAACAGAGCAAAAGCAAAAAAAATGAAGGCGGATGAATGATCATGAACCTCACCGATAAAACCGTCCTCATAACAGGAGGCGCATCAGGCATTGGTTATGCTGCGGTTCAGACTTTTTTGGGCCAGCAGGCCAATGTGGTTGTGGCGGATATTGACGAAGCGCAGGGAGAAGCAATGGTACGAAAAGAAAATAATGACAGGCTGCACTTTGTGCAAACGGACATCACAGACGAAGCTGCCTGCCAGCACGCAGTTGAATCGGCGGTTCATACATTTGGCGGGCTCGATGTCTTGATTAATAATGCAGGCATCGAAATCGTGGCGCCTATTCACGAGATGGAGCTCAGAGATTGGAACAAGGTGCTGCAAGTCAATTTGACCGGCACGTTTTTAATGAGCAAACATGCACTCAAGCATATGCTGGCCGCCGGCAAGGGCAACATCATTAATACGTGCTCTGTCGGCGGACTCGTGGCATGGCCTGATATTCCTGCCTATAACGCCAGCAAAGGCGGGGTTTTGCAGCTGACTAAATCAATGGCCGTTGATTATGCGAAGCATCAAATTCGCGTGAACTGCGTATGCCCAGGGATCATCGACACACCGCTGAATGAAAAATCATTCCTTGAAAATAATGAAGGCACACTTGAAGAGATCAAAAAAGAAAAGGCGAAGGTAAATCCGCTGCTGAGGCTTGGGAAACCTGAAGAAATCGCAAACGTGATGCTGTTTTTAGCCTCGGATTTATCAAGCTATATGACCGGAAGCGCCATCACCGCAGACGGAGGATACACCGCACAATAGAGAAGGAGTGTTTTACATATGGAGAGAAAAACAGTATTGGTCATCGCTGATCTTGGAGGCTGCCCGCCGCACATGTTTTATAAAAGCGCTGCTGAAAAATATAACCTGGTCAGCTTTATTCCAAGACCTTTTGCAATTACAGCCTCCCATGCAGCATTGATTGAAAAATACTCGGTCGCGGTCATAAAAGATAAAGACTATTTTAAGAGTTTAGCTGATTTTGAGCATCCTGATTCCATTTATTGGGCGCATGAGGATCATGACAAGCCTGAGGAAGAGGTCGTCGAGCAAATCGTCAAGGTTGCCGAAATGTTTGGGGCGGATGCCATCACAACAAACAATGAATTATTCATTGCTCCGATGGCGAAAGCCTGTGAACGTCTGGGCCTGAGAGGTGCCGGCGTGCAGGCAGCCGAAAATGCCAGAGATAAAAATAAAATGAGGGACGCTTTTAATAAGGCCGGAGTCAAATCGATCAAAAACAAACGAGTCACAACTCTTGAAGATTTCCGTGCTGCTCTTGAAGAGATCGGCACACCTCTTATCTTAAAGCCTACATACTTAGCGAGTTCAATCGGTGTAACGCTGATTACGGACACTGAGACGGCAGAAGATGAATTTAACAGAGTCAATGACTATCTGAAATCAATTAACGTGCCAAAGGCGGTTACGTTTGAAGCGCCGTTTATCGCTGAAGAATTTTTACAGGGTGAGTACGGAGACTGGTATCAAACAGAAGGGTACTCCGACTATATCAGTATAGAAGGCATCATGGCTGACGGTGAGTATTTCCCGATCGCCATTCATGATAAAACGCCGCAAATCGGGTTTACAGAGACATCCCACATTACGCCGTCCATTCTGGATGAAGAGGCAAAAAAGAAAATTGTCGAAGCTGCCAAAAAGGCAAATGAAGGTCTTGGCCTGCAAAATTGCGCAACACATACAGAGATCAAGCTAATGAAAAACAGAGAACCGGGTTTAATTGAATCGGCAGCCAGATTCGCCGGCTGGAATATGATTCCTAACATTAAAAAGGTTTTCGGCCTTGATATGGCGCAATTATTATTAGATGTCCTCTGTTTCGGAAAAGACGCCGATCTGCCTGACGGATTATTGGATCAAGAGCCTTACTATGTCGCCGACTGCCATTTGTACCCGCAGCATTTCAAACAAAATGGCCAGATTCCAGAAACTGCTGAGGATTTGGTCATTGAAGCGATCGATCTGCCTGACGGGCTTTTAAAAGGGGATACTGAAATCGTTTCTTTTTCGGCCGCAGCACCAGGCACTTCAGTTGATTTGACATTGTTTGAAGCTTTCAATTCCATTGCTGCATTTGAACTGAAAGGCAGTAATTCACAGGATGTGGCTGAATCAATCAGACAAATTCAGCAGCATGCAAAGCTGACGGCAAAGTATGTGCTGCCAGTATGAAACAGCTGAAACCCAACTCTAAATACTTGCTTTATGGGCAGGCGCTATCGTTCATGGGAGACTATTGTGTTCTCCCTGCCCTGCTCATTTTGTCTACATATTATCACGATTATTGGGTGACGTCCGGGGTCATCGTGGTCAGAAGCATTCCGATGGTGTTTCAGCCGTTTTTGGGGGTTCTGGTCGACCGGTTAGACAGAATTAAGATCATGCTATGGACGGATATCATCAGAGGCATCATCTTTTTGGGGCTCACATTTCTTCCAAAAGGCGAGTATCCGCTGATTTTTCTGGCCCTGCTGTTTATTTCTTATGGAAGCGGCGTGTTTTTTAATCCCGCCCGTCTCGCTGTCATGTCGTCCTTGGAATCAGATATTAAAAGCATCAACACGTTATTTGCAAAAGCGACAACCATCTCCATTATCGTCGGGGCGGCTGCCGGAGGGCTCTTTCTGTTAGGTGGATCTGTAGAGCTGGCTGTTGCCTTTAACGGTGTGACATACCTGGTTTCGGCATTTTTTATCAGCCGTATCAAGCTACAATTTGTGCCGATTCAATCTGAAAACATTAAAGAGGCCTTTCAGTCTTTTAAGGAAGGACTCAAGGAAATCAAAACCAATGCATTCGTATTAAACGCCATGTTTACGATGATTACAATGGCTTTGCTGTGGGGAGTTGTGTACAGCTATTTTCCGATTGTCAGCCGCTTTCTGGGTGACGGGGAAATCGGCAACTTTATTCTCACGTTCTGCATCGGCTTCGGCGGCTTTATCGGAGCGGTGCTTGTCAGCAAATGGGGCTTTAACAACAATAGAGGCCTGACGTACTTTACCGTTTTATCCATTGTCTCACTGGCGCTGTTTTTATTCACGCCGATTTTCGCTGTTTCTGTCATCGCGGCGATCCTCTTTTTCATCGCGATGGAATACGGGGAAGTGCTTGCAAAAGTGAAGGTTCAGGAAAATGCGGCAAACCAGATTCAAGGGCGCATTTTTTCAGTGGCCGAAGCGTCTATCGGATTATGCATTTCTATTGGTTCAATGTTCATTAACATCCTAAGCGCTCCGGTCATTATGGGGCTGATTGTCGTGATCGTATGCGGTTTGTTTCTGCATACGAAGCTCGTCAACAAATCGTTTTTGGAACGGGATAACAAAACGGAGCAAAAAGGAGTCTTTTAGATGGAAATAACACCGTCCGATGTCATCAAGACACTTCCAAGGCAGGAGTTTTCTCTCGTTTTTCAAAAGGTAAAGGAAATGGAAAAAACGGGAGCCCATATCATTAATCTCGGACAGGGGAACCCTGACCTTCCCACTCCGCCGCATATTGTGGAGGCTTTGCGGGAGGCTTCTCTGAATCCTTCGTTTCATGGATACGGCCCTTTCAGGGGCTATCCTTTTTTAAAGGAAGCGATCGCTGCTTTCTATAAAAGGGAATACGGAGTGACAATCAATCCTGAAACGGAAGTCGCGCTTTTCGGAGGCGGGAAAGCCGGATTGTATGTGCTGACACAATGCCTGCTCAATCCGGGAGACATCGCTTTAGTCCCGAATCCAGGCTATCCTGAATATTTATCAGGGATTACGATGGCGCGAGCTGAGCTTTACGAAATGCCGCTGTATGAAGAAAATGGCTATCTGCCGGATTTTGAAAAGATTGATCCAGCCGTGCTGGAAAAAGCGAAGCTTATGTTTTTAAACTACCCGAACAACCCCACTGGAGCTGTGGCTGATGCGGCTTTTTATGCAAGAGCTGCTGCTTTTGCGAAAGAGCATAACATCCATTTGATTCATGATTTTGCATACGGAGCGTTTGAATTCGATCAAAAACCGGCCAGTTTTCTTGAGGCAGAGGATGCCAAAATTGTCGGAGCAGAGCTTTATTCATTTTCAAAAACATTTAACATGGCCGGCTGGAGAATGGCGTTTGCGGTTGGGAACGAAAAGATCATTCAGGCCGTCAATGAATTTCAGGATCATGTATTTGTCGGCATGTTCGGCGGGCTGCAGCAGGCAGCGAGTGCGGCGCTTTCTGGAGATCCGGAGCATACGGAATCGTTGAAACGAATTTATAAGGAACGAATTGACTTTTTTACGGCGCTTTGCGAAAAGGAATTGGGCTGGAAGATGGAAAAGCCAAAAGGAACCTTTTACGTATGGGCTGAAATTCCGAATACGTTTGAGACATCTCACCAATTTTCCGATTACTTGCTGGAGCATGCCCATGTCGTAGTCACACCGGGCGAAATTTTTGGAAGCAACGGAAAAAGGCATGTCAGAATCTCAATGGTGTCGAAGCAGGAGGATCTGCGGGAATTTGTCACGCGGATTCAAAAGCTGAACCTGCCGTTCGGGTCATTACAAGAAACATCCCGCTAAAAAGCGGGATGTTTTTATATGCTTTTCATGCTGCCGCCATCAGCGGAAATTTGCTGTCCCGTGATGTAGGAGGCTTCCTCAGAGGCAAGAAACGCGGCGAGCGCTGCGGTTTCTTCGGCTGATCCGACCCGTTTCATCGGAATCCCGGAAGCAATCTGTTCCTCTGCTTTCTGTTTGGATATGCTGTTCTTTTTCATCACATTTTCCACAAATTGATGATAACGGTCTGTAGCGATAAAACCAGGATTCAGACAGTTGACAGTAATGTTGTGAGGAGCAAGCTGGATGGAAATATTTTTACTGGCGTTAATTAAAGCGGCATTCATCATACTGTTTGTGAACATGTTGGCGCCGGGTTCTTTCCATAGATTTCCAACAATGTTGATGATTCTGCCAAACTCGTTTTGTTTCATCAGTGAGGAAGCACGCTTGATAGCGTCAATATAGGCAACGGTCTTTTGAGTGAACGTGGCCGTCATATCGTCTATATTGCAGTTATCAAATGTATCAGGCGCGCCGCCCGGGATATTATTAATCAGAACATCAAGCCGTCCGCATTGAGATTCGATTTCCTGAAAAATGCCCGCTCTCGTATGCCGGTCAGACATATCCCCCGCAAGGACAATGACGCTCGCCTCAGGATGCTTGGCCAAAATGTCTTCTTTGACAGATTCAATATTATCCAAATTTCGCGAATTAATGACGAGGGAAAAATGCTGGTCTGCTAATTTCAGAGCGATTGCTTTCCCGATCCCTTGACTGGCTCCCATAACAAATGCGGTTCGTTTTGACAAATAACTGCACCCCTTTGAAAAAATTGGATTATTATCTACATCGTAAGAAAAAACGAAGAAAATAGCAAATTTTATTTAAATTCTGATAAAGGAGGATTGAAAAACTCCCGCCGGATGGGCGGGAGGGGATATTATACATATAGGAATTGAGGAAGTGTATCAAGCGAAAGGTGATTGCCGACAAAGAATGAACCAAATTCGCCATAGCGAGCGCTGACTTCGTCAAAACGCATTTCATACACTAACTTCTTGAATTGAAGGACATCATCGCTGAATAATGTAACGCCCCACTCGTAATCGTCAAAGCCGACAGAGCCGGTGATGATCTGTTTGACTTTGCCCGCATAGCTGCGGCCGATTAAACCGTGGCTTCTCATCAAGTTTCTGCGTTCTTCCATTGAAAGCATATACCAGTTGTCGTTGCCGGATCTTCTTTTATCCATTGGATAGAAGCATACATATTTTGATTCCGGCAGTTCAGGGTAAAGGCGAGCGCGCACATGCGGATTTTCATAAGGATCGCCGTCACCGCTTGCCAAGTAGTTGCTCAGCTCTACCACTGATACGTAGGAGTATGCCGGAATGGTGAACTCAGCAAGTCTTGATTTGTTGAATTCAAGCTCAATTTGATTTAATTCTTCCATTGTAGGACGAAGGATCATCAGCATAAAATCAGCTTTTTGGCCGACGATGCTGTAAAGAGTTTGCGATCCTTTTCCTTCTTTTTGGGCTACGCCCCATTTTTCAAGCAACCCAGTGAATTCATGTATGATAGATTGGCGCTCATCACTGGACAGAAGCTTCCAGGAAGCCCAATCCATTGTGCGGAAATCATGAAGCGCATACCAGCCGTCAAGCGTTTTTGCAGCTTCATTCGTCATTTGCTGTTCACTCATTTATCTTCACTCCCATTATCTTTTCATGATTGCCTTCACTATACCATAGTTTATCCGATTCTACTGTGGAGAAACCTTGAACATCCCTTCCGTATAACTCCATCAAAATAGAAGAACCTATAAGGGAAGATTGAGTCACTTAAATTAGTTAGAAAAATAAGATTTTTTTATGAAAGCGCTATAATGGAAGTTGGCTGTTTGAATTTGATTGGAAGAAGAGTATGCTAGTAAAAGAAAGCGTTTTTGTAACTTTTTGAGGAGGTTTTATTGTGGCAGATTTATTTTCAACAGTGCAAGAAAAAGTAGCTGGAAAAGACGTTAAAATTGTATTTCCTGAAGGCTTAGACGAGCGTATTTTAGAAGCGGTCAGCAAGCTTGCAGGAAACAAAGTGCTAAATCCGATTGTGATCGGCAATGAAAATGAGATCCAAGCAAAAGCAAAAGAATTGAACCTTACGCTGGACGGCGTTAAGATTTATGATCCTCATACATATGAAGGCATGGAAGACCTTGTACAAGCATTTGTAGAACGCCGCAAAGGCAAAGCGACAGAAGAACAGGCTCGTAAAGCATTATTAGACGAGAACTACTTCGGTACAATGCTGGTGTATAAAGGCCTTGCAGACGGACTCGTAAGCGGAGCTGCTCACTCGACAGCTGACACTGTCCGCCCGGCTCTTCAAATCATCAAAACAAAAGAAGGCGTGAAAAAGACTTCAGGCGTGTTCATCATGGCTCGCGGAGAAGAGCAATACGTATTCGCAGATTGCGCGATCAACATTGCACCTGACAGCCAAGACCTTGCCGAGATTGCGATCGAAAGTGCCAATACGGCAAAAATGTTCGACATTGAGCCTCGCGTGGCAATGCTCAGCTTCTCTACAAAAGGCTCAGCAAAATCTGATGAAACAGAAAAAGTAGCGGATGCAGTGAAAATCGCGAAAGAAAAAGCGCCTGAACTGACACTTGACGGCGAATTCCAATTTGATGCTGCATTTGTTCCATCTGTAGCTGAGAAAAAAGCGCCGGATTCCGAGATCAAAGGGGACGCTAACGTATTCGTATTCCCAAGCCTTGAAGCAGGAAACATCGGCTATAAAATCGCTCAGCGTTTGGGCAACTTTGAAGCGGTAGGACCAATCCTGCAAGGTTTAAATATGCCTGTAAACGACCTTTCAAGAGGATGTAACGCTGAAGATGTTTACAATCTCGCATTAATCACAGCGGCGCAAGCACTGTAATAAAAATGAAGACGATGGCAGCTCTCGACCGAGGGCTGCCTTTTTTGCGCTTCCGTATAGCCTTCTTTACCAAGACGGATGATATGAGTACAATAAAGAAAACTAATCATAACCATATATTTCATTAATGACAGGGGTGGGGTTTTTGTATTACGACGTGCTGAAAACGTTTATAGCGGTGGTAGAAGAAAAAAACTTCACAAAAGCGGCGGAAAAGCTGATGATCTCCCAGCCCAGCGTCAGTCTGCATATCAAAAATCTTGAGAAAGAATTTCAAACGGCTCTTCTGAACAGGTCGCCAAAACACTTTACGACAACGCCGACAGGAGACATTTTATATCAAAGAGCAAAGCAAATGGTGTTTCTCTACGAACAAGCCAAGGCTGAAATCTATGCGCATCATCACTATGTGAAGGGCGAATTGAAAATAGCTGCAAGCTTTACAATCGGTGAGTATATTCTTCCGCCGCTATTGGCCCAGCTGCAAAAGCTGTATCCAGAGCTGAATCTAGATGTCATGATTGGTAATACAGAGGAGGTCAGCGAGCGTGTGCGGATGCTTCAGGCTGATATCGGGCTGATTGAAGGACATACAAACGAGAATGAGCTGGAAATTGAACCGTTCATGGAGGATGAAATGTGCATTGCCGCTCCAAATCAGCATCCGCTCGCCGGGCGGAAAGAGATTTCGATCAGCGATTTGCAGAACGAAGCGTGGGTGACAAGAGAGAAAGGCTCCGGGACGAGAGAATATCTCGATCATGTACTCAGTTCAAATGGACTTCGGCCGAAATCAATGTTTACCATCAGCAGCAATCAAGGTGTAAAGGAAGCGGTGATTAACGGCATGGGACTTTCGGTTCTATCCAGAAGCGTGCTGCGTAAGGATTTGATCCACCGCGAAATTTCAATTCTGCATATTAATAATTTCTCGTTAAAGCGCAAGCTGTCTTACATTCATTCTCCTCTCATGGAGAATACAAAAAATAAAGAAATTTTTATTACGATGCTGAAAAGCAATTATCAATCACAGCTGCTGAAATGATATAATAGTTTTCGTTCAATAAGCCTAACATGAAAGGGTTTTACATAGATGGCAAACCAACCGATTGATTTACTGATGCAGCCGAAATGGAGAGTCATTGACCAATCCAGTCTCGGCCCTTTATTTGATGCGAAGCAATCCTTCGCAATGGATGATACGCTATGCATGTCCGTCGGAAAAGGCGTGTCGCCGGCGACAGCGCGCTCATGGGTGCACCACGATACAATTGTCCTTGGAATACAGGATACACGCCTCCCGTTTTTGCAGGATGGTATCTCCTTGCTGGAGAGCGAAGGATACCGTGTGATCGTACGCAATTCCGGCGGTCTTGCCGTCGTATTGGATGACGGTGTTTTAAATATCTCTCTCATATTCGAGGACGAAAAGAAAGGCATCGATATAGACAAAGGATATGAAGCGATGGTCGAGCTGATGAGACGAATGCTGAGACCGTACAACGCAAAGATCGAAGCCTATGAAATTGAAGGGTCTTATTGTCCCGGCAGCTATGACCTCAGTATAAATGGCAAAAAGTTCGCCGGCATCTCTCAGAGACGCGTTCGCGGCGGAGTCGCTGTTCAAATTTATCTCTGTGCAGATAAAAGCGGCAGTGAAAGGGCCGACTTGATCAGACGATTCTATCAAGCGGCGCTGAAAGACAAACAAAACGATAAAAAAGGCGTCTATCCGGAAATACGTCCGGAAACGATGGCGTCCTTAAGTGAGCTTCTGCAAAAAGACATCTCCGTACAAGACTTAATGTTCGCTTTATTGACGGAATTAAAAGCGTTAAGCACCCATCTTTATTCAGCTGGACTGTCCATTGATGAGGAAATGGAATTTGAGAAAAACCTCGTCCGGATGGCTGAGCGGAATGCAAAGGTATTTGGGTGAACGTTCTTCGCATGCCGGCTGTATATGCCGGCATGCATTTTTTATCACAAGCGGCATTTTACCCCAATAATCTTATTTTCAGATAAATCCTTCTTACATACAGATAACCACGACAAAAAGAAAAACGATAAAATGACATCAGCATCCATATTAAAGGAGAGAGGCAGATGAAAGGGAATATTTACAGCCTTTTTGTATTGATTGCGGCTTTTTTCTGGGGGACCACGGGAACCGTTCAGGCATTGGCTCCAGAAAGCGCCACACCGCTGGCATTTGGAGCGTTCAGGTTATTAATAGGAGGAAGCGCCATGCTGCTTGCGGTTTGGGTCAGCCGGGAGCTTCACGTGAAAAATTGGTCATGGCCGCTCGTATTTTTAGCCGCTGTTTGTATGGCGTGTTACCAGCCGCTGTTTTTCACAGCGGTTAAAGAAACGGGAATTGCAGTGGGAACTGTGATTGCCATCGGCAGTGCGCCTATCATTGCCGGGACCCTCGAATGGGCCGTATTGAAGAAACGCCCGCGAAACTCTTGGTGGATTGCGACTGTGCTGGCTTTAGCGGGTTGCTGGCTTCTGTTTTCCGACAGTTCCAATGTTCGGATTGATGTGGCTGGTGTTCTTATGGCGCTTGGAGCGGGTGCTTCTTTTGCAGGCTATACGCTCATCAGTAAAGCGATGATGAAAACCCAGCCTCCGCGAGCGACCTCCGCCGTTGTATTCATGATCAGCGCCATCTTGCTGACGCCGCTATTATGGCAGTCAGATATCTCGTGGATATGGACCCCTAGAGGACTGGGAACAAGCCTTTACATCGGGTTAATTGCAACATGTGCCGCATACTTTTTGTTTGCGAAAGGGCTTACCGGGGTTCCGGCCTCGGCGGCGGTCACGCTGTCTTTAGCTGAACCGCTGACGGCTTCATTGCTTGGCGTGTTTTTCATAGGGGAAATGCTTTCGCCTTCCTCGTGGCTGGGCATTGCGCTTATGATGCTGGGGCTTTTGGTCATTTCTGCTGCGCCTCGGAAACAAAAAACGGCCGAGGCAGCTCACATGTCTTAATAGATTCACATAAGCTTGGCCTCATTTTACAAGAATAGCTGATCCGGCTGCAAAATGAGGAAATTCTCTTTTAACAATAGAAAAGGGGATTTTGCACATGGCGAAAATCCCAAAACAGCTGCCCGTCTTGGGATTTTTCTATGTCATTCCGCTAATTTTTCTAAATTGCCGTTCCGGTCCATTTTGAAGGACGGAGAGGCATGTTCATCTTCTTCAAATAAAACTAGCTTTCTGGCTCTGTTCATAATTTTCACCAAGGTTTCATAATCTTCTTGGATCGTTTTTTGGTCTTTTTCAAGCTTTTGAACTTCTGCCTCTAGCTGCTCTGTTTTGTTTTGCAATTCCTGATTTTCTTTCTTTAAACGCTCGTTTTCCATTTTTAATGCTGATGATTGCTCGTTATTGCCTTCGTAATTCTGCAGGAAGCGGATCACATCATTCATCGTCATCTCAGGCGCAGCTGCAGGCGTTTGAGGAGACAATAAGTGTGATAGACTAGCTAACTCTTCCTTAAAGCTTTCATCAACAAAAGGCATATGTTCGCCAGACATTAAAGGTTGCTCATTTTCGACAGAAGGTGTTTCCGTTTTAACCGGCTCTTCTGCAGCGGTTTCTTGAATGATTTCAGGATCAACGGCAGGAGGCTGATATAATAATCTTTTTTTCGCGGGCTGCCCGTTTCCGAGCGCTCTCATCCGCTGTTTTCGTTGTTTCTTCGCAAGCTGAAGCGCTTTTTCATATTGATGGCGGACCACTGCGTTCCATCTGAATCCGCAGGCTGCGGATGTCCGGTTTAATTTATCGCCGACTTCTTCAAAGGCGTTCAGCTGAGTGCTGCCCTCCCTCACATGCCGAAGCACTGTTTCGGCTAAAAGCAGATCGTTTTCCTCTGACCAAGCGTCTTGTCGCTGTTTTGTCATTTATCTCAACTCCCATTTTTCTTTTCATGGTATTAGAATGTCCAGGTTGGAAAATATTTATACAAATTGGCTGAAAGAATAGGAGATACGAAGGATGGAGCGGCTTGCAGGAACAGTCGAATCCTTGTAAAATGAAGAGTGATGTGATTTTTTTTTGAAACGTGATTTTAGGTTATTCACATAGATGAACATAGAAATGAAGGGAAGCGTACGTCATGGCTAATGAATTTCGAGTGTGTGATGATTGCCAAGCCACTAATATCAAAACATTGCTGCCGCGTTTGAAAGAAGTGGACCCGGACGCAAAGGTTGAGGTAGGATGCCAATCTTATTGCGGGCCCGGACGGAAAAAATCATTTGCTTTTGTGAACAATCGCCCGCTGTCAGCTCCGACAGAGGATGAGCTGATTGACAAAGTAAAAAAGAAAATAAAAAAGTAAAAACATATTTTTTCTTAGCCTCGGCCCTCAGGTCAGGCTTTTTTGCTTCACAAGATGTGTTTTTCATGAAGATGGAACAAATCGCCGGGCAAATTCAAGGATGTTTTCAAAGAATAGAGTCGATATAATAGAAACACGGCTAAAAAAAAGAGGGAATGACGATGGCGTATCCAAATGGAAAATTATCAGAAGAAAAAGTGTTTAAAGATCCGGTGCACCGCTATGTTCATGTTCGGGACAAGCTGATATGGGATTTAATCGGAACCCGTGAATTTCAGCGTCTCCGCAGAATTAAGCAGCTCGGAACGACCTATTTGACGTTCCATGGGGCTGAGCACAGCCGGTTCAACCATTCTCTCGGTGTCTATGAAATTGTCAGAAGAATGGTTGATGACGTCTTTAAAGGCCGCCCTGAATGGGATGACAGTGAGCGCGAACTCTGTTTGGCCGCGGCGCTGCTTCATGACCTCGGGCACGGGCCGTTCTCGCATTCATTTGAAAAGGTCTTTCACCTTGACCACGAGGATTTTACAAGAGGTATCATTTTGGGAGACACGGAGGTTAATCAGGTGCTCAGAAAGGTGAGCCCGGGTTTCCCTCAGGATGTTGCTGAAGTCATTGCCAAAACATATAAAAACAAGCAAGTGGTCAGCCTGATTTCGAGTCAGATTGACGCAGACCGCATGGATTACCTCCAGCGCGACGCATATTATACGGGCGTCAGCTACGGCCATTTTGATATGGAGCGGATTCTTCGGGTGATGCGGCCGCGCGAGGATCAGATCGTCATTAAAGAAAGCGGAATGCACGCTGTCGAAGACTATATCATGAGCCGTTACCAAATGTACTGGCAGGTCTACTTCCATCCTGTGACCAGAAGTGCAGAGGTCATTTTAACGAAGATTCTTCACAGGGCGAAGCAGCTGCACGATGAAGGCTATGTCTTTACTCACGCTCCGGTTCATTTCTATTCTATTTTTGAAGGGAAATTGACACTGGAGGATTATGTAAAGCTGGATGAATCTATTATTTTGTATTACTTCCAGGCCTGGGAGGATGAAGAAGACGCGATTTTATCCGACTTGTGCCGCAGATTCATTAACCGCCAGCTTTTCCAATACGTTGAATTCAATCCGAATGAAGAAATGTCGGCTTATTTTGAGCTGACTTCATTGTTCAAAGAGGCGGGGATCGATCCGAGCTATTATTTGGTCGTTGATTCTTCATCAGATCTGCCATACGATTTTTACCGACCGGGAGAGGAAGAGGAGCGTCTGCCGATCCATCTCTTGACGCAAAACGGCCAAATTAAAGAGCTGTCCAGGCAGTCGGCTATTGTGGAATCCATCTCAGGTAAACGGCGGACGGACCACAAGCTGTACTATCCAAAGGACTTGATTTATGACGGCTCTAAACATCCGGAAGCGAAAATGAAAATCCGGCAGCTGCTGGGACTGACATAGAAATTGGAAAGAAGGAAAAAGGAGATGTCGGGAATTTGTTGAAAGAACATGCAAAACTGATGAAGGTGTTCTCGGATTCTGGAGAAATCATCGGGCGAAAGAAGCTGCAGAAAATGATTTATATCGCCAAGAAAATGCAGTTTCCTTTCTATGAGAAATATGATTTTCACTTTTACGGACCATATTCAGAGGAACTGACGCTCCAGATTGAAGAGCTGTGCAACCTTGGATTTCTGCATGAGGTGAAGGAAAAAAAGGGCGGCTACTTTCAATACCGGTATTCGCTGACTGAGACAGGCTCCGCATTTTTAGACCATGCTGATCTGGACATGCCGGATATGAAAGGCTATATCGACAGTGTAAACAGCCGTTCATCACGGTTTTTAGAGCTGGTTTCCACGATCCTTTACTTTGACGGGCTTGAGGATGAGGAAAAGAAAGAAAAAGTCTTTACCATCAAAAGCAAGCAAAAATATACAAATGAAGAATATGACGAAGCGCTTCAATACATAGAGGAACTGAAGCAGATTTGTTAACCATACCAAGCAAAAGAAATGATCCGTTTCTTTTGCTTTTTTTTTATTGACAAAAGCTGCTAAGAGATTCATTATGGATAATAGTTATCCATAATGAATCAGGAGTGATTAGAATGAAAATGAAATCAGGGATGGAGCAGGCGGTTTCTGTGCTGCTGTTACTGTCACGGCTGCCTGTACAGGCTTCTTTGACGTCAGAGGCTATAAGCCAGCGATTGCGCGTGTCTCCGTCTTACTTGAAGAAGCTGATGAGAACATTAGTTCAAGCCGGTTTGGCAGAATCCTTACCAGGGACGAAGGGCGGTTTTACCCTGACGAAGCCTTTGGCGGACATTACGCTTTATGATGTTTATCAAGCGGTCGAAGGCAGAGGTTCGATGTATCAGGGGAAAGGCCTGCTGCAATCTGTATTTGAGGGTGAAAGTCACTGTGTGCTGGAGACAGTCATGGGGGAAATCGAGGATAAATGGTCCAATCTCATGAAAGAAGAATCCTTGCAGCATGTCATGGACAGAGTCGGGGAATTGTATGATCTTGAAAAAATAGATGATTGGGTAATCAAGCAAGTGAAAGGGCAATTGTAATGAAAAATAGCGGGTCTATACAAGAATCAACATCATCAACAGGCATATCCGTGCTGATCGTGCTCGCTCTTGGTTTTCTCATGGCTACTCTTGATGTAACCGTTGTAAATGTGGCGATGGCTGATATGAAAAACACTCTTTCAATGTCACTTTCAGGTGTAACGTGGGTTGTGGACGGGTACATTCTTACTTTTGCGTCGCTTCTGCTGGCGGGCGGAGCCTTGGCTGACCGTTTCGGCTCGAAGACGATCTATATCTTGGGTCTAGCCGTTTTTGTTCTGGCCTCCTGTTTATGCGCTGCATCTATAAATGGGCAGATGCTGATTGCCGGACGTCTCATACAGGGAATTGGAGCAGCTTTGTTTATGCCAAGCTCACTCAGCCTTTTGGCTGCCTCTTACCCTGATGAGCGGGTGCGGGCGAGAATGTTTGGACTGTGGGCCGCGCTTGTTTCCGCCGCTTCAGGCCTCGGGCCCTTTATCGGGGGAGTGCTGGTACAGTTGGCGGGCTGGCAGAGTATTTTTCTGATCAATGTGCCAATAGGGGCTGCTGCGCTCATTTCAGCTTACCGAATCCTCAGCCGCGTTCCGGAAAAAAGCAGCCGCGTGAACATCATCGGGCATCTGCTTGGCATGATGGCTCTCGGGTTTCTTTCCTATGCTTTGATACAGGGGCCTTCAGCGGGCTGGCGCTCGCCAGTGATTCTTGTAGCATTTACTGCAGCGATTTTGGCATTTGTGCTATTTTTGCTGCGGGAAATTTCTGCAAAAGCACCCATCCTGCCGGCGTCCTTATACAAAAACGGCCGCTTCTCAGCTGCCCAATTTATCGGGTTTTTGCTGAATTTCGCCCTTTTTGGCGGCATGTTTATGCTCAGCCTTTTTTTGCAGGAAGCAGGAGGGGCAAGTTCCTTTATGGCTGGAGTGGAGCTGCTGCCGATGATGGCCGTCTTCGTGATCGGCAATCTGCTGTTTGCCCGTCTGGCGAATCGGTTTGAAGCCGGGCAGCTTATGTTTGTATCAATGGCGGTCAGCTGTATCATTGCATTGCTGTTGTTTGTGCTGATTTCTCCGGATTTTCCTTATTGGCAGCTGGCGGTGTTGATGTCTGTTATGAACCTCTGTACCGGTATTACAGTTCCTGCCATGACAACTGTGATCATGCAGGCTGCCGGGCAAAGGCATGCGAATATCGCCGGTGCGGCGTTAAATGCAAACCGGCAAATCGGAGCCTTGGTCGGCGTAGCGATAACCGGGGTGATTATTCATCTGTCCGCCACTTGGTATGCCGGTGCCGGGTTTACGTTTTTGATGATGGGAGCGGCATACAGCCTCGCTGCATTGCTTGTATGGCTGTTTCTGGCTGCCCATAACGGGACTGCCGCGTCAGAAAAAATGTAAATCACTGATTGCGCTTTGTGGGAATATATAGTAAGATATAAAAAATTATTGAAACAACAGGCACTGATAAGGACACGAGATGCTTTTTACGGTTTCCAGAGAGGGAAGGACAGCTGAGATCTTCCTAACGCAGGGAAAGCAGCTTACCGCCTTTGAGCCGTATCGGGGAAATCAAGTATCCGATACCGTCATGCTGCGTTACAGCACCGAGCCGGCAACATAGCGCTTGTCGGGAATTTGGGTGGAACCACGGATGATCAACACATTCGTCCCTTTTAGAGGGATGGGTGTGTTTTTTTATATGAACTACATAAATGCGTTGAAAAGGACACGAATGATAGTTACGGTTTTCAGAGAGGGAAGGAAAGGTGAGAGCTTCCCAGCTTAGGAGTATCATTTACCGCCTTGGAGCAGCATTGGGGAACTGAAGTATCCAATGCCGTCTATGCTGCGTTACAGCACCGAGCCGACAACATCGCGTTTGTCGGGAACTTGGGTGGAACCACGGGTTAATCACACACTCGTCCCTATCTGCGGGACGGGTGTGTTTTTTTATGAATTGAATACATGCGATGATAAGGACATGAATGATAGTTACGGTTTTCAGAGAGGGAAGGAAAGGTGAGAGCTTCCCAGCTTAGGAATATCATTTACCGCCTTGGAGCAGCATTGGGGAACTGAAGTAACCAATGCCGTCTATGCTGCGTTACAGCACCGAGCCGACAATATCGTATTTGTCGGGAACTTGGGTGGAACCACGGGTTAATCACACACTCGTCCCTATCTGCGGGACGGGTGTGTTTTTTTATATACAACAATGAATAAGGAGTGTTCTAAAATGAGTAAACATGTACACATTCAGCTTCCGGACGGACAGATCCAGGAATATCCGAAAGGCATCACAATCAAAGAAGCGGCTGGTTCTATCAGTTCCAGTCTGCAAAAGAAGGCGGCTGCAGGTCAGGTCAATGGCAAGCTTGTTGATCTCAGTTTCAAGCTGGAGGAGGATGCTGAGCTTTCGATTGTTACACTCGATTCACAAGAAGGCTTGCAGGTGCTTCGCCACACATCAGCGCATGTGCTGGCCCAAGCAGTAAAACGGCTGTACGGCGAAGTGTCATTGGGGGTAGGGCCAGTGATTCTAGACGGCTTCTACTATGACATGAAGCTGGGGAAAAGCTTGGCATCAGGAGACTTAGAGGCCATCGAAAAAGAAATGGAACACATAATAAATGAGAACCTTGAAATCAAACGTATGGAGGTTTCTTACGAAGAGGCTGAAGAGCTGTTTGCACAAAAAGGCGAGCGGCTTAAGCTTGAGATTTTAAAGGATATTCCGCGCGGGGAGGATATCACGCTGTACCAGCAAGGGGAATTCGTTGACCTGTGCCGCGGGCCGCATCTTCCTTCTACAGGGATGATCAAGGCGTTCAAACTGACAAGAGTATCAGGCGCTTATTGGCGCGGAGACAGCAAAAATGAAGTCCTGCAGCGGGTGTACGGGGTTGCGTTTCAAAAGAAAAAAGATTTGGATGCGCACCTGCATATGCTGGAAGAAGCGGCAAAACGAGACCATCGCAAGCTCGGCAAACAGTTAGGGCTGTTTATGTTTTCTGAAGAAGCGCCGGGGATGCCGTTTTATTTGCCGAAAGGGCAGATTGTCCGCAATGAGCTGGAACGCTTCTCGCGTGAACTGCAAACAAATGCCGGCTACGATGAGGTGCGTACGCCGTTTATGATGAATCAGCGGTTATGGGAGCAGTCAGGCCATTGGGACCATTATCGCGACAATATGTACTTTTCAGAAGTGGATGATACAAGATTCGCAATGAAGCCGATGAATTGCCCCGGCCACATGCTCATCTTTAAAAACAGCCTGTATTCTTATCGGGATCTGCCGATTCGCATGGCGGAATTCGGACAGGTGCACCGCCATGAATACAGCGGCGCTTTAAACGGAATGCTTCGCGTTCGGACGTTCTGTCAGGATGACGCCCATATTTTCGTTCGGGAGGATCAGATTGAGAGTGAGATCAAAGAAGCGATTCGGCTGATTGATGAGGTATATCGGACATTTGGTTTCGAGTATTCAGTTGAGCTTTCGACTCGCCCGGAGGATTCATTAGGCGATGACAGCCTTTGGGAAGCGTCGGAACGTGCCTTAGCACGCGTCCTTGAGGAGCTTGGCCTCTCTTATGAGATCAATGAAGGTGATGGGGCGTTTTACGGGCCGAAAATTGATTTCCACATAAAAGATGCCCTGAAACGGAGCCACCAATGTGCGACAATTCAGCTTGATTTTCAAATGCCGGAAAAATTTGATTTAACATATATCAACGAACACAATGAAAAGGTTCGTCCCGTTGTCATCCACAGAGCGGTTTTCGGCTCGATCGACCGTTTCTTCGGTATTTTGATCGAGCATTACGGCGGGGCTTTCCCAGTCTGGCTCGCACCGGTCCAGGTTCAAATCATACCGGTTTCGCACGTTCACTTAGACTATTGCAGAAAGGTGCAGGCGGAGCTGAAGCAGGCGGGGATAAGAGCCGGCATTGATGAGCGCAATGAGAAGCTCGGCTATAAAATCAGAGAATCGCAGGTGCAGAAAATCCCGTACGTGCTGGTGCTTGGAGATCATGAGGAGCAGGAGAATGCGGTAAACGTCCGCCAATTCGGACATCAGCAGAGTGAACACGTTCCTTTCCAAACTTTTAAAGATAAACTTGTCAAACAGGTGGAAAATCGAGGCATGTAGGATAAAAGCTGTGAATTCACATTTTGCTTTTTTGACTTTCCCTATTCGGAATCAGTAAAATAATAAGTAAATCATATCGTTCGTATGTTATGAATGCATCTCGAAATGGGGAAATTTACATGGACCATGACAAACTGGAAGCAAATTTGCTGGATCACGCACTTACAAAATATTTGAAAAGCACGAAGCAATTAGATGAAGCCACCGTTCCGAAACACGTGAATAATGTAAGAGGGTTTATTCTGCGGATCATATACAGACATGGGAGCTGCACCATAAAGGATATTTTGAAGGAGGTCACACTGTCTCCCTCTGCCACGACCACAGCTCTGAATCATTTAGAGCAGGAAGGGTTTATTGAGAGATCCAGAAATAACAATGACCGCCGCACTGTATGGATTACGCTTTCTGAATCGGGCCGGGGAGCGGCTGAACAAATGATCGAAAACCGCCAGCAGCTGATTGACGGCATGTTTGAACGTTTAACAGCCGAAGAGAAAGAGACGTTCTTGGCGATTATTGCGAAGCTGGCTCAATAGGGATAATAAAAGCCGGTGCGCGAAGCGCCGGCTTTATAGAGATTATTCCATATCGCTCAGGCGTTTGCCTGCGACGGCATAATGGTCTTTTCTCATTTCTTCTATAAAGACAACAATTTTTTCTTCAGAAGCACCGGTTGTTTCCTTTACGGCTTCTGTTACTTTCTCGACAAGATTGCGTTTTTGCTCGTCTGTACGGCCTTCGAGCATTTTGACAGTTACGTATGGCATGGGTGCTGAATCCTCCTTTATCTCGTTTCCTCTCTTTAGAAAAAGAGGCTTCTTATAGTATACTGAATAAAGTAAATTCTTGCATTTTGAGAAAGAGGGATATCTCACTTGGACCGTTTTTTATATTATCCGTTATCTTTAATGCCATACCTCGTCATCACGCTAATTGTGTCGTTTACGATGCACGAGCTTGCCCACGCTTATGTCGCATACAAATTCGGTGACGATACGGCGAAAAAACAAGGAAGACTGACGCTGAATCCCATTAAACACCTTGATCCGTTCGGAACCATTTTGATTCTGGTGGCCGGATTCGGGTGGGCTCGTCCCATTCCCGTGAATCGCCGCTTCTTTAAGAAACCCCGGCTTGCTGGTGTGCTCGTATCTATAGCCGGGCCCGTCAGTAACCTGATTCTTGCGTTTATTGGTTTCTTTTTGTTAGTGTTGATGCATGCGTACGGAATGGAAATGCTTGCGGCGTTCAGCACGGGGCTGGATCAGTTTTTTTCTATTTGGATACAGCTGAATCTTGTCTTGTTTTTATTTAATCTGCTGCCGCTTCCTCCGCTCGATGGCTATCGAATTATAGAAGATCTCGTTCCGCCGGGCGTGCGTGCCAAAATGACGCAGGCGGAGAGCTACGGCTTTATCGTGTTTTTGGTGCTGTTTGTGACACCGCTCGGATCTTACGTGCTGTGGCCGATGCTCAATGCAGGAAGAGATTCGATTTTAAAGCTGTTTTCAGCGATATTTCAACCGCTTTTGTAGGAGGTAGAACTTCATGGAAGAAAAAAAGAAAAAATCAATCGGGTTTAATATTATCAAAAGTGATCCGACAGACGGACACGGCGGTTTTGGCGTAGGGGCACTCAGCCTTGATAACATTTCTCCCGTATTCGTTGATGTAGAAGAAAAAGAAGCGTTCGTAGACATCGGCGCCATGCATGCCCGCAGCACCGTTGAAAAAGGAATTAAATTTCTCCCGAATAAAGAAGAAGTTCCGAACGGAAAACCATACTGGCTTGTGTGGGTAACGATTGACAGAAAAGAAGAGGGGCCTTATTACGCTGGTGTGACAGCTTGTGAAATGACGGTCGACAGAAGCATCAGAAGAGGCTACAAGTCGCTGCCTGAGCATGTGAATTTGATGGATAAATCCATGAAACGGAAAATCATCGTTGATAAAATGGACGACAGCTCGAAGCGTGTACTAGGCGAATTTCTGAAAAAGCATGATCAGGGCCTATGGGACCGTTCATCAGATGAATTAAAAACAAGCCTGCTTCCGGAAGATGATTAATTTGTGAATTTTCTGTGAACTTTTAAAGTATTTGAGATATTTTTCGTAAACATTGAGTAAACTGGTGATACAGAAATAGGACATGGAAAATCCCGAGCCGAAACAAGACTCGGGGTTTTTCATTTTTAGGGGGATATGATGTACGAAACCATTCGAGTCGGCGATTGGTTGATAAAAGCCGACGTGGAAGAAACGAGAAAGCAATATGAGAAAGATATAGAGGATATGTGTGAATGCGGTAACTGTCTTAACTATTACGAGGCAGTGAATGAACTGCCAGTCCAAAAAGCACAAGTATTAGAAAGTTTCGGCCTCATTCCGTCCAAATGCACAGATATAAATTATCATGGGGTAAAAGATCATCTGCACTTTTATATAGCGAGTTATTTTATAGTAGGCCGTATTGTTGAAGGAAAACAAGAATGGAATCCGAAAAAGATTGATTTCTCGTGGCATATTTCATTTTCAGTGCCGCAACACCAAATTTACATTCCTAAGGGTTTTCCAAAACCAATTATTCAGCTCGATTGTGTTACGCTTCTTCCATGGGTCATTGACCAACCATACGAATAACCCGGCCTCCGAGGAGCCGGGTTATTTTCAATGATGTCGCCCCAGCCATTTGTCCCACCATTTTTTCTCGGAAGCGGGCTTTTCTTTGGATGGAAGCCGGTCTTTTGTTTGTTTTGCGGGTTCTGCCCCGTAGCACACGTTTGCTGGTTCTGTGCCTTTCACAAAATATGTGTAATGCTTAGCGGCGCAGCCGGGACCTGATGAGTAGCCTGTTTCCGGATCAATGTACACACCGGTTACGCCTTTTGGCGGCTTGAACGCGGTTTCTGGTTCGCCTTTGAGCGCGTCCTCCATGAAGTCCGCCCAAATGGTTTTAGCATAGCTTTTTTCTTCGACCGAGTCGATGGTGCTGTTTTTGTCATAGCCGGTCCAAACACCTGCGGCCAGCTTCGGATTGAAGCCGATCATCCAGCTGTCTGCGCTGGTGGTTCCTGATTTTCCGGCATACGTTCTTGTCAGGCGGTTGGCTATCGTTCGCCCCGTAACCGACGTATATCCATTTAAATCGGTATCAAACATGCCTGTCATCATACTCGCTGTGACAAAAGCGGCTTTTTCATCAAGCACCTGTTTATGCTGATTCGGGTTTTCGTACAGCACGTGGCCGGCTGCATCCGTTACTCTTGAAATAAAAGTCGGTTCGATTTTCTTTCCGCCATTTGCGAGCATGGCATAGGCGTTGACCATCTCAATCGGGCGTACGGGTTCGGTGCCGAGTGCCAGAGACGGCAGTGCTTGAAGATGGGCGGTAATGCCGAATTCCTTTGCCGTCTTTACAAGTTTGTTCGTGCCGAGAAAAAGATGCGTTTTCACAGCGTAAATATTGTCGGAAAGCGCCAGCGCCTGCAGAAGCGTAATCGGCTTGTTGGCGTAGTATCCGTTATAGTTGCTTGGAGAATAGGTTTCTCCCTTTGCGTCAATTTGAAACTCGGTTTCTTCGCTTTTCATCAAAGTGACTGGCGTAAATCCGCTCTGAATCGCTTTATAGTACAGCAACGGCTTGATCGTCGAAGCAGGCTGGCGCTTCGCCTGTGTCGTCCGGTCAAACGGGCTTTTTTGATAATCCCTGCCGCCGACAAGGGCGAGAACGTTTCCGGTGCGGGGATCAATGGCTGAAAACCCGACTTGAATGTCAGATCCCCCGTTAACCGTTTCGGTAATGGTCTCCTCGGCGATGCGCTGCATCCGTTTATCTACCGTTGTATAGACGTTTAACCCGCTCGTTTCAATTTGCTCCCGTGTCATGCCGAGCTTTTTTTCCAGCTCTCTCATCGCATTGTCATAGAAGTAAGGAGCCTTTCTCTTGGAAACTTGTTTATTCAAAGGCTGATAGGAAAGAGGTTCCTTGATCAATTCATCCGCTTTCTTTTGGCTGATCATCTGCTGCTTTTCCATCATCCGCACAATCGTTTTCTGGCGTTCCTTGGCCTTCGTCTCATTGACATACGGTGAATAGCCGGAAGGGCCTTTCGGGATTCCTGCCAAAAGCGCCGCCTCCGCATCCGTCAGGTTTTTGGCATGCTTGCCGAAATACAGGCGGGAAGCTGCTTCAATGCCGTAGGCGCCGTGTCCGTAGTAAATCGTATTTAAATAGCCTTCTAATATCTCGTCCTTAGAATAGTTTTGTTCCAGACGGATCGTGTAGAACGCCTCATTCCATTTCCGTTTCCACGTTTTGTCGTGTTCAAGGTATAAGTTTCTCGCATATTGCTGGGTGATGGTGCTTGCACCCTGAACCTTGGCAAATGCTTTCAGGTCAGCAAGCGCCGCGCCGGCCATGCGTTTATAATCAAAGCCGTGATGATCGTAGAAATTCTGGTCTTCAATCGCCACTGTCGCTTTTACGATCGTCGGATTCATGTCCTTTAAGGGGACCCAATAGCGCTTTTCGCCGTAGTTCGTTTCCCCGAGCTTTGAGCCGTCACTCGCATACAAAATCGTGGATTGCGGCACTTGCACCGAGGGAGCGCCCTGGTATTTGGCTATCAAAATGACAGTCATAAACACGGCAGCTGCCGCCAAGGCCGCAAAAGCCCCTAAAAAGATAAAGGCGCGAACGGTTTTCAGCGTCAGTCTCAGCCGTTTATTTGTCATTGCATCCACAACGGGTTCCCCCTTTTTTTATGTTTCTACTATTATGAGAAAAAAAGATCGTTTTTAAACATCGCAGAACAGGACGCATCTTTACTTTTTCCCCGCCATCCTCTATACTTTTTCCTTAGGTGAAAATGAGATTTCAACCGAGAATAAAAGCTGATAAGACGCTTACAATAAATGAATACAGCCTCGAAAGGGAGATGACAATTGAGCGAACTTTGGTACACAGAGAAGCAGACGAAAAACTTTGGCATTACGATGAAGGTTAACAAAACGTTACATACAGAACAAACGGAGTTTCAGCATTTAGAAATGGTGGAAACAGAAGAGTTCGGCAACATGCTGTTTTTAGACGGCATGGTGATGACATCTGAAAAAGACGAATTCGTTTATCACGAAATGGTGGCGCATGTGCCATTATTTACGCACCCAAATCCGGAGCACGTTCTCGTAGTCGGCGGCGGTGATGGCGGCGTTATCAGAGAAATCCTGAAGCACCCAAGCGTGAAAAAGGCAACACTTGTAGATATTGACGGCAAGGTTATCGAATACTCTAAAAAGTTCCTTCCTTCTATCGCAGGCAAACTGGATGATCCGCGCGTTGACGTGCAGGTAGATGACGGATTTATGCACATTGCAAAATCTGAAAATCAATACGACGTCATCATGGTAGATTCAACTGAACCAGTCGGACCGGCTGTAAACCTGTTTACAAAAGGATTCTACGCAGGAATCGCAAAAGCGCTGAAAGAAGACGGTATTTTCGTTGCGCAGACGGACAACCCATGGTTTACACCGGAATTAATCACAAATGTACAGCGCGACGTGAAGGAAATCTTCCCGATTACGAAGCTGTATACGGCGAACATTCCGACATATCCAAGCGGTTTGTGGACATTTACAATTGGCTCGAAAAAATATGATCCGCTTGCAGTGGAAGACAGCCGTTTCTTCGATATTGAGACGAAATATTACACAAAAGATATTCATAAAGCGGCATTTGTTCTGCCGAAATTTGTGAGTGACCTGATTAAATAATGAAGGTATGGCGCAGGAGCGAATCTTGCGCTTTTTTACAGGAAAGCGAGGGTATTATAGATGAGATTTGATGAAGCTTATTCAGGAAAAGTATTTATCGCGAGCCGTCCCGAGTGGGAAGAAGCGGACGCCATTCTTTACGGCATGCCGATGGACTGGACAGTCAGCTATCGCCCGGGCTCACGCTTTGGTCCAAGCAGAATCCGTGAGGTGTCAATCGGCCTTGAGGAATACAGCCCATATTTAGACCGCGATCTGGCTGACTTGAACTTCTTTGACGCCGGCGACATTCCGCTGCCGTTCGGAAATCCGCAGAGAAGCCTTGATATGATTGAGGAATACGTGGACAGCATTTTAGAAAAAGGGAAGTTCCCGATGGGTATGGGCGGGGAGCACCTCGTGTCATGGCCTGTCATTAAAGCGATGTACAAGAAATACCCAGACCTTGCGATTATCCATTTTGACGCACATACAGATCTTCGTGTTGATTATGAGGGAGAACCGCTTTCTCACTCCACGCCGATCCGTAAGGCGGCAGAATTGATCGGACCGCACAATGTGTATTCATTCGGAATCCGTTCCGGCATGAAAGAAGAGTTTGAATGGGCGAAGGAAAACGGCATGCACATCTCAAAATTTGAAGTGCTTGAACCGCTAAAAGAGGTGCTTCCGAAGCTGGCGGGCCGTCCGGTTTATGTCACAATTGACATTGACGTATTAGACCCTGCACACGCACCGGGTACAGGAACGGTTGACGCCGGCGGCATCACGTCTAAAGAACTGCTTGCATCCGTCCATGAAATTGCGCGTTCAGAGGTAAACGTAAAGGGCGCTGATTTAGTGGAAGTCGCACCGGTGTATGACCACTCAGAGCAAACGGCAAACACAGCCAGCAAAATCATCCGTGAAATGCTGCTTGGTTTTGTGAAATAAGTAAACATCCAGACGATGTCTGGATGTTTTTTTATTCCCAGTCTTTACAATCAATCCATGCTTTTAAGAAAGAAAATTCGGATAATTCTCCTCAATAGCGGAGTTTCTGCTGCCGCAGCGAGGAAAACAGTCTCAAACCGTTTCAGCGATACATCAAGATAAACCTCAGGATCATGAGCCAATCCAAATGGGCAAACTCCTCCAATTTCATGGCCTGTCTGCTCCAGTACCTCATTAGGAGAGAGCATTCTTGCTTTAAAGCCAAATGTTGCCTGGACTTTTTGTTGTCGATCTTGACATCGCCGGCTGCCACAATCAGAATCACCTGATCTCCTTCCCCTCTGAAGGACAGGGACTTGGCGATTCTAGACAGGCTTACGCCGATTGTCTCAGCTGCCTGTTCAACTGTCGCACTCGACGTTTCGAACTCCGTCACATCATTTTCTCCATTCCACTGTGTAAAGTGGGTTTTCACACTTTCCAGAGACATGCTGCATTTCCACTCTCTTCAAGATTATTGAAAAGATCATAGCGTGGATTGGGAGACTTTGGTAAAGAGGGGACAAAAAACCGCCGATGGACGGCGGTTTAGATCATGGCGCGTTGTGCAACATCAAAATGTTCTGTTGATGAATTTGATACTTCGACTGTGATAAATACAGCACTCACAGCTAAACAAGCGAGTAATAATTTATACTTCCATTTCATATAAATTCACCCCCCCTTGAATGTGCTGTCTTGCTTCTTCAACCTTTAAAAAGTAATGAGATGCTTTTTTGTAATTTTCCTGTTGATGATAATATTTAGCAACATCAAGTGCGAAGTCCTCAATATCTGCATACATCATTTTACTTTCAAGAAAAACAAAACATTTTTCTATCCGTTCCTCATCCGGTCCAGACAAGTATAAAGATTCCAAAAATTCAAACTCCGTCAGATACACGGTATCTCCCGCAGCTGCAGAATACTCTTTTCCTTTTTTATGATATTCACAGGCGTTATCAATCTTACCTAATTTAAAATAAATTTGTGTAATTAGGAAAAAAGCTTGTGGCAATGAAGGAAGCATTTTAGATCCTTCAAATACTTGAATAGATTTTTTTACATACTCTATCGCTGATTCAAAACTGTTTTGGTTTTGCTTGCAGAGTGCTATGTTATAAAGTGTTCTTCCCATTAATTGGGGCTGCTGCTCTGTTTTTGCAAGTGTAAAGGCTTTTTGAAAATGGGCAATTGCTTTTTCGTATTGTTTTAAATCCAAAAAGTTGGCTCCGAATAAGGACTGGCATTGAATCATTCTGATATCATATGTAGTCTGTTCACTGTATATTTCGAATGCTTGACGTGCATAGTCCATGGAGACATAAGTTTGTTTCATATAATAATAGACTTCTGACATTTTGAAAAAGAATTCAGCTTTATCGATTTTATCTTTGACAAAAACCAGCTTGCTCTCAGCTTTTTTAAAGAATTGAATGGCTAATACATATTCACGGCGATCCAGTTCATACATGCCTCTGAAGAAATTAAAATAGTACTCAAGCAGACCAGTTAAACGAGCCTGTTTTTTATCAATCTCAAGCAGCAGATCAGACAGTCTCGGCTGTTCCTCAATCCTCATTTTTTCTAACGGTTCAAGGTACTCAAGCATTAGGTTGTGCCGAAACTCCATCAGTGAATAGTACAAATGAAGGTCTTGATCTTCTTCCATTTGATCCAGCTCTTGCTTGATTTCTCGTCGCAAATATTCTGCATCGGGTATGCTGAATCGGCGTATGTACATATACCATTCGTTAATCTTTTCTCCGATGGAAGAAGAAGATATGACACCTGTCACGTTTGCAAATCCCTCCCTTCATAATTCTATATATGTCATATTTTATCATCAACATTCTTGTGAGAAGCGCAAAAAAACCGCAATTTTTTCTTTCGTTACACCGCATGTTTGGAGATATATTTTCAAAAAGAAGCGTTTACCCTCAGCAATTTGTACAAGCAAACACGTTACTCTTCCATATTCTGTTATATCTGCGTGAGCAGTGTATGTCTGAAAAGGAAGTGAAGGAATGAGAAAAAATAAGCTTTCCTTTAAAGAAAAAGCAGGAGCAGAACAAGAAGAGTGCTTATGTTTTTGTGAGGGAGAAGCAAGCCGAGAAGCCATGTTTCAAGCGCCGATTGAATTACCTGAAGGATTTGTCGTTGATCCGGCTGAAGCTGTTGCAAACGTGACGTGGAATGCAGACAGCCTTTCTTGTGTCAGTGACCGTTGCTTAATTCAAACGGGGCCAGAGCCTGATGAGGTCGGTGTTCAATTTGCAGTGCGCCTGCAGGGAACCGTTACGCTACTCGTCAGTGTCTCACCTGTGCGAAATCAATATGGACAAGGGGACGGGGCTGTTTCCGTCATTCACAATGCAGAAATCGATCAAGTCGTCTATTATTCCGATGAACCGGATGATTGCCCGGATATCAGTGACATCACGATTGAGAACCTTGTTGTTGTTCCGCCGTTTTACGGCAGTCCTTTATCGGTGACGGGGACGATTGTGCTTGTACCGGAGCCGGAACCCGTCTACGCGTTTACAGCGAATCCAAATGATCAATCAGTTTCTGTGATTGATACAAACACCCATACTGTTGTGACAACGATTGCTCTTCCGTACAATCCGGCAGGTATTGAAATTACGCCAGATAAAAGCGCTGTGTTTGTCTTACATCCCAACAATAATGTGATTTCTGTCATCGATTATGACACATTAACAGTGACAGCAACTATATTGCTGGATCAGCCGCCTCGATTGATTAGATTTATCCCTAATCATGAGTTTGCTTATGTTTTCACCGGTACTGCCATTTATGTGATTGGAATTGATACGTTGACTGTTGAGAGGTCTATTCCTGTAGAAGGTTTTGATATTGCAATTGACCCCAATGGGTTGTTCGCCTATGTTCTTAATTTTGGGTTAGTGCAAAAAGTGGACTTATCTACCGGTGAAGTCTTAGGAACGATTGAACGAGAGCTTATCGTATCATCCATAGAAACAGATTCTACGGAGCGGTATGCGTATGTATTAGAACAAGAATTCTTATTCAATTATTTGACGGTTATTGATTTAAATACGTTTACGATCAGGGATACCCAAGAGCTGGAGCCTGACGGGCTATATGTAATGTTTACGAGTGGATCAGAGGTGTATTTACATGACAGCTTCACTGGCAATTTATATTCTGTCAGTCCGAATGGAGCAGGCGTTATAGGAAATGTTCCGCAGTCGGCAAGAGACTTTGCGTTTACCCCGAATGGCGAATTTCTGTATGCAACCCATTTTTCAGAGCAGAACATCACTGTTTACAACACGGATGATTATTCTGTGGAAACTGTCATATCTCTTGGGGTTTCACCGGGAGCTATTGCGATCTAATCAACTGAATGCTGTGCATTTTTAAAAGGACGTGAAATCATGAAAAAGAATGATCTTTCTGCTTTACAGGAAAATTGTTTCTGTTTTTGTGATGAGGAAATTAGCCGAGAAGCGCCGTTTCAAGTGCCGATAGATATCCCTGAGGGCTTCAAGGTTGATTCGGCCGAAGCGTCAGCGGCTGTTACATGGAGTACAGACAATTTGTCCTGTATCAGTGAGCCTTGCTTAATCCAGACTGGGCCGGAACCAGAAGATATCGGTGTTCGATATGCTGTGAGAGTACAAGGGACCATTACGCTTCTTGTCAGTGTGTCGCCTGTGCGAAATCAATATGGACAAGGGGACGGGGCTGTTTCTGTGATTCATACTGAAGAGATTGATCAAGTTGTTTATTATGCAGCACAGTCTGGCCGCTGTCCTGATTTCAGTCAAATGACAGTGGAAGATCTTCTCATCGTGCCGCCTTTCTACGGCAGTCCGCTCACGGTGGCCGGGACACTTGTTTTGCCGCCATCGCCAGACCCTCAATCGTATGTGTTTACTGCCAATACTGGAGACAGCACGGTTTCGGTCATTGATGCAGATTTAAACACTGTTGTAAAAACAATCCAGTTTTCTGACGTGCCAACTAATCTAGGCGTTACTTTCGATAAAGCATTCACGTATGTCCTCCATGGAAATACCAACCTTGTCTCAGTGATTGATAATAAAACATTAACCATCATAAATACCATTACTGTTGGAGGAGGGCCGAGAAAGATCGAATTTGATCCAACAGATGAGTTCGCATACGTGATGGCCGCCGGATCTATATATGTGATTAACACGGCCTCTCAATCGGTCATTGATGTCATTCCGATACCCGGCGCTTTAGACTTTGCTCTTGATCCGAATGGACAGTATGTCTATACCGCTAATGGAAGCAGTTGGTCGGTTGATAAATATGATGCAAATACTGGGCAGTTGGTAGAAAGTATCATAGATTCATTTGAATTTCCCAGTTTAATTGCAACTCCTTACGCTGGAAATTTTGCGTACGTGTTGAATGGTGAGCTGTGGCCGAAAGGTGTAACGGAGATTAGTTTGTCTCCATTAAGCAGGGGAGGGGACTTCAGCCGTTTATTTGAAACGCTGAGGACGATTGTATTTTCTCTCGATAGCACTAGAGCTTATTTTCTAGAGCCATATAGTGAACCGTTTCTTATTAATAACTTATATGTAGTTAATACGGCCAGACAGAGGATCATTGCAAACGTGTCTCTCCCCGGCGCTTTTGACCTCGCCGTAACGCCGGACAAACAGTATATTTATGCGGCACAGCCCAACGACAATGCTGTGACCGTGTACCGCACAAGTGATTATACAGCCGTGACGGTGATTCCGGTTGGCGCGGGTCCGTCTGCGATTGTGATGTAGCTATTTTATAGATCAAGAGAAGCGGTGCTGCGATAAGAGAATCGTTTATAAATAAATGATCCGATTTGCTGAATGGTAGCCAGGATAATCAGAAACAGCAGTTCACTTATAGAGAAACTGAGCATCCACCAAATCCCGGCTGCTGCCAGCGCTCCCGCAAACACTTTTCTGAACAGGCTGCCGTGCCGGAAAAGCTGCCGCAAATAAGTTCGCATGCAAAACAATAAATACAGAATCAGTAGCATCGCAAGTCCCATTGAAAGGGCAGGGGGCGTGTGAAGGCGGAAAGGGACGGCTTTAACGATTTCGAACATGCAGCCGAATATGATGACTTGGCACAACACGGCAGCCATCACGTATGTTTGGCGGACGTTTTTATAGCTGTCACGCAGCGATTTGACGTCTTCTGCATATCGGCTGCACAAGTTGTGTTGCTGAAAGTCACAGCAGCTTTGATGAGACTGTGTGAGTTTCTGAAAAGCTGCTGTCATGTTTTTCACGGATTGGGTGACATAATGAAGATATAGAAAAGCAGGCAGCATCAGGAGGGCAGCGGTACAAGCCAGCAGTCCGAGCCGAACAGCATCATTGTTGATCATCTGTACATATTGGGCGGCGGCTTCGGCAACGGCCTGAACCCAGCCGAAGGAATAAGCCGCCATACCTATAAGCAGCAATAAAAGGGTAAAGACAGTGCTTTTTTTCATTGTCTGATCGCCTCTTTCTGAGAAACGTGAATGATCGCTTTGTTAGAAGATGCCATTGCATCAATGAGAGACAAGAAAACCTGCGCATCCATATCTTGAATGATGTGGTACATGTCAAGAAACGAGCAATCGCACCTGTCACACTCGGCTGCCCACTCGAAGCATTTACGCACATAATCGCTGTCATAAATGATCGCGTCTGTCAAAGAGTCCTTGCCGTATTGAAGCCAGGCGGCAACCTGTTCTTTCTTCTGTGTGACATAGTATGAAGCCACATCGATATAAGCTGAAGAATGGGTCCCTTGACTGTGAAGGATCAAGAAACCGCCATCCTCATAGATATAAGTCTCGGCTGACAAGCGATCGATTTCCAGACGGTACGTTTGCTGAATCTCTTGAAAAAACGGTGAATCTAATTGAAATAGAATACGAGCCGCGATATCCCAATAAAGCTTTATCGCCAACAGATCGTTTTGCCCGGGAAGTGCGCCGATCTGTAATCCGGTCCATGTATCTTCCATCCGCTCCTCATCACCCAGCACCATTTTTTGTGAGAGGGCTGGAGGGCATGCCGGGATGATTTTTCTTTCAGCATGATAATCCGGACGTTTTTCCAGCTGGAGGTGAGGAGGCAAAAGCGTTTCTGTATTTTCTGAGCCCCCAATCAAAAACAGCGTCATCCGATGGGCTTGGTAGGCAGCCTTATAGGCTTTTTGTAAATCACTGATGTCCAGCGCCTCAATATCTTCGATTCTGCCTGCGGGGAAAACGGCAGCTGGTGAGGAGGGAGAAAGCATGCTGATCAGCTGATAATGATATGAGAGCTGATGGTTAAGGTGTGCTGTTTGAATTTCGCTTGTAATCACAGCTTTTTCCTGAGCGACAATCTTCTTGTCAAATGAGTGGTTCCATAAAGCATCAAGCAGGATGGGGATCGTTTGTCTGAGCCGATCCGGTAATGAGGTAAACATGAAATTGGTATCGGTGTAGGTAGTGAATGCGTTTAAAAGCGCGCCATGCGCAAAAAAATCACTGTACAGATTGCGGCCGTTATGCCAGAAGAGAAGATGCTCTAAAAAATGCGCTGTGCCATACGGAAGCAGTGTATCACCGGATTCTGCCCGTATACATACATCCCGGCTTCCAAAATCGATTTTTACATTGCACAGCCGCAGGTGGGCGCGGGGGAATTTCAATCTGAATATTTTTAGTCCGCTGTCTGTGTATCTGATATCGGTTCGTTCATCCAGCTGTTGAAAAAAGGCTTTCTTTTCCATCTCTTCATCCCCTTACTACATGAGCTCCGATATAATTGATGGTCGCTATGAATTGCAATACATCGCGGCATGTAACCGCTGAGATGCCATCCAGCAAGGCTTCTTTCGTGCAGGAGAAGCGGCGCAGGACCCCCATATAGGCCAATAGACCTTCGGGAGAATCGAATTGCAGCAGCAATTCATTGCGTAAAAACTGCTTTGCCTGTTCTAGTTCCCGCTCATCTGTATGAAAAGCTGAGACAGCTTCCAAAACGCGCGGGGGAATGTCTTTCTCATGAAGCTGATCTGTACATATTGAAACAAGCAGCAAATTGTTCATGACATCGTAACGGGTGATAACGTGATAGACTGCCAGATCCTTCTCTCTGAAGTGCTTGAATAAAGCGGAATGGCCGTACTTTCCCAGTAATCCGTCTATTAGCTGTATTTTGATATAATCGCTGGCATCTTTCATCTCTCCGCAGTCAAATCCGAGTGTCAAGACGGAAGGACCTGCAGCGCTGCGTGTCTCTGTTTCAAACACATGCCGGTTTACGGGTATTCTTCCGGACGTTACAGCGGACGTTTGCGGGGCATGTCCCCGAACATCACATGCATGTACTTGTCCCAATATGTTCAGCTGTTTTTGCTGGGACACTAAATCAACGATAAAGTCCGTTGCGTCGAGAAACCGTTTAGGATGAATCGCCTTTATCCTGTCTTTCCGGCCAAACATGCCTGTGCCGTACATCGGGTTTCCGAAGACCTCCTCAGCCAAGCGAGCCGCCGAGTAGGAGAAGGGATCAGTGAATTTCTTTTCGATTTTCAGCAGCAGCTCATTCCTGGCCTTTTCAACTGCTTCGAATGAAAGAGAAGAAGGGAAAGACAAGTCTGCAAAAGTTTTCATCAGGGCGTCAACATGAAGATTCCCGTTATATAATGGGTGAATCAAACGGGTCCCGCAGGTTTTCAGCTGCTGATCAAAAAAGAGATTCGCTGAGTACATGAAACGGCTGCCGGCAGCATAACCAAAAGCGTCAATGATTTGCTCCTTCAGGTATGCGGCGGCGCCGTAAAAATAAATTGTTTCTTCCTCAGGTTCCGCCGCGCTTTCGATCGGTTTCAGAAAGCTCGCGGCGATTGAAATAGTTGAAAATTGATGAGTCTTCAGCAGGTTAACTTCCAAGCCGTTCTCTTTTGCTTGTATCAAAGAAACCACCATCCTGTTTTTGCAGGTAATAGACTATGACCAGACCGGCTATCGGAATGACCGCCAAGGATACAGCGGTGCCGGCTAATGTGGCTAAGAATAGGGGAAGACAAAACAGATAAGACCGATATTTTGAGAAACCGCTCCATAGCTGCTGCTCCGTCTGCCAGCTGAAGGAGGGCCTTTTTTCATCCGCAGTTAACCTGATAAAAGCTCCCGCCAGCAGCAACTCAATGCACTGCAAAAAAGTGAGAACTGAAATCGGACGGCCGCTGATGAAACCCACAATCATCACGACAAGGAGAAATCCGCCTGCCAATAGGCCTGAATAAAAGCGATATTTCGCCCAAAACATCGTTTTCCGCTTGATCGGAAGCGTGATAAGCAGCATCCGGTCATTTTTTTCAATCGAATACAAAAGGGCGATCGGCGAGCAGATGAGCAAAAGCGCGGAAATCACGATATAAACCACTTGCTGATTGAAGATGCCGGTATTCATCATCTGGAACGAAAAGAAGCCGCTGAACGCCGCCATTACCGCGTAATTTAACAGCATCGCTTTAGAAGAGATAAATCGGTTCCATTCTCTTTTGTAAAACGAAAATTCAGATCGCCGCATAAATGAATGCATCCTGCTCTGCTGCGGAGGCGCCTGCAGAAAGACAGGAAAGTCAATGACCACCGCCCACAGCATATGCACCGCGCAAAGCGGAAGCGTGGCGGCCGGCATCAAAGCGGCGCTGAGACATACACAGGCGAATATCGCCGCATGCAGCAGAAACATCCAGTTCTTCTTTTTGACAAAGTGGTTGCTTAGCACAACTCCGAAAATAATGGAGTAAACGGTAAAAAACGAAAACCTGCCGAGCCAAAACAATGTTTGCGCCCCTGACAGCGTTCCGTTTCCAAATAAGAACAGCGGTAAAATAAAAAAGAATAAAGTTCTTCTCAAACAGGTATCGACAAACAAAACGACACTCTGGGCGAGCCAAAAGCTCCGTGAAGAAATCGGCAGCAGGCAGCTCAGTTTCATATAAGATTCCTTCCATTGAGATGTCACAGAAAGAAACACCATATATGCGTTCATTAAGAGAAGCGCGAGTATGATATACGTTTTGCGCAACACCGATTCATCAATGCCGGCCTGGCGGATCAGCCCAATTTCAAACACGGCCAGAATGACAAGGCCTGCGGCAATGCGGATGGCATCCTTTTTCCCTTGCCGGCTGTAAAGCTGTTTGAACAGCAAAGACATGATAGGGATTATGTTATTCATGGCCGATCACCTCAAAAAATTCCCGCCGCAGATCGGTCTCCTCTCCAATCGGAATGACCTTTTGAATCTGTTTGTTGTGAAGAATAGCCGCATAATCACAAAATCTTTGCACGACATCGAGCAGATGAGAAGAAAACAAAATGGTCCCGCCTGCTTCACAGTACTCGCGCATTTTCTGATAAAAAACCTCTATCGATTCCACATCCAAACCGACGAGCGGCTCATCCAAAATAAACAGGGGAGCGCGCAGCAATAAGCCTGTCATCAATACAACCTTTTGCCTGTTCCCCAAGGACAGCTCCGAAATTCTCCTATTGATGTATTTCGAAAAATGAAAGGCCTCGGCCAAACTGGCAAACTGCTGCTCTGAAAAATCCTTTTGATAAAGCGAATGGACGAAAGACACATAGTCCTTCGCCGTAATTTCTGTAAATAGCAGCGGATAATCGGCGGCGAAGTAACGGTGAGTCTTCAGCTGATCTGATGTTTTCTGCGGCATGCCGGCCTCCGCTTCAATTCCGCACAGTGTAAAGCGCCCGCTGAAATTGCGGTTCACGCCTGTCAGCGTATTAATCAGTGTCGTTTTTCCGGCGCCGTTTACCCCAAGCAACCCGTAAACGGCGCCTTTTTCTAAATGTAAATCCACTTGTTCTAAGATGACGTTGTCCCGTTCATACCAAACGGATACATCGTGTATATCCAAAATGCTCATCGCGAGTCAGCCTTCCGCGCGCGCATCCCGAACAGAATGGCAATGGCAATGAAAATCAGCGTAAACAGATAATCGCTTTTGACAAAATAGACGACTGCGCCGATGACAAAGATAAATGAAAGGATATACAGTAAAATTCTTCTTTGTGCTGGTGACAAATCGTTTCCCTCCTAAATAAGCTGGACCACGTCTTCTAATTGTTCATTTTTCGCCCAAGAGCAAATGTTTTTTCGGTGATATTTGTTAGAGTTCAGCCCTTTTAAGTAACAGCCTCCGCAATAGCCGCTGAACGGGCATTTGTCTTTCATGCAATGTTCGCTGAACCGCGGTGCTTGCGCTTGCCACAGTTTATGGACGAGAGGGGAGTTAAAGATGCTTTCATAGGAATCATGAAAAATATTTCCCAATGAAAATTCCTTTGGAAAGAGGGCGCAAGGACGTACTTCGCCGAACGGGCTGATCACAATGGACTTCCAGCCAGCGCCGCAATTTGCCGCGCGTTTTCTCTCATAAGGAATAATCGGAATCAAATCTTTAAACTCATCAATTACATTTTGCTCGTATTCCATAAACTTGCGGTGCTGCTCGGCGTCTTTCGTTGGATGGACAATATCCCTGCCTCTTCCGAAATCGTCAACCCAATTGTAAGAGAACGCCTTCGCTCCGAGATCCCGAACCTTTTGGGCCATATCGTGGATTTCCCACATGTTTTTTTCGAAGACAGACATGGCGACTCTGACAAATATACCGTGGTCACTCAACAATTTTATCGTTTTACAAGTTTGGGCAAAAGAGCCTTTTCTCCCTCTAAAGGAGTCATGGACCTCGGAATTGACACTATCAAGAGAAATGCCGACGATGATTTTTTGCTTGTAAGCCTTCAAAAGCTCCAAACTCTCTTTTCGCATGAGTGTTCCGTTTGTTAAGACAGCGACTTTTTTGAACTTTTTACACACATAGTCAAGAATCTCATTGGCGTTTGGATGGACAAAAATTTCTCCGCCTGTGATTTCGCATGTCAATACACCGTTATCAAACAGCATATCAGCCGTTTTTTTGAATTGCTCAATCGACACGGTGCCGAGCGCTTCAGGTGAGCTTTCCAAATAACAGTGGGCGCATTTCAAATTACAGCGGTGCGTCAGTTCAAAGGTGGCGTGGAGCGGCATCGGAAATTCATTGCTTCCGCTCGTGGTGATTGTATGGCGGCTGGCCCGGTTTCCAAGCTGAATAACCTGCTTGTTCTGGAGCATGTTGAGCATGTCGTAATACCAATCTTTATGGTCTTCCGGTGATTCATCATACACTGCACATTGCTCAGCTAAAATCTGCTCAGCTGTTTTTTGGCCATCCATGCGCATGCAGAGCTCGTAAGCCGTTTTGTTGAGATCCAAATACTCGAAGTCAGAAATGGAGACATTATCGCGCAAGTAGTCGATTTCTAACACGCCGCCCTCAGGAAGCTGGTGAACTCTTACACTTTCATTAATAAATGGAAACATCTGCTCTATAAACAAAATACCATCCCCTATACATATGATTCAAATGAAAAACGGTTGTGTATGTATATCCAAGAGGTAGATTTTAGTTAAAAATTGTAATTTACTTAAAAAGGGCATAGTAGAATGACTATGCCCTTTTGGGAGATCCTTACCCCCATAGACCGAATAGACCTGTTGCACCGGCAATTTCAAAATCAGGGATAGGACCGTCCACTAGACAAGCGGCTCCGATCGAGCATGTTGCACAACCTTTGTTTTCTACAATGACAGCTTTTTTCATAATTGAATCCTCCCTTTTTTTGTTTTTCTAGCAGATCTATGTTGTACTTTTATCTTAAAACTATCAAATTACTAATTCAATACATATAATTTGAAAAAAATGTGAAAAGAAAATGATAGATTTCGGAAAAATGTAACATTTCCTAAAGGTAATTAGTGATATGATTTTCTCTTCTATATAAGGAAATGCTTTTTATGAGGTTTATCTTCAAATCTGATGAGCAATGATGGTAAGATAGAAGCAGTTGAAGTTTACAAACCGAATGATTATACTATTCAAGTCAAAGTGGAATGATGAAAAGGACGTGTCAGAATGAAGCAAGAGACACCGATAACACTCCATGTGAAGTCTGTGATCGAGGATGACGGAAACCAAGAAGTCATCGAATTCCGCACCACCGGATTTTACTATGTAAAACAAAATAAAGTGTATCTATCTTATTATGAAGAACACGACTTAGGCAAAGTCAAAACGATTGTGAAAGTAAGCGAAGGCGAAGTCCTGGTCATGAGGTCAGGCGCTGTCAAAATGAATCAGCGTTTCGTAACGGGAGCTTCCACAATTGCTAAATATAAAATGTCATTTGGTGAGCTTGAGCTGAAAACAAGCACAAAATCGATTCAATCTGATCTCGATGAAGAAAAAGGCCGTATCAGCATCGCATATGACATGCATGTCGGAGACGAGCAGGAGCATTTACATAATATGACGATCACGTATGAGGGAGGAACTCACGCATGAACATTGCGGAACAAATGAAGGACGTGCTGAAAGAAGAAATTAAAGCGGCCGTTCTGAAAGCGGGACTGGCTGAAGAAAGCCAGATTCCCAATGTTGTTTTAGAAACACCGAAAGATAAAACACACGGCGACTACTCAACGAATATGGCGATGCAGCTGGCAAGAGTGGCAAAAAAAGCGCCGCGTCAAATCGCTGAAGAGATTGTCGCCCATTTTGATAAAGGGAAGGCTTCGATTGAAAAACTGGATATCGCCGGCCCGGGTTTTATCAATTTCTATATGAACAATCAGTATTTAACAAAGCTGATTCCGTCTGTACTGGAAGCAGGGGAAGCATACGGGGAAACGAACATCGGAAACGGTGAACGAGTTCAGGTAGAATTCGTATCAGCGAATCCGACGGGAGACCTTCACCTCGGGCATGCGCGCGGGGCGGCTGTCGGCGATTCCTTGTGCAACGTGCTTTCAAAAGCGGGTTACGATGTAAGCCGCGAATACTACATTAACGATGCGGGAAACCAAATCAACAATCTGGCGCTTTCTGTTGAAGTCCGTTACTTTGAAGCACTCGGATTGGAAAAACCGATGCCGGAGGATGGCTACCGCGGTGAGGATATCATTGCGATCGGAAAGCGTCTCGCTGAGGAATACGGTGATCGTTTCGTTAACGAAGAGGAAAGTGAACGCCTCGCGTTTTTCCGTGAATACGGCCTGAAATACGAGCTGGAAAAGCTTCGCAAGGACTTGGAAAACTTCCGTGTGCCGTTTGATGTGTGGTATTCAGAAACTTCACTGTACCAAAATGGAAAAATTGACAAGGCGCTTGAAGCGCTCCGCGAAAAAGGCCATGTCTATGAAGAAGACGGCGCGACTTGGTTCCGTTCCACGACGTTCGGCGATGATAAAGACCGCGTATTGATCAAGAAGGACGGCACGTACACGTACCTGCTTCCTGATATCGCGTATCATAAGGACAAGCTTGACCGCGGCTTTGATAAGCTGATCAACGTTTGGGGCGCCGATCACCACGGCTACATCCCGCGTATGAAAGCGGCAATTGAAGCGCTGGGCTATGAAAAAGGAACGCTTGAAGTAGAAATCATTCAGCTCGTTCACCTTTACAAAAACGGCGAGAAAATGAAAATGAGCAAACGGACCGGTAAAGCCGTAACGATGCGTGACCTGATTGAAGAAGTCGGCTTGGATGCCGTTCGTTACTTCTTTGCGATGCGAAGTGCGGACACCCATATGGATTTTGACTTAGATCTTGCTGTATCAACATCTAACGAAAACCCCGTGTATTATGCACAATACGCGCATGCCCGTATTTGCAGCATGCTTCGCCAAGGGGAAGAGCAGGGACTTAAACCGGCGGCAGATCTTGATTTCAGCCATATTCAATCAGAAAAAGAATACGATCTGCTGAAAACGATCGGCGGCTTCCCAGAGGCAGTGGCGGAAGCAGCGGAAAAACGAATTCCACACCGTGTCACTAACTATATTTATGATCTGGCTTCTGCTCTGCACAGCTTCTACAATGCAGAGAAAGTCATCGACCCTGAAAATGAAGAGAAAAGCCGCGCGCGCCTGGCTTTAATGAAGGCAACGCAAATTACGCTGAACAATGCGCTTCAGCTGATCGGCGTATCGGCTCCGGAAAAAATGTAATCACGATCAAAAGGACAAAGTCTTCGGGCTTTGTCCTTTTTTTATGAGAAAAACGTGTGATGTAATTCACAATCCTGTTTGCCGAGTTTTTGTATGATAAGACTGATTATTGAATCATTGAAAGGGGCAAGCCAAATGATCAACCGTCAACACATTCAATTATCGTTACAGTCATTAAGCTTGGTGGCAGGGTTTATGGTTTGGGTGCTGATTTCATCACTCATTTCCCAAATCACATTAGATATTCATTTAAGCAAGGGTGAGATTTCTATGGTGACGGCGATTCCTGTGATCCTCGGGTCGCTTCTTCGCATTCCTCTAGGGTATTTAACGAACAGGTTTGGCGCGCGGCTGATGTTTATGATCAGTTTCATCCTGCTTTTATTTCCTGTATTTTGGATCAGTATCGCGGATTCTCTGTTTGATTTAATCGCCGGCGGCTTTTTCTTAGGGATCGGGGGAGCGGTGTTTTCCATTGGAGTGACCTCCCTCCCGAAATATTATCCGAAAGAAAAGCACGGTGTCGTCAATGGGATTTACGGTGCAGGAAATATCGGGACAGCCGTTACGACATTTGCAGCGCCGGTTATCGCTCAAGCCGTCGGGTGGAAATCAACCGTGCAGATGTATCTGGTTTTGCTGGCTGTCTTTGCCTTACTGCACGTTTTGTTCGGTGACAGGCATGAGAAGAAGGTCAAAGTTTCTGTTAAGACTCAAATCAAAGCCGTTTACCGAAATCATGTGCTATGGTTTCTGAGCCTGTTTTATTTTATTACGTTCGGTGCCTTTGTCGCCTTCACTATCTATCTGCCGAACTTTCTGGTGGAGCATTTTGGGCTGAATCCTGCAGATGCCGGCTTGCGGACGGCTGGCTTTATTGCGGTTTCTACGCTGCTCAGGCCTGCGGGCGGATTCCTGGCTGATAAAATGAGCCCGCTCCGCATCTTGATGTTTGTTTTTGCCGGGCTTACATTATCAGGCATTATCCTATCGTTCTCGCCGACAATCGGCCTTTATACGTTTGGATCATTAACCGTGGCCGTCTGCTCAGGCATAGGAAACGGGACTGTTTTTAAACTGGTGCCTTTCTATTTTTCGAAGCAAGCGGGGATTGCCAATGGGATTGTGTCTGCCATGGGCGGATTAGGCGGCTTTTTTCCTCCGCTCATATTGGCGAGTGTGTTTCAGGCAACAGGCCAGTACGCGATCGGGTTTATGGCGCTTTCAGAGGTGGCGTTAGCCAGCTTTGTCCTTGTCATATGGATGTATTGGCAGGAAAGAATGAAAACACACACGGAGAGAAACAGCCAGAGCATCAACTAACACTGGGGCATTCACAAGATTGTTAGTTTTTTCTCGATGGGTACAAATCAATTCACGTTACAATAAACACACAACGTGACTTTCTTCGAGGTGAGCTCATGAATTTTCTCTCTGTTCGACCATCTGATAGAGATCTTATATCCAGCGATCTGCATGAATTGCTGGAATCGATCAGCACGAAAAGAAAAATGGAAAAACACACGTATTTGTTTCGAGAAGGAATGGATGCAGAAGAGCTTTATCTGATTCAATCAGGACTCATTGAAATCGGCAAGCTGACATCTGACGGAAAAGACCTGACGCTTAGAATCTGCCAAAAGCATGATATCGTCGGAGAATTAACACTTTTCACTGAAGAACCGAGGTATATGCTCAGTGCAAAAGTGCTAGAGGATGGCGAGGTGCTCGTCATTAATAAAAATAAGCTGGAAAAAGAATTAATCCAAAACGGCGCTTTGACATTTGAGTTCATGAAATGGATGAGCACGCACCTCCGGAAGATTCAGTCCAAAATCAGGGATCTGCTTCTTCATGGCAAAAAGGGGGCGCTCTATTCTACCCTTATCCGCTTATCAAACAGCTACGGAGTGGAGCGAAGCGACGGCATTCTGATTAACATTGTCCTGACAAATCAGGATTTGGCAAAGTTTTGCGCGGCTGCACGGGAAAGCGTCAATCGTATGCTCGGAGATCTCCGCAAAAAAGGGGTTATTTCGATAGACGAATCCGGAAAAATTATTTTGCACAAGCGGGACTATTTACGATGTGAGATTGAGTGTGAAAATTGCCCGCTGGAGATTTGCAATATTGACTGAAAAAACAAGGACAGTGGTGTCCTTGTTTTTTTTACCTTGTGATAAACAGGCACATGACGGCAAGAAAGAAGCAGGCATTCACGATTTCCAGAATGCCAATCGTTTTTACGGGCCAATCCCTTCCATGAAAAAACCATGCCCGCAAGCTGCTCGGAATAAAAGCGAGAAACGCCCATCCTGCTCCGAAAAGAGCGGATAAAAAGGGGAGCAGCAGGTGATATCCCCATGACCAGTATGCAAATGCCCTGTTTTTTCTCTCGCGGATCACCGATTTCACATAAAAGGAACTCCCGATAAAAAATAAAGCAGACTGCAAGAAAATAAACCAAGCCCAGCCGTCAAGGGTTCCCATCCCCAGCCAGCAGCTCGCAAACCCGCCCGAACAAAAGAACAAGACACCTGCAACATCATTCAATAGGGCTCGTTCGTTTTTTCTGCGGGCAAAATACATATGTATGAGAAACAGCGGCAGTAAAGAAACGCCCACCCAGATGAGAGGCGGCTTATGAAAGACCGAGATCATCAAAAAGCAGCAGGCGGGAAAACCGTAATAACACATCCACTTTTGATATGGTTTGCTTTGTTTCTTTTTTAAGGCAAGCGTAACGGGATAAACCGCTAAGTATAGGAAAAGCCAGCCTAGGAAGAGCGGAATATGCCAAATAACGGGGCCTCCCTTGACCATGCCGAGTAAAAATGGGATCAGCAGCATCGCCCACGCGCCGTGCTGCTTCGGAATCAGCGCCTTCATCGAAATCCTCCTTTTTTCTTTCATTATAAATGCAGTCACCCTCCTGATAAGTGACATTCATCATACAGGCTGTGAAGTACATCACTGCTGTACAGGCTCGATCGAGCTACACTAAAGCTATCCTTAGCACAGGAGGTTTTCCTATGAATCAGTGTGACTATTTATTATTTCTGAAACAACTTCCTATGTTTAATGAAGTGCCTCTATCCATTGTCGAAACCTTGCTGAAAAACGGCACGTTTATCCGCGGCTCATGTGATCAGTCTCCATCTTTTCTTCATTCTCAATCTGTTTATATTGTATTAAAAGGCAGTGTCCGTTTTATGGACACAAGGCTCCCTGAAGGGTCGAAAACCGTTGCGCTGTGGGAAAAAGGGGATGTGTTTCCGATTGATGAAAAAGGCGGGCTTTATTTATCGCCCTTTATCTCAGTCAATGCCACTTCAGACATTCTGATTCTCAATATCCCATATTACATATTTAAGAAAATGATGTCTTATCATCCGCAGCTGCAAATGAACTTTTTGGCTATGCTTCAGCAAAATGTTTTTTGTTCCTATCAATTATTTTTGCGGTATCTGCATACATCACAGGATGAAAACGCCGAGCCCGGTTCTTAAATAGAGCCGGTTTTTTTTGATCTTTGAATGAAAGGCAGCTAATGACCCAAGCGTCCTGCCTGAACTCAGCCTTCCTTCTCCTTTGTGTGAACATTTTGTGAAAAAAGCAGAGTGTGTGACATAGTTCACAAGGAAACACGCTGTCTCTGTTTATAGTGAACTTAGCATCACCTGACTCGGAAGGAGTGAACTCTCATGAAGAAAAAGAAAATGAGTCCGTTGTTTAGGAGATTGAATTATTTCTCTCCTATCGAACACCATTCAAATAAACATAGCCAAACTACCCGCGAGGATCGCGATTGGGAGAATGTATACAGAAACAGATGGCAGTACGACAAAGTCGTTCGCTCCACCCACGGCGTCAACTGTACAGGGTCTTGCAGCTGGAATATTTATGTGAAAAACGGAATTGTCACGTGGGAAGGGCAAAATTTGAATTATCCATCAACAGGCCCGGATATGCCTGATTTTGAACCGAGAGGCTGCCCGCGGGGGGCCAGTTTTTCATGGTATATCTACAGCCCGCTCCGTGTGAAATATCCATACGTGCGCGGTGTGCTGATCAATTTGTGGCGGGAGGCATTGCAGACGCATCAAAATCCATTGGAAGCCTGGAAATCGATCGTCGAAAACCCTGAAAAAGCGAAGTCCTATAAACAGGCGAGAGGGAAAGGCGGTTTTGTGCGCGCTGAATGGCCGGAGGTGCTGAAGCTGATTTCAGCCTCTCTGCTGTATACAGTGATGAAATACGGGCCTGACCGAAACGTCGGTTTTTCTCCGATTCCGGCCATGTCCATGATCAGCCATGCATCAGGCTCCCGGTTTATGTCGTTAATCGGAGGCCCTATGCTCAGTTTTTATGACTGGTATGCGGATCTTCCTCCGGCATCCCCGCAAATTTGGGGTGACCAGACGGACGTTCCGGAAAGCAGTGATTGGTACAATTCCGGCTATATTATCACATGGGGCTCCAACGTTCCGTTAACGAGAACGCCTGACGCGCATTTTTTGGCGGAGGCCCGCTATAAAGGCGCTAAGGTCATTTCGATCAGTCCGGATTTTGCGGAATCCTCAAAGTTCGCGGATGACTGGCTGAGTATTCGCCAAGGGACTGACGGGGCGCTTGCGATGGCGATGGGTCACGTCATTCTGCAGGAATTTTACGTGAACCAAGAAACTGAACGTTTTATTGAGTACGCGAAGCAATACACTGATTTTCCATTTCTCGTCACCCTGTCAAAAGAAAATGGCGTATACACAGCGGGACGGTTTCTGCATGCGAAGGACATCGGGCGGCAGACAAAGCATGATCAGTGGAAGCCTGCGGTTTGGGATGAACAGACAAGTTCATTTGCCATACCCCAAGGGACAATGGGCTCGCGCTGGGACGGGCAGCAGAAATGGAACCTGCACATGATTGATGAAGAAACCGGGGAACCGATTGAACCCCGTCTCTCTGTGCTGGGAATAGAGGACGAAATCGGCACGGTGCGCATCCCGTATTTTTCAAATGACGGAAACAAAGTGCTCGAGCGGGATCTTCCTATTAAAAAAATGAACCTGAACGGTGAAGAAACGTACATCACGACCGTGTTTGACTTGATACTGGCTAACTACGGCGTGAACCGGGGTATCGGCGAACGATCGGCTGTCTCCTATGATGATCCTGAGCCGTTTACGCCTGCCTGGCAGGAACAAATGACAGGAATCAAAAAAGAAGCTGTCGTTAAGATTGCCAGAGAGTTTGCCCAAAATGCGATCGATACAGATGGCCGGTCCATGATTATCGTAGGGGCCGGCATTAACCACTGGTTCAACTCCGACACGATCTACCGAGCGGTGTTAAATCTTGTTTTACTTGTAGGAGCCCAAGGCGTAAACGGCGGAGGCTGGGCCCATTACGTGGGGCAGGAAAAGCTCCGACCTGCTGAAGGGTGGCAGACGATTGCAACTGCAAAGGACTGGGAGGGCGTGCCTAAGCTGCAAAACGGCACCTCATTTTTCTACTTTGCGACAGATCAGTGGCGTTATGAGGACCAGCCGATCAGTGATTTGGCATCACCGATTGCTGCGTCATCCCGCTACAAGCACCACGCTGATTACAATGTGCTGGCGGCGCGGCTGGGGTGGCTTCCGTCTTACCCGACTTTCAATCAAAATGGCATCGATCTGTATAAAGAAGCTGAAAAAGCAGGGGCAGTAACACCCGAAGACGTAGGTGCGTACGTGGCCTCACAGCTTCAAGAGAAAAAACTGAAATTCGCGATTGAAGATCCTGATAATGAAGTGAATTTCCCAAGAAATCTCTTCGTATGGCGGGCAAATCTGATCTCAAGCTCAGGAAAAGGGCATGAATATTTTCTCAAGCATTTGTTAGGGACGACGAACGGCTTGATGAATGACGACAGCGACAGCATCCGCCCTGAAGAAATCAAATGGCGGGAGCAGGCGCCGGAAGGAAAGCTCGACTTGTTAATCAATCTTGACTTCCGAATGGCCGGTACGGCGCTGTATTCCGATATCGTGCTGCCGGCGGCGACATGGTATGAAAAACACGATCTCAGCAGCACAGATATGCATCCGTTCATTCATCCATTTGCTCCTGCGATCTCGGCTCCGTGGGAATCGAAGTCAGACTGGGATATTTTCAAGGCGTTGTCAAAAGCCGTTTCCGATCTGGCAGAAGAAGTCGATATGGAGCCCGTGAAAGAAGTGGTTGCGACGCCGCTCCTCCACGACACCATGCAGGAATTGGCCCAGCCATTCGGCAAAATCAATGACTGGAGCAAAGGCGAATGTGAAGCCATTCCGGGAAAAACGATGCCGAACATCCAAGTCGTTGAACGGGATTACAAACACATTTTTCATAAAATGACTGCACTTGGTCCGAACGTTGCTTTAAAGCCGAGCGGAACAAAAGGGATGAGCTGGTCAATAGCCGATGAATATGAATCACTCAAACAGAGATTGGGAGAAATCACCTCGGACAGCGTCGCAAAGGGATGTCCAAATATAAGTGAAGCAAAGCAGGCAGCAGAAGCGATTTTAGCCCTATCATCCACTTCGAATGGAAAGGTCGCCGTCAAAGCATGGGAATCACTTGAAAACATCACGAACCTGAAGCTGAAAGACCTGGCGGAAGAACGCGAGGAAGAATGCTTTACGTTCGAACAAATTACAGCCCAGCCGAAAACGGTGATCACGTCTCCAGCGTTTTCCGGCTCTGAAAAAGGAGGGCGCAGGTATTCGCCGTTTACGACGAATGTTGAAAAATTAATCCCGTGGCGGACGCTGACAGGCAGACAATCCTATTATGTCGATCATGAACTGATGATGGAATTCGGTGAAACGATGGCGACATTCAAACCGATCCTCCAGCATCGCCCGTTTCTGAGCAAGCGGCCTGATCAAGAGGGAAAAGAAATCGTCCTCAATTATTTGACGCCGCATAATAAATGGTCTGTCCACAGCATGTATTTTGATTCTCTGCCGATGCTGACGCTGTTCCGCGGTGGGCCGACCGTGTGGATGAATAAAGATGATGCAGAGGACACGGATATCAAAGACAACGATTGGATTGAATGCTTTAACCGAAACGGTGTTGTCGTCGCGAGAGCGGTTTTGTCTCATCGGATTCCTAAAGGAATGGCGTTTATGCACCATGCCCAGGACCGCCACATCAACGTGCCCGGAACAAAGCTGACGAATAACCGCGGAGGCACCCATAACAGCCCGACAAGGATTCACGTCAAGCCGACACAGATGATCGGGGGCTACGCCCAGCTCAGCTACGGCTTTAATTATTACGGTCCAACGGGGAATCAGCGCGACCTGAACGTCGTCATCCGCAAGCTGAAGGAGGTCGATTGGCTTGAAGATTAAAGCGCAAATCGGTATGGTCATGAACTTGGATAAATGCATCGGCTGCCACACGTGCAGCGTCACCTGCAAAAACACGTGGACAAACCGTTCCGGTGCGGAATATATGTACTTCAATAATGTAGAAACAAAGCCGGGCATCGGCTACCCGAAGCAATGGGAGGACCAGGACAAATATAAAGGCGGCTGGACATTGAAAAAAGGAAAGCTCGAGCTGAAATCGGGCTCGAAAACCAATCGGCTTGCAGGCCTTTTCTATAATCCGAATCAGCCGTCAATTGATGATTACTATGAACCTTGGAACTATGATTATGAAACATTAACGAACAGCCCGCAGAAAAAACACCAGCCGGTAGCACGCCCGAAATCGTCCTTGACGGGGGATTTCATGAATATCGAATGGGGACCGAACTGGGAGGATGATCTCGCGGGCGGCCACATAACGGGGCTTGAAGATCCCAACGTACAAAAGATGGAGGAATCGATCAAAACAGAATTCGATGAGGTTTTTATGATGTATTTGCCCCGTATTTGCGAGCACTGCATCAACCCGGCGTGCGTCTCATCCTGTCCATCCGGCGCCATGTACAAACGCGAGGAGGACGGCATTGTGCTTGTGGATCAAAACGCATGCCGTTCATGGAGATATTGCGTCTCATCCTGTCCTTATAAAAAAGTCTATTTTAACTGGCAAACGAACAAAGCGGAAAAATGCACACTCTGCTTTCCGCGTTTGGAGGCGGGACTGCCAACCATCTGCTCTGAGACGTGTGTTGGCAGAATCCGCTACCTCGGCGTCATGCTGTATGACGCGGACAAAGTGGAGGAAGCGGCATCTGTTGAAAATGAAAAGGATCTCTACCATTCCCAATTGGACGTTTTTCTTGATCCAAATGATCCTGAGGTTGCCAAGCTGGCAAAAGAACAAGGCATTCCGGCTGAATGGATAGAGGCTGCGCAGCAATCGCCGATCTATAAAATGATCATTGACTGGAAGATTGCGCTGCCGCTTCATCCAGAGTACCGCACCCTGCCAATGGTGTGGTACATTCCGCCGCTCAGCCCGATTATGAATCTCTTTGAAGGAAAAGGCAGCCGGCAATCCGCGGAAGATATTTTTCCGGCTATCGACCAAATGAGAATCCCGATAGATTATTTGGCGCAGCTGTTAACAGCCGGTGATACGGATCATATTCGGTCAACGTTGAAGAAAATGTCTGTCATGCGCCAGTATATGAGAGCGATCCAGACGAATAAATCAATCGACCCGGAACTGATCTCCAGTGTCGGCTTAACAGAACAGCAAATTGAAGATATGTATCGGCTGCTTGCGATTGCCAAATATGATGACCGCTTTGTGATACCGAGCAGTCATCGAGAAGAAGTTTCAGATTTATATGCTGAACAAGGGAGCTGCGGCTTATCATTTTCAGGCGGCCCCGGCTCCTGTTTCTAACTTTTGATAAACGAGGTGTAACAAGATGAACACCACAGACCGGCAAATTACGTTCTCCGCTCTATCCACTCTTCTCTCTTATCCGGATGAAGAGTGGAGAGCCGAGATTCCCGATTGGAAGGCTCTTATCCATGAAATCAGCAACCGGCAAATCCGGGAGAAGCTGCTGCACTTTTTCGAAGCGTCAGCCAGCTTTTCACCGGAAGCGCTGATTGAACACTATGTCTATACATTCGACTTTGGGAAAAAAACAAATATGTATGTCACCTACTTTAACTCGGGCGAGCAAAGGGAACGCGGCGTTGAATTGCTGCATTTAAAAAACACATACGAGCAATCCGGTTTCCTGCCGACAGAGAAAGAGCTGCCTGATTATCTGCCGCTGATGCTGGAATTTGCTGCGGCTGCAGAAATTGAAGCAGCGAGAAGCGTGTTTGAGAAATATCTGTCCAATGTGAGGGAGCTGGCATCCCGTCTCGAAAAAAATGACAGTATATACGCTGAACTGCTGCACGTGCTGCTGGCCGCGCTTGAAAACATTGGCGTACGTGAAAGCGTTGAAGGGGCTGTTCAGGCATGAGCGGGCAGATCCTCTGGGGTATTATGCCATACATTGTATTGACGATCTTTATCGGCGGCCATATTTACCGCTACCAGCATGACCAATTTGGCTGGACGGCGAAATCAAGCGAGCTGTTAGAAAGGAAAAAACTTGCGGCGGGCAGCACACTTTTTCACTGGGGACTGCTGTGCGTTGTCGGCGGGCATGTCATGGGGATTCTGATCCCGGAAGGCGTGTATGCTTCCCTTGGCATTTCAGAGCATATGTATCACAAAATGGCGATTGGCGCTGGATTGCCGGCGGGCATTGCGGCATGTACCGGACTTGTCATCCTGACGTACAGAAGGCTGTTTGACAAAAGAATCCGCAAAACGAGCTCGCCATCCGATATCCTTACGCTGCTCCTGCTGCTGTTCATGATGCTGTCAGGCGTTGCGGCCACGTTTCTCAACATTGATTCGAAAGGATTTGATTACCGGACAACAGTCGGACCGTGGTTCAGGGAAACCGTTTTGTTCAGGCCTGACGCCTCTTTGATGGAGAGTGTCCCGCTATGGTTTAAGTTTCATATTGTGATAGGATACGTCGTTTTTATCCTGTGGCCGTTTACGAGATTGGTTCATGTGTTCAGTCTGCCGCTCAAGTATCTGACCCGCAGCTACGTTGTATATCGGAAACGTTCGTGAAAATCCCCCTTGCAAGAGGGGGTTTTTTTATCTTGATGAAAACATAAGATATCTTCTGCAAAGGTAATGGCTGGGCGGCCGGGAATCCTGTTGTGTTTGTATTTGGAAAAAACATCAAGAATAAAACGGATTTTACTCATTTTAAACCGGTGGAACAGCAGATTATGACTCAGCCTGACTAGCTCCTTATATCTTTCTGATCAATATCCCGTTTTATATATTTTCTCTCATCAGAATGGGCATCAAATTCACTCTATCCACCGTATTTGCAGTCACAGTGCCGCCTCTTTTTCGGCGCTTGCCGGAGTGCTGAGCGGGTTCGGCCTGCCGTTCATGTTGTAGCATCAGGCTTCACTCGGCGTTGCCAATAGTCTTGCTTTATTTCTGCAGAAACGATGCCGATGAACCCCTTGACAGTTAGTTTTCTCTAAACCTCTCCTCCTTTGGAGGAGAGGTTTTTTACTTACAAGGTTTATCGATTAGAAAAAAGAGGTAATACAGAGGTAATTGAATCAGATTGGAGAGAATCAGGATGCTGAAAAGGAGACTGGAATTTTTCTTTTTATATATGATGCTCATCGGGGCATATGTCATTTGGTTTTTTCCGGTTTCCAGGCTTGAGTTTTACGGAGGATTGCTTTGCTATATAAGCATTATTTTGTTCAGCATCTATTCATTAATTCTTGAAAACCGCACCTCGCAGCACACGCTGCTATGGATCCATATTCTTGTCTTTTTTCCAATCGCCGGCTACGTGTTTTATCTGTTTTCGGGACAGCTTTATGTAAAGGGAAAGCTGTTTAAGACAAAACGAATGTACAACAGGGAAAAGCTCAGGAAGCTGTTTGACAAGGAGGAAACGCCCGAAGTGACAGGGCTGAAGGACAATCAAGAGAGGTTCTTTACATATTCCATCAGGGCTGCCCATATGAATATCAATACGAAAAGCAACATCAAAGTGCTGAAAAACGGCGAAGAAACCTTCCCGGACATTTTCAAAGCAATGAGAAAAGCGGAATCTTACATACATATTGAATACTACATGTTTAAATCAGACATGCTCGGACGCGGCATGATGGATATTATGATGGAGAAAGCGCGCCAGGGTGTCGAGGTGAGGTTTTTATACGATGCGGCAGGAAGCATGAAGCTGGCAAGAAGAGATATTATGAGAATGAAACAAGCGGGGGTGGACATCGTCCCGTTTTCTCCGCTGAAATACGGGTTTTTCAACCAGAAGCTGAATTTCAGAAATCACCGGAAAATCGTGATCATCGATGGGAAAACCGGTTTTGTGGGCGGATTAAATGTTGGGAAGGAATATATCAGCAGAGATCCGCACATCGGATTTTGGAGAGATACACACCTGCGGCTTGAGGGGGAAATTGTGCAAACGCTCCACGCTATCTTTATGCTGGATTGGGAATATGTCTCCAATGAAGTGCTAATTGATCAAGAGGAGTACAATACCCCGGTTCCCGTGGAAGGAGGAGGCATTTATCAAATTGTCGCAACAGGCCCTGACATGAAGGAAAGCATGAGCGACCTTTATTATGAAATGATTTCTTCAGCACAGAAATCAATATGGATCGCCACGCCCTATTTTGTCCCCAATGAATCCATTCGCACGGCGCTAAAAGCAGCGGCGACAAAGGGGGTAGAGGTAAGGGTTATGGTGCCGGAGAAGAACGACAGCTTTTTGACCCAATACGCGTCGAGGTCCTATTTCCCGGAGCTGCTCCTTGAGGGCATTGAAGTGTACTCCTACCAAAAAGGCTTCATGCATCAAAAAGTCATGATCATTGATGGCGATCTCGCCTCCGTCGGTACCGCGAATATGGACATGCGCAGCTTTCAGCTCAACTTTGAAGTGAATGTGTTCTTCACGGATGCCGAAGCGATCCGAACCCTTGAGGCCCATTTTGAGGAGGATATGCAGGAAAGTGAAAAGCTCAGCCCTGTCGGCTTTTATAAAAGAGGTGTGGCTGACCGGACAAAAGAGTCGTTTGCCCGCCTGTTTTCAGGTGTTCTGTAAGAAAAAAGAAATCTGATCTTTCAAAACAGCCCGTGTATAGTATAATTGAGAAATATTATCAGTTATTTATACATTGGGGGAAGATAGGGTGCTGCGGCAATTTTTTTCATATTATAAACCATATAAAACGTTGTTCTTTCTCGACTTTTTCTCAGCGATCGCGGGAGGTTTAATGGAGCTGAGTTTTCCTTTGATCGTCAATTATTTTATTGATACCTTGCTGCCGGGCAGGGATTGGGGACTGATCATCGCGACCTCAATCGGGTTATTTGCGGTGTACGCGCTCAGCTCGGCTCTTCAGTATATCGTGACCTACTGGGGACACATGCTTGGTATCAATATTGAGACTGATATGAGAAAGTCGCTTTTTGACCATTTGCAAAAGCTCTCGTTCAAATTTTACGACAACAACAAGACGGGAACGCTGATGTCGAAGCTCACGAACGATTTAATGTATATCGGTGAAGTCGCCCATCACGGACCGGAAGACTTATTCATTGCGGTCATGACCATTCTCGGGGCGTTCGGAGTGATGCTGTTTATTAACTGGCAGCTTGCTTTATTAACGTTTATCATTATGCCGATCGTCATTTGGCTAGCGCTTTATTTCAACAAAAAAATGACCAAAGCATTTACCACGCTGAACAAGGATATCGGAGACTTCAGCGCGCGTGTAGAAAATAACATCGGCGGCATCCGGCTTGTGCAGGCGTTCGGAAATGAAGCGTTTGAAAAAGAACGTTTCGCCGTCAATAACCAGCGTTTTCGTGTCACAAAGCTTTCTTCCTACAAAATCATGGCGAAAAACGGTTCAATCAGCTATATGCTGACCCGGTTTGTCACGCTGTTTGTCCTTTTGTGCGGGACGTGGTTTGTCATTCGCGGCTCCTTATCGTACGGGGAATTTGTGGCGTTTGTACTCTTGACGAATGTGCTGTTCAGGCCTATTGACAAAATTAATGCCATTATCGAAATGTATCCGAGGGGGATCGCGGGTTTCAAAAGCTATATGGAGCTCATGGAGACAGAGCCGGACATTCAGGATTCACCTGATGCGAGAGATGTTTCCGGCCTGAAGGGCAATATCCGCTATAAACATGTTTCGTTTGGCTATGATGACCATCACAATGTCCTCAATGACATCAACCTATCCATTCAAGCGGGGGAAACGGTGGCGTTCGTCGGTCCGTCAGGTGCGGGGAAATCAACGCTTTGCAGTCTGCTTCCGCGTTTTTATGAAGCATCGGAGGGCGACATTACGATTGACGGCATCAGTATAAAAGACATGACGCTTTCTTCGTTGCGCGGGCAGATTGGCGTCGTGCAACAGGACGTTTTCTTATTCTCGGGCACGCTTAGAGAAAATATCGCCTACGGCCGACTAGGCGCATCAGAAGAAGACATTTGGCAAGCTGTGAAGCAGGCGCATCTGGAAGAGCTCGTCCATAACATGCCTGATGGGTTGGATACTATGATTGGCGAACGCGGCGTGAAGCTTTCCGGCGGGCAAAAACAGCGTCTGTCAATTGCAAGGATGTTCTTGAAAAATCCGTCGATCTTGATTCTCGACGAAGCCACCTCAGCCCTTGATACAGAGACGGAAGCGGCGATCCAAAAGGCGCTTCAAGAGTTGTCTGAGGGGCGCACGACGCTTGTCATCGCCCACAGGCTGGCGACGATCAAAGACGCGGACAGAATTGTGGTCGTCACAAACAACGGTATTGAAGAACAAGGCCGTCATCAAGACCTGATCGAAGCCGGAGGCCTATACAGCAGGCTGCATCAAGCGCAATTCGGGCAAATGGTGCAGCGATAGGAGGAGAACATGGAAAGAAAAACTGTGCTGTACATTGCTGTTTCATTGGACGGGATGATCGCAAAAGAAGATGGAAGCATCGATTGGCTGGATGAATTTGAAGGTGAGGGCGACAACGGTTACAGTGATTTTTATCAGACTGTTGATACAGTCATTTTAGGGCGGAGCACATATGAGCACGTTAAAGTGCTAACACCGGTTTTCCCGTATCAGGATAAAACATGCTATGTTTTTACAGGATCGCCCGACAGTTATCAAGATGAACATGTGACGTTTATCAATGAGGGAGCCAGAGCCTTCACTGCCCGTTTGAAACAGGAAAAAGGCTCAAACATCTGGATAGCTGGCGGGGCGGAGCTGGTGAATGCCTTTATGAAAGAAGATGCCATCGACGAATTCATCATCACTGTTATTCCCGTCGTTTTAGGAAGCGGCATCCCGCTGTTTCACGAACTAACAAATGAAACAAAACTGCGGTTAAAAGGGACAAAACAATTTGGACAAGCGGTTCAGCTCCATTATGTAAGAGCATAAGAAAAAGGATAGACAGATGTCTATCCTTTTTTGTATGTAAGTTAGAGCGCTTCTCTCTCAGCAGGCTCGATGAGATTTTGAAATTTTTCAATGAGCTGCGATGCTTTTGTTCCTTCAACTACGATCAAATATTCCTTTTCATTATGAGCCATGCGGAATGTTTCAAGCTCAATTAAGCTTTTGATTTTGCACATCGTTTTCTTTGAATAAATATAAACCTCGTGGCTTCCGGAATGGCACATTTTATAAAGATGAATCAAATTTCTTAAAGTAAAGGCCTGTGCGGCTACTTTCAGAGACTTGATATTTTTCATGATCTTTCTCCTCCATCGATTGTTGTCTTATATAGCCTAAGTTCCCAAAGCTGACAAGTCGTAAACCTATTTTTGCACATTTATGACTTCCATTGCAGCGCACCGCCCCCGATGCGTTTGACACCGCGGATGGAGCTTAATTCATCCATCAAGCGGAGAAGCGCCTTGTCTTTCTGCTTTGCTTCAATCATGAAATCAATATTTGTTCCCCATTGCCTAAAGCGTTCCAACAGCGGCAGCAAAAAGTTGGCGTCAACATAATCGGCATGGCTGCGTATCGCTTGCTCCGATTTTGGGGAAGACAAGTGAACCTTTGGCTGAAGGCCGATCCGCTCCCACGTTTTGATCATGCGGGGCAGTGCTACATTCAGGTCGGCGTGATCGTCTGGATTGGCGTAAAAATGATGAAAGTCAAAGACAAACGGAACATCCTCCTGCTCACAGACCTGAAGCGTTTCTTCCGTTGTATATGTTTTATCATCATTTTCAAGTGTCATCCGCTCTTTGATCTCCTGCGGCAGCTGTTTTATATTTTGATGAAATTGTGCAGTGGCGGTGTCTTTATTTCCGTAAGCGCCGCCAATATGAATGTTGATAACGGAGCGATCAGCAATGCCCATGGCCTCAAGCATGCGGTAGTGATAGGCCATATCGGTTACCGCATTTTTTGTGACGGATTCCTTCGTGCTCGTAAACAGAGTGAATTGATTTGGATGAAAGCTTGTTCGCAGTTGATGTGTTTTAACAAGCTCTCCAATCTCCCGAAACTCTTTTTGAAACGGTGTTACAAAATCCCACATCACGTCGGGATGCGTAGCCAGCGGCACAATCGAACTGGAAAAACGGTACAAAGGAATGCCGTGTCCGATGATATAGTGAAGGGTTCTCATCGTATTGCGCAAATTGGCTTTTGTCACAGTCAGAAGCGCTTCTTTTCTTTCAGTCTTTGAAAGCTTTGAATAACGCGCGAATGTCAATGTTTTAGCGGGAGACGCATCCCAAAGGCTCATCGCATTTGAAACGAACCCGAATCTGAAAATCATAGGAACTCTCCTTTATAAGAAATAAGATAATGCCCTGCCGAGCCATTCCGCCGGGCGCTGCCTGAATGTGCGCTTGCTGAAATCCTCCATGGTCAGCCGCTCCGACTTTTTCATATCCTCCTCAATCGTGGCATAGACTTCACTTGTAAACGCTTCGTCATCAATTTCGACATTCACCTCTTCATTTAAAAACAGGCTTCGTTTATCGAAGTTGGCTGTTCCGATAATGCTGAGATGGTCGTCTATGATGAGGGCTTTTACATGATAAAACCCTTGATAATAACGATAAATAAGACAGCCGGCATCCAAGAGCTCCGAATAATACGTAAAAGCCGCTTCTCGTACCAGCGGATGGTCTGATTTCATCGGTACAATGATTCTCACGGATACGCCGTTTTTTCTTGCGTTAATAAGGGCCTCTTGAAGCGGTTTTGATGGAATGTAATAAGGCGTGCAAACCGTAAGGCGATTCTTCGCTTGGGCAATGTTGGCCAAGTATATGTTTTCAAGGGAATAACCGTCAGTCGCATATATCTTGTGAGAAATAGTCCCTTGCTGAAGCTTTGGCCAAACATCCGAACCCAGTTCGATTCCGGTATTTCGTTTTAGATCAGAAGCAAAAAGCGTTTGAAGATCATGTACGCCTTCTCCCATCATGCGCAGATGATAATCCTCCCAATTGCCGAACTTCGCCTTCTTTCCAAGATATTCTTCGGCGATGTTAAACCCGCCGATATAACCGATTTTTCCGTCTATCACCGTAATCTTCCGGTGATTCCGTTTTTGCATGTGAAAAAAGAAAAAAGGAAAACGGGGACGATTCATCACATGGACATGGACGCCGGCATTTTTCATCGTCTGCAGCGCCGTTTTTTTAATTGCCCGGCAGCCCGCCCAATCCAGAAGCAAATAAACGGATACGCCAGCTTGGGCTTTTGTTTTCAGCAAGGTATACATATTGTGGCTGACCTCATCATTTTTCATAATAAAAAACATCATGTGAACAGAAGAGGCGGCCTGGCGAATATCATTCATCATCCGCTCAACGAGATCAGCGCCGCAGTGGATCAATTCGATGTCACTCTTCTTTTTTGAAAAAACAGGCTCGTACGCCTTTTTTCTGTATCCGGCACGGCCCATGAAGATATCAAGCAGAATCAAGGCAAAGAAAATAACGACAATGATCATAATCACGATAAATACCTTCATACCGGCACTCCTTTCCGTAGTAAAGGTAGTGTGCCCGAACAGCAGGAATTTAATTATTGACTGAACACTCATTCATTATTTATCATAAAGATAATCTTATACAGATTCGGGGGTAGGGGATCGCGGTCTTTATCAGTAAAAAGGGGGAATTGGAATGAGCGGCTTTCTCATCGCAAATGCATTATTATTTCTGATTGTAACCGCTTACGCTGTCTATTTGTTTGTGTATTTGGTCAAAACGAGACTGGCCTACATCAAGCTCGGCCAGAAAGAACAATTTGATCAACGGTTCAAGGAACGGCTTCACGCCATATGGGTGAATGTATTCGGACAGAAAAAACTGCTCAAGGACAAGAAAAGCGGAATCATTCACGTTATGTTTTTCTACGGATTTATATTGGTTCAGTTCGGAGCAATTGACTTTATCATCAAAGGACTGGCTCCCGGCCGGAATCTGCCGCTTGGCCCGGTCTATCCCGCCTTCACCTTTTTTCAGGAAATTGTTACGTTTCTCATTTTGATTGCTGTTGGGTGGGCATTTTACAGACGTTATATCGAAAAGCTCGTGAGGCTGAAACGCGGTTTCAAAGCCGGACTCGTTCTCATTTTTATCGGAGGGTTAATGCTGACCGTTCTGCTTGGGAACGGGATGAATCTGATTTGGCATGAGCATGGGCTTTCTTGGAGCGAGCCAATTGCCTCAGGTATTGCGTTTATGCTTAGCGGTGTCGGGAAAACAGGCGCGGCGGTGATTTTCTATATCGCATGGTGGATCCATCTCCTATTCTTGCTTAGCTTTTTAGTGTACGTGCCTCAGTCGAAGCATGCCCATTTAATCGCCGGCCCGGCAAACGTCTTTTTCAATAGAATGGAATCTGCCGGAAAACTTGAAAAAATTGATTTTACCGACGAAACGAAAGAAAGTTACGGAGCGGGAAAAATTGAGGATTTCAGACAGTCTCAGCTGCTTGATCTGTACGCGTGTGTCGAGTGCGGCCGATGTACAAATATGTGTCCTGCAACAGGCACCGGAAAAATGCTGTCTCCGATGGACTTGATTTTGCGTCTCAGAGACCATCTCACTGAAAAAGGCGCTGCCGTCACCTCGCGCTCCCCATGGGTGCCCGCAGCAGCGTTTCGGCATACGAGAGGCAATCAGCTGGCTGCGGCGTCAGCGGGCAGCGGATCGCAGGAAGCAGCAGCGGCGCTTGATTACAATCCAAGCTTGATCGGCGACGTCATCACAGAGGAAGAAATTTGGGCATGCACCACTTGCCGAAACTGTGAGGATCAATGCCCGGTCATGAATGAGCACGTGGATAAAATCATCGACCTCCGCCGCTACCTCGTACTGACAGAAGGAAAAATGGACAGTGACGCCCAGCGCGCAATGACAAGTATTGAGCGGCAGGGGAATCCGTGGGGACTCAACCGCAAGGAACGTGAAAATTGGCGTGACGAGGCGCCGGATGCTGAGATTCCGACTGTAAAAGAAATGAAAAAAGAAGGAAAAGAATTTGAGTACCTTTTCTGGGTAGGCTCCATGGGGTCTTACGACAACAGAAGCCAGAAAATCGCAATTTCCTTTGCCAAGCTGCTCAATCACGCGGGCGTGTCCTTCGCGATCCTCGGCAATAAAGAAAAAAATTCAGGAGACACGCCGCGCCGCCTCGGAAATGAATTTTTGTTCCAAGAGCTGGCTGAGAAGAATATTTCTGAATTTGAAAAAAATGATGTCAAAAAAATCGTTACGATCGACCCCCATGCATACAATTTATTTAAAAACGAATATCCGGATTTCGGATTTGAAGGCGAGGTTTATCATCATACAGAAGTGCTGGCCGAGCTTGTGAAAAACGGAAAATTAAAGCCGCAGCACCCGCTTCATGAGACGATTACCTTCCATGATTCGTGCTATTTGGGCCGGTACAATGAAGTCTATGATCCGCCGAGAGAGATTTTGAAAGCCATTCCGGGCGTGCAGCTTGTTGAAATGGAGAGAAACCGGGAAACCGGCATGTGCTGCGGAGCCGGCGGGGGATTAATGTGGATTGAGGAAGAAACAGGCAACAGGATTAACGTCGCCAGGACAGAGCAAGCGCTCGCAGTCAACCCATCGGTGATCAGTTCCGGCTGTCCGTACTGTCTCACAATGCTTGGGGACGGCACAAAGGCGAAGGAAGCTGAAGACCAAGTCAAAACGTACGACATAGTCGAGCTTCTGGCTCAATCCGTTTTAGGCGCTGATCTGAAAATGGGGGAGAAGCAATGAATTTTTCATTATCAGAAGAACACCAGATGATACGAAAATTGGTGCGCGATTTTGCGAAGCATGAGGTGGCCCCGACAGCGGCAGAACGGGACGAACAAGAACGCTTCGATCGCGAGCTGTTTCGGGAAATGGCAAATCTGGGGCTGACGGGAATTCCATGGCCTGAAGATTACGGCGGAATCGGAAGTGACTATTTGGCCTACGTCATCGCGGTGGAGGAGCTGTCAAAAGTGTGCGCATCCACCGGTGTGACGCTTTCCGCCCATATCTCTCTTTGCAGCTGGCCGCTGTTTGCCTTTGGGACGGAGGAGCAGAAGACAGAGTACTTAACACAGCTGGCCCTCGGAGAGAAAATCGGCGCATTCGCATTGACCGAAGCAGGGTCTGGATCTGACGCCGGCAGCATGAAAACAACTGCTGAACGAATCGGCGATGACTATGTGTTAAATGGTTCCAAAGTGTTTATCACAAACGGCGGCGTTGCTGATATTTACATTGTTTTTGCTGTCACCGATCCCGAGAAAAAGAAAAAAGGCATTACCGCTTTTATAGTAGAAAAGGATTTTGAAGGATTTTTTACAGGCAAGAAAGAAAAGAAGCTGGGCATCCGTTCTTCACCGACAACGGAAATCATGTTCGAAGATTGTGTAGTGCCCGCATCAAAGCGTCTCGGAGAAGAAGGAGAAGGCTTCAAAATCGCGATGAAGACGCTTGACGGAGGCAGAAACGGCATAGCTGCACAAGCCGTAGGCATCGCCCAAGGAGCGCTTGATGCGGCGCTTCAATATGCAAAAGAGCGAAAGCAATTCGGAAAATCGATCGGCGAGCAGCAGGGCATCGCTTTTAAACTCGCGGATATGGCGACAATGATAGAAGCTTCAAGGCTATTGACCTATCAGGCTGCGTGGTTAGAATCATCGGGCCTTCCATATGGAAAAGCTTCCGCTATGTCCAAACTGATGGCTGGGGATACGGCGATGAAGGTAACGACCGAAGCCGTGCAGATTTTCGGCGGCTACGGCTATACAAAAGATTATCCGGTAGAACGCTATATGCGTGATGCAAAAATCACGCAAATCTATGAAGGCACTCAAGAAATTCAAAGACTGGTCATCTCCAGAATGCTCGCGGATTAACGGAAAACATCTCTCAGTCGGATCACTCTTGTAAAATTATTTAAATTAACGCTGTTAAGGGTAGCATATTCTGTTTTATTTTGTTTATAATGAGAGGTATGGTTTGTATAAGAACGATACAAAATCGCTTTCATTATTGATAAAACAGATACATATAAGTAATAGAAAGGGAGTGTCCGACCTTGGGTATCAAACAATATTCACAGGAAGAGCTAAAGGAAATGGCTTTAGTTGAAATCGCTCACGAATTATTTGAAGAACATAAAAAACCAGTTCCTTTTCAGGAGCTTTTAAATGAAATCGCATCTTTGCTCGGCGTGAAAAAAGAAGAGCTTGGAGACCGCATCGCTCAATTTTATACAGATTTAAACATTGACGGCCGCTTCCTGGCGCTTTCTGACCAGACGTGGGGGCTTCGCAGCTGGTATCCGTATGATCAGCTTGATGAAGAAACTCAGCCGACAGTCAAGGCGAAAAAGAAAAAAGCGAAGAAAGCAGTCGAAGAAGATCTTGATCTTGACGAGTTTGAAGAGATCGACGAAGACGACCTTGATTTGGATGAAGTTGAGGAAGAACTCGATCTTGAAGCCGACGATTTTGACGATGAAGATCTTGACGAAGACGACGACGATCTTGAGATCGAAGAAGATATTGTTGATGAAGATGATGAAGACTATGATGATGAAGAAGAGGAAATTAAATAGTATCAGATTTCATCTTCAAAACGATCTTGACTTTCATAGTCGAACTATGTAGTATGTATTTTGGGCTCTTCAAAAACGAAGAGAGAACATAGTACGTTATGCTCCCTTTCAAGAAATTGAAAGGGAGCTTTCTTATTTTCACCCCTCATTTTTCTTATAAATCATTTAAAAGGCTAAATGATTTTTTATAAAATAGTACATTTTAAAAATGTAGCTAAGAGCGAAGAGAGGAGCAAACGAAATGACGAAATATATTTTTGTAACCGGGGGAGTTGTATCCTCACTTGGAAAGGGTATTGTAGCAGCTTCATTAGGGCGTTTGCTGAAAAACCGCGGACTGAACGTGACGATTCAAAAATTCGATCCATACATCAACGTTGACCCGGGAACAATGAGCCCGTACCAGCACGGTGAAGTATTCGTAACGGATGACGGCGCTGAAACAGACTTGGACCTTGGTCACTATGAGCGTTTTATCGACATTAACCTGAATAAATTCAGCAACGTGACAACAGGTAAAATCTATTCAACAGTTCTTAAAAAAGAACGACGCGGAGATTACCTTGGGGGAACCGTACAGGTCATTCCGCACATCACAAACGAATTGAAAGACCGTGTTTACCGCGCAGGGAAAGAGACAAACGCAGATGTTGTCATTACAGAAATCGGCGGTACTGTCGGAGACATCGAATCACTGCCATTCCTTGAAGCGATCCGCCAAATGAAGAGCGACATCGGCCGTGAAAACGTAATGTACATCCACTGTACGCTCGTGCCTTACATTAAAGCTGCTGGCGAATTAAAAACAAAACCGACACAGCACAGCGTAAAAGAATTGCGCAGCTTGGGCATTCAGCCAAACATCATCGTCGTTCGTACAGAAATGCCGATTTCTCAAGATATGAAAGATAAAATCGCGCTTTTCTGCGACATCGATACAAAAGCGGTTATTGAATGTGAAGATGCGGACAACCTTTACTCCATTCCGCTGGAGCTTCAAAAACAAGGGCTTGATAAGCTTGTTTGCGAGCACATGAAATTGGCATGCAAAGAAGCGGAAATGTCCGAGTGGAAAGAGCTTGTTAACAAAGTCAGCAACCTGTCTCAAACGATTACAATCGGCCTTGTCGGCAAATACGTTGAGCTTCCTGACGCATACATTTCTGTTGTCGAGTCTCTCCGCCATGCGGGCTATGCGTTTGACACAGATGTAAAAGTGAAGTGGATCAACGCGGAAGAAGTGACAGAAAACAATATCGCAGAACTCACAAGCGGAACAGACGGCATCATTGTGCCGGGCGGATTCGGAGACCGCGGTGTTGAAGGCAAAATCGTCGCGACAAAATACGCGCGCGAAAACAACATTCCGTTCTTGGGCATTTGCTTGGGCATGCAGGTGGCATCTATTGAATACGCACGAAACGTATTGGGCTTAAAAGGCGCTCACTCAGCGGAAATTGATCCGTCAACTCAATACCCGATCATTGATCTTCTTCCTGAACAAAAGGATGTGGAGGATCTCGGAGGAACGCTTCGTCTCGGCCTTTACCCTTGTAAGCTTGAAGAAGGCACGAAAGCCTTTGAAGTGTATCAGGACGAAGTGGTGTACGAGCGCCACCGCCACCGCTATGAGTTTAACAATGAATTCAGACAGCAAATGGAAGAGCAAGGCTTCGTATTCTCAGGCACAAGCCCTGATGGACGCCTTGTTGAAATCATCGAGCTGAAAGACCACCCTTGGTTCGTGGCTTCTCAGTTCCATCCAGAGTTCAAGTCAAGACCGACAAGACCTCAGCCTCTATTCAAAGGCTTTATCGGAGCGTCTGTCGAAGCTGCAAATCAGAAGTAATAAAAAAGACTTGCCGTTTTTCAAAAGCGGGCAAGTCTTTTTTATTTGTTTCCGGCAAGTTCCAGCATGTACAATAAGATATTATGCATACTCTTGCAGAATTTCTTTTAGTGTAAACGATAAAGCGTGATAGACATACAGTGCTGTCATTAAAGAGGGAAACCCGTAACGGGTGCCGTCTTCATCGGGAACAAGCGGCATTTTTAATTTAGAATCAATATGCACATCACAATACTGTTCTATTCCAGCACTGTCTTTGGCTGCGGGCGATACGCATACGACTCCCGCACCTTTTTCATAAAGCTCTTTTGCGAGGGCCTGTTCTTCGGCTGTGCCCGTCCCTGAGCAAAACATCAGCACCCTGTCGCTTTCTGTCACTTCCTCAGCGCTTTCTGGAAAGGCTTTGACAGATGGGAAGGGTTCTTTGCTTTCGGTGGCCTCAAAAAAGACGCCCTGAAGCTCATTCGCTCCGTATAAATAAATGGAATGCCCGCTGATCACCGCTTGAGCAAGCAGCCGCGCCCCATCTTCAATCGCGTCAGATTCCTTATCCTGAATGCGGGAAAAAATACCTGTTAACTGCGTCGTGAATATTTTCAACATAAGTGAATCCTCCTTTATAACGTACAATATCAGTATACAACAAAAGAGAAAATGCTCAGAAAATGTCGTAAAGTAGACTATTATAATTAAAGGAAATAGGAAAATCAAACAGAATACATACAATACTGCTTACTTTTGACGAAAATCATAATATTGGGGTGTAAAATGATGAATGAAAAAATTTTAATCGTTGATGATCAATACGGCATTCGTATTTTGCTAAATGAAGTGTTCAATAAAGAAGGCTACCAGACGTTTCAGGCTGCGAACGGCCTGCAGGCGCTTGACATTGTGACAAAAGAACGGCCCGACCTTGTGCTTTTGGACATGAAAATTCCCGGCATGGACGGAATCGAAATCTTAAAACGGATGAAGGTCATTGACGAAAACATCCGGGTCATTATCATGACGGCATACGGAGAGCTCGACATGATCCAAGAATCGAAGGAATTGGGCGCCCTGACGCACTTTGCCAAGCCGTTTGACATCGACGAAATCAGAGACGCCGTCAAAAAATATCTGCCCCTGAAGTCTAACTGACAAAAAGAAGAAACAAATGAATCATGTCATTATGTTGCCGATTTGTCGAAAAGTTGGTATCCTAGTTATGGAGAAAAAGCGATCTGAGTATTTACATATGACAGCAATATATGGGTCATGCTAGGGTGGAAAGCTTTTTTCGCTAGAAGACAATCAGGCTACATAAGGAGGACATTCGACATGCCTTTAGTTTCTATGACGGAAATGTTGAATACAGCTAAAGAAAAAGGGTACGCTGTAGGACAATTTAACTTAAACAACCTTGAGTTTACTCAAGCGATTTTACAAGCAGCTGAAGAAGAAAAATCTCCAGTGATCCTTGGTGTTTCCGAAGGTGCGGGACGCTACATGGGCGGCTTCAAAACAGTCGTTGCTATGGTAAAAGCACTTATGGAAGAGTACAAAGTGACAGTTCCTGTTGCGATTCACTTAGACCACGGTTCAAGCTTTGAATCTTGTGCGAAAGCGATTCATGCAGGTTTCACATCTGTAATGATCGACGCTTCTCACCATCCATTTGAAGAAAACGTAGCAACAACTGCTAAAGTTGTTGAGCTTGCTCATTTCCACGGAGTATCTGTAGAAGCTGAGCTTGGAACAGTAGGCGGACAAGAAGATGACGTTATCGCTGAAGGCGTAATCTACGCTGATCCTAAAGAGTGCCAAGAGCTTGTTGAGCGCACTGGCATCGACTGCCTTGCACCAGCATTAGGTTCTGTTCACGGCCCTTACAAAGGTGAGCCAAACCTTGGCTTCAAAGAAATGGAAGAGATCGGAAAATCAACTGGTCTTCCGCTAGTTCTTCACGGCGGTACTGGAATTCCGACTGCTGACATCAAAAAATCAATTTCACTTGGTACAGCTAAAATCAACGTGAATACTGAAAACCAAATTTCTTCTGCAAAAGCTGTTCGCGAAACATTGGCAGCTAAGCCTGACGAGTACGATCCACGTAAATACCTTGGACCAGCTCGTGAAGCGATCAAAGAAACAGTTATCGGTAAAATGCGTGAATTTGGTTCTTCAAACCAAGCTTAATTCAATTGGAACTTTTTATAGCCGCCTGACAGCTTGACAGGCGGTTTTCCGTCTATCTTTAGAAAGCGCAATCATATTCGCAGTTCAGAAAATTTCTTAATCAGGGAGGCTTTTTGAAAATGTTATTCTTTGTTGATACAGCCAATATCGATGAAATTAGAGAAGCGAATGAATTAGGAATTCTCGCCGGTGTAACGACGAATCCTAGTTTAGTAGCAAAGGAAGCTAATGTATCATTCCACGACCGTCTTCGCGAGATCACAGACGTCGTGAAAGGCTCTGTAAGTGCAGAGGTTATTTCTTTGAAAGCTGAGGAAATGATCGAGGAAGGAAAAGAACTGGCGAAGATCGCACCGAACATTACGGTGAAAATCCCGATGACGTCTGACGGTTTAAAAGCGGTAAGAGCACTTACTGACTTAGGCATCAAAACAAACGTCACATTGATCTTCAATGCAAACCAGGCGCTTCTTGCTGCCAGAGCGGGGGCAACATATGTATCTCCATTCCTGGGACGTTTAGATGACATCGGCCACAACGGGCTTGACCTGATTTCAGAAGTTAAACAGATTTTTGACATTCACGGCCTTGACACGCAAATCATTGCAGCGTCAATCCGCCACCCGCAGCACGTGACAGAAGCTGCTCTTAGAGGGGCTCATATCGGCACAATGCCGCTGAAAGTCATTCATGCGCTCACTAAACACCCGTTAACAGACAAAGGAATCGAACAATTCCTGGCAGACTGGAACAAATAATGAAAGGGGCGGCAAACAGCTTTATGCCTGTTTGCCGCGGCCTTTGTATTTCACCGACCTGATACAGCGGATCTTCAGATGCTGACGCCGCTTTACAGAGAAGGAATCATTGGGCTGCAGAAGCTGATATCGGAATGAAGGGTATGCGTACTGCTTTTGCCGGATGACGACGATGTCTCTCGAGCCGGCGGGTCTCTGTGCATCTTTTGAAACCTGTACCCCCCAAAGCTTCGCTATTTTCTTCCTGATATTTTACAATGTGTTGTATTCTTTCTCTTCGAATTGGCTAGATTTTGGACATGAGCTTTATTTGCAGAGACAGAATAAAATGACATTTTATTTAGCTCCGCAGCTATCTTCTTATGGAAGGAGACTATCATGGAAAAGTTGAATATTGCCGGCGGTGACTCGTTAAACGGTACAGTACATATCAGCGGCGCTAAAAACAGCGCTGTTGCGTTAATACCTGCAACCATTTTGGCAAATTCCGAGGTGACAATTGAAGGGCTTCCAGAGATTTCAGATATTGAAACGCTGCGTGACCTGTTAAAGGAAATCGGCGGCAACGTGCATTTTGAGAATGGGGAAATGGTTGTTGACCCTACGTCGATGATCAGCATGCCGCTTCCTAACGGGAAAGTAAAAAAGCTTCGCGCGTCATATTATTTAATGGGGGCGATGCTCGGCCGCTTCAAGCAGGCGGTCATTGGATTGCCTGGCGGCTGTCACTTAGGGCCCCGTCCGATTGATCAGCATATCAAAGGCTTTGAAGCACTCGGAGCTGAAGTAACCAATGAACAAGGCGCCATTTATTTGCGAGCTGAAAGGCTGAGAGGCGCACGGATTTATTTAGATGTCGTAAGCGTTGGGGCAACGATTAACATTATGCTCGCCGCTGTTTTGGCAGAAGGGAAAACGATCATCGAAAACGCTGCCAAGGAGCCTGAGATCATTGACGTCGCGACATTGCTTACCAGCATGGGCGCCAAAATCAAAGGTGCGGGCACCAATGTGATTCGAATCGACGGCGTGAAGGAACTGCACGGCTGCAAGCATACGATCATTCCGGACAGAATTGAGGCCGGGACATTTATGATTGCAGGGGCTGCAATGGGCAAGGAAGTCATTATCGATAACGTCATTCCCACTCATCTAGAGTCGTTAACGGCAAAGCTGAGAGAAATGGGCTATCATATCGAAACAAGCGACGACCAGCTCCTCATTGTCGGCGGGCAGAAGAACTTAAAGCCGGTTGACGTTAAAACCCTCGTATACCCGGGGTTTCCGACTGATTTACAGCAGCCGATGACGGCGCTACTGACAAGGGCGAAAGGGACGAGTGTCGTCACAGACACCATCTACTCGGCAAGATTCAAGCACATTGATGAGCTGAGACGAATGGGTGCCAATATGAAAGTAGAAGGCAGATCTGCCATCATCACAGGTCCTGTCGAGCTTCAAGGCGCAAAAGTGAAGGCGAGTGATCTGCGTGCCGGAGCCTGCTTGGTGGTAGCCGGACTGATGGCTGATGGCGTCACGGAAATTACGGGACTGGAGCATATTGACCGCGGATACAGCAGCCTTGAGAAGAAGCTTGAGGGGCTTGGAGCGACAATTTGGCGTGAAAGAATGACTGACGAAGAAATAGAACAGCTTCAAAATTCATAATGGTTTCTTGTGAGAGGAGATCGTGTTGAAATGGAAAGAAGTTTATCAATGGAATTGGTACGTGTGACCGAAGCTGCGGCATTGGCATCAGCAAGATGGATGGGCCGGGGAAAAAAAGATGAGGCTGATGAAGCGGCAACAAGTGCAATGAGAGACGTTTTTGATACAGTGCCGATGAAAGGGACTGTTGTAATCGGTGAAGGGGAAATGGACGAAGCGCCAATGCTGTATATCGGGGAAAAACTCGGAAACGGGTACGGCCCGCGCGTGGATGTCGCAGTTGACCCTCTTGAAGGCACAAACATCTTAGCAAGCGGCGGCTGGAATGCGCTGACGGTGATCGCGGTCGCAGACCATGGCACGCTTCTGAATGCTCCTGACATGTATATGCAAAAAATCGCAGTCGGTCCGGAAGCGGTGGGCTGCATTGACATCGAAGCACCTGTCATTGACAACCTTAAAGCGGTGGCAAAAGCGAAAAACAAGGACGTTGAGGACGTCGTTGCCACAATTTTAAACCGTGAAAGACACGAAAAAATCATTTCCGAGCTTCGTGAGGCCGGCGCCAGAATCAAATTGATCAATGACGGCGATGTCGCAGGCGCCATCAACACGGCTTTCGACCACACGGGCGTTGATATCCTGTTCGGATCAGGCGGCGCTCCTGAGGGTGTGCTTTCCGCTGTTGCGTTAAAAGCACTCGGCGGAGAAATCATTGGTAAACTTCTTCCGCAAAGCGAAGAAGAAATCACTCGCTGTCACAAAATGGGCCTTGATTTAAGCAAAGTCCTTCGCATGGAAGACCTTATGAAGGGTGATGACGCGATTTTTGCAGCTACAGGGGTTACTGACGGCGAGCTGTTAAAAGGAGTTCAATTCAAAGGCTCTGTCGGTACAACTGAAAGCTTAGTTATCCGTGCAAAATCCGGCACTGTTCGTTTCGTTGACGGCAGACACAGCTTGAAAAAGAAACCAAATCTTGTAATCCGTCCATAACAAACAGAAAAAGCGGGTGTGAGCCCGCTTTAACTTTTGCAGAAAAGCGTCAACTCTATCAATTCCGTGTCAAAACCTTATTTCAGTTGAATAATTTTTTGAAATAAGGTAAAAATAAAGAGTGCTGCGAATTTTACTGCGTAATACCTTCTTTTAAGCACTAGGAAAGTTTCAATTTCTACCGCATACAGACGATATAAGTATTGATCTTCTCATGTTTTTGTCCTCGCTTCCTTCAAAACTCATTAAGACAATCCTTTTAACAAAAGCGCCGATCATGGGTGGAAGTGTTACCGATAGAAGTTCCTTTATGTTAAAAAAAGAATGTGCTTTGGCGGATGTTGTGCAAAAGCAGCAGATGACATGTTCAGAGTAAGATATTGACTATGAAAAGCGTGGTGTTTTTATGAAAGACGTATCTATTTCCTCTTTGGAAAATATGAAATTGAAAGAGCTTTATGAACTTGCAAGACATTATAAAATCTCCTATTACAGCAAACTGACAAAAAAAGAACTCATTTTCGCCATTCTGAAAGCGAATGCAGAACAGGAAGATCTGCTGTTTATGGAAGGCGTTCTCGAGATCATCCAGTCTGAAGGTTTCGGATTCCTGAGACCGATCAACTACTCTCCAAGCTCAGAAGACATTTACATCTCAGCTTCACAAATCCGCCGTTTCGATTTGCGGAACGGAGACAAAGTATCTGGCAAGGTTCGCCCGCCAAAAGAAAATGAGCGTTACTATGGACTTTTGCACGTTGAAGCAGTAAATGGGGATGATCCCGAATCTGCAAAAGAGCGTGTGCATTTCCCGGCTCTTACGCCACTTTATCCGGATCGTCAAATGGTGCTTGAAACAAAGCCGAACTTCTTGTCTACAAGAATTATGGACATGATGGCGCCGGTTGGATTTGGGCAGCGCGGATTGATTGTTGCGCCGCCAAAAGCCGGAAAAACGATGTTGCTGAAGGAAATTGCCAACAGCATTACAGCGAACCAGCCTGAAGCAGAGCTGATCGTGCTTTTAATTGACGAAAGACCTGAGGAAGTAACCGATATCGAGCGCTCTGTAGCTGGGGATGTCGTCAGCTCAACGTTTGATGAAGTGCCGGAAAACCATATCAAAGTGGCCGAGCTTGTGCTTGAACGTGCAATGCGTCTCGTGGAACACAAAAAAGACGTCATTATTCTGATGGACAGCATCACACGGCTTGCCCGCGCCTACAACTTAGTGATTCCGCCAAGCGGAAGAACGCTTTCCGGGGGGATTGACCCAGCGGCGTTCCACCGTCCGAAACGCTTCTTCGGGGCTGCGAGAAATATCGAAGAGGGCGGCAGCTTAACCATCCTTGCTACGGCTCTGGTCGATACAGGTTCACGTATGGATGATGTCATTTATGAAGAATTCAAGGGAACAGGCAACATGGAGCTCCATCTTGACCGCTCTCTTGCCGAGCGCCGCATCTTCCCTGCCATCGATATTCGCCGTTCAGGAACGCGCAAAGAAGAGCTGCTTGTGCCTAAAGAGCATCTTGATCGTTTATGGTCTATCCGCAAAACGATGTCTGATTCACCTGATTTCGCAGAAAAGTTCATGAGAAAAATGAAAAAAACCAAAACAAACCAGGAATTTTTCGATATTCTCAATCAAGAATGGAAACAGGCAAATCTATCATCTGCAAGAAGGTAAATTGTATTTGCAAAAGAAGTAAATCACTGATATAATTTTCTCATATGCGTTTCGGACAATGCTCCGAAATAATAACTCTGTTTCCACACGGGATTCAGGGCGGAAGGAGATGGATACAATGAAAGCAGGAATTCATCCTAATTTCAAAAAAGCAACAGTTAAATGCGCTTGCGGAAATGAATTTGAAACAGGCTCAGTAAAAGAAGAGGTACGCGTTGAGATTTGCTCTGAATGCCACCCATTCTACACTGGCCGTCAAAAATTCGCTTCTGCTGATGGTCGTGTTGATCGCTTTAACAAAAAATACGGTCTTAAGTAATAATAGATTTCTCAACAGGCAAGCAGCAGTCTTGCCTGTTTTTTATATTGTCTAAAACACAGCTGGCAGAGAGAGGGGAGCGAAGCCTATGTACATAATGAAACAAAGCGGGTGGCTTGAGCTGATTTGCGGCAGCATGTTCTCAGGGAAATCTGAAGAGCTGATCAGAAGAGTGAAGAGAGCAACTTATGCCAAGCAGGAAGTCAGGGTATTTAAGCCTGTAATTGATAACCGATACAGCGAAGCTGCTGTTGTCTCCCATAATGGAACATCGATGACGAGCTATGCCATTTCGTCTGCTGAGGACATTTGGGATCACATCAGTGAAAGTACAGATGTGATTGCGGTTGATGAAGTGCAGTTTTTTGATCAGGAAATTGTTGAGGTTTTATCATCTCTTGCCGATAAAGGCTACCGTGTGATAGCAGCAGGCCTTGATATGGATTTTAGGGGAGAGCCGTTCGGTGTCGTCCCGAATATCATGGCGATTGCGGAAAGTGTGACAAAGCTGCAAGCCGTCTGTTCTGTTTGCGGATCACCGGCGAGCAGAACACAGCGCCTCATTGACGGCAAACCTGCTTCTTACGATGATCCGGTCATTTTGGTTGGTGCATCTGAATCATATGAAGCAAGATGCAGACATCATCACGAAGTCCCAGGAAAATCTAAAAAATAGTCCAAAACATGGGTATAAAGATAGAATGCACCGGCTAAAAACACCGGTGTTTTTTTTATATTCTGATAATATTCAATTAAAAAATTTAAATAAGTATATTAAAAAATTAAGTAATTTTCTTCCCTTGAATTTTGATTTTGACAGGCATACAATAGCTTACGTAATGTAAATAGTTTTGAGACATTGTTCGAATAATTGTCACAAAGTCGCATAAAGATCATGATCGGTCATATTTTAGATGGGTTATTACTTAACTTGGTTAACTATTTCAAGAAAGAAGGAGATTTGCTTGAATAACATAAAAAAAACGAAAGAAGGCCACTTAGAAACAACTCTTAGAGGAAAAGAAGTTTTATCTATTCCTACTTTAAATAAAGGCGTTGCTTTTTCACTAGAAGAAAGACAAGAACTCGGCTTAGAAGGGCTTCTGCCGCCAACTGTACTTTCTCTTGATCAACAAGCACAACGCGCGTACGAGCAATTCCAAGCGCAGCCTGACCGCCTTCGTCAAAATGTTTACTTAAGTGATCTTGCAAACCGTAACGAAGTTCTTTTCTATAAATTGCTGAAAAACCATCTTCGCGAAATGCTTCCTGTTGTGTACACGCCAACAGTTGGTGAAGCGATTCAGGAATACAGCCATGAATATAGAAGACCTCAAGGAATCTACTTGTCAATCGATAACATTGACGGTATTGAAAAAGCGTTTGAAAACCTTCATGCGACAGCAGGCGATATTGATCTTATCGTTGCTACTGACTCCGAAAGCATTCTCGGTATCGGTGACTGGGGTGTAGGCGGTATTAATATCGCAATCGGTAAATTGGCTGTTTACACTGCTGCAGCTGGTATTGACCCTAGCCGTGTTATCCCGGTTGTGCTTGATGTCGGTACGAACAACGAAAAACTTCTAAACGATCCTTTATATATTGGTAACAAGCATGAACGTGTTCAAGGTGAACGCTACGAAGCTTTCATTGACGCTTATGTAAAAGCTGCATTGAAATTCTTCCCTAAAGCGCTTCTTCACTGGGAAGACCTTGGCAACAAAAATGCACGCAACATCATGAAAAAATACAATCATGAAATCCTGACATTTAATGATGATATTCAAGGTACTGGCGCGATTACACTTGCAGGTGTGCTTGCCGCTATGAAGAAAACCGGCGCTTCTATTAAAGATCAGCGTGTTGTTATCTTCGGTGCTGGTTCTGCTGGTATCGGTATTGCTGACCAAATCCGTGACACAATGGTGCTAGCCGGATTATCTGAAGAAGAAGCTAACAAACGTTTCTACACACTTGATTACAGAGGCTTGCTGACTGAAGAAATCGAAGGCATCCTTGATTTCCAAAAACCTTACCTTCGCAATGCGGATGAAGTGAAAGACTGGAAGCGCGATGAAAAAGGTCAAATTCCATTCGATGAAGTGGTTCGTCAAGCGAAGCCAACGATCTTGATTGGTACTTCAGGGGTTTCAGGTGCATTCACAGAGGAAATTGTAAAAGAAATGGCATCTCACGTAGACCGTCCGGTTATCATGCCGATGTCTAACCCGACTCACCTTGCTGAAGCTGTTCCTGAAGATCTGTTCAAATGGACTGACGGAAAAGTGCTTATTGCAACAGGAAGCCCATTTGACAATGTAGAATACAACGGTGTTTCTTATGAAATCGGACAATCTAACAACGCATTCGCGTTCCCTGGTCTTGGACTTGGTTCAATTGTAGCTGAAGCGCGTATCATTACACCTGCTATGTTTGCTGCAACTGCTGATGCGATTGCTGAAATGGTTGATCTTGAAACACCTGGAGCAGGATTGCTTCCAAGCATTGATAAGCTTCAAGAGGTTTCTATCCAAGTTGCGATTGCCGTTGCTGAAGCAGCAATTAAAGACGGCGTGGCAAATCGTCAGCCTGAAGATGTGAAACAAGCGGTACTTGATGCAATGTGGACACCTGAATACAAAAAAGTCATCGCGAAATAATTAGCGAGTAAATTTTTCTGTCCGAGGGAAAGCTTTTTGTAAAGCTAAAGTATACGGACATAGGATTTGGAGGAGAATATTTTGAGCATCTTAGATATCTTAATCCTCCTGGCGCCGATCTTCTTTGTTATCGTGCTGGGTTGGTTTGCAGGACATTTTGGAAGTTATGATGCCAAGTCGGCAAAAGGGGTAAGTACGTTAGTAACGAAATACGCACTTCCAGCTCACTTTATCGCTGGTATTTTGACAACTTCCAGAAGTGAATTTTTATCACAAGTACCTTTAATGATTTCTTTAATTATTGGGATTGTTGGTTTCTATATCATCATTCTTTTGGTTTGCAGATTTATTTTCAAGTATGATTTAACGAACTCATCTGTATTTTCTTTGAACTCTGCACAGCCGACATTCGCATTTATGGGTATCCCGGTATTGGGAAGCTTATTCGGAGCGAATGAAGTTGCGATTCCGATCGCGGTCACAGGTATCGTGGTTAACGCGATTCTTGATCCGCTCGCGATCATTATCGCTACTGTTGGTGAGTCTTCTAAGAAAAACGAAGAGAGTGGCGACAGCTTCTGGAAGATGACAGGAAAATCAATCCTGCATGGTCTTTGTGAGCCGCTTGCAGCTGCTCCGTTAATCAGTATGATCTTAGTGCTGGTTTTCAATTTCACTCTTCCTGAGCTGGGTGTTAAAATGCTTGATCAGCTTGGAAGCACAACATCTGGTGTTGCTCTCTTTGCTGTCGGTGTTACCGTTGGTATTCGTAAAATTAAACTCAGTATGCCGGCTATCGGTATTGCGTTACTAAAAGTTGCGGTTCAGCCTGCGTTAATGTTCCTGATTGCTCTTGCTATCGGACTTCCAGCTGACCAAACAACAAAAGCAATCCTTCTTGTTGCATTCCCTGGTTCTGCCGTTGCAGCCATGATTGCGACTCGTTTCGAGAAACAAGAAGAAGAAACTGCAACTGCGTTTGTGGTCAGTGCGATTCTGTCATTGATTTCACTTCCAATCATTATCGCGCTTACTGCGTAACAAAAAAAGCTCCCTTTACGGGAGCTTTTTGCTTTAGGTTTGAAATTTGAACAGTGACAGCAGCGGTTTTTTTCTCGTTTTGGTTTTTTCAGAAGCAGCAGCGGTCTCGGGGATCGGCTGAGCGGTGAATTCTTTCATTTGTGAGGTCAGTGATTGCAGATCTGCAAGAATATCATCGATTTCTCTGCGGTGCTGAAGCAGCTGGTAAGATACACCTTCATCGGCTTTTTGTTTCAGCTGGCGTTCCAGCTCCGACATCCTTGCCATCAATTCGCTTTCGTCCTGCCTTTGCTGTAAAAGGGTGTCCAGCTTTTGTTCAAGCTGCTCGATTCTTCGTTCTGTGTCGCTATTTGTTTTTTGGACAAGGAAGCCTGTGCGCTTTTTAGCACTTTTTGGCAGATGAATATCCTGAATCGCCGTGCCTTCAGAGATTTGTTTTTGAACGGATTTTAGAACCTTCACGTCTTCTGCTGTGAACGAATAGTGTCCGAGTTCATTGCGTTCGGCCGGAAGATTCAGCTGCTTCACCCACCGCTGCACCGTTTTTGCGGAGACGCCGAGTTCACTTGCTACCATATTTGTATTCATGATCCCATACCTCCTTTTAAGCTAGGTATTCGACCATAGAATGAGGTTCCCTTCCCGTTAGACAAAACAAGAAAAGATTCGGCAAAGAAAGTGGGTATCTCCTTTTTTTCTTCAAAAACTGTTATTGTTCATACAGTTCTAATGGAAGCTGGTCAGGATCAAAAAAGAAGGTGAAACGCTTGCCGGTCAGCGGATCTGTTCTGATTGGCTCTGTTTCGATTCCTTTTTCATGAAGCTCCTGAACCGCCTTATCCAAGCTGACGACTGTAAAGGCGAGGTGACGCAGGCCTGCGGCTTCAGGCCGGGTTTGTCGTTCGGGCGGATCGGGAAACGAGAACAGCTCAATGACATATGAGCCGTTAAGCGACAAATCAAGCTTATAGGAGCCGCGCTCTTCGCGGTACGTTTCTTGAATCACCTGAAAACCAAGCTTATGTACGTAGAAAGCTTTCGACTTTTCGTAATCTGAACATATGATTGCAATATGATGTATGGATTTCAGCAACATCATCCCTCCTCGAATTCCAGTATAGCAGAGGGAGCTTTTCCAGCTGGGATTGAAATGCTTTTGACTGGGGTTAATCACTATACTATAATGAGAATGTTACGCACAGGAAAACAGAGGTGAAGACCGTGTTAGACCGTTTAAAATCAATTGAAGAACGATACGAGAAATTAAATGAGCTTTTAAGCGATCCAGAAGTAGTCAACGATCCGAAAAAGCTAAGAGAATATTCAAAAGAGCAATCTGATATACAAGAAACAGTTGACGTATATAGACAATACAGAGATGCGTCAGAACAGCTGGCTGATGCAAAAGCGATGCTTGAAGAGAAGCTGGATGCTGAGATGCGCGACATGGTGAAGGAAGAGATTTCTGAACTTCAGAAGGAAACGGAAACACTGTCCGAACGCCTGAAGGTGCTCCTGATCCCGAAAGATCCTAATGACGACAAAAACGTTATCATGGAGATCCGCGGGGCTGCGGGAGGCGAGGAAGCCGCTTTATTCGCGGGCAACCTGTACAGAATGTATTCCCGTTATGCTGAGCTTCAAGGCTGGAAAACAGAGGTCATGGAAGCGAATGTAACCGGAACGGGCGGCTACAAAGAGATCATCTTTATGATTACAGGAAGCGGCGCGTATTCTAAACTCAAATATGAAAACGGCGCCCACCGCGTGCAGCGTGTTCCGGAAACGGAATCCGGCGGCCGTATCCATACATCCACTGCAACAGTGGCATGTCTTCCTGAGGCAGAAGAGGTAGAGGTTGACATCCATGAGAAGGATATCCGTGTCGATACGTTTGCTTCAAGCGGACCGGGCGGACAAAGCGTTAACACAACAATGTCTGCGGTTCGTCTGACTCACTTGCCGACAGGTGTTGTTGTATCATGCCAAGACGAAAAATCTCAAATTAAGAACAAAGAAAAAGCAATGAAGGTTCTCCGTGCCAGAATCTATGATAAATTTCAGCAGGAAGCCCAGGCTGAATATGATCAAACACGGAAATCAGCAGTCGGATCTGGTGACCGCTCTGAACGTATCCGCACATACAACTTCCCGCAAAACCGTGTGACGGATCACAGAATCGGTTTGACGATTCAAAAGCTTGATCAGATTCTTGAAGGAAAACTTGACGAAGTGGTTGAAGCGCTGATTGTTGAAGATCAGGCAAGTAAGCTTCAGCAGTCGGAAGGTTAAGATGAAGACGATATTCGAAGCCCTGAAATGGGCTTCTTCTTATTTAACCGAAGCGGGAAGAGAAGAAAATGCGGCCGAGCTCCTATTGCTTTATGATACCGGAATGGAGAGAAGCAAACTGCTCGCAAGCTTACAGGAACCGATTGGTGAAGACGAACTGTATCGCTTTAAGCGTCACGTTGAGATGCATAAAGAGGGCGTGCCGGTTCAATACATTATAGGAAAAGAGTTTTTTTATGGACGGGAATTTATGGTGAATGATGATGTGCTGATCCCGCGGCCGGAAACTGAAGAAGTTGTCTTTCATTTGCTTGAAAAATATCGGAGTGTCTTTTCTGAAGACGGCAAGCTCGAAGTTGTTGACGTTGGTACAGGGAGCGGCGCAATAGCCGTCACGCTTGCGCTTGAAAACCAAAGCTTTTCTGTGTCGGCGGTCGATATTTCGAAAGAGGCGCTGCAAGTCGCCTCTGCCAATGCAGAAAAACTCGGAGCGAATGTGCGCTTTTATCAGGGCGATCTGCTTGAGCCTTTTATTAAGGCGGGAAAAAAAGCGGATATCATTGTCTCAAACCCGCCATATATTTCAGAGGAAGAAATGGCTGATCTATCGGAAATTGTCCGTTTTCATGAGCCGCTGCACGCTCTCACCGATGGCGGAGACGGGCTGAAATTTTATAAGCGGTTTATGGAAGACATTCCGCTTGTCATGAAGGATAAAGTATTTGTCGTTTTTGAAATCGGATGGAACCAGGGAGCGGCGGTCAAAGACCTGATCCTCAAGGCGTTTAAGGGAGCGGAAGTGGAAGTGCTGAAAGATATTAATGGAAAAGACAGAACCATATGCGCTCTGATTCATAAAAATAAATAAGCAGCTTGCTGGCGAGTGAATGGATCAAGCTGTTTAACACCAGCAAAGGGGATGTAAACATGAAAAAGGCCCTGACAGCAGGAATCCTGCTCATTGCGATTGAGAGCATGATTGGCACCATTTTTCCGCAGGCTCTTTCATATGAAGCGATTTTTGGCGTTGCGTCTCTCGTTTTAGTGGGGCTCGCGATCATTACATCGGGTTTGGCTGTAAGCGGAAGCGATCAGCGGGCAAACTACCATTCAGAAACCAAAGAAGGCCGTACATCTCGCATGAAAATGGCGGCCGCTTTCTTTGTTGCGGCGATACCTTCCATTCTATGTTATTTGCTGACGATATTGTTTTAATAAAAAAGGAAGCCTCTTAGGCTTCCTTTTTTTGCAGTAAAACAGAGTCCCATATCCAATAGATAAGAGCTGTTAATACAGCGAAAAGATAGAAGGCTGTATTTTGAAACAAAGATTGTCCCGAAGGCTGAAGCACGCCGAAAATGATCGCGTTGGCAATAAAAGCAGCGACAAGGTAATACAGCAGATACAAAGGGCTGAACCGTTTCGACTTTTTATTCATCATGATTTGAAGCGGCAGTGCGAAGATCAAATAAGGAAACAGAAAATAAAATGCCATTGTGATGAGAGCGGCAATGATAAATGAATGAATATAAATTACTGAATAAAGAACGGACATCGTGAATGCTGATAACAGCACTGTATAATTGTATTTCATCTTAAACCTCCTAAAACACTATCGTACCATAAATAAGATTAACAGCTTGCTAGATTTTTTTCACCCTGCACGTTTACCCCCGGCTCTCCTTGTCCATAATAGGGCTAGAAACAAAGCACGGAGAGGAACGGTGGGGACCGATGAAAAAAACAGTAATCATTTGTATATATATCTTTCTTTTACTATCTGGAGCGCTCGTAGGGCTGGCAAAAGAAGAGACGGCACAGAAATCGGAAAATCAGCCGGTGGTCATACCGGATCAGGCGATTCGTCTGAGAATATTGGCAAACAGCGATAGTGACCAAGATCAGCAATTAAAACGTCATATAAGAGACGCGGTGAATAAAGAAATCACAACTTGGGTAAAGGATATTACTTCTATTGAAGAAGCGCGTCGCGTGATTCGTTCAAAGCTGCCTGAAATCAAAGCAATTGCAAAGGAAACAATGGAGAAAGAAGGAGCGAATCAGTCGATATCTGTTGATTTTGACAAAATCTCGTTTCCGACAAAGCTTTACGGCAACATGGTATATCCTGCCGGTGAGTATGAAGCGATTTTGATTACGCTTGGAAACGGAGACGGCGCCAACTGGTGGTGTGTGCTGTTCCCGCCCCTCTGCTTTCTCGATTTTTCTAACGGGGAAGCCGTCAAAGAACAAGAAGATAAAGAAGCCTCAAAAAAGCAGACTGAAAAAGTGCTTGAGGACGTAACCGCTAAAGCGGAAAAAGCCAAAAAAGAAGAGAACGAAGAAAAAGAAGACGGCACAGAAGTGAAATTCTTTTTAGTCGAATGGATTTCCGACCTTTTTTCCTAATCATCTGGTCTAAAAATAGATTTGCCTCATAGATTGGAAGAAAGAACGCAAAAACGGGGTGAACGGATGTTTTATCAACTGCGGGTGGCAAGGGAAAAAGACGGAGATGTGCTCGAGGCATTTTTAAAACAGGCGAAAACCAGCTATGAAGGTGTGAAAGAAGGCTTCACTCAATTTCTTATGCTGGAGGACAGTGAGAAAAACATTGCCGGATGCCTCGGTATTGAAAAAATAAGCTGTGACCAGGGGCTGCTGCGATCACTTGTCATATCGGACAAGCTTCACCAAGGACATATCGTCACGCTTTTTCAAAGCATGGAGGTGCTGTGCGAAAAGCATCAGATCAAAACCGTGTACCTAGTAGCAAATCAGCATTCCTCTGCGGACTTTCTGACGGCCATGGGTTTTGAAAGAGCTGAGAGTGTACCGGAGGAGCTGTTTTCTTCTGATCACTTCTGTGAATCGCGGCAAACAGAAGGAGCCGTTTTGATGAAAAAAGCGTCTGGATAAGTGCAGTTTATACACATACTTATCCACTTCTTTATTAGCGTTGTCCACAATTTGTGGATAACGCTTGTTTTATTACAGGACATCTTTTATACTTTCAAAAGGATTACACGCGTAAAACAATCGTTTTATTGTTGTGAATAAGGAGTTTGGTCAGAAATGAAAACGAAAAGATGGTTTGTGGATGTAACTGACGAGTTATCCACAAATGATCCACAAATTGCACAAGCAGCCGCTTTGCTCCGAGAAAATGAGGTCGTTGCCTTTCCGACAGAAACAGTATATGGCCTAGGCGCAAACGCAAAAAATACGGATGCCGTCAAAAAAATATATGAGGCGAAAGGGCGGCCGAGCGATAATCCCCTGATTGTCCACATTGCGGATATCAGCCAGCTTGAGGATTTAACGGGCCCGGCGCCGGAAAAGGCGAAAACATTGATGAAACGGTTTTGGCCGGGAGCACTTACGCTCATTCTGCCTTGCAAACCTGATGCGCTTTCACCTCGTGTAACGGCAGGTCTTGAAACGGTTGCCATTAGAATGCCGGATCATCCGCTTGCCCTTGCATTGATTCGCGAATCGGGACTGCCGATTGCAGCACCGAGCGCCAATCTATCAGGCAAGCCAAGTCCCACAAAAGCAGAGCATGTGGCTCACGACTTGGATGGCCGCATAGCCGGTATTATGGATGGAGGCCCTACCGGAATCGGGGTCGAATCAACCGTGCTTTCATGTGCGGACGACATCCCTGTTCTCTTGCGTCCTGGCGGCATTACGAAGGAACAAATTGAAGCGGTGATCGGGCCGATCCATGTGGATAAAGGGCTCAGCGACCAAAACGAGAAGCCGATTTCTCCAGGGATGAAATATACACATTATGCGCCGACAGCGCCTCTTGCCATTTGCGAAGGCAGCCCAGAGCGCATTCAGCACCTCATTCAAGAATATCAACAGGGCGGAAGACGGGTCGGTGTCCTGACGACAGAAGAAAACGCGGGCGTTTATTCCGCTGATTATGTGAAGAGCTGCGGAAGACGGGCTCAGCTTGAGACTGTTGCGGCAGGGCTGTATGATGCTTTGCGCAGCTTTGATGAGAATAAGGTGGATTTCATTATAGCGGAATCCTTTCCGGATACAGGTGTCGGTCTTGCTATTATGAACAGGCTGATGAAAGCCGCCGGAGGAAGAGTGATTCGCTGAAAGCAGTCAGATGTTCTAACCCTTTTTGGACACGCATAGGCTAAAAAAGCGGGGCGTGTCCAAGGGGGTTATTTATGTATGTCGGATTTGTTTATAGGCGAACTGATTACATTAAGCATCATGGCGTTTGCTTTAGGGATGGATGCTTTTTCTGTCGGCCTTGGAATGGGCATGGTCAAACTTAGAAAGAAGCAGATATTCTATATTGGTTTCATCATCGGCCTCTTTCACGTCATCATGCCTCTCGCAGGGATGGTGGCCGGTAACATGCTGTCAGGGCTCCTCGGCGTGTTAGCGGTTTATATCGGTGGGGCGCTGCTTTTTGTTCTTGGGGTTCAAATGCTTATGGCCTCTTTTAAACAGTCAGAAGAACGATTCATGTCACCGGCAGGGCCGGGCTTATTGCTGTTTGCCATCGGCGTCAGCCTTGACAGCTTTTCCGTCGGCTTGAGCTTGGGGATATACGGCTCGCATCCGCTCCTCACAATTACCCTGTTCGGGCTGTTCAGCATGATGTTGACATGGCTGGGCCTGCTGGTCGGAAAACAAGTGCAGTCATGGCTTGGCACATACAGCGAAGCGCTCGGGGGCATCATATTAATCGCGTTTGGATTAAAGCTGCTTTTGCCAATTTAATATACCAATAAAAGAAACGAAGTCGCCGTTTCTTTTTTCTTCATATATAATAGAGAAAAATAAGGGGTGACTGACATGGATATTATTTTTGTCTGTACTGGAAATACGTGCCGCAGCCCAATGGCTGAGGCGCTTTTTAAATCAATTGCAGAAATGGAAGGGCTGAATGTCAATGTCCGCTCGGCAGGCGTGTTTGCTTCACCTAATGGGAAAGCGACGCCTCATGCAGTCGAAGCGCTGTTTGAAAAACACATTGCCCTTAATCATGTGTCTTCTCCATTAACTGAAGAACATATGGAGTCGGCTGATTTGGTTCTGGCTATGACCCATCAGCACAAACAGATCATTGCCAGCCAATTTGGACGTTATCGTGATAAAGTGTTTACGTTAAAAGAATATGTTACAGGCCGCCATGGTGATGTCATCGATCCGTTCGGCGGCTCAATTGACATCTATAAACAAACGCGAGATGAGCTTGAAGAGCTTCTTCGGCAGCTGGCAAAACAGCTGAAAAAAGACCGTAGATAAGTTGTCAGAAAATCTGCAAACAGGTCATTTGCAAATCCTGCGTGAAGGAGTAGAATATAGTGAAAAGCACATCATATGGTGTGAATCAAAGAGCGGACAGGCTGCGCGGTCAATAAAGCGGGCGGGCCGCATCACACACGCTGGGAGGAAAAGCAGATGAAAGTAGCCATTGCATCGGATCATGGCGGCGTTCACATTCGAAATGAAATCAAAGAGTTAATGGACGAATTGCAAATTGAATATATTGATATGGGCTGTGACTGCGGCAGCGGCTCTGTCGATTATCCGGATTATGCTTTTCCGGTGGCCGAAAAAGTGGTTAGCGGCGAAGTTGACAGAGGCATTTTAATTTGCGGGACAGGTATCGGCATGAGCATTTCCGCTAATAAAGTAAAAGGGATTCGCTGCGCGCTGGCGCACGATACCTTCAGCGCGAAGGCGACGAGGGAGCATAATGACACAAACATCCTTGCGATGGGTGAACGGGTGATCGGACCTGGTTTGGCTCGGGAAATCGCAAAAATCTGGCTGACTACTGAGTTTACCGGGGAAGACACCAAACGCGTATTGGAAAAATCTCAGATTATGAAGAGAAAAACCTGTAGGGGTGCTGTTTAATGAATGAGTTGAAACAAACGTGGAAGACGATGCTGTCTGAGTTTCAGGACCAAGCAGAATTGAAACAAGATCAGCTCTTCGTCCTTGGATGCAGCACGAGCGAAGTGGCCGGCAGCCGGATCGGCACATCGGGCAGTGTAGATATCGCTGAAAGCATCTACAGCGGACTTGCCGAGCTTCGGGAAAAAACGGGAATCCATCTGGCGTTCCAATGCTGCGAGCATTTGAACAGAGCGCTTGTCGTCGAAGCAGAAACAGCCAAGCTGTTCAGGCTTCCAACCGTTTCTGCCGTGCCCGTTCCAAAAGCGGGCGGAGCGATGGCGTCTTATGCGTTTAAGCAGATGAAGTCTCCTGTTCTTGTTGAAACCATTCAGGCTGATGCCGGAATTGATATAGGCGATACGTTTATCGGCATGCATCTGAAGCCGGTGGCTGTCCCTGTGCGTGTCTCTCAAAACAGCCTCGGTTCAGCTCATGTGACATTGGCGCGTACACGGCCGAAACTAATCGGCGGAGTGCGGGCGGTTTATGAGTGCGAATGAAAGGACTGCATAGCCAGTCTTTTCTTTTATTTTAAGACAGTGAAATAAATTCCGAACTTTAAATTAAATTTAAGTTATTAATATTCGTTTTTACCAATAAAAATTTAGATTTTTTAAAAATAATCTTTTACATCGGCCTTAAAAACCATGTACAATAGTGATGGTAAAAACAAAGAACAGGATACGGATAGGAGAGGATCTCGCTGATGAAACATTTACCTGCGCAAGACGAACAAGTGTTTAACGCCATTAAAAATGAGCGTGAACGCCAACAGACTAAGATCGAATTGATTGCTTCTGAGAACTTTGTAAGTGAAGCGGTTATGGAAGCACAAGGATCTGTTTTGACAAATAAGTACGCAGAAGGATATCCGGGCAAACGCTACTACGGCGGATGCGAGCACGTCGATGTCGTTGAAGATATCGCCCGTGACCGCGCGAAGGAAATCTTTGGAGCGGAGCATGTAAACGTTCAGCCTCATTCAGGCGCACAAGCAAACATGGCAGTGTACTTCACGATTTTGGAGCAAGGCGATACTGTACTTGGGATGAACCTCTCCCACGGCGGCCATTTAACACACGGAAGCCCAGTCAACTTCAGCGGTGTTCAATATAACTTTGTTGAGTACGGCGTAGATAAAGAAACTCAATATATTGATTACGATGACGTGCGTGAAAAAGCCCTCGCTCATAAACCGAAGCTTATCGTAGCAGGAGCAAGTGCGTATCCTCGTACAATCGACTTTAAGAAATTCCGTGAAATTGCTGATGAAGTCGGCGCTTACTTCATGGTGGATATGGCACATATCGCAGGACTTGTTGCGGCAGGCCTTCATCCAAACCCGGTTCCTTACGCTGATTTCGTTACAACAACAACACATAAAACACTTCGCGGTCCTCGAGGCGGTATGATCCTTTGCCGTGAAGAGTTTGGCAAGAAAATTGATAAATCGATCTTCCCTGGAATTCAAGGCGGCCCGCTGATGCACGTTATTGCCGCAAAAGCTGTTTCATTCGGTGAAGTATTGCAGGACGATTTCAAAACATATGCAGAAAACGTCATTTCAAACGCGAAACGTCTGGCTGAAGCCTTAACGAAAGAGGGCATCCAGCTCGTTTCAGGCGGAACAGACAACCACCTTATCCTTGTTGACCTTCGTTCGCTCGGACTGACTGGTAAGGTTGCGGAGCATGTACTTGATGAAATCGGTATTACGTCTAACAAAAACGCGATTCCATATGATCCTGAAAAACCTTTCGTAACAAGCGGCATCCGTCTTGGTACAGCTGCTGTAACCAGCCGCGGTTTTGACGGAGACGCATTAGAAGAAGTCGGTGCTATCATTGCGCTTGCATTGAAAAACCACGAAGATGAAGGAAAACTTGAAGAAGCAAGACAGCGTGTAGCTGCTCTGACTGATAAATTTCCTTTATATAAAGAATTAGATTATTAAGATCCTAAAACCCGCTTGGGCTTATGCCCGGCGGGTTTTTTGACGATGTTCTTGAAACTCAATGTCTTTTTTTGTAGAATCAATAGAAGTGTGTAATTGTTGATGGGACAATAAAAAAGGAGCTGAAACACAGTATGGGAAAGGTTTATGTATTTGATCATCCTTTAATTCAGCACAAGCTGACATATATACGGAATGAAAATACAGGTACGAAGGATTTTAGAGAGCTAGTAGATGAAGTGGCTACACTCATGGCATTTGAAATTACCCGCGATCTTCCTCTGGAAGAAGTGGATATCAATACACCGGTTCAGGCTGCGAAATCGAAAGTCATCTCAGGGAAAAAACTCGGAGTGGTTCCTATCCTCAGAGCAGGATTGGGAATGGTTGACGGCATTTTAAAGCTGATTCCTGCGGCAAAAGTGGGACATGTCGGCCTTTACCGTGATCCAGAAACCTTAAAACCCGTGGAATACTATGTCAAGCTTCCTTCTGATGTGGAAGAGCGTGAATTCATCGTGGTTGACCCGATGCTCGCTACAGGCGGTTCCGCAGTTGAAGCCATTCACAGCCTTAAAAAACGCGGTGCGAAAAATATCCGTTTCATGTGTCTTGTAGCAGCGCCGGAGGGTGTGGAAGAATTGCAGAAGCATCATTCGGACGTTGATATTTACATTGCGGCGCTAGATGAAAAATTAAATGAAAAAGGATATATTGTTCCAGGTCTCGGAGATGCGGGTGACCGCATGTTTGGAACAAAATAAAAAATGAAATCCCCAAAAGGGGGTTTCATTTTTTTATCCAGTTTTTTGCTATTCGGTGAATCTGTATACAATTATAGGTGAAAATGTGAACATTCTGTGGAGACGTAAAGTATAAAAAGTTTTTTAACTTTAAACAGATTGACACATGTTAGGGGCTATTGTATGCTAAACGAGGGTATTATGAGAAGGTTTTCATAGCTTTCATTATAGTCCTCATCCTCAATGTAAATCCTCTCAGCAAACCCGTTTTATGAGGATTTATTTAAGCGAATGAAACAGCATCCCTGCAAGGCTTGCGGATGAATGATTTTTTCGAACAGGCCCGTTTTGCCGGTCAAAAAAGGTCTTCTACTAAGGGTTAACCGCTGATTTTTGCCGTATCCAAGCTATACATTATTTTTTCATCAGGAGACAGATAATTGATGGACGATCCCAAGCTTACATTTAGCAGACAACGCAAATATTTATTGTTCATTTTGGCAGTGTATGTACTGGGTTATGGTTTAACAGCGTATAAAACCGTTTTTTTAGGCCTTATTCTGGGAACTGTTTTCAGTTTGTTTAATTTTTTACTGCTCGTCAGAAGAATGAATGCTTTTGACAGAGCTGTTGAGAAAGGAAAGTCCATACGATCTCTCGGGAGCGCAGCGCGGTGGTGCAATGCGATTCTTGCTGTGGCTGTTGCCTATAAAAATCCCGAATACTTTCATATGGCAAGTACAGTTATTGGATTAATGACAATATACCCTGTCATTATGATAGATTCCTTTATCCAGCTTAAACGTTCATCAATGGAAGAGAGGTGAAAACCCTTTGAATCATGGTTACAGAACTATAGAATTTCTAGGTCTTACTTTTAATCTGACAAACATTCTGATGATTACTGTGGCGAGTGTGATTGTTTTATTGATTGCTATATTGACGACAAGAACGCTTTCGATCCGTCCCGGAAAAGCCCAGAACTTTATGGAATGGATTGTTGATTTCGTCCGCAATATTATTGGCAGTACAATGGATTTAAAAACAGGGGCTAACTTCTTGGCACTTGGTGTCACATTGCTGATGTACATATTTGTGTCGAATATGCTGGGGCTGCCGTTCTCTATTACAATCGGACATGAGCTCTGGTGGAAGTCTCCGACAGCCGATCCTGCCATTACATTAACGCTAGCCGTGATGGTTGTTGCTTTAACCCACTACTATGGTGTGAAGATGAAAGGGCTCAAGGAATATTCCAAAGACTATTTAAGACCTGTTCCATTCATGCTCCCGATGAAAATCATCGAAGAGTTTGCGAATACGCTGACTCTAGGTTTGCGGCTGTATGGTAACATCTTCGCCGGTGAGATTCTTCTCGGCCTGCTTGCGGGATTAGCAACAAGCCATTATTCGCAAAGCGTGGCTCTCGGTCTTGTCGGTACAATCGGTGCCATTCTGCCGATGCTGGCATGGCAAGCATTCAGTTTATTTATTGGTGCTATCCAGGCATTTATCTTTACAATGCTGACGATGGTGTACATGTCTCATAAAATCAGTCATGATCATTAAAACATTATATCCAAACGGATAACATTTTAAAGGAGGAACTTTTTCATGAATTTAATAGCAGCTGCGATTGCAATTGGTTTAGGCGCACTTGGTGCAGGTATTGGTAACGGTTTGATTGTTTCACGTACGGTAGAGGGGATTGCCCGTCAGCCGGAAGCAGGTAAAGAACTGAGAACTCTTATGTTCATGGGTATCGCATTAGTTGAAGCCCTTCCTATTATCGCTGTCGTTATCGCATTCTTAGCGTTCTTTGGCTAAGCATAAAAGCCTTATATGAACTAAAAATGGCGAAGATCATTCCAAGAGAACCTTCGCCATTGCTTTATGTCTGATAAGCATCCCGCCTTGCCGGCTGAAAAGAGACAAGTGCGGCTGCTGGATCAGCAAAGAAAAACCTGCAGAAGGGAGTTGCCGTAGTAGATGTCTCAATTACCACTTGAACTAGGATTGTCGTTTAACGGCGGAGATATCCTGTTCCAACTGTTAGCTATGTTAATCTTATTAGCGCTTCTGAAGAAATACGCTTTAGGGCCGCTATTAAACATAATGAAACAGCGTGAAGACCACATCGCTGGAGAAATTACGTCTGCTGAAGAAAAAAATAAAGAAGCGCAGCAGCTGATTGAAGAGCAGCGCGTTCTTTTAAAAGAAGCAAGACAGGAATCCCAAACTCTTATCGAAAACGCAAAGAAACTGGGAGAGAAGCAAAAAGAAGAGATTATTCAGGCTGCACGTGCAGAATCTGAACGTCTGAAAGAAGCAGCAAGAACTGAAATCGTGAAGGAAAAAGAACAGGCGGTTTCTGCTCTCCGTGAGCAAGTAGCGTCTCTTTCTGTCATGATTGCGTCGAAAGTGATCGAAAAAGAACTGGATGAACAAGCGCAAGAGAAATTGATCCAGGACTATCTTAAAGAGGTAGGAGAAAGCCGATGAGTGGATCAGCTGTCTCTAAACGATATGCATCAGCTCTTTTTGATATAGCCAATGAGTCCGCTCAGCTGAATCAAGTAGAAGAAGAGCTAACTGTTGTAAAACAAGTATTTCAAAATGAAAAAGCGCTTAATGATGTGTTGAACCATCCGAAGGTGCCGGCTGCGAAGAAAAAAGAGCTGATCCAAAATGCATTTGGCTCTTTGTCACAGTCCGTGCTTAATACGATTTTTCTTTTGATTGACCGCCATCGTGCCGCGATTGTGCCTGAGCTCACAGATGAGTTTATCAAACTCGCAAATGAGGCCCGTCAAACAGAAGACGCAATCGTATATTCAGTGAAACCGCTGACGGATGCGGAAATTTTACCATTATCACAAGTGTTTGCAAAAAAAGCCGGAGTCGCTTCACTGAGAATCAGAAATGAAGTGCAGACGGATTTAATAGGCGGCATTAAAGTCCGCATTGGAAACCGGATTTATGACGGCAGCGTAAGCGGGAAGCTTCAGCGCATCGAACGTCAATTAGCCGGGGAAAATCGATAGAAGGGGTGAAACCTAAGTGAGCATCAAAGCTGAAGAGATTAGCACGCTGATAAAACAGCAAATACAAAATTATCAATCTGATATTGAAGTTCAAGACGTAGGTACAGTCATCCAAGTCGGTGACGGTATTGCACGTGTGCACGGCCTTGACAACTGTATGGCCGGTGAACTTGTCGAATTTTCAAACGGTGTTTTGGGTATGGCTCAAAACCTTGAAGAATCAAACGTAGGTATCGTCATCTTAGGACCTTTCAGTGAGATCCGTGAGGGAGACGAAGTAAAAAGAACAGGCCGCATCATGGAGGTTCCTGTTGGTGAAGAGTTAATCGGCCGTATTGTAAATCCGTTAGGCCAGCCGGTAGACGGACTTGGCCCGATCCTTACAAGCAAAACTCGTCCGATTGAGAGCCCTGCACCAGGCGTTATGGACCGTAAATCCGTTCATGAACCGCTTCAAACCGGTATCAAAGCGATCGATGCACTGATTCCAATCGGCCGCGGCCAGCGTGAGCTGATCATCGGTGACCGTCAAACAGGTAAAACATCTGTTGCGATCGATGCGATCCTGAACCAAAAAGACCAAGACATGATCTGCGTATATGTTGCGATCGGTCAAAAAGAATCAACAGTCCGCGGCGTAGTAGAAACATTGCGTAAACACGGCGCGCTTGATTATACAATTGTTGTAACGGCGTCTGCGTCACAGCCGGCACCGCTTCTGTACCTGGCACCGTATGCTGGGGTTACAATGGCAGAAGAATTTATGTACAGCGGCAAGCACGTTCTTGTTGTATACGATGATCTTTCTAAACAAGCGGCTGCTTACCGTGAGCTGTCCTTGCTTCTTCGCCGTCCGCCAGGCCGTGAAGCGTTCCCTGGGGATGTATTCTATCTTCATTCCCGTCTGCTTGAGCGTGCAGCAAAGCTTAGCGACGCGAAAGGCGCAGGATCAATTACAGCTCTGCCGTTCGTAGAAACACAAGCCGGAGATATCTCTGCTTATATTCCGACGAACGTCATTTCCATCACCGACGGACAGATCTTCCTGCAATCTGATTTGTTCTTCTCAGGCGTACGTCCAGCGATCAACGCCGGATTGTCTGTATCCCGTGTCGGCGGCTCAGCGCAAATCAAAGCGATGAAAAAAGTATCAGGTACTTTGCGTCTTGACCTTGCGTCATACCGTGAGCTGGAAGCATTCGCTCAATTCGGTTCTGACCTCGACCAAGCGACTCAGGCAAAACTGAACCGCGGTGCACGTACAGTTGAAGTGCTGAAGCAGGATCTGAACAAGCCGCTTCCGGTTGAAAAGCAAGTAGCCATTCTTTATGCGCTGACAAAAGGATATCTCGATGATATTCCTGTGGCGGATATCAGACGTTTTGAAGATGAGTACTACATGTACCTTGACCAAAACCATAAAGACCTGCTTGACGGAATTGCGAAAACAGGAAACCTTCCTGCTGATGAAGACTTCAAAGCTGCAATCGAAGGCTTCAAACGCACATTTGCACCAAGCAACTAACTCGAATGCTGATGAGAGAAAAAGGTTCTCTTTTTCTCTCTTTTTACGCAGATGAAGAGAAAAGGTGGTGAAATCTTTGGCCTCATTACGCGATATTAAGTCAAGGATCACGTCAACGAAAAAAACAAGTCAGATTACAAAAGCCATGCAGATGGTATCTGCGGCTAAGCTGAATCGTGCTGAAAACAATGCAAAATCATTTGTGCCATATATGGATAAAATCCAAGAGGTTGTGTCAAACGTCGGAAGAGTTTCCGGCAACGTAAAGCATCCGATGCTTCTCAGCAGAGAAGTGAAAAAAACGGCATACCTTGTCATTACGTCTGACCGCGGTCTTGCCGGCGCTTTTAACAGTTCGGTTTTACGGAGTGCTTATCAGGCCATGCAAGAACGTCATCAGTCTAAGGATGAGTATGCGGTGATTGCCATCGGAAGAGTGGGCCGTGATTTCTTTAAGAAACGGGAGATTCCGATCATTTCCGAGTTAACAGGACTTGGGGATGAAGTAACGTTTACAGAAATTAAAGATCTTGCCCGTCAAACGATCCAAATGTTTATAGACGGTGCGTTTGATGAATTGCACCTTGTTTATAACCATTTTGTCAGCGCCATTACTCAAGAAGTAACGGAGAAAAAACTTCTGCCGTTATCTGATTTGGGCAGCGGCGGCGGAAAAAGAACGGCGTCTTATGAATTTGAACCATCTGAAGAGGAGGTTCTGGAGGTTTTGCTTCCTCAATATGCAGAAAGCTTAATCTTCGGTGCGCTTCTTGACAGTAAAGCAAGTGAGCACGCTGCAAGAATGACGGCGATGAAAAATGCGACAGACAACGCGAAGGAACTTATCGATTCACTTTCGCTTTCTTACAACCGCGCTCGCCAAGCAGCGATCACACAAGAAATTACGGAAATTGTCGGCGGAGCAGCCGCTTTAGAATAGAAAGATTTTGTCAGGAGGGATAGCGATGAAGAAAGGACGCGTTAGCCAGGTATTAGGACCGGTCGTCGACGTGCGTTTTGAAGACGGTCACTTGCCTGAAATTTATAATGCGATTAAAATTTCACAGCCAGCTGCAAGTGAAAACGAAGTAGGTATTGATTTAACGCTTGAGGTCGCTCTTCATTTAGGTGATGATACAGTCCGTACAATCGCAATGGCATCTACAGATGGTGTTCAGCGCGGTATGGAAGCTGTAGATACAGGAGCGCCAATCTCAGTACCGGTTGGTGATGTAACACTTGGACGTGTATTTAACGTTCTCGGAGAAAATATTGATTTGAATGAGCCGGTTCCTGCGGATGCGAAAAAGGATCCGATTCACAGACAGGCGCCTTCATTCGATCAGCTTTCAACAGAAGTTGAAATTCTTGAAACAGGTATTAAAGTTGTTGATTTGCTTGCTCCTTACATTAAGGGCGGTAAAATCGGATTGTTCGGTGGTGCCGGTGTAGGTAAAACCGTATTAATCCAGGAATTAATCAACAACATCGCGCAAGAGCACGGCGGTATCTCTGTATTCGCCGGCGTAGGAGAGCGTACTCGTGAAGGGAACGACCTTTTCTACGAAATGAGTGACTCTGGCGTAATCAACAAAACAGCCATGGTATTCGGACAAATGAACGAGCCGCCGGGCGCACGTATGCGTGTTGCTTTGACAGGCCTTACAATGGCTGAGCACTTCCGTGATGTACAAGGACAGGACGTACTGTTCTTTATCGATAACATTTTCCGTTTCACACAAGCGGGTTCAGAGGTTTCAGCCCTTCTTGGCCGTATGCCTTCAGCGGTTGGTTATCAGCCGACGCTTGCAACTGAGATGGGTCAGCTCCAAGAGCGTATCACGTCTACGAACGTTGGATCAGTTACATCTATCCAGGCGATCTACGTGCCTGCCGATGACTACACTGACCCGGCGCCGGCGACAACGTTCGCTCACTTGGATGCGACAACAAACCTTGAGCGTAAATTAACTGAAATGGGTATTTACCCTGCGGTTGATCCGTTGGCATCTACATCACGCGCCCTTGCTCCTGAAATTGTCGGAGAAGAGCATTATGCAGTTGCGCGTGAAGTACAGTCAACGCTTCAGCGTTACAAAGAGCTTCAAGATATCATTGCGATTCTCGGTATGGATGAATTAGGCGAGGAAGACAAACTTGTCGTTCACCGCGCACGCCGTATCCAGTTCTTCCTTTCTCAGAACTTCCACGTGGCTGAACAGTTCACTGGACAAAAAGGTTCTTACGTGCCTGTAAAAGAGACGGTACAAGGCTTCAAAGAAATCTTAGCCGGTAAATACGACCATCTTCCAGAAGATGCGTTCCGTCTTGTAGGCCGTATCGAAGAAGTTGTTGAGAAAGCAAAAGAAATGGGTGTAGAAGTTTAATCTGGTCCTAGGAGGGTAAAAGCATGAAGACCGTTAAAGTCAATATCGTTACTCCCGACGGCCCAGTATACGATGCGGATATCGAAATGGTGAGTGTGAGAGCCGAAAGCGGCGATCTCGGTATTTTGCCAGGCCATATTCCAACCGTGGCTCCTCTTAAAATCGGCGCTGTCCGTCTGAAAAAAGATGGGCAGACTGAAATGGTTGCCGTCAGCGGCGGTTTTGTCGAAGTCCGTCCTGATCAGGTCACCATCCTTGCCCAGGCTGCCGAGACAGCGGAAGGCATCGATAAAGAGCGCGCTGAAGCTGCACGCCAGCGGGCGCAGGAGCGTTTGAATTCTCAATCAGATGATACTGACATTCGTCGGGCTGAGCTTGCGTTACAGCGGGCTTTGAACAGATTGGATGTAGCAGGGAAATAAGAAAAAATCCTTCTCTTTATGAGAAGGATTTTTTTATGAACGAACAAGAGAATCAAACAGCGACAGCAGCGGGCGATCCTCTTTTTGGCGCAGGTATAAACCATCACAGGCATTCATTGTATGCCACGATTTGCGATGTCTTCTAAAGCCAAGTGTATAAGCGCCGTCTTTATAGGGATAAGGTTTTACAACCCATTCAGCATCTTCATGGCGGGCAATCACGCAATCTATAAGATAAACACTGATCATTTTCTCGAATTCTTCAATAGGAAGATTCCAATCAGCAAGCAAAAGCTCTTGTATACTTTGAAAATAGAGGTTTTCAAGCTCTTCAAGGCTTTCTCTCGTATAGGTAAGAGAAATGTTAAAAAACTGACACAATTCATTCAGTTCTTCAATCTGTGACTGTCTATAATCATAATAGAATGCAATTGCTTCCCATTCCTGATCAAAAATTGGCAGGTCCTCACCATATTGCTTTTCAGGCTGAAAAAACGAATGATTCACATTTGCCAGCTCCTTTCCAATAAAGTATACCATGTAAAAGAATCGCACTTTAAGCGGGGATTAGCCCTAGATTTGGCTGATTATTCCGTTCTGTATAAAATGTATCATCTTTATCTGTGCTTCTTATATAATAAGAAAGGGTATGAACGCAGAGAAAGGAGTGTAATAGATGAGTGTATTGGGACAGCAGGCTGCAATCGGTATTGTCGTTCACCTGATTTTTATAGCAGTGACTTGGTGGGCGTTGCAAGCCGTCAATATAGATCCGTTAATCAAAAAAGGCAAAGTCGTGCAGGCAAGACTCCTGATGATTTTGCTGACAATCGCCATTGGAACGGCCGTTGCCAATTTCTTTTTAGATTATCTCAATTATTCACAGCAGCTTCCCTATCTATTTTAATAGGTTTTGAACATTATTATCATTAAATGGTTGGGAGAAGCGGGTTGAAGCGAATAGCTCGAGTTTTGACGAAGATTTTTACGTATGGCGCCTCTTGCCTCCGGTAAAACTGGGGATAAGGGGGAGAGATGAACATGAAGAAAAAACAAGTAAGCCACGCTATTATCATTTCCGTCATGTTAAGCTTCGTCATTGCTGTTTTCCATACCATCCATGCGAGTGAATTAACGCCGTTAGCACAAATGGCAGAGGGGATGGAACGCCAAGATGTGTCAATAGATAAGTGGACATTGCATGCAAAACAAAACATGTCACTGACCGAGAAAGAATTTTATCAAAAAGTGCAACGTTTAAAATCAGAGTATCGTCAATATGATTGGGTGATTGCACGGGAAGATAAAGTCGTAAAGGCAATTGGCACATATACTGACAAAAAAAATCGCACTTCTTTTAGACTGCAGCTTGTCACAACCCTCAAAAAACACAATCCAACTTCGTATTTATTATATGAGCAAATGAGTCTAGAGACACCGGATAGCTGGAATGATACATATGAACAGTTTGAACGGGAGACACTTGGGATATTCCAAGAAAAAGTAGTTATTTTTACTTGTCTAAATGGTCACTTAGATGATAATATGAATATTGTTTTGCAAAAAAAAGCAAATCAGTTATTAAATGAATTTCAAGCAAGATCAGTAGAACATGTAGTTGAGCCAAATTTCGTTTCTATTTCTGCGTTTACAGATGAGTGGGAAGAGTACATTATGACCTCGAAACATAAAATGAATTTGCAAATTGCACTTAGAAGTGCAGGAATGGGCGGAAAACATACCGTTACGGTTGGCACACCAATCGTTACGACTGAATATTAATATAGAGAATTTAGGGACGCGGAGGGGAATACCTTGGAAAAAATCATCGTCCGCGGCGGTCAGAAGTTAAACGGCACAGTCAAAGTTGAAGGCGCTAAAAATGCCGTTTTACCTGTTATCGCTGCATCTTTATTAGCAAGTGAAGAAAAAAGCGTAATTTGTGATGTACCTACGCTCTCCGATGTATATACAATTAACGAAGTGTTGCGTCATTTAGGAGCAGATGTGCATTTTGAAAATAATGAAGTGACTGTAAATGCTTCATACGCTTTGCAAACTGAAGCACCTTTTGAATATGTTCGTAAAATGCGTGCGTCTGTGCTTGTCATGGGGCCGCTTCTTGCGCGTACAGGTCATGCAAGAGTTGCACTTCCGGGCGGATGCGCAATTGGTTCCAGACCGATTGATCAGCATTTAAAAGGTTTTGAAGCAATGGGCGCAGAAATCAAAGTCGGTAATGGCTTCATTGAAGCTGAAGTAAAAGGCCGACTGCAAGGCGCAAAAATTTATCTGGACTTCCCAAGTGTAGGAGCTACAGAGAACCTGATTATGGCAGCCGCTCTAGCTGAAGGAACAACAACGCTGGAAAACGTGGCAAAAGAACCCGAAATCGTTGATTTAGCAAACTATATCAACGGCATGGGCGGAAAAATCCGCGGAGCTGGCACCGGCACCATCAAAATTGAAGGAGTCGAAAAGCTTCACGGCGTAAAACACCATATTATTCCTGACCGCATTGAAGCGGGCACATTTATGGTTGCTGCTGCAATCACTGAAGGAAACGTATTAGTAAAAGGAGCGGTTCCTGAGCACCTCACCTCTTTAATTGCAAAAATGGAAGAGATGGGTGTAACAATTAAGGATGAAGGTGAAGGTCTGCGTGTCATCGGCCCGAAAGAGCTTAAACCGATTGACATCAAAACAATGCCTCACCCGGGCTTCCCGACTGATATGCAGTCACAAATGATGGCGCTTCTGCTTCGTGCAAGCGGCACAAGCATGATTACAGAAACCGTTTTTGAAAACCGTTTTATGCATGCGGAAGAATTCCGCCGTATGAATGGTGATATCAAGATTGAAGGACGTTCTGTCATCATTAACGGTCCTGTACAGCTTCAGGGAGCTGAAGTTGCAGCGACTGATTTGCGTGCAGGTGCAGCGCTGATTCTTGCGGGGTTAGTGGCTGAAGGTCACACACGTGTTACTGAATTGAAGCACTTAGACCGCGGTTACGTTGATTTCCATCAGAAGCTTGCCGCTCTGGGCGCAGACATCGAACGTGTAAATGATGAGTCTGCTTCTGAGCAAGATAATAAAGAAGTCGTTTCTGACTTAAATGCATAAACTTACTTGAAAATCAGTATGTCACTCTGGCATACTGGTTTTTTATTTTTTGTGTATTATCATCATTATGCGCAAAATAGCAAAAAAGAATACGTAAATGACAAATAAAGTTTCTGTCCAAAACGAGAGTCATATTAGCTTGTCCCTGCCCATAGACTAGACTAGAGTCGAATCCCGAGCAGGAGGCAGCTGAATATGAAACAATTCGCAATCACACTATCCGTACTATGTGCATTGATTCTCTTGGTTCCCACACTCTTGGTTATACCATTCCAGCATAATAAGGAAGCAGGGGCCAGCGTAGAATCAGAAAAGACAGCAGTCAGCACGAAACCAGCATCGAAAGGAGCAGAAACATTGAAAGCATCACCTGTTTCTATTCCCGTCTATCGAACCGCAAATCAATCCGTAGAAGACATTCCGCTTGAAGAGTATGTGATTGGAGTCGTCGCCTCCGAAATGCCGGCAACCTTTGAATCTGAAGCATTGAAAGCCCAGGCTCTCGCCGCCAGAACATTTATTGTCAGACTGATGGTGTCAAATTCAGCGGTTGAGGCTCCTAAAGGCTCACTGGTGGATGATACACAGATGTTCCAGGTGTATAAAAACAAAGCGGAGCTGAAAAAACAGTGGGGCACAAGCTATGAGACAAAACTGAAGAAAATCACAGCTGCGGTAGCCAGTACGCAAGGCAAAATCTTAACGTACAACAACCAGCCGATTGAAGCATCCTTTTTCTCCACAAGCAACGGCTACACAGAGAATGCAGAAGCTTATTGGACAAGTGCTATCCCATATTTAAAAAGCGTCAAAAGCCCATGGGATAAAAAGTCTCCGAAATATAAGGCAACGAAAACCTTTACAGCGGCAGAATTTCAGCAAAAGCTTGGCGTCAAGCTGGATGGATCTAGCGCAGTAGGGAAGATTACCGGCGAGACACCGGGCCACCAGGTTGCAACTGCCGTCATTAACGGCAAGACGCTGAAAGGAAGAGACATACGTGAAAAGCTGGGTCTCAACTCCGCCGATTTTGAATGGAAGCGAAATGGAGACACAATTACAGTCACGACGAGAGGATTTGGCCACGGTGTGGGGATGAGCCAATACGGAGCGAATTTTATGGCCAAAGAAGGCAAAACGGTTGATGACATTGTAAAGTACTATTACCAAGGCACACAAATTTCTGAGGCAGATTCGTTTTTGAATAAATATATGGCGAAAAAGTAGAAAAAGACGCTCATTGGGCGTCTTTTTCTGTTCCTGAATATCTTTTATCTAAGAGCAGCTGAAACGGTTTAGAGGAGCTTCTGACCGTCTTTAAGGATCAGTCCTTTTTTCCTGATTTCAGGCTTTGAGATTGTGGTAAAGTCATCCACATTTGTCGACAGACTTCGACAGACTCATATAACGAAAGCCGAAAGGCGGACAATCTTCTCTTTTCATAGGGGCGTTAGGTGGAAATCACTAATAAAAACATAGGTTTCTATGCAAAAGTAAACAACAGCAATGGGGAAGCCCGCCCTATTTATTTCTCGGTTTTTGTTGATTACGATAGATTATGTTCAGCGTTGAACATCTGCACGCAGAAACAAATTGGTAAAGGGGTACGAACATGAAGAAAAGATTTTCACTGATCATGATGACAGGATTGCTTTTTGGATTAACTTCACCTGCTTTTGCAGCTGAAAAGACAGAAACGGAGGCTAAAGCGCCGGCGAACGTGGCGGTCTTGCTTGATGCCAGCGGAAGTATGGCGAAAAGAATAGATGGTGTATCTAAATTTAATTCAGCCAAAAAAGAAATTTCAAAGTTTGCGAGCTCATTGCCAGAAGGAACTCAGGTGAAAATGAGCGTGTTTGGCTCTGAAGGAAACAATAAAAATTCCGGAAAAGTTCAGTCATGTGAAACCATTCGCAACGTATACGGCTTCCAAAGCTTTAATGAGCAAAGCTTCCTCAATTCTCTCAATACAATTGGGCCGACTGGCTGGACGCCAATTGCCAAAGCGCTGAACGAGGCGAAATCTTCTTTTGACCAGCTTGATGCAAAAGGGGAAAAAGTGGTGTATCTGCTGACAGACGGTGAGGAAACGTGCGGAGGAAACCCGATTAAAACAGCAAAGGAACTGCAAAAAGACAATATCACTGTTAATGTGATCGGCTTTGATTATAAAGAGGGATACAAAGGCCAGCTGAACGCAATTGCGAAAGTAGGCGGCGGTGAATACTTCCCGGCTTATACCCAAAAAGATGTTGAGAAAATTTTCACTCAGCAATCACTAATGTTATCTAAATAAGAAAAAAGAGGCTGGTGATGGTCAGCCTCTTTTTGTATGTAACAAAAACTTCAAAACTAATTAGCTGTCTGCCTGTAGCATAGTAGCAGATTTCCGTTTTTCTGTCATAATCAAGGCGAAAAAAGAATGAATGATCACACAATCTGTTTATGCTTTCTGGGCGGAAATGGCTAAAAATGAACGGCATTTCAAGCGATTTTGGACAGATCGTGAAAGCAGCACAAAAGGCAGCATGTCCTATATCTTTTTGCATTTTCGTATTCTAGCATAAAGAAGAATCCAACATATAGTTGGAAAATATGAAAAAGAAAGGAAGTAATCATATGAAAAAATTGCTGGCTGCCGGTATCATTGGATTGTTGACTGTTTCCATTGCCTCCCCGTCTTTTGCCGCTGAGAAACAGGCTGATACAAATGTAGCTGTTTTGTTTGACGGAAGCGGAAGCATGGTTCAAAAAACAGGAGGAGAGCGCAAAATAGACATTGCCAAAAAATCAGTAAAATCTTTTGCCGAACTTCTTCCGAAGGATACAAATCTTATGCTTCGCGTTTTCGGGCATGCAGGGAACAATAAACTGTCCGGTAAAGCCCTTTCGTGCAGTACGACGGAAACCATTTACGGCCTTCATCCATATGAAGGGTCTCTGTTTGACAATTCATTGAGTGAGCTCAAGCCGACTGGATGGACACCGATTGCCAAAGCACTTGCAGATACAAGAAAAGAATTTGAAGCATTTGACGCAGACGGGAAAAACGTGGTGTATTTAATCACTGACGGTGAAGAAACGTGCGGCGGAGACCCTGCGGCAGAAATCGAAAAGCTCCGTGCATCAAATGTGGATACGATTGTAAACATCATTGGCTTCAACTTTGATGTCAAGGGTAATGAAGAGATGAAACAAGCAGCTGTCGCTGGCGGCGGAGAATATATTTCAGCGAACAGTGCGGATGAGTTCGAACAGGCTTGGGAAAAAGAAGCACAAAAATTTACTGAGTAAGGAACCTAAAGATCAGGCGCTCCCCCAGGCGCCTTTTTTTATTGGTTTAAAAACAGTTTGGGCGGGAATGATACCCTAAAAAGGGGTTGAACATATGAAATTATTCGGAATGATTTTTCTTATAGCCACCGTTGCATTTATATTGCTTGGTGTTCTTCTAAAACTGGCAGCCTTCTTTTTTGTCAGCATTCTCACCTTGATCGCAGCTATTGTGCTGTTTACGGTTCTGAAAAAGAATCAGCATAATCAAACATAGAGTCCTTTATACAGAAGTGTCTCAGCGTGTCGACAAACCCCGCGTTCGTTGTCAATGCACATTGGTGCTCACGTGTTATAAAAGGAACGGCGGCTAAATGCTTAGGCGTCCTGCCTAAACACCGCCGTCATCACATCCTGTGAAAGCCCTTTATATAGAGGGCTCTTTTTGTGTCTCAGAATTCGACAAAATCCGAGGAGTGTGAAAAAATATAAAGGCAGGAACATTGCGGAGGGGAAGAGACATTGAACGATAAAGTAACTGCGGTCAGGGATGTATGGCGCTATGAACAAGGGGAAATAAGCAAAGTAGAAGACCGGATGGTGACGGAATTCCCTTTGACAGTGATACTGAATGGCAGTGAATTTGTGACGCTCGTTTGTACGCCTGAGCATATCGAAGAGCTTGTCATCGGATTTCTCGCATCAGAGGGTGTTATACGATTTCAAAAAGAAATTAAAAGGCTTACAATAGATGAAGGTCTCGGTTTTGTATATGTCGACCTCGTTCACCCTGAGACATTGGATCAAAAGGATTATACGAAACGGGTGATCGGCTCATGCTGCGGAAAGGGCCGTCATTTTTATTTTCAGCAGGATGTCAAAACAGCCAAGACGGCTGTCAGCCAAATCAAGATATCGCCTGAGGCATGTTTGGCGCTTATGAAAGACATGCAGCAAGGGAGCGGGACGTTTCAGGATACGGGAGGCGTCCATAATGCGGCGCTTTGCGACACAGAGAAGCTTCTGTTGATGCGCACAGATATCGGTCGGCACAACGCACTTGATAAACTATACGGACACTGCCTTCTAAACGGTATGTCCGTACGCGACAAACTGATTGTGTTCAGCGGCAGAATCTCATCAGAGGTCCTGTTAAAAGCGGCCAAAATCGGCGTGTCGATTGTCATTTCCAAATCGGCCCCGACGGAGCTTGCGATTCAAATGGCTGAAGAATTGAATATCACAGCGATTGGATTTGTCAGAAACGGATCATTTAATGTATATACACACCCTGAGAGAATCAGGGGATAGGAAGGGGCTGTAGCTATGATTACAGAGTCGCGTCAGATGTTGGATAAAAGAAACAGACCGCTGAGAGACCTTCGCATTTCTGTTACAGACCGCTGCAACTTCCGATGCACGTACTGTATGCCCGCCGAATTATTCGGCCCGGATTATCCTTTTTTAAAGAAAGAGGAGCTGCTTTCATTTGAGGAGCTGGAACGGCTTGCGACATTGTTTGTCACAAGATTTGGCGTTGAAAAAATCCGCCTGACCGGCGGAGAGCCCCTCATGAGAAAGGATATGCCGGAGTTAATCAAAAAACTGGCCCGCATACCGGGTATTCGTGACATCGCGATGACGACAAACGGATCACTGCTGCCTGTTTATGCAAAGAGGCTCAAGGAGGCTGGGTTGAAAAGGGTTACGATCAGCCTTGATTCTTTAGAAGACGAGCGTTTTAAGAAGATAAACGGGCGTGGCGTTTCTGTCAGCAAGGTGCTGGAAGGCATTGAAGCGGCGAAGCAAGCAGGGCTCGGTGTTAAAATCAATATGGTCGTTCAAAAGGGCGTCAATGAAAAAGATATACTGCCTATGGCCCGTTATTTTAAAGAAAAAGGGCATATCCTGAGATTCATTGAATTTATGGACGTAGGCAACACCAACCAATGGGAAAAGAAAGACGTCATGACAAAGGCGGAAATCATAGATTTGATCAATGAACACATGCCGGTTGAGCCGATAGCGCCTAATTATATAGGCGAAGTGGCTTCCAGATTCCGCTACTTGGACGGCTCCGGAGAAATCGGCGTCATATCATCTGTATCTGATGCGTTCTGCGGATCTTGCAACAGAGCCCGTCTTTCTGCGAGAGGAGAGCTGTTTACCTGCTTATTCGCTTCAAGCGGATTTGACCTCAGAGCTCCGGTTCGCCAGGAATTAAGTGATGACGAACTATCAGAAATGATCGGGACAGTATGGAAAAATCGGATTGATCAGTATTCAGTCGATCGTACGCTATCAAAAGCATCTGGCAAAAAGAAAGTGGAAATGTCTTATATTGGCGGTTAATTTGAAGTCAAAAGCTTATCGGCACTGTCCGGTAAGCTTTTTTATTAGAATCCGAGTGCAAAAAATACGTATAAAAACCGAAATATATAAGGATAGGCATAAAGAAGGAATCATTGTAAGAAAATTTAATTCCAAAGCCATACATTATGATAAAATATAACCAATTAGAAAATAGAAAGGGTTGGAGGGGCATGGCCGCGTACGAGATCCCGTCATCTCAAGTAGGAGTGAAAATCAATAAGTGGTATAAGCACATTTTAGCATTTCAAGTGGCTGATGCCGTAAAGCTGAAGGAAGAAATTGATCTAGATATAGAACAGATGGAAGAGGATCAGCTGCTTCTCCTGTATTATCAGCTGATCAGCTACCGGCACCAAATTATGCTGGATTATGTAAAGCCTGACCTGCACGAGGAATCTCAGCTTCAATATCGTGAATTGATCAAAACGCTGGAAAGCAATCAGGACAGCATCTCCGGATTATCTGAGTATTATTTTCACTTGTTTAGAGGAATGTACGAATTTGAACAGAACAATTACATCTCGGCTATATCCTTTTATCGGAAAGCTGAGAAGATGCTTGCGTTTGTAGAAGATGAAATTGAAAGAGCGGAATTTCATTTTAAAGTGGCGGAAGTCTTTTATATTATGAAGCAGACGCACTTTTCCATGAACCACGCTGTACAGGCGCTGGAGACGTATAAGGCTCACGATTTTTATAGAGTCAGAAGAATTCAATGCCATTTCGTCATATCAGGAAACTACATTGACTACAGAAATTATGAAAAAGCGCTTGAACATTTAGATGACGCGTATCGCCTTGCTTTATTGGAAGGACAGCCCCGTTTGATCGGATCAGCCCTTTATAATATCGGGAATTGCTATGATGACAAGGGGGAGCTGGATCAGGCCGCCGAATACTTTGAAAAAGCGCTTCCTGTCTTCGAGGATTATCAGCTGGAACAGCTTCCAAAAGCGCTCTTCAGCCTGACTCGCGTTCTTTTCAAAAAACAAGATAGCGAAGCCGCGATGCGGTACTATGAAAAAGGGATTGCCATTGCCCAAAAACGAAACGACTTCTTCAGTCTGGCAAAATATAAATTTCTGCAGGCATTATATGTGGAATCTGTCAATTTGAATATGATTCAAGAAGTATTTGATTATATGGAAGAAAAGGGCCTGTATGTATATATTGAAGAATTTGCTTTAGATGCTGCCTCCTATTTCAGTCATCGCGAACAATATAAAGAAGCGGTGTATTTTTATGAAAAAGCGGTCAGCATGAGAGAGATGATTCAAAGGAACGATTGTTTATATGAAGTATGAGACAAAACCATCTGCTGGCAGATGGTTTTTTTTTATGCAAAAAAAGGGGAGCATCGGAACGTTTATTTCCGGGGAGAACAGGAAAAATCGCTACAGCACTGTTTTTTGAACAAAAGCCGTTTTGGGATGCAGATATGCATGTGAGGGGGAATTCAATGTTTGGTTTTAATGATATGGTGAAGTTTCTGTGGTCTTTCCTCATTGTTCTGCCGCTTGTACAGATTATACATGTTTCAGGGCACAGCTTTATGGCTTTTATTTTTGGCGGAAAGGGATCGTTGGATATAGGCATGGGAAAAACGCTGCTTAAAATTGGACCCATACGGTTCAGAACGATTTATTTTATCGATTCTTTTTGCCGGTACGGGGAGTTGAAAATTGACAATCGATTCTCAAATGCACTCGTGTATGCAGGGGGCTGCTTGTTTAACCTCATCACGATTTTTGCAATCAATCTGCTGATTATACACAGTGTATTAAAGCCGAATGTGTTTTTCTATCAGTTTGTCTATTTTTCTACGTATTATGTGTTTTTTGCCCTGCTGCCGGTCCGATATTCGGAGAAAAAGTCATCAGACGGGCTGGCGATATACAAGGTGCTCCGTTACGGAGAGCGCTACGAAATCGATAAATAACATTAGAATGTTTATTGCCTCTCAGATCGGGAAGGTAACAAGTACACACATAATTGAGAGGGGAGAATTAACATGGGTAACGATAGTGTAAAAGACAAAATGAAGGGCGGCTTCAATAAAGCCAAAGGAGAAGTGAAGGATAAAGTCGGAGATATGGCTGACAGAACGGACATGCAGGCTGAAGGCAAAAAAGATAAGGCAAAAGGCGAAATCCAAAAGGATATCGGGAAAGCCAAGGATAAATTTTCAGATAAAGATTAATCGTACGGAAGAGGCAGGAAACGAAATGTTTCTTGTCTTTTTTTGTTCGCTTTTTCTGATGTGAATAAATATAACAAAAAAAGAAGCTGATTTGGTCAAGGTAACTAAATTTTTTAAATATTCTTTGAATTAATAGGCCTCTTCTATATAATAATGACATAAGTTGTAAAGTTTTATAACATCATTTGGAGAAATCAAACAAAGGGGTTTTGATGACGGAATGTACTGCACCGAAGAAAGTGCCGGAAGCCAGCGGGAGTGCGAAAAAACAGTTAATATCGACACAAGCGGGATTCAGTGAAGGTCGGGATTCTTCACTCGTTAAGCCGAACGGTGGCGATCAGCGAAGTGTCCGTCTATGATGCGGAGTTAATGGCAATAATCGGGTTCTCGGTATCGTGGAGGACGGCGCCTCAGACTGGCCTCCATGCCATGCTTCCGGTTGCGGAGCAAAACAACGGGCTGCCATCAGAAATGTAACGTCTGGTTATGATCAATCGATGGTTTAGCACAGCCTCAGCATGGAGGTTCACCCGGGGCAGATTGTCGCTGTATTAGGCCGAAATGGAGTCGGCCAATCCACTTCATAGGCCTGCTTCCGGCTAAACAGGGGGGCTATTTGTTTTAATCAAACGTTTGTTCAAAACGAAAAGGCGGTCTCAGTAGCAGCTTGCAATCGCCAGAGCGCTGATGGTAAATCCGAAAAATATTTTACTTAATGAACAATTGGAAGGAATTCAGATTTTAATTGTCGAACTAGTCAGACAAGTTATTATAGAAATTTCCAGAAAAAAAGACATTTGTTATCTTAGTCGAGCGCAGTCTGGAAAACGCGTTAATCTGTGCTGACTATCTTTCTGTAATCGACAGGGGAACGGTTGTTGACCATGGCAAGGCTGATGAAGAAACGGCATGCCGATTTGAAAGGCACCCTACCGTATGACCCCCATTCTCGAAGAAAGGGAGGTGATGTCCCGCCTGCATGCTCCACAAATTCGTAGTAACCGCATCCGCTTTATATGACAAAAGAAGGAGGATTACAGATGAAACTGACACCGGTTGAACAAGAAAAATTGCTCATTTTTGCAGCGGGGGAATTAGCCAAACAGCGAAAGGCGCGGGGCGTTCTGTTGAACTATCCTGAGGCTGCTGCTTATATCACCTGCTTTATTATGGAAGGCGCACGTGATGGGAAGGGAGTAGCAGAGCTGATGGAAGCCGGCCGCCATGTATTAACGGAAAAAGATGTGATGGAAGGTGTGCCTGAGATGCTGGACAGCATTCAGGTGGAGGCCACATTTCCGGATGGAGTAAAGCTTGTTACGGTACATCAGCCAATTTCTGCGGAGGTGAAGTCATGAAGCCGGGAGCATTTCAAATTGCTGAGGGAACCATTACGATTAATGAAGGCCGTGAGATACGGGAGGTAACGGTAAAAAACACCGGATCACGCTCCATTCAAGTCGGTTCGCATTTTCATTTTGCGGAGGCCAACGGGGCTTTATTATTTGACCGTGAACTGGCGATAGGCATGCGTCTTGATGTTCCATCAGGCACGTCGGTCCGTTTTGAGCCGGGAGAGCAGAAAACGGTCTCACTAGTGGAAATCAGAGGACGCAAGACAATTAAAGGGCTGAACGGAATGGCCGACACGTTTATCGATGAACGCGGCAAAGAAAAAACGTTGGCCAACTTAAAACAAGCCGGCTGGATGGAGGGTGTAATCCGATGAAAATGTCACGGGAGGAATATGCGGAACTGTTTGGCCCGACAACGGGCGATAAAATCAGATTGGGCGACACGGATTTATGGATCGAAGTCGAAAAGGATTTCACAGTATACGGTGAAGAAATGATCTTTGGCGGCGGAAAAACAATCCGCGACGGCATGGGCCAAAACGGCAGAATCACAGGGAAGGACGGCGCTTTGGATTTGGTTATCACCAACGTCGTGCTATTGGATTACACAGGCATTGTCAAAGCGGATGTCGGTGTGAAAGACGGCCGGATTGTCGGTGTCGGAAAAAGCGGAAATCCTGATATCATGGATGGAGTCGATCCGCACATGGTCATCGGAGCGGGGACAGAGGTGATTTCCGGTGAAGGCAAAATTTTAACAGCCGGGGGAGTGGACACGCACATTCATTTTATTTGTCCTCAGCAGATGGAAGTTGCGCTTTCTTCAGGTGTGACAACCCTTTTGGGAGGCGGAACAGGACCCGCAACAGGCAGCAAAGCGACAACATGTACATCCGGCGCGTGGTATATGGCAAGGATGCTGGAAGCGGCCGAGGAGTTTCCGATCAATGTCGGCTTCTTAGGGAAAGGGAATGCATCCGATAAAGCGCCGCTGATCGAGCAGGTGGAAGCAGGCGCCATCGGCCTTAAGCTTCATGAAGACTGGGGCACGACGCCAAGCGCCATTAAAACGTGTATGGAAGTCGTGGACGAGGCTGATATTCAAGTTGCCATCCATACCGATACGATTAACGAAGCGGGCTTTTTGGAAAACACGCTCGACGCGATCGGGGACCGGGTCATTCATACTTATCACATTGAAGGTGCAGGCGGCGGCCATGCCCCGGATATTATGAGGCTCGCTTCTTATGCGAACATTCTGCCGTCATCTACAACGCCAACCATTCCTTATACCGTTAATACGATGGATGAGCATCTTGACATGATGATGGTCTGCCACCATTTAGATGCGAAAGTGCCTGAAGATGTGGCGTTCAGCCATTCCAGAATCAGGGCTGCGACGATTGCCGCGGAGGATATTCTCCATGATATCGGTGCGATCAGCATGACATCATCGGATTCCCAAGCGATGGGGCGGGTCGGTGAAGTGATCATCCGAACATGGCAGGTAGCCGATAAAATGAAAAAACAGCGCGGCGCTCTTGCCGGCGAAAACGGAAATGACAATGTGCGCGCAAAACGGTACATTGCCAAATACACGATTAATCCGGCAATTACGCACGGGCTCAGCCATGAAGTCGGCTCGGTGGAAAAAGGGAAGCTTGCTGATCTCGTTCTGTGGGACCCGGTATTTTTCGGCGTAAAACCGGAACTGGTCTTAAAGGGCGGCATGATTGCACGTGCGCAAATGGGAGATCCGAACGCGTCCATCCCGACTCCTGAACCGGTTTTCATGCGCCAAATGTATGCGTCTTACGGAAAAGCCAACCGCTCAACCTCGATTACATTTATGTCTCAGGCAAGCATAGAGCGTGGTGTGGCGGAAAGCTTAGGGCTGGAAAAAAGGATTTCTCCAGTCAAAAATATCAGAAAGCTGAGCAAGCTGGATATGAAGCTGAATTCGGCTTTGCCGAAGATTGAGATTGATCCAAAAACCTATCAGGTCTTTGCTGACGGGGAGGAATTGTCTTGCCAGCCTGTCGATTATGTCCCCCTTGGACAAAGATATTTCTTATTCTGATAAGACGCGGCCGGAGTGCATCCGGCCGTTCTATTGACTAAAAACGGTGCACAAAACCCATGTATTTAGTGTATATTAGATGTTGACAAACGAATCAAATGTAACTATTATAGTTACAACGGTGGTGAAAAAACATGATTAACAGCCGTCTTGCTGTTGCCATTCATATTTTATCCCTCATCTCGATGGATGAAAAAACATCTTCAGAAATCATTGCTGACAGTGTCAACACGAATCCGGTAGTTGTGCGAAGAATGATCAGCCTGCTGAAAAAAGCTGATATTCTCACATCACGCGCCGGGGTGCCGGGTGCAAGCCTCAAAAAAGATCCTGCTGATATTTCTCTTTTAGAAGTGTACCGGGCTGTCCAAAAGCAGGAAGAACTCTTTGCGGTTCATGAAAACCCGAATCCGAAATGTCCGGTAGGGAAAAAAATTCAGAACGCTCTGGATGAAACGTTTGAAAGTGTGCAAAGAGCGATGGAAAATGAACTGGCGAGCAAGTCATTAAAAGATGTTATGAATCATCTCTTTTAATCAAAAGGGATGACTTCTCACCGCTAACATGTAACTAAAATCGTTACAAATGAGGAGGAAATGAAAAATGAAAATTGGTATTATAGGCGCAAGCGGGAAAGCGGGAAACGAGATTTTGAAAGAAGCGAAAACAAGAGGCCATGAAGTGACAGCCATCGTCAGAAACGCTTCAAAAGTGCAGGAGCAAGACGTAGCGATTTTGGAAAAAGATGTGTTTGAACTGACTGCGGAAGACATCAAGCCTTTCGACGCGGTCGTAAACGCTTTTGGAGCAGCACCCGGCCAAGAACATCTTCATGTTGAAGCAGGAAGAGCACTCATCAGCATTTTAAAGGACGCGAAGCACACAAGATTGCTTGTTGTTGGCGGAGCGGGAAGCCTGTTTGTTGATGAAGCCAAAACAACCCGTTTAATGGATACGCCGGAATTTCCGAAAGAATATTTGCCAACCGCATCAAATCAAGGCGAGAACCTGAAAGATTTGCAGCAGACAGACTCCATTTCCTGGACGTTCCTCAGTCCTGCGGCATTTTTTGATCCAGCAGGAAAACGGACTGGCTCTTACCAAAAAGGAAAAGACAATGTCATCGTAAATGCAAAAGGCGACAGCTATATCAGCTATGCAGATTATGCCATTGCCGTGTTGGACGAGCTTGAACATCCCGAACACAAAAATGAACGCTTCACAGTGGTAAGCGAAGCGGAATAATAAAAAACCCGGAGCCAGCTCCGGGTTTTTCTCATTAATAAGTGCTGTACGTATCGCTGAAAAGGCCATCAGCAATCCCAAGCATTAAAAAGATGAAGAAGGCGATAATCGCAAGAATGGATACAGCAATGCTTACGATCAAATAAATCCCTTGCATCTTTACGAATTTCGCGTAATTCTCCAGCATTAAGTCTTCAGACTGTCCGCTATTGTGTTCAGCCATTTGGCCTGCTTCCCTAGCTGACCTCATCAAAAAGATACCGGAAATAATTTGCAGTACGCCTGGCACGGCACCGATTAGAAAAATGAACGCGCCTGAAAGCGCGGTAATTGCGCCCATAATAATAAATAAAATGCCTGTAGCTTTTCCCCATTTCGAAATGCTGATGAGGGTTTTGTTCATTGTTTCAGGATTCATGTATACTGGCTCCCCTTTACAAAAAAATACTCACTTTTCTTTTATACACTATTTGTGAGAAGTTTTGTATATAGAAAATAACATTTTGGGGATTGACCCTAACGTTGCGTGATTGTTTACGATAAAAAAGAGGAGGTGTTATGTATGAAATATCAAGTTAAACAAGTGGCGGAGATATCAGGTGTTAGCATTCGGACGCTTCATCACTATGACAATATTGAGCTTCTGAATCCTTCAGCGCTTACTGATGCTGGGTATCGTTTGTACAGTGACGCAGACCTGGAAAGACTGCAACAGATTTTATTTTTCAAGGAAATCGGGTTTCGTTTGGATGAAATTAAAGAGATGCTGGATCATCCGAATTTTGACCGGAAAGCGGCACTTCAGTCGCAAAAGGAGATATTGATGAAGAAAAAACAAAGAATGGATGAGATGATTCAAACAATTGACAGGACGCTTTTGTCCGTTGATGGAGGGGAAACGATGAATAAGAGGGATTTATTTGCCGGATTAAGTATGAAAGACATTGAAGAGCACCAGCAGACATACGCTGATGAAGTCAGAAAGCTGTATGGAAAGGAAATCGCAGAAGAAACAGAGAAAAGGACATCTGCATACTCGGCAGATGATTGGCGCACGATCATGGCTGAATTTGATTCGATTTACAGACGAATTGCGGCGCGAATGAAGCATGGGCCCGATGATGCAGAGGTTCAGGCCGCAGTGGGGGCATTTCGCGATCATATTTGCCAATATCATTACGATTGCACACTCGACATTTTCAGAGGACTCGGGGAAGTGTATATCACTGACGAGCGATTTACCGATTCAATCAATCAATATGGAGAAGGTCTTGCCGCTTTTTTGCGGGAGGCGATCATCATTTACTGTGACCATCAGGAAAACCCCCGGCCGTAAAGGCCGGGGGTTTTCGCATCTTATAAGATCGGCGACAACAGCCGCGAGACGGATTCTTTTATTCGAATCCACAACGGGCGCTGCAGATACTCCTCATAGGTGAATTTTCTGGATACTAGCAAATCTTCTTTAAAAGTTGAAACCAGTTTTTTAGCAATGGTGATATCGTATATAAATGCATTAACCTCAAAATTCAGCCTGAAGCTTCGGACATCAATGTTGGCTGTGCCGACTGACGCGATTTCGTCATCCACCACGATGGTTTTCGCGTGAATAAAGCCGTTATCGTAAATATAGACAGTGGCTCCGGCTTTCAGCAGATCGCCGATATACGAAAGTGTCGCCCAGTATACAAAGGCGTGATCGGGCTTGTTCGGAATCATAATGTTAACGTCAATGCCCGAAAGGCAAGCGATCCTTAAAGCATCCAGCAGGCTTGCATCTGGGATAAAATAAGGTGTTTGTATCAAAATGGAACGCTTGGCGTTTGAAATCATTTTGATGTAGCCATTTTTAATTTGTTCCCATTCCGAATCAGGGCCGCTTGTGACAATCTGCATCCCGACGTTGCCTTTTGGGCCGTAATCAGGAAAGTGATTTGGAATATATGTCAGCGTATGGTGATGAGAAGCTTGGTTCCAGTCAAGGATGAACCGTGTTTGGATGGCGTGCACGGCCGTTCCTTGCAGCCGGATATGCGTATCCCGCCAATAACCGAATTTTGGATTAAGCCCTAGATACTCATCTCCGACGTTAAAGCCTCCGACATAACCGGTCATACCGTCTATGATCACAAGCTTTCGATGGTTCCGGTAATTCAGCCGCAGGTTAATCGGCCTGAGCTTTGACGGGAAAAAGACCTCCACATGCCCGCCAGCCTCGCGAAGCTCTTTAAAAAACTTTTTTCTCAGCGTTCTAGACCCGAGTTCATCATAAAGCACTCTGACCTGAACACCTTCTTTTGCCTTTTGGATGAGAGCGTCCCGCAATTTTTTGCCTAATTCATCGCCTTTATAAATATAATACTGTAAATGGATATGATCCTTAGCCTTTGAAATGTCACTCAGCAGCCGCTGAAATTTATCCCGTCCATCTGTAATGACGTCAACTGAATTATCCTCTGTAAACACAGCATGGTTATTCATAATCAGCATATAAATTAAATCTTTGTTATCAAAGGTTGCCCGGTTGTTAAACTGGAATTGCTTGGTTTCTAAATCTTCAAGCTGATGCTTCAGCAGCCTTTCAATTCCAATCTTTTTCCGGTCTTCCCATTGAAACAAATGCTTGCGTCTGAGATTATGGCCGAATAATAAGTATAAAATAAAGCCTAAAACGGGAATAAAGAAAAGAACAAGCAGCCACGCCCAAGATGCACTGGCATCGCGCCGTTCTTTGAAGATGACAATGATGGCCAAAAGAATATTTAAAATGAAAAAAAGTGATAAAAGGATGGAAGAAATACTCACTTTGTAACCCCGCTCATTCATATTTATCAAGAAGATTGCCATTAGTATTCCATGAATAACAGTGATCTGATTCCCATTACAAATTATAACACTCACATTTTAAAAGAATAAAGAGCGGCGATCCAGATTCTTCGTGAAAAATACGGGCAGATTTCTTTAAAACCAGCTTGCACCTGCGTTAAAATAAACACATATGATAACGTTCGTGAAGCTTGAAACATCAAATAAAGGGGGAGGATTATATGAACTTTTACAGAGTCGAACAAATGCCGGGGTTCATCAAAACAGAAATGCAAAAAATTCAAAAGGCCGTACAGCCTTTCATGAAAAAAACCGTCATTTACCGTTTTCTTGCTATTCCGCTTGCTGCATTCTCTCTCTTTAATTTAGCTGCTTTTCTATTTCATGCTTCAGCTGACAGGGAGTCCCTGATCAGCGCAGGCATATTCGCCATTTTGGCGGCGCTCGGGCTCGCATTTTTTAAAGAGGCAGGCTATCAGCATAAACAAATCCAAAAAACGGTTCACATCTATATGCTGAACAGGATCAAAAAGAGCGAAATCCTTTCAGAAGAGCGGAAAAGCTCCTACGCACGACAAATAAAGGAAGAGCCTTTTGCGATGCGGAGTTTTGTTGAATTTTTGACTGAGGAAGACAGACGCAAAAAAATGTATTAAAGAAGAGATGCACCCGGATTTCTGGGATTTTCCAGACGATCCGGGTGTGTTTTTTTGCATGCAGACACCCGAAATAAAAAGCGCGGTTTCGGATTGATTCCGACTTCATCCGTTTTTTTGTTATTTATTTCTGGGTAACAGCGTTGCTTTGTTGATTTCTTCTACTAGAGATGTCTATTGTATGCTTGCTTCAGGATTTGGTGTTTACGCCGGCCTGCTTTGAATAGTCAAATAAAATAGGCATGGTTCCGTTTATATGGAACTCATGCCCTGTCCTGTCTCATCATTATTCAAACACCGGATCATCCTCATAATAATAAGAATCCGGATCATCATACGAAGGCGTGTTCTCAAAAGCAGCAATGCCGATTACCACCAGCACGAAAATGGCTACAATGATCCCGATCAGGACAGTAACGATACTGGATGCTGCATAAAACAGCTGCATTTTTATAAATGTCCCGTAATTTTCAAGCATGCTTTCGCCAGCGCTGCCGGCTAGATTTCCTTCGGCTTCCGCGGCTGCTTTTGCTGAGCGCATCAAAAATACGCCTGATATAATGAGCAGCACGCCCGGGATGGCGCCAATCACTGTCATCAAAACAGACAGAGTGACAAGCGATCCCATAATGATTAACAAGATGCCAGAAATTTTGCCCCACTTGGCAATGTCGGATAGCGACTTGACAGCAGAGGCGCTCAGCTGGCGGGTCTCCTGTTCAACAGGTGCAGTCTCCTCTTCAACGAGGCTATTTTCTTCATTATGATTTTCAATTTCGTTTTCATCTTTATCCAGACTAATCATGAAAGCTCTCTCCCTAAAATTTTTAAATCGTATCTTTTTCCGTCCATTTCGGCGATGCCGGGGAATAGTCCCCATTCTGCAAACCCGTGCTTTTCAAACAGCTTCAGGCTTGGTTTATTATGCCCGAAAATGAAGGCCATAAGTGAGCGAATGCCAAGATCCGGGGCAATGCGGAGCGCTTCTTGAAGCAAATATGATCCAACACCTTTGCCGCGGCATGCTTCGTCAATGTATATGCTGACCTCCGCTGTTTTATTATAGGCTGGCCTTCCATAAAATGTTTCAAAGCTGATCCAGGCAGCGACGTTTCCGTTTTCATCCTCGGCCACATAGAGCGGACGTGCCTCTGTATGTCCCGAAAACCATTCCATCCGGTCTTCAGGAGTTACCGGTTCGGTATCGGCTGTTACCATTCGAGAAGCAATCGTTGAATTATAAATCGCCACAACAGCCTCCAAGTCTTTATGTTCAGCAAGGCGCAATGTCATGTTCATACGTTTTTGGCACTCCTCTCAAAAAAATACATATTTTCGTTCAGTCTGTGCAAACTACATCTAAAAAAGTTTTTTTGGATAGGTTGTATATATTTTCAGAAAAGTGTTCAGAATGTTGCTGAGGTGATGAAACAATGAGAGAGGAAGAAAAGAAAACTTCTCAAGTCAAAAAACTTCAGCAGTTTTTTCGTAAACGCTGGGTGTTCCCTGCAATTTACTTAGTCAGTGCGGCCGTCATTTTAACAGCTGTCCTTTGGTATCAATCAGTATCAAATGATGAGGTAAAGGATCAGTTGGCTGATAACGGCGGAAACTCCGCATATGACAACAACGACGATGCAGTTGAAGTAGGAAAGTCAATGGAAAATGTCGCAATGCCGGTTGTTGATTCTGAAAACGTTTCTGTTGTGAAAAAGTTCTATGAAACCGATGCCGCAAAAGAAGAGAAAGAAGCAGCACTCGTTACCTATAATAACACGTACAGCCTAAGCAAAGGAATTGACTTAGCTGAGAAAGACGGAAAAGATTTCGATGTCTCTGCTTCTCTGAGCGGTACGGTTGTTAAAGCTGAAAAAGATCCAGTGCTGGGATATGTTGTGGAAGTAGAACATGCCGACGGTTTATCGACTGTGTATCAATCTCTTTCCGAAGTAAGCGTTGAGCAAGGTGACAAAATAAAACAAAATCAAGTGATCGGAAAATCTGGCAAGAACCTTTACAGTGAAGACAGCGGAAACCACGTGCACTTTGAAATCCGTAAAGATGGGGTCGCAATGAATCCGTTAAACTTTATGGACAAACCAGTTTCTTCTATTGAAAAAGCAGCAGCTGCTGAAGAAAAAGCTGCCACCCAAGAAACAGAAGAATCCATTCAGCAATCTTCCGAGAAAAAGGACGGATCAACTGAAAAAGGAACAGAAGAAAAATCCGGTGAGAAAAAGGATGATTCAACTGACAAATCTGGTTCTAAAGAAAGCAGCACAACAGAAGACACTGAACAGTCTTAATGAAGAAAACGTCTATCCTTGTGATGGGCGTTTTTTTCTGTTACTTTTTGCTTTGTTTTACCGTCTATGTTGTTACATGTAGGCACGTACGTTATAAAGGAGGTTATGTCATGAACCGCCTATTGCTCGCAGGCTGGATCTTTTTTATCCTGCTTTCTGTCTGTACGGAAAGCTTCAGCGGCATGGTCGTATCGCAAACGGTGGCTTTTCATTTTCAGCCGCACCCTGATCTGTCTCAATTTTTAGTTATGGATTTTACTGAGCTTACTGTACCTGAAGCGTTTATTCAAAAAATCGGACACGCGTTTTCCTTCTTTGTGCTGACATATTTGCTGTGGAAACAGCGGGGCAGCATAAGATCAGCTGCAGCCGGCTCATTTGCGTTTGCTTTTTTCACAGAAGTTCTTCAGCTCTTCTTCAGCAGGAATGGTTGTATCCGGGATGTGCTCATCGATGCTGTTGGAATTGGGTTGTTTTATGGTTTATATGTGTTGGCGAAGCGAAGAAAACAAGAGATGTATGAGAAATATTAAAGCCGGCTGTCTTGATTTCAGACGCCGGCTTTTGTCTTTCTTAGAAATTTTGATCGGTTGGTTTTTTCGTCAGTTTATTGATGATGGCTTCATAGATCCTCACGATCAAATCGACGAACGGGCGAAGCAGATCTGAAAATCTAAAGAAAAGGAACCCGATAATGATGGCGACAACGAGGCTGCCCAATACATCTACCGGATAGTGATGTCCCACCCAAATTCTCGAAAAGCCTGTCAAAAGCCCAAAAATGACAAGCGGCCAGCCGATTTTGCGGTTTCTGAAAAGCATCGCAATAGAAATCGCTAATGCACCTGTCGTATGGTCACTTGGAAATGAAGCATCCGCAGCATGCGGAATCAGTGTATGCACTGTATGCGCAACGAACGGGCGCGGTTCGAAATAAACAAGCGTAATCAAATAGTTGATCACAAGGCCTGCAATTCCTGTGATGCCTGCGTATAGCACATGTTTTCTGCTTTGTGTGTTCCCAAACAGCCAGATTGCCAATAGGATAAGGGCATAGGCGACAATGGCATATTCCGTGATGAAGACCATAATGGAATCGAGAACTGAATTGTGATGAGATAGTCCATGGATTGCTTTAAAAATTTCGTAGTTCAAATAATCACCTTTTACATTTTTATATTTAGTAGACTAATCTTACTCATGAAAAGTTTCAAATAAAAATAGAGATTGTCTGAAATAACGGCGCTTGAAGAGAATTCGAAGAGGAATCGCGGTTTCTGGGGGGATTCTGTGCACAAAAAAGAGATCCGGAGTGTCCGAATCTCGTACCGATATTAAAGTGCTTTAGGTCCTTCTTCGCCTGTGCGGATGTTGATCGTATTGCTGATTTCATAGACAAATATTTTACCGTCACCTGGTGATCCCGTTTTCAGCACCCTTTTAGCGGTCTCTGTCACTTGATCAACAGGAACCTTGCTGACCACAATTTCTATTTTTAAACGCTCGTATACATTGCTTTCTATTTTTACCCCTCGATAGAGCTCCGTATGTGCTTTTTGAAGGCCGCAGCCGTGTACATTGGAGAAAGTCAGAGAGGTCACTCCGATTTTTCCGAGTTCCTGCTTCAGCTTTTCAAAATTTGCCGGACGCGTTACAATTTCTACCTTGAACATTTGACCGCTCATAGCGTCACTCCTCACATAGAATCTTGATATGCTTTTTCCCCGTGCATCGTTAAGTCAAGCCCAAGTGACTCTTCTTCTTCAGTTGCGCGAAGGGGAAGGAAGAGGCTTACAATTTTAATAATAACGAAAGTGACAATAAATACAAAAACATAAGTGGCAGCGATGGCGACGATTTGTTTCCAGATTAAGCTTGCATCACCGTAAAATAACCCATCTGCGCCCGCTGAGTTAACAGAAGTTGTTGCGAATAATCCTGTTGCGATTCCGCCCCATGTGCCGCCGATCCCGTGCAGGCCAAAGGCGTCAAGCGCGTCGTCGTATCCGAATTTCTTTTTAAGCGAGAATACTCCCCAGAAACAAACTGCCCCGCCGATGATGCCGATAATAATAGAAGCGAACGGTGTGACAAATCCGGCAGCCGGCGTAATGGCGACAAGCCCGGCGATTGCGCCAGATACCGCTCCGAGCATTGTCGGTTTTTTGTTAATGATCCATTCTACTAAGATCCAGCCGGCGATCCCGGCTGCAGCCGCGGTGTTTGTGTTGATGAACGCGTACATGGCTACACCATCTAAAGTCAAAGCGCTGCCGACGTTAAAGCCGAACCAGCCGAACCAAATCAAAGCTCCTCCTAAGAAGGTGTAAATGAGGTTATGCGGAGAAGACGCTGTACCGTCTTTCCGTTTGCCGAGCACAATGGCAAGAACAAGTCCTGCCACACCGGAGGAAATATGAACAACATTGCCGCCAGCAAAATCGAGCGCTCCAAGCTGGCCGATCCAGCCGCCGCCCCATACCCAGTGCGCTACGGGTGTGTAAACCAAAGAGGCCCATAAAACCGAGAATAAAAGAAAAGCGCCGAATCGCATCCGCTCTGCGAAGGCCCCGGAAATAATCGCTGTAGTCAGAACGGCGAACGTCATTTGGAACATCATAAATAACGAGTGGGGGATGGTATCGCTGTAATCTCCCGGATCAAATCCGACCCCTTTGAGGCCGGCCCACTCCAGCCCGCCGATGATTGAATTGCCTGGTGCGAAGGCAAGTGTATATCCGAACAGCACCCAAACGATGGAAACGATGGCAATGGAAGAGAAACTGTGCATGGCAGTGCTCAGCACATTTTTGCTCTTTACCATTCCTCCATAAAATAACGCTAATCCCGGGGTCATCAGCCACACGAGTAAAGCGCAAAAGAACATAAAAACTGTATCGCCCATTTGCATGTCTCATTCCTCCGTATCTTTCAGAATAAAAAGCAATTATTATATTTCTTCATTATAGAGAAAAAAGAATGATAAAACATTTTCATGTAAGATTTCCTGACATGGTTTTTAAGGAATGTTATCGAGGGACGGAAAGAAAGGAGAACGACATTTTTTACGATATAAGACTTTGTATCTATAAAAGAAGCTATTCATATGAGCTGAAAAGGGAATTGACATTAATTAGAATACTATATACTGTATTAAGTGTACTATATCAAATAATACACTGAGGGGGATGTATGATGAATAAAGGCGGCAGGCTGAGGAAAGCGGTACGCAAGTCGATTCCCGCGACGTTCCGATTGTTTTTAGCCTTTAATTTTTTCGTGTACGGTCTGGCGAAAGTGGTAATTGGCCAGTTTGGCGAGGTGACGCCTGAAATCGAGGCGGCTGCCGGGAAGGGGTTTACGATCGCGTGGACATTTTTCGGTTATTCTCATGTCTATGAACTGTTTATAGGTTTTGGTGAAATCCTGGCAGCTGTTTTATTACTGATTCCGCGAACGGCTGCATTAGGGGCGGTTATTTTTATGCCCATTATTTTGAACATCGTCTTGATTAACTATTGTTTTGATATTGGCGTGCAGGATCTTAGCACGATATTAATGGTTATGTGTCTTCTCCTGCTTTGGATGGACCGCCGCAAATTCATGGGCATTTTCAGGCAGGAACCGATAGACAGCAGGCAGGTGATGAAGCGATGACGCCCCTTATGATTACTGTGCTTGCCGGTTTGTTCGTATGCACAACCTGTTACTACTACATAAAAGAAAAATCATGAGAAAACGCTCCTTCTGAGAATTTCACAAGCATCATAAAAGAACTTAGGCAGTGTGAAGAGTAAAATATGCAATGTGAGAAACACTAACAGTATCAGGAGGAGACGTATGATGAATACACTCAACATTGATTTTCAAAAAACAGCATTGGTTATCATTGATTTACAAAAGGGGATTGTGCCGATTGATCAAAGCGGCCAGGTTGTCCCGAACGCGAAAAAGCTCGTAGATGAATTTCGGAAACATAACGGGTTCATCAGCTTTGTAAATGTAGCCTTTCATGATGGAGCGGACGCCCTGAAGCCGCAAACGGATGAGCCTGCGCAGGGAGGTTCAGGGGAAATGCCGGCGGACTGGGCCGAATTTGTTCCGGAAATCGGTGTGCAGGATGGCGATTATACTGTGACAAAACGGCAATGGGGTGCTTTTTTTGGCACAGATTTAGACTTGCAGCTGAGACGTCGCGGCATTGATACGATTGTATTGTGCGGCATCGCAACGAATATCGGGGTGGAAAGCACAGCACGGGAGGCATTTCAGCTTGGCTATCAGCAGATTTTTATTACAGATGCCATGTCCACATTTAGCGATGAAGAGCATGAAGCCACACTGCGCTTTATTTTCCCGAGAATCGGTAAATCGCGGACAACGGAAGAGTTTCTGGAACAAGTGAAATGATGTTATCGAAAAAAAGCCGGGCTGTTTTTTTAACAGCGGTGGCTTCGGGAACAATGCTGAATCCGCTGAACTCGTCTATGATCTCTCTTGCGCTCCATAGCATCCAGCATGAGTTTCGCCTCTCGTTTACAACGGTTTCCTGGCTGATTTCCTCGTTTTACTTGGCGAGTGCCGTAGCGCAGCCCGTAACGGGAAAGCTCGGTGATTTGATTGGGCGGAAACGCTTGTTTTTATTCGGGCTTATTCTTGTTGCGGTTTCTGCCATCGGAGCGCCGTTTGCGCCGACGTTTATGACATTATTGGTCATGCGGCTGTTTCAATCGGTGGGGAGCAGTGCGATTTATCCGTCAGGTGTCGGCTTGATTCGGAATCATATTCATGAGCGCCAAGCTTCAGCCTTGGCTGTACTCTCTATTTTTGCGTCCGCCATGACGGCGCTGGGGCCGACAGTCGGCGGGTTTTTGATTGTATGGGGAGGCTGGCCGGCGATCTTTATCGTTAATTTGCCGTTTATTATCCTCAGCTTCTTATTGGGCCTGTATATGTTCCCGAAAGATCAGAAAAAAGGGGCAGGAATCAAAACCATTATTCGGCAGCTCGATATTCTTGGAATTGTTTTATTTGCCGGGGGAATCATTTTCCTTCTATCCTTTTTGCTGTCGTTCAGCACGTCGCCGCATGCGGTTGAAGGTGTGCTTGGCTTGCTTCTGCTCTGTGCGTTTGTCTGGCGCGAGCTGAAAACGGATAAGCCGTTTATTGATGTCCGTCTGTTTAAAACACAGCGAAACCTGTCAGCCGTGTATGTTCAGTTTATTTTATTGAATGTTTTCTTCTATTGTTTATTTTTTGGTTTGCCAAGTTACTTTCAGGATGAAATGCATCTTTCTGTTCAAACGAGCGGCCTGTTTATGCTGTTTATGTCTGGAATGAGCATCGTTGTGTCACCTCTAACCGGCAAATGGATCGACCGATCTGGTGTCGTCAAGCCGATCTTTGCGGGAGCGCTTTTGATGACGGCTGGAGCCGTGCTCTTAACCATCTTTTTTATCAATGTCCAGACCATCGGTAAAGGCCTCATTCTGTCGCTCTTGGGTATAGGCTACGGACTGGGCAATGTCGCGCTTCAGGCAGCGATACTGGAAACGAGTCCTTCCAACATGGTAGGAACGACTTCAGGCCTGTTTCAAACCTGCCGTTACCTAGGATCGATTTTGTCTTCGGTGATCCTTGGCATTCTTTTTGGTAAAGAAATCACGGCAGCCCATTTTGATATGATGGGAATCATTATGATTATAGCGGGCGGAGCAAGCCTGTTAATGGCTGTGAGATTTGCTGCATTAATGAAAACTGCATCTTAAGAAAGAGACGGGCTCTGAGGTCTGTCTCTTTTTCTTGTTTAAGCTGTTCAAATACAAACGGGAAAATTGTATATCATAGCCAGTGTTATTGTCTGACTCTTCAGTTATATTAAGTGACATCTAATGTCAAAAAACATAACGTGTGACGACATATAGACAATATGGAAAGGGGAGCCGGCTATGAAATTAAAAGAGAGTCAGCAGCAATCCAACAGGCTGAGCAATGAAGATCTGGTGCCTTTGGGACAGGAAAAACGGACGTGGAAAGCAATGAACTTTGCCTCCATTTGGATGGGATGTATACATAACATACCGACCTACGCGACCGTGGGAGGATTAATTGCGATCGGCCTTTCGCCTTGGCAGGTGCTGGCGATCATTATTACGGCATCACTTATCCTATTTGGCGCTCTTGCCTTAAACGGCCATGCGGGGACAAAATACGGGCTGCCGTTTCCAGTGATCATTCGGGCTTCTTACGGGATATACGGCGCGAATATCCCCGCGCTTCTAAGGGCGTTTACAGCTATCATGTGGCTTGGCATCCAGACCTTTGCGGGTAGCACGGCACTGAACATTTTGCTTTTGAATATGTGGCCAGGCTGGGGAGAAATTGGCGGCGAGTGGAACATTCTCGGCATTCACTTGTCCGGTTTGCTTTCCTTTGTATTCTTTTGGGCTATTCATTTACTCGTATTGCATCACGGCATGGAGTCGATTAAACGTTTTGAGGTGTGGGCAGGGCCTTTAGTGTATCTGGTATTTGGCGGCATGGTATGGTGGGCCGTTGATATTGCCGGAGGATTGGGCCCGATATACTCTCAACCAGGAAAGTTTCATACGTTTTCAGAAACATTCTGGCCGTTTGCTGCCGGAGTTACTGGCATCATCGGCATCTGGGCGACATTGATCTTAAATATACCTGATTTTACACGCTTTGCTGAAACACAAAAAGAGCAGATCAAAGGACAATTTTACGGTTTACCGGGAACGTTTGCGCTGTTCGCATTCGCAAGTATTACGGTGACCTCCGGCTCGCAGGTCGCGTTCGGAGAGCCGATTTGGGATGTTGTCGATATTTTGGCGCGATTTGATAACCCTTATGTCATCGTCTTGTCCGTGATCACGCTCTGCATCGCCACGATCTCTGTAAATGTCGCGGCGAACATCGTATCGCCCGCTTATGATATAGCGAATGCCCTGCCGAAATATATCAATTTCAAACGTGGCAGCTTTATCACAGCGTTGCTCGCTTTATTTACGGTTCCGTGGAAGCTGATGGAGAGCGCGACAAGCGTGTATGCGTTTCTTGGCTTAATAGGCGGCATGCTTGGACCGGTGGCAGGCGTGATGATGGCCGACTATTTTATCATTCGCAAATGTGAGCTCTCGGTAGATGACCTGTATTCCGAAACAGGACGGTATGTGTATTGGAAGGGCTACAATTACCGTGCGTTTGCAGCCACAATGTTAGGAGCGCTGATTTCGCTGATTGGCATGTATGTTCCTGCATTGAAGAGCTTATACGATATTTCTTGGTTTGTAGGTGTGCTGATTTCCTTTCTTTTCTACATTGTTCTGATGCGTGTTCACCCGCCTGCATCATTGGCAATTGAAACGGTTGAACATGCGCAGGTCAGCCAGGCTGAATAAGATCTATTTAGACGGTATATTTTCATATTTTTGAATGGTTTTCCATAAATAGAACATTTATAATGGTTTTAGAAATCTATTCTAAAACGAAATGGGAATCGAAAATGAGAAAATGGTATTTTATTCTTTTGGCGGGTGTTTTAACGTCTGTCATCCTCGCTTTCGTTTATGATAAGACAAAAGCGAATGAGGAAGGATCTGGGGATTATCTGTATGTTTCGCCAAATGGCAGTGATCAAAATGAAGGAACAAAAGAAAAGCCGTTTCGTACATTGGCACACGCATCTGAGAAGGCTGCTGCCGGCACAACTGTCATGATTCGGGAGGGCACGTATCATGAGACCCTTGATGTAAAGCACAGCGGTACGGACGGAAAGCCTGTCACATTCCGAAACTATGAAAATGAAAACGTCGTGATTAGCGGTGAATCCGTTACGGACGCTGAATATGAAACACCGCTTATTCGTATTCACGATAAACATGACATTGCCATCAGCGGTTTAACAATTCAAGATCTTTCTGTTTCATCTGAGGAAGCAACTGCTATAGGGATTTATGTATCAGGGTCCAGCAGTCATATCGCCATTAAGGATAATCACATCCGGGGTATTAAGACAACTGCGGATGAAGGAAATGCTCACGGAATCGCAGTTTATGGGACTGGCAGCATGAAAGACATCCGAATCGAGGACAATACAGTTGAGAAACTGACGCTTGGAGCGAGTGAAGCAGTTGTGCTGAATGGTAATATCGACGGCTTCACAGTTGCAGGCAATGTGGTCCGCAACAATAACAACATCGGGATTGATCTAATTGGTTATGAGGGAACCGCGGATAAAAACGATTACGTGCGAAACGGAGTCGTAGAAAACAATACAGTTTATCAAAACTCCACTTACGGCAATCCTGCTTATGGAGATGAATACTCAGCGGGCGGGATTTATGTCGATGGAGGACACGATATCGAAATTAAGAACAACACAGTTTACGATAACGATATTGGGATTGAAGCAACGTCTGAACACAAAGGAAAGTATGCAAATGCCATTCAGATCACAGACAACAAAGTGTACAACAATGCTTACACCGGTATTTCAATCGGAGGATATGACAAAAAGCGGGGCGGCACCAGCAATTCTCTGATTGCCCGCAATATTATGTACCGGAATGACACAAAGGGACTGTACGGCGGACAGCTGCTGCTGCAGTACGATACGAAAAACAACACAATTGAAAAGAATATATTGACCGCCGGTGATTCCAGATTATTTATCGGAAACGATTTTACAGAAAATGAAGGAAATACGGTCAATCATAACGTGTACCACAAGGAAGCGGATCAAGACGGCATATGGATGTGGAAAAAGAAAGAATATGATTCATTCTCTTCGTATCGAAAAACAACAAAAAACGATCAGCAATCCATTTATGCCGATCCGATGTTTCGTGATGAAGCGTCCTATGATTTTTCGTTAGATCCTGATTCACCTGCGCGGCCTGTCATTGAATAATTGCTATAAGCGGCGTTCTCTCGTTCAACCGAGAGGGACGCCGTTTTTTATATGCAAAAAAGACTGCCGGGATTTCCCGGCAGTCTGACAAGTTATTCTGCAATAGACACTTTTCCTTCAGCCTCAGCAGGTTTTTTCTGGCTCCACGTGTAGAGAAGCAGAGCAATTAAAACGAACAGCCCCGCTGTTAAATAAATGGCAGAGAAGCCGGCAGATGCTACAAACAATCCGAATACATACGATCCTACAGCAATTCCGCTGTCAAAGAAGGTAAAGAACGTTGCCGTTGCAAAACCGGAGCGGTGAGCCGGAGATTTCTGAATCGCCAATGTTTGCATGCAAGGAACGATTGATCCGTAGCCAAGACCGATAACCGCCCCTGAAAGCAGAAGCATTAAGCCGCTATGTGTGAAGGACAGCATGCAGAGTCCAACAGAGAAAATCAGGATTGATGGATAAATGACAATGCCCGGTCCGACTTTGTCGAACAATTTCCCTGTGAACGGGCGTGCAATCATCATTGTCACCGCAAAGCAAACAAAGAAATATCCGCTGATATCCGAAAGGTCAACTGATTTGGCGAATACAGACAGATATGATGTGACTGTTGAATAACAGAAAGAAATAAACAAACCGACCGTCGCAATTTTGAGTGCGCCCTTTTCAAACATATCCGAGAACGCAAAACGGAATACAGTCGTACCGCTGTCCTTACTTTGCGGCACTTTTATCAAGAACGAAACAAGTAAGCCCGCAACCATAAACAGCGCAAAGGCTGTAAAGAATACAGGAAAGCTTACCACTCTCATCAAATTCAGACCAAGGAAAGGCCCGATCGCCATAGCGAGGTTCATAGACATGGCAAAGTATCCAAGCCCTTCACCGCGCCGTTTGGCTGGAATAATATCAGCGGCAATTGCACCTGTAACAGTCGTTAAAATGCTGAACCAAATTCCTTGGAAGAACCGCAATCCGAGCAGCAGGGAAAAGTTATGAATCGGCATATACAGAAAAGATGATAGGGCGAAGAGCGCCATTGATACAATCGCCATTCTTTTCTTCCCGAAACGCTCAACGATGGCTCCGGAGAAAGGCCGTGTAATGATCGCAGACAGAAGGAACAGGCTGATTAAAAGCCCGCCTTGTGATTCTGTGCCGCCAAGCTCTTGCAGTGTATAGATCGGCAATACAGTTAAAAATGTATAAAAGAACACAAACACAAATAAATTGACAAGCAGGACCATAATAAAATCCTTGGTCCATATCGCATCCGCTTTTTTCAAATGTATGTCACTTCCTTATTTTCATTGTTGTAAAAACATGCGGAATAAATGAGAAAAAGCTTCTTTATCTTCATCCCGGAAATCTGCAAGCAGCTCTTCCTCGAATTTCAGCATTTTCACATTGATTTCTTCGTATTTTTTCTCGGCTTCTTTTGTGAGGACAACAAGTTTTTCCCGTTTGTCTTCACCTTGCCGTCTCTGAACCCAGCCGTTCTCCTCCAGGCGTTTGATCGTCCGAGTCACAGTCGGCGCTTCCACATTTAAATAGGACCAAATCTCTTTTTGAGTCATTGGTCCGATCGTACGCAAACAATATAAAACTGACCATTGAGATGAATAAAGGCCGAATGGCTCTAGCTGTTCATTGGCTTTCTTGGCAATCAGGCGGGCGCTTTGGTTGATTTGATGAATGAGGTGTCTGTTGACGTAGGACATGTCGGTCTCCTTCTAAAAAACTTACCTAAGTAACTAATTGCTTATTTCATTTTACAGGAGCGATCAATAGTTGTAAAGATGAAAATTTAGTGACGCGAAATAGTTTGCTGAATCTGAAAAAGTTCGTTTCACCCCTTGTCCTTATTGAGTTTTTAGCATATTCCCAAAAGAATGCTAATACACTGTTACAAACCTAACAAAGAGAGTGTTTGAGGTGAGGGATCGTGGGCATATTTCACAAACTTACTTTTAAAACCATACAACGAAGAAGCGGCATAATGAACGACTCTTTACAGAATACGGATCTCATTTCACACTTCTCACATCCATTTTAGGGAGGTCGAGTGGTGTGCATGATTACATCAAAGAGCGAACAATCAAGATAGGGAAGTACATCGTGGAGACGAAGAAAACCGTTCGTGTCATTGCGAAGGAATTTGGTGTTTCCAAAAGTACAGTACACAAGGATTTAACAGAGCGTCTGCCTGAAATTAACCCCGACTTGGCAAACGAAGTGAAAGAAATACTCGATTATCATAAATCCATCAGGCATTTAAGAGGAGGAGAAGCGACAAAGCTCAAATATAAAAAAGATGAAATTCTCGAAGGAGAGCCTGTTCAGCAATCGTAATCACCTGGCATTGCCTTCTTGAAATCGTTCATAAAACATCCGCAAAAATTTGTAAAGAACTTATTGTGCTTCCAACTTTTTTTCTATATTTTATGATAATATATATAATTAGGGCACAATGTGGATATTTACTGTGAAACAGATTTTCAAGGAGGATATAAATAGATGTTTGCAAGGGATATTGGTATTGACCTCGGTACTGCAAATGTACTGATCCATGTTAAAGGTAAAGGAATTGTTCTGAATGAACCTTCCGTTGTTGCACTTGATAAAAACAGCGGCAAAGTGCTGGCGGTTGGCGAAGAGGCAAGACGAATGGTTGGACGTACACCTGGGAATATTGTTGCGATTCGCCCGCTGAAAGACGGAGTTATTGCTGACTTTGAAGTAACAGAAGCAATGCTGAAACATTTTATTAACAAGCTGAATGTAAAAGGCCTGTTCTCAAAGCCGCGCATGCTCATTTGCTGCCCGACGAATATTACATCCGTTGAGCAAAAAGCAATTAAAGAAGCTGCAGAAAAAAGCGGCGGGAAACATGTGTACCTTGAAGAAGAACCTAAAGTTGCCGCTATCGGCGCGGGTATGGAAATATTCCAGCCAAGCGGTAACATGGTTGTAGACATCGGAGGCGGGACGACGGATATCGCGGTTATTTCAATGGGCGATATTGTCACCTCCTCTTCTATTAAAATGGCTGGGGACAAGTTTGACATGGAAATCTTAAATTATATCAAACGCGAGTACAAGCTGCTGATCGGCGAACGTACTGCGGAGGATATTAAGATTAAAGTCGCAACTGTTTTCCCAGACGCACGTCACGAGGAAATTTCCATTCGCGGACGGGACATGGTTTCCGGTCTTCCAAGAACAATTACAGTAAACAGTAAAGAAGTTGAAGAAGCCCTTCGTGAATCTGTCGCTGTTATTGTTCAGGCTGCGAAACAAGTGCTCGAAAGAACACCGCCTGAACTTTCTGCTGATATTATTGACCGCGGCGTTATTATTACCGGCGGAGGCGCGCTCTTAAACGGCCTTGACCAGCTGCTTGCTGAAGAGCTGAAGGTACCGGTCCTCGTTGCTGAAAATCCTATGGATTGCGTAGCCATCGGCACAGGTGTCATGCTTGATAATATGGACAAGCTTCCTAAACGCAAACTAAGCTGATTTCACAAACCTCATTCTGAAAAAGAATGAGGTTTTTTTATGAAAAAGCCTTCACGAAAAGATGTTAAATGACGATAATAGGATAAAATACTGAGTTTTTATTATAGAACGAACGTTCCTATATGACAACTGGAAAAAATGCCATTTTTAGAGGTGGGAAATTTGTTAAAAGGATTATATACAGCAACATCCGCAATGATTGCCCAGCAGCGAAGAACGGAAATGCTTTCAAATAATATTGCTAACGCAAATACATCAGGATATAAAGCTGATCAAGGCTCTATGCGCGCGTTCCCTGAGATGCTGCTCAGCAGAATAGAATCAAAATCTCCGGCCGGGACATCAAGGACGGAAATCGGTTCCGTGAATACCGGAGTATATATGCAGGAGCTCAAGCCTCTCTTTACACAGGGAAGCCTGAAGTCCACAGACCAGCCTACAGACATTGCATTGATCGAAAATCAAGTTCCGATGAGTGCGGAAACCAATGAAAAAGCTGCTCTTTTTTATCCGGTTCAAACAGCGGATGGAATCCGTTATTCAAAAAGCAGCACATTTTCACTAAATGAGAACAATCAGCTGACGATCAACGGACGCCCTATTTTATCGACGGATCGCCAGCCAATCACTGTTGATAATGAGAATTTCACTGTGTCTGAAAACGGTACTGTGACAACGAACGGACGCACAGCCGGCCAGATTGATGTCAGAATGGCGGAAGATGTCCGCAATCTCAAACGGGACGGAAATGATTTGTACAGCACGGCGGACGGTAATGATCTGCCAAGCGCAGCCGGAAATAATCAGGTAGCCTATTCATTAAAACAAGGCGTCTCAGAGCTTTCAAACGTGGATGTGACAAGCGCCTATACAGAAATGACTGAAGCGTACAGATCGTTTGAGGCGAATCAGAAGGTTATTCAGGCTTACGATAAAAGTATGGATAAAGCAGCAAATGAAATTGGAAAAATTTAAGATAACGGAAGAAAAAAACGGGGGACATCAACTATGCTCAGGTCAATGCTAACGGCATCAACAACCTTAAACCAGCTGCAGCAGCAGATTGACACAATCAGCAGCAACCTTTCAAACAGCAACACAACCGGCTATAAGGCAAAAGATACGAATTTTTCTGAGCTTGTCAGACAGCAATTCGATCAGGTTGATGAAAAAAACGAGGAAGTGGCAAAAGCCCGAAAAACGCCGCCCGGCTTGCGCCTTGGCGTCGGAGCGATGATGAGTTCACGCCTAGTCTCTGATCAAGGAAGCATTCAGAAGACCGATCGCGATCTGGATATCGCATTTACGTCTCCATACCAGTATCTTCAGGTAAATGTAAATGGAAACCGCCAGTATACGAGGGACGGGGCGCTGTATGTAACGCCGTCCGCTGCGAATGCCAACCAGCTGCAGCTCGTCACTGGAAATGGGTATCCCGTACTTGATGAGAACGGCAATACAGTGAACATCGACAGCTCAATGAAGAATATCACCATTAATAAGAACGGCACCTTAACCGCATCTGACGGAAACGCGGTTCAGCGGTTTAATCTTGGCGTTGTCCAAGTGAATAACCCTCAAGAGCTGAAATCCGAAGGGAATAACCTTTTCTCTATTGATAATGTGGCAGCTTTTGAAGAGCTGAAAGGCGCTAATAGACAAAACATCGGCATGCAGCAGGGCTCACTTGAGATGTCCAATGTCGATATTTCAGAACAAATGACAGATTTGATCACGTCCCAGCGTTCATATCAGCTGAACAGCAGAACGATCACAATGGGAGATCAAATGCTCGGTTTAATCAATTCAGTCAGATAATAAGAAAATGGGCGTTTTTCAATCAGCCGCGCATGATAAAAAAAGCGGCTTTTTCGAAATCGTCCTTTTTTTTGTAGTATTCCGTAATATCTTCTAACAGCACTTCTAAATCCACCCACGCCTCGATTTTTTCTAATTCAAGCACATATTCGAGCAACTGCTCATAAGGGTCTTCGGCTGATGTGTAGAGGGCTTCAAGCGTTTTTAATTTTAAATAAATGGTTTGAATGTCTACCTTTTCAGATAATTCTTTTCCTTTTTGAAGGACGGCTTTAGCTTCTGTGATGTTCCCTGTTTTAAAAAGCGCTCTGACAGACTCGTACACACAATGAAGATATGAGACTGGTGAATTCATTTCAAATTCTTGATTCTTTAATACTTTTCTAAAGTAAAGAAGCGCTTCCTGGTCTTTTTTCTCGGTCGCTTTTAAAAAGCCAAGGTTATAATAAGCGTGGCATAGCAGGTTTTCGTCATGTAGTTGCTGGGTTTTCTTAATGATTTCTTTGAAAAGCTGTTCAGCTTTTTCATAGCGTTCTTGATCAATATAATTCACGGCGAGCAAAAGTTTACAGGTGATTACCTTTTTGATATAGCCGAATTGGTGCAAATAGATGTGTAATGCTTTTTTGACGTATTGGATGGAAAGCGGCGGTGATTTCATCAAGTAATAGGCGCCGGCGGTTTGATAATATAAATCAGCGGCTTCAAACGTATTTTGAATGGCGGCCAGGTACTGTTCAGCTTTTTTAAAATGATGTACTGCATGTTTCGGAGCTGTTTTTACCATCTCGTATAACCCAGAGAAAAAATACAGATAATATTTCAATTCATCATCCATTTTGTCTTCCAGGCCATATAGGTCATCGAACAATGAATCGAGTCCGTTCTGGTTTTCAAAAAGCAGCTGATGGCGGGCCTGAAACAATTGATAACGCATCCAAAGTTTTGTGTTCTTTTTGATCTTCGGAAGGTGCTGGTCAATTTTCTCTTTCAGTGTGCAAACGTGATTCATTTTGCGTTTGCTCATTGCGGAATACCACTCGTCTAACATGTTTAGCATTCTTTTTTCAATAAACTTCGAAATCATTTTCCTACCTCTTTGCTATTGGTAAAATCTATAATTATCATATCATAACTTTTGACGGCTCTCATTGACAGTTGGTTACATTTTAGCGCGGTTGAAAAAGAGATTAATTCATAATATACTTTTCAAATGTACAGATTGGATCTTTGATGATTGCTATACATACTAATGCAGATGAAGGAGATGTCAAGACAATGCTTGATACTCAGCAAATTAAAGAAATTATTCCTCACCGTTATCCGTTTTTGCTTGTGGATCGGATTACGGAAGTTGAAGAGGGCAAACGGGCAAAAGGCTATAAAAATGTAACCGCTAATGAAGAGTTCTTTAACGGACATTTTCCTCAGTACCCAGTTATGCCCGGCGTATTAATCGTAGAAGCACTCGCTCAAGTCGGAGCTGTTGCGATGTTGATTAAAGAAGAAAACCGCGGCAGACTGGCTTTTTTTGCAGGCATTGATAACTGCCGCTTTAAAAAACAAGTCAAGCCTGGTGACCAGCTTCACCTTGAGGTTGAAATCATTCGTGCCCGCGGCACAATCGGGCGCGGAAAAGGCGTTGCCACAGTTGATGGCGAAGTCGTTTGCGAAGTAGAACTGACTTTTGCCCTCGGAGAATAATTGAAAAAAGGCAAATGGCCAGCGGCACATTTGTCTTTTTTTCTTTACAAATATAGAAAAGCAGGTGATTGTATGTGGAATGAATTTAAAGCCTTTGCCATGCGGGGGAATATCGTAGACCTTGCGATTGGTGTTGTGATAGGCGGCGCTTTCGGAAAGATCGTCACATCTCTAGTAAATGATATCATTATGCCTTTGGTCGGTTTGCTGCTGGGAGGGCTTGACTTTTCAGGCCTGTCGTTTACGTTTGGCGATGCTGTAGTGAAATATGGAAGTTTTATACAGACGATTGTGAACTTCTTAATTATATCGTTCTCCATTTTTATCGTCATTCGGACTTTGAATGGGTTAAGGCGCAAAAAAGAAGCAGCAGAAGAAGAGGCTGCGGAGGAAGCAGTGGATGCGCAGGAGGAGCTGCTGAAAGAAATCAGAGACCTGCTGAAGCAGCAAGCAAAGTCGCCGGAATAAAAAAGATGCCGTTAGAAACGGCGTCTTTTTTTATCTCAATTTTCGTTTAGGTTCGTTCTGTGTCCTTCAGTTCTGCAGGGCTTCCTGTTGTTTCAGCGAGATGAATGAGCATTGAGACAGAGGTGCCTGCATCCGGAGTGCTGCTGATCATCAACTCGCTTCCGCAAAAATGTTTCAGCCGCTGATTGATATTTTTCAATCCGACGCTGCGATCAAAATCCGTTGATAAGAGATCTATTTGTTTTTCCGGAGTTATCCCGGGACCGTTATCCTCTACTTTGATGTGATACTCATTTTTGCTTTGTTTTTTAGCTGTCAGTTTGATCCATCCTCCGCCTCTTTTCTTGCTGACACCATGAAGAACGGCATTTTCCACCAAGGGCTGAATCATTAAAGGCGGAAGGATAAAGTCAATGTCTTCATCTATATCGAAAAGAACCTCAAGCCGATTACCGAATCGCGTCTTTTCTATAGAAAGATAGGAATTGATAATTGAAAGCTCATGTCTGAAGGAACTGATGGCTGATGTATTTTGAAAGTCAAAACTCATTCTTAAATAGTTGGTAAATTCCTCTGTTACCTCCCGGGCCTTTTCAATATCCAAATGAGTGAGAGAAATAATCGTGTTTAATACATTATAAAGAAAATGAGGCTTGATTTGCGACTGGAGAAACGCCATTTCCATTCTTGTGGCTTGATTTGCTGTATGTTTCATCATGATCAGGTTTTGAATACGCGCCATAAATTCAGAGTAATGATAAGGTTTTTGCAAAATGTCATTCGCTCCGGCATGAAAAGCCTTGTATTTGTCATGGCCGATAATGGCAGCTGTAATGATCAGAACCGGAAGATCAACCATGCTGAATCGTTCACGAATTTTCATACAGACTTCGAAACCAGTCATATCCGGCATCATCAAGTCCAAAATAACCAAATCAAGGTTTGTGCAAGAGATGATTTCTAATGCTTCCTTTCCGTTCTTCGCAGCAATCACATTGTAGGGCACACCTTCAAGCATATCGCTCAAAATTTTTAAACTGTCAATGTTATCATCGACAATCAGGATGGTTGGAGCGTCAATATGCTCAGAGTAATAAGGCGTGCTAAATGAGATATCTGATAGATCTCTCTCGGATTGTAATTCAGGAAGGCGTTTTTTTGTTTCAGATACAGGTTCATACTGGGCGATCGGCAAGGTGAAATGGAATGCCGAACCTTTTCCTTCTTCCGATTCGACCCAAATGTCTCCGTTATGGAGCTGAACCAGCTGTTTGACAATGCTGAGGCCAAGACCGGCACCATCGTCTTTATTCTTTTCGGCTTGCTGAAAAGACTCAAAGATGGTTTGGCGATCGGCTTCTGAAATGCCGCTTCCTGTATCCGCTACTGTCACTTTGATCATGTTGTCGTTCAGTCTTGAAGCAGAAAGTGTGATTTGGCCCTCTGTTGTATATTTGATTGCATTGTCTACCAAATTGGTTAATATTTGGCGGAAGCGGTTTTCATCTGCGAGCACTAAAGGAAGATCGTCAGGGATATGGTTCATCATATTCAAGTTTTTATGTCTCGATAAAAGATTGTAGAAATTCATTTCCGAACAAACTAAAGTATAAATATCAACAGGAACCGGGTGGATTTGAAGCATGCCCTGCTTTATTTTTTCTAAATCCAGGATGTCATTTACCAGATTGGACAGCCTGTAGCCCATGCGGATGACGAGCTGCATGTTTTCTCTCTCTTCTTCTATCGTTCTTTTTCCTTTGCCGGCCAGCAGGGTCTGGCATATATTAATGATGCTGTTCAGCGGTGTTTTGAATTCATGTGATGTTTTGGCAATAAATTCATCCTTTAGCCGGTCACTTCTGAGCAATTTCCACGACAGCACTTCATTTTCACGGAATGCTCCGGCAAATTGCTGCGCCATCAGCAGAACGATCGCCAGTAAAGCGATAACTGTTGGCAATGAATAAATCGAATTAAAAGAAAAGGCCGTTTTGCCGCTGTAAGCTGAAATGGTGGTTAAAATGACAAAAGCACTCATTGATATAGATGCAATAGTAAGATACAGACTTCCTTCCATTTTGCGGATCGCAGCAATCGTAAAAATATATGTAATATAAACCAGAGTCGAGACGGCTAGCACAGAATGTAAGATGTACGAGGCATGGCCGATAAAACCCACGGTTAAAAAATCTGTGACTAAGACCAGCCCGGAAGAAACAGTGGCAATGCGAATAAAACGCTTTGAAACAATCCCTCTGTAAGCAAAAAAGAGATAGAGAAAAACCGCAATGCTGACGAGCACAGTAGAGATTGCCCTCAATGAATTTAGCAGTGAAAATGAAATTGACGGATAGAGGAGAAATATAATCCGCTCTTTTCCGATCATCAGAATAATGAACGAAAACAGAAGACACATAACAGAAAAAAACAACAAATGTTTATCTTTTTTTCTTTGCAGGAAAAAGCCCAGAAAATATAATCCGGTAATGAAAAAAGCTGTAATCATGATTGTATCATTAAGAAAGGAAATTTTGTTTTCCCGCACTATTTGCTCCTGGGTGCCAAAAGTAATTGGCTTTGCGATTCCCCATCCCGGCGTTTTTCCGAAGTTCGAAAATTGTACGACAAGTTCATTGTCACCCTTGTGAAGCGTAAAAAAGCTCGTATATGGGCGGTTTTGTGCCGCAAAATCAGGTTTATTTGAAGGGTTGCCGCTTTGGCCAATGAATTGTCCATTAAAATAGATGCGATTGGCACTGTAAATAAACGACGTGCTGATCCCAAAAACCTGATTGTCTTGCTTTGATCTGATGGTCAGCTTATACGTTCCGTAATCCACATTGATACCCTGCTTGGCTAGCTTCACATTGCTGGGGACATCAACGAAGAGAGGATCTTTTCCTTTTGCTGAAGCGATCTCTTTTGGTGACAGAATCTGATTTGGATACAATGTCCATTCTCCGTTCAGCTGTACATTCCCATCCTTCTGAAAATTCCACTTCTCCAGGTTCATGACCCCATGCCTTGCCGCAGGAAGCGTTGTTCCGGAAAAATGGTCAATGGCAATGAAAACCATAAAAAATGCAGCGTAACCGAAAATAATTGAAGTAAAGATGAATTTTTCTTTCATATTATAGCTCCTTTATTCAAGCAGGCTCATTCTAAATTCCTACCTTTTTATAAATATTGTAAGTGCAAAATTTCAAAAACTACAATAGAAAGAAAAAGAATCCAGATAAAGGGGTTATTTGTCATGATATAATAGAAGTTATTTACTGATATCTCGATTTTACATATAGGGTGGGATGTTTTGTGAAAGCGTTAATTGTTGATGATGAGCACTTGGCATTGCTTCATTTTAAGAAAATGCTTGAACGAACAAACGCCTTTCAATCTATTATGGCGTATCAAGATCCAGTTGAAGCCTTAGAGCATCCTGAGACTCCTGCTGTAGATGCGGTGTTTCTTGATATTGAAATGCCGGGGGTAAACGGCATTGAGCTTGCTGAGGCGATTCAATCGATGAATGAAAACATCCAAGTCGTTTTCATCACGGCTTATAATGAGTTTGCTATCAAAGCGTTTGAGCTAAATGCCATTGATTATTTGCTGAAGCCTGTCATATACAAGCGGCTTGAGACAACTGTTGAACGAATCAAAACGAATAATATGCTCAGACAAAATGCAGAAAATACTGAGGCGCATTTTTCCATCCAATGCTTTGGGAGCTTGCAGTTTCATCAAACCTTAAAGGATGTCAAAACAAGCATTCCAGTCAAGTGGAGAACGTCGAAAGCACGTGAAATATACTTATTTTTGCTTCACAATCAAGGCCATGTGGTCAGTAAAGAAATGCTAATCGATCTTTTTTGGCCTCATTACGATGTTTCAAAAGCAAGCACCCAACTTTACTCCACCATTTACCAAATACGAAAATTATTCAGCCAGATCCCTTTCAGCCAAACTATCGAGAAGACTGATACTGGATATATTCTTCGGCTTTCAGGCGCAAAAATCGATGTTGTCGAATGGGAAAAATCACTAAAAGGGGCGCCGCCGCTCAATACGGCTACATTACATCTGCACATGGATATTTTCATGTCCTATCAAAATCATTACCTAATGGAGCACGGTTATCTTTGGGCAGAACCGGAAAAGACGCGTCTTTCCCAGCTTTGGCTTGGAAAGGCTTATGAACTGATCGATTATCATATTCATGAAATGAACGATCATCAAGCGATGGACATTTGCCTGCAAGCCGAGAAAATTGAGCCATGCGATCATAAAATTATGCAATACAAGCTGCAGCTATTCAACAAAAACGGGAAGGTAGAAGAGGCGATAAAAGAATATCAGCGTTACAAACAAATGAAGGATCAAATTAATTAAAGAACTCCAAACCAGTATGTGTCGATTGCCTTTCGATGCACACTGGTTTTTTTGTGCACTTAAAGGGAAGGCCCTCGCCATATGTCTCCTGGGTGAAACTTCAACTCTCTCCAATTCACTTCAATCATACATGATTTCTGAGTTGTACAGAAATTGTATAGTTCCATTTCATACAATGTAGTTTGGTTCGGATGGCAAATCTTAGTTTTGAAACTCATTCGGTATTAGCAGTTCTTTTTGGGGGATGAGACATGATGTTATGGTCTCGCGGATCAATCGGCAAGTGAAAGATAGATAAGAAAGGGAGGAATGAAAAGTTGAGAACGAGGAGTTTTCCCTTAGGGCTGAAAAAAAGCGGGCGGATCGTTATGATCATAAGCCTTGCCATCTTTTTCTTCTTCAGCCAGATCGCCAGCTATACTCTTACAGCACAGGCTGTGGACGTAACGTCAAGTGACAGCCAATTCTTCGATTCGGTAACAGTTAAGGACGCCAAGGGCCAGATTGTTGACGGATCAAAAGGAAACAAACCGGCACTAACACCGGGGGACGAAGTGAAACTGACATATGAATGGTCATTGAAAAAAGACAAAAAAGCAGATAGCGAACAGGATATCAATGTGGAGATACCTAAACGCTTTACATTTGATAAAGGTGCAGAAGGTGAGATCAAATCTGCTGATCAGGTCATCGGCAGCTATCAAGTGCCGGCGGGCAGCAGCACCATGACAGTAAAATTAACAACTGCATCCACGGATTCTCCTGATGCCAAGGGGACCATTACACTGCCAGCTAAGTTTACTGCAGATGTAAAAGGCGATGAACATACAGCAGCAGCCCTTTTTCAGCTAGGGGGAGGCAAAACCCAGCAGGTGATCATTCCTGTTAAGAAAGAGGAGACACCAGATGCCGAGGCGGAAGAGCCAAAAAACGACTCTTCTGATACTGCGGGTGATCAGGAAGGGAAAGATGACAAACCTGCACCTTCAGTCAGCAAGGATCAAAAAGAGGAAGAACAGCAGCCGTCAGATGACGCTAAGAGCGGCGAAGCCTCTAAGAGTGATGATTCAAAAAAAGTGTCATCCTCAAGTCAATCAGCTTTCAAAAGCTTGCAAACTGAAGAAAAACAAATCACGCAAAATATTTTAACTGGCGTGACGTTGACGGACGAAAACGGAAAGCCATATGACAAGGGCAATCGCGCCAATACGAATTCTCCGGTGAAAATTTCAATTGATTGGGCCATTCCCGACAATTTAGGAAAAACAATCAATGCCGGCGATAAATATGAATTTGATTTGCCTAAAGAATTTATTATGCATAATGACATTGTGAACCTGCCTTTAAGCGCCGGAGACACCACATACGGGACATTTTCTATTGATACGAACGGACATGTGGTAATGACATTTAACGGCGAGGTAAAAGACAGTTCTAATGTCAAAGGCACATTGGTTATCAATACGCAGTTCAACGAGAAAAAAATAACGGGTTCGACAACACAAAAGATCCCATTTCCTGTGAATGCCGATACTCCTGAAACAACAGTTTATTTTAAACCCAATGTGAGTAAAACCATTGATAAATCAGGTGTGCTGGATAAAGGCATCAACCCTGGTAAAGTAACATGGACGGTCGATGTCAATAAAAAGTTGGATCAAGTCAAAAATGCCAAACTCACGGAAAGCCTTCCAGATGGCGTAATCTACCGTTCAGTTAAAGTGTATGAACTCAATGTGAACATTGATGGTTCTGTCAGCAGAGGAAATGAAGTTTCTTCCGGCTACAGTGTTGATTCAAAAGGAAATGTCACATTTGACGGGACAATTGATTCAGCATACCGCCTTGTATACGAAACCGACATTGACAATAGTGCGAAGCCGAGTGAAGGCGGAAATGTAACGCTGACGAACAAGGCGGCATTCAGCGGAGACAACCTGGAACCCATTTCTGCCGAAGCTACTGTTGCAGCCAAATATGGAAAAATGATCGCGAAATCATCGACCGGCTATGATGGAGAATCTCAAACATTCAGCTGGGCTCTTTCATACAATTACGGTGAGAAACAGATCGACCAATCCAAGGCCAGCATTAAAGATGCTTTTGGAACTGGCGATTTGCATCTTGTGAAAGATTCTTTGAAGGTTATTCCTATTACCTTTGGACAGAACGGCAGCGAGCAAGCGGGAACGCCTTTAAAGGAAGGCGAGGACTATACGCTGATCGATAATGGAAGCGGATTTGAAGTCAAATTTAATAAAACCATTACCAGCGCGTACAAAATCACATATCAAACAAAGGTCAACAGCGGAGTGATCATTGATAAATCGACAACATACACCAACAGCGTTGTGACCGGAACAGGGGATTCAAAAGAGGCTTCCGGAATAGCCATTCAGCAAAACCTCATCAAAGGATATTCAAACGTAGATTATGAGAAGAAGACGGCTGATTGGACGATTACAGTTAATAAAAATAAATACTTGATGAACAATTGGACTTTGGATGATCAATTCGAAAGCGGCGGATTGGTACTGATTGATGAATCGTTCAAGCTTCAAGACACAACGAACAACAAAACATTGCAGAAAGACAAAGACTACACGTTAATAAAAAAACCGGATCATAAAGGCTTTACTTTGGCATTGATCGGGGATTATGCAAAAACAGACAGTCAATTTAAGATCACTTATACGACAACGTTCAATGCCGATTATTCTAACGAAAGCGTTAAGAATACAGCTCAGTCGACATGGACTGATCAAAACGGCAATGAGCGCACGAATAAGGTATCAAGCGGTTTTACGCCGAATCATCAGACTTCAAATAATGGTTTCAAAAACGGCTCATATAACGCGGTTTCAAAGGAAATCACGTGGAAAATCGGCGTCAACTATAACGGCGAGCCGACGAAAAACCCTTATATCAAAGATGCCATAACAGATCCTCAGCGATTTGTGCCGGGTTCCGTTGTCGTTAAGAGTTATACGATCAATAAAAACGGCTCGATCACAGAAGGAGACGCACTTGATCCTTCCAAGTATGATGTCGAAGAGCCTTCTGCAAAAAATGAACGCACGCTGACGGTACACCTTAAAACAGGCGATTCTGTACCATATCTGATTGAGTTTAAGACATCACTCAAAGGACAGGTCATTGATCAGAATCAGTACACAAACAAGGCAACCTACTATAATGACGGTTATGCAGACCGCACACTGACGGGCTCTGTTTCAGTTACGAACGGAGGAAGTCTGGTTTTCAAAGGTGGTAAACAAAATGGAAGCTATATCGATTGGAACATCAATGTCAACTCCAGCCAATCAACGCTGGATGATGTAAAAGTTACTGATACGCCGGATGAAAATCAAATATTAGATGCGGATTCTTTTAAAGTGTATCAAGCAAAATATGATGAAAACGGAGTGGTCAAAGACAGCAGCGGAAATCTGACTGCGGGAGATGTCGAGCTTCAAAAAGACAAAGATTACACGTTAGACATCAAAACTGACAATACAACAGGTGAACAATCGTTTGACCTGAAATTCATAGGCAGCTATAAACAAATTGACCGCGCCTATGTGATCAAATACCGGTCACTGATTAACATAGCCGGCACGAGCGGCCATGTTAAAAATAAGGTGTCCATTTCAGGAACAAATGTGAAGGAGCAGACTCAAGAAAACAGCAGCTCGATCTTTGTTGCCATTTCAAGCGGCGACGGTTCCGGATCCGGAGAAAAAGGAAGCCTGACGATTTTTAAGACTGGAGAGGACGATAAAGCTCTTGAAGGAGCAGAATTCCAGTTATGGTCTGAGGACTCCAAACAGCTCCTCCGCACTGGTACGACGGATGCCGGCGGGAAGCTTACATTCGGAAATATTCGCTACGGTTCCTATGTATTAAAAGAAGTCAAAGCGCCTGACGGATATACCATCAGTGATGCTTATGCAAAAGGAGTCTCTGTTAAGATAGACAGCAACTCCTCCAAGACAGGAGCGCTGCACAAAGTCATAAATCAACAGAACAAGGTGACGCTTATCAAACAAGACGAACAAAACAATCCTTTGGCGGGTGCTGTTTTCAAGCTGGAGAAAAAATCAAATGACGGCACCTATACTCTCATACGAACAGATATAAAATCTGATAAAAACGGAAAAGTAGAAATGAACGGTTTGCCGGCGGGCTACTATCGCTTGACAGAAACACAAGCTCCTGAAGGCTTTATCGTAAATACAAAAGCGATTCACTTCTCAGTCGCAAAGAATGAAAAGAATCAAGTGTCTGACGTTAATTTAGGGAAAATGACCAACTATCAAGGAAAAGTCTCACTGACGAAGGAGAATGCTGAAGGCCAGAAACTTGAAGGCGCAGTATTCAACATTGTCGATCAAGATGGAAAGGTCGTTCAAGAGAAGCTGACTTCAGATAAAGACGGTAAAATCGAGGCTTCGGGTCTTGCGCCGGGACGCTACGCCTTTGTGGAAATAAAAGCGCCAGCCGGCTATATGCTGAATACAAAGAAAAAAGAATTTACCATCTCAGAATCTGCAGCAGGAAAGCCTGAAGCCGCAGATGCCGGAATCGCCGTTAACGATAAAGGCTCTGTTGAGCTGACGAAGGAAGATGCCGATGGCCAGAAGCTTGAAGGAGCCGTCTTTAAGATTATCGACAAGGAAGGTAATACGGTTCAAGAAGGACTGACCTCAGATAAAAATGGGAAAGTCGCAGCTTCAGGCCTTGCACCGGGACACTACGCTTTTGTTGAAACAAAAGCGCCAGCGGGCTATGTGCTGAATACAGAGAAAATTGAGTTTGAGATCTCTGATTCCTCTGAAGGAAAGCCTGAAGCTACAGATGCCGGGATCGCTACTAACCATAAAGGCTCCGTTGAGTTGACGAAGGAAAATGCTGAAGGCAAGAAGCTTGAAGGTGCAGTTTTCAACATTGTCGACGAGGAAGGAAATACGGTTCAAGAAGAGCTGACTTCCGATAAAGATGGAAAAGTAAAGGCTTCGGGCCTTGCGCCGGGACGTTACGCCTTTGTTGAAACGAAAGCGCCAGCCGGTTATGTGCTGAACACGGAGAAAATAGAGTTTACCATCTCAGAATCTGCAGCAGGAAAGCCTGAAGCCGCAGATGCCGGGATCGCCGTGAACTATCAAGGATCGGTTCAGCTGATGAAGGAAGATCAAGATGGAAATGGCTTGGCAGGCGCGGTATTCAAAATCACGGACAGCAATGGGAAAACAGTGAGAGACGATCTAGTCTCAAAAGAAGGCGGCAAAATTGAAGTTGACGGGTTAGCGCCGGGAAGCTATCAATTTATCGAAAAACAGGCGCCAGATGGATATCTTTTATCCGAAAAGCCAGTGTCATTCACCATTAAAGCAGAATATGGCGGCAAACCTGAGCAAGTGAAAGCAACAGCGGTTAATACGAAGAACCTTGTTGTCCTCACCAAAGTGGATCAGCATGATCAGCATAAAGTTCTGCAAGGTGCGGAGTTCAATTTGACAGATGCCAACGGCAAAGTGCTGAAGTCCGGTTTGGTTACCGATGACAAAGGACAAATCACGGTGCACGGCCTTAAAGCTGGCGAATATCAGTTTGTTGAAACAAAAGCGCCTAAAGATTATGAGTTGGACCAAACTCCTATATCGTTCAAGATCACAAACACAGACACGAAAACAGTCGAAATCACCGCGGAAAACATATTGGCACCAGGTGACGTAAATGTGAAAAAAGTGGATCAAGACGATAAAAATACCGTTTTGGAGGGCGCTGAATTCAAGTTATTGGACGAAAGCGGCAAGCCTGTAAAAACTGACGGGTATGGAAAAGAGCTTTCTGAACTCTGGGAAACAGATCAAAATGGGCAGTTCACTGTAAAAGGCCTTGCGCCGGGAAGCTACCAATTGATTGAAACGAAGGCTCCCGAAGGTTATAAACTTGACGAAACACCGATTGAATTCACAATTGAAAAAGGACAGTCAAAAGCTGTTGAGATCGTAGTTTCTAATCAAAAAGTGAGAACACCAGCGCCTGATAAACATGATCATCCTGATAAACCTGCACCGGGTGGAAATGGAAAAGATGATGGAGATCATCCGAATACCAATGGTACAGATGGCAGCTCGGATGGTCAGTCGAACACAGACAAAACCCTTCCAAAAACCGGAGATACAGACAGCATGCTGACAGCAATGATCGGTATCCTGCTGCTTATGGCAGGCGGAGGCTTAGCTGTTGCCTCAAGAAAGAAACAAAGAAAAGGATAAAGTTGAAGGCACCTGATCATCGAAGAATCGATCAGGTGCTTTTTTGAAAAGTGAAAGTGACACGGAGCGTTTTTAGAAGGATGTATAAGAAAGGGTTTTTTGCATGTACAAGAAAATGATCATTACGGTGTTCATCCTTTTCGGACTGCTGCTGATCTCTTCTCCTTATATCAAAGGTGGAATTATAGCTTATCTTAGCAAAAGCCAGAGTGAATCGGCCTTAACTGTGGAGCAGCTGAAAAAAAATAATGAGAGAGAAGCGGAATATGAATTTGATTCAATCGAGCCGCCTGAGTTGATGGATGCTGTAAAGGCCGGCTTTAATCACGATCAAAAAGCGGTTATCGGGCGGATCACAATTAAAAGTGTCGATCTGGAGCTTCCGATCGTAAAAGGCACAACCAATGAAAATCTTTTGATAGGGGCGGCAACAATGCGCCCGGATCAAAAAATGGGTGAGGGAAATTATCCGTTGGCGGGCCATCATTTGAAGCAAAAGAATCTTCTGTTCGGACCTCTGGAAAATATAAAAACAGGTGCCCAAATTGTCATCACGGATTTTAAAAAGGATTATATCTATTCTGTAACATCTAAAGATATCATATCGGAAATGGATGCAGATGTAATTGAGGAGACAAACAAAAAAGAGATTACGCTAATCACATGTGACAAGGCTGTCAAAACTGAAGGGCGCCTTGTTGTGAAAGGGGAATTGGTTGATTCTTTTGGCCATACAAATTAAATATGGAAAAGAAAAGCTGCCGTTTAAAACGGCAGCTTTTTTCATGCAGAACATATCTATTCTAAATGTTTATTGTGATGCTCTTCGGTTCTGTGTCTGTTTTGGGGAACATGCCCCCTCGTATTTATAACTTTTGTTTAAATGCCTCAATGAGTTTTGTTCCTGTATAGCCCTCTTTTACAAGGGACTCGAGAATGGTTTCAGTGCCCTGCTGTTTTCTTGTGACCATTTGTCCGTAGAGTAAAACCTGAATGCTTTCTTCCAGCTTGACGATATTTTTCACTGCTGCTGTCAGCTGGGCGGGGCGATTGCTTTTTTTCGTGATCGTTACAAATACTTTGGCTTCAGATTGACTGTTTTGAAGCTGTTCAAAAAAAGACAGATGTTCTTTCTGTACAAGCGCCTCAATCAGCCAGTGATTTTCACCGTCTTCTTTATTTATAATCAGTCCGTCAATAAGGGGAAACTGTTCAATTGATTGTTCTTCCTTGTCCACTCGTTCCACATTCAGGTCAACCAGTTTAAAGGTTTTCATTTCTTCTCACCCCGATTACTTCCAAAGTTTTCTTGCCTTCCATTATAACATAAACGTTTTCGAGGAAAAAGTTCTGCAATGTTGGGGCTAAAGAATTTTGTATGAGCGAAACATTTAATAATTTCTATTTTTTCATTATACTGTAACTGACTATGGATTACGGAGAGATGTGGTATGAATCAATTTCGTTTAAAAGAAATTTATATTGACGGCGTTCCTTCTGAAAGTCATTTGATTCAAAAGGAAGTAACATATATGTTAAGCCGTAAAGAAGTGTTTGAGGTTCATCTGAACAAAAAAGGAAGAATAAGTTTTTTATACGAAACACAAGATGGCATGGAGCAGTATAAAATCAAGCTGTCAATGCCGGAAAAAAAATTGAGCTTTCAGTGGTTTGCGTGGGATGGCTCTTCCTATGTGCGCATGAATACGCAAAACTGGCTGACAAAGCAAATCTTTTTCCGTTTTTTAAAAAGTACATATTTCTTCAAAGGAAAAAAGCAAAAGATGTTTTTAGCTGAAGGAAAAATGAAAACGAAAGATAAAAACAGAGGCTGAAAGCCATTTTTAAGCGTTTTTCTTTTCTTGTTGCATCATTTACAATACATACAACCGCAAGGAGAGGAGGAATCGCATGTTCAATCAGGTCATGCTTGTCGGACGTCTTACAAAAGATCCTGATCTTCGCTACACTTCCGCCGGTGCGGCAGTTGCACATGTTACGCTCGCGGTGAACCGCAGCTTCAAGAATGCTTCAGGTGAAATCGAAGCGGATTACGTCAATTGCACACTTTGGAGAAAAACAGCTGAAAACACGGCGTTGTATTGCCAAAAAGGTTCTCTCGTCGGCGTAAGCGGACGGATTCAGACAAGAAGCTATGAAAACGCGGAAGGCGTTAACGTGTATGTAACAGAAGTGTTGGCTGACACTGTTCGTTTTATGGACCCTAAACCCCGGGAAAAAGCTGCTGATTGACACCCCCTGCTCCTCCCGTTATCTATCCATTCACTATTATCCGGATCTCCGCATCATCCCCTCAAAATTGACCAGTCGACCAGACTGGTTCTTTCTTTTTGTCCACTTAGGAAAAATTGGTTCTCTCGACGCATTTTTACTTAAAATCACTTATTAATATTGAATAAAATTAAATGAAAACTTATAATTACTTATAAATGATTGCTAAGAAAAGGAATGAGGGCGTGTACCAAGAAGAAAGATTAGTAGCGATTTTGGATTTTTTAAAACAGCATAACCGAATTACAACGGAGCAGATCTGTACGCTCCTGCAAGTGTCAAGGGATACAGCACGACGAGATCTTGTGAAACTTGAGGAACAGAATGCCATCATCCGCACAAGAGGCGGCGCCATTTTGCCGACTGTGCATCAGAAAATTCAAAGCTATTCCGGCCGCCTGAAAACAGTGTCTGAGGAAAAAAATAAGATCGGCAGGCTTGCAGCATCGCTTATTCATGATGGTGACCGGGTGATTTTAGACGCCTCTACAACTGTTCAGGCATGTGCAAAGCATTTGAATGCGGTTGATTGTACGGTAATCACCAATTCGATTAATCTTGCGGATGTGCTGTCCGATAAAGAGGGAATTGAAATTTATCTGCTGGGAGGCAAGCTGGAAAAGGAGCACCGCTTTCTGTACGGGTCCTCTGTGATTGAAAAGCTCTCAAGCTACCATGTTGATAAAGCGCTGATTGGTGTGGTCGGTATTTCCGAACATGGCATTACAATTGCGCATGAAGAGGATGGCATGGTGAAGCAGAAAATGATACAGCAGGCAAAGCAGGTCATCGCGCTTGCAGATCATTCGAAGCTGGGCAGCACCAGTTTTTATCAGTATGCGGAGCTGAATGAAATCGACCTTTTGATTACAGACAGGCTGCCGAATCAGGCATTTTGTGACTTGCTTGACCGAAACGGCGTTGAGCTTCTCGTGACAGAGCAGGATGAAGGAAAGGACTGACAAACGTGAAATTAATTGCGATTGATTTAGATGGAACCTTACTCAACAGCAAGCATCAGGTAAGCTTGGAAAATGAAAACGCACTGCGGCAGGCGCAGCTGGACGGCATTGAAGTGGTGGTGTCAACTGGGCGCGCTCATTTTGACGTCATGTCAATCTTTGAACCGCTGGGGATCAAAACATGGGTCATCAGTGCAAACGGCGCCGTCATTCACGATCCCGACGGCAGGCTTTATCATCACGAAACGATTGATAAGAAACGGGCGTATGACATTCTCTCATGGCTTGAGTCGGAAAACTATTATTATGAGGTATTCACAGGTTCAGCGATTTATACACCGCAAAACGGCAGAGAACTTCTTGATGTTGAGCTCGACAGATTCAGAAGCGCAAATCCGGAAGCGGATCTTTCTGTCCTTAAGCAGGCGGCCGAGGTGCAATACAGCCAATCGGGCTTTGCTTACATTAACTCCTTTCAAGAGCTGTTTGAAGCCGATCAGCCAATCGATTTTTATAATATTCTCGGCTTTTCTTTCTTCAAAGAAAAGCTTGAGGCAGGCTGGAAAAGATATGAGCATGCCGAAGATTTGACGCTTGTCAGTTCGGCTGAGCACAACTTTGAGCTTTCTTCCCGAAAAGCTTCCAAGGGGCAGGCGCTGAAGAGGCTTGCAAAACAGCTGAATATTCCGCTCGAGGAAACCGCGGCTGTAGGTGACAGTTTAAATGACAAATCGATGCTGGAGGCTGCGGGAAAAGGTGTAGCGATGGGCAATGCCCGGGAAGACATCAAATCGATAGCCGATGCTGTCACCTTAACCAATGACGAACATGGTGTCGCACATATGATGAAACATTTGTTGTAAGTATATGTGCTGCCAAAAAAGCGCACCCTGTTGATAACCGGCGTAACGGATTTTTTGGAAATTCGGCGTGACGGCTATGAACGGAAAAAAGCTGGCTCTTTTAGAGCCAGCTTTTTTAGTCATGATTATTGCGCTGTAGCGCTTAATGTAAACAGTTCTTCGAGCTCCTGTGTGGAAAGCTCGGTAATCCAGTTTTCACTTTGGATAATTTGATCGTTCAGGGTTTGCTTGGATTCAAGCATGACATCAATTTTTTCTTCGATTGTTCCCGTCGTAATCATTTTATGAACGTGGACAAAGCGCTCCTGGCCTATGCGGTATGCACGGTCAGTCGCTTGATTTTCAACCGCCGGGTTCCACCATCTGTCATAATGGATGACGTGATTGGCGGCGGTCAAATTAAGTCCGGTGCCTCCAGCTTTGAGTGAAAGAATCAGTGTCGGATATTCTTTCCTTTGAAATTTCTCAACGAGTGTATCCCGCTCTTGCTTGGAGAGACTCCCATTTAAAAATTGCACAGGTTCCCCGAACGTTTTTTCAAGCAGCCGCTTCATCATGTTCCCCATCTGAATGTATTGCGTGAAAATCAGGCAGCTTTCGTTTTGGGCGCGGATCGCTGTCATCAGTTCCAGCAATTTTTCGAGCTTGACTGATCTGCCGGCCAGCAGCTCGGTTTGCTCTTCCTTTAAATAAAGCGCGGGATGATCGCATATTTGCTTGAGCCGTCCAAGCATGCTGAGGATCAGCGCTTTTCGCTGCATGCCGGTCAGGGATGTCATATGGTCAAAAGTGTCTTTGACGAGCTGCTCATAAAGGGATGCCTGCTCGGCTGACAGCGGGATAAATTCTTTTTCTTCCAGCTTCTCAGGAAGATTAAGCGCGACCTCTTCATCCCGTTTCGTCCGGCGGAGAAGGAATGGCCGGATTAATTGCTGAAGCTGTCCGATTCTCTTTTCGTCCCGGTCTTTTTCGATCGGCAGCACATAGCGTTTATGGAAGCCGGTCAAACTGCCGAGGTAGCCTTTATTCATGAAGTCAAAAATAGACCACAGCTCCGTCAGTCGGTTTTCCATCGGCGTGCCGCTCAGCGCGATATGGTGGAGCCCCTTCAGCTTCCTGATTGCGCGTGATTGCTTCGTATGCGCGTTTTTAATATTTTGCGCTTCATCAAGGCAGATCGTGTTCCATGTCACAGAAGAAAGCTCTTCAGTATCGGCATGTGACAGTCCATATGAAGTGAGCACCACGTCTGCGTTTTCATAATGCGCGGCGAAATCATCACCCTTTGGCCGGCGCGGCCCATAATGGAGCGCGACAGACAGATCAGGGGCAAAGGTTTGAAGCTCCCGCTGCCAGTTGCCAAGTACGGATGTCGGCGCAATAATCAAATGAGGCGTTTTTTGCCGGCCTATTTCCTTCACGTGAAGGAAATAGGCAATCATTTGAATCGTTTTCCCAAGCCCCATATCGTCAGCCAGACAGGCGCCAAAACCGCTTTCCCGCAGAAACAGCAGCCAGTTCATGCCGTATTTCTGATAAGGGCGGAGCGTTCCTTTGAAAGAAGGACTGACTTCGTGCTCCGGCAGGTTTTCCGCGGCAGTGAGCTTTCGAATTAGTGACCTGAGCTGTTTAGACAGATCAAACTGAATGCCGGCGAACGCGGATGTATCAATCAGATCCGAATCCTCAAGTCCGCCATCCTGCTGATCCATTAGCTCACGCGCCAGAATATCAGACATGTGGAGTCCCTCTGATTCTGCTTTTTCCATCAGGCGTTTCATCTGTTTGATAAACTGCGGATCGATTTTAACCCATTGCCCGCGGATATTAACAAGGCGCCTGTTGCTGGCGACAAGCTCATTAAATTCAGCCTCAGTCAGTTCAATTCCATTTGTAGCAAACCGCCAGTTGAAATCAAGCAGTGCATTCATGCCGACAAATGACTCGCCTCGCGGGGAGGACGACACTTTTGCTTTCAGCATCATGTTGCTGTCTCTGACAATCTGCCACCAGGACGGCAGGAGGATTTCTACCCCCATATCGACAAGCGTCTCACTTGCTTCTGACAGGAAGATCCAGGCTTCTTCCTCCGAGATCAGCGTTGTCCCGGAATCAAACGACAGCCACGGAACCGTTCTGTGAAAGCGGTCCTGCTCACGCGCGATTTTATCGCTGTACGCCTGCCACGATTTTTTGAGGCTTTTCAGTCCGTCAAAGAATTCTACAGCGCCGCTCTTTTTATCGCGTAAAAACATCTCGATCTTCCATTCGTCTCCGTCAAAGTCCGGTTCATTTAAGCGCAAGCCGACAGTAAATGGAGATTGGTCGTCAATCCAGCCAATGCCTTCCAGAAAATCCTCTTCATCAAGAAAATGGCCGCGGAATGACGTAACCGCAGGCGATTTCTCCTTGATATGTTCCCATTTCTCCCGCAGTTCATCGTCGTATTGGATGTAATCCTGTACGGCAGCGGAAAACCATTCCGCAGTAAAGCCCTCCAGTATATTATCGCGGTCCTTCCAGCGAAAAACACCGTTTGTCCATGCGTCATAGTCAGGCATAAAATCGCCGTCCGCGATAAATTCATAGATGGTCGATGCCGCCTCGATCAGCGGCTCCGTTTCTTCTGTAAGCTGCACGGAGCTGAATGAGTTGAACGAGTTTTTGCCGAGAAGCTCTACAGTCATCCATGGAGATAGCAGGACAGCAGTCGTCCCGATGAAGCTGACATCCTCTAGAAAGGTTCCGTAAAATGAGGATTCATGCCATTGGAACAAATGCTTTTTCATATGGCTGTAGGGAAGAGGCTGCTCATTCTCATCAAAGGCTGAGAGCGTAAATGACCCATCTTCCATTTGTTCGACGTGGATGAGAATTTCTTTAAGACTCGCCATCAATCAACTTTCCTTTCTGCAGTTCTTCTTGAAGCGCACGCAGGCGCTTGTAATGCGAGCTCAGTAGCTGAATATACCGCTCCCACACCTTCTGCTTTTTCGCTTTTTTGTACAGGGTGCGCAATTTTTTCAAATACCGGGCGGCTTCCTTGTACGAGCTGCGGTTCTTCTGATCAATGAAAAAAGCCACTTCTCTATGGTAAGCCGGTATAAGCGCCTCAGGGTCGCTCGCTGCAATTTCCTTGAGTATCATTTTATCCATTTCATTGATGGAAAAGCCGACAAGGCTATGAATTTCAATCCACTCGGCATAGCGTTTTTTCTCATATAAATGATGGCTGTATTCTGTGAACGTATACGGCAGACAGCCCGCGGCAAAGCGCTCAAACAGCGCTTGATCATTGGTTTGCTTCACATAGGCATTCAACAGAAGGAACAGCTCGCCGATCACATCGCGAATCTCTTTAAACGGCTTATCCAGCTTCGTATAACCCATCGCAATTGGTTCAATTTGCTGGTACCATATTTTAAGCCGTTTCCAGTCCTTCTTGGCAGTCATTTCACTCAGCCATTGGAACGTATAAGGGAGCGCTTCCGGCGGGAATTGATCCGCTTCCTCAAAAATAACGTCATCATTTTTTTGCAGGAATTCCAAATGCAGGCGCCCGAATTGCAATTCGGGAGAAAAACGCCGTCCTGCTTCTTTTTTCAATATCTCCTGTTCGCGTGCCACCCATTTTGGCCGCGACAGCAGCGCACTCCAAATTTCACCGAAGACGCGGATGCGTTCATATTGGAAAAATTCTTCTTTCAGCAGCAAAGGTCGGATAACATCCGGTGTTTTATCCAAAAACGGATCAAGCGCAAAAGACAGCGCGTACGTTTTTAATTTATCAATAGAGCTGTAGATTGTATCCATCAGCTGTTCAACGTACGGATTGAGGGAATAAAAATCTTGTTCGGGGTTCAGCTTGCCCGCTTCAATCAATGTGAACATGCGAAGCCAAACCGCAATCGCGGAATGAATCTGGTACAGGCTTTTCAGCTCCGGCTTGTTCGGCGCATGTTTTTTTAATGCGGACAGGTAGCCGTAATAGAGGCCCTGCATGTTTTGGCTGCCTTCTGGCGTACGTGCCTGCCAGAGAGAAAACTCTGAATCAAAAAAAGCAAGCCAGCTTGAAAGCGATTCTTCATTCGGCAGCACCTTTTCCTGAAACTGGCGGCGGACGAGCTCTTTGCTTTCCTCAAGCTTTTCCCTCTCGAGCCAATACTCTGTAAAAGTACCCACTCGCTCGAACATTGCATATACATATAAAAACACAGCCAGCATATGGCGGCAGATTCTTCCGGACGGACATGAACAGCCGCTTTTGACTATGACAAACAAGTTCAATGTGACCCGCACAGGCACAACATCCTGCACGTAAGCCGTAACTTCCGTCGGACTCACTGCTTGTAAACGATAGACTGAATCCTGCCGATATAAAATAAGGGCTTTTTTGATCAGCTGAACATTTTCCTCATTGTAAGGAAGAAGTTCTTTTAACTGTTCAGCAGATGCCAGCACATCGTCTTTGGAAATCATATTCTGAAGCATGATTATCGCTCCTAACCGAGTCACGTAATAAAAAGATCCAATTTCTCTATTATATCGCAACACATCGGCCTTAAAAAGTTTTTCCTAAAAAAGGACATAAAAAATGGGATGTGTCGAATGATGTATTAGAGATTGCAAATTGATAACCAGCATCATATAATAATCGTGTTTTCAACTTAATGGAAGCTGAAAGGAATAAAAAGATGAGTGAAAAGAAATTGAATCAAGAAGAATTTCTGAAAATTTTGATGCATGCACATGAAATTGGTGAGCAGTCATCTGAGATGACGACGAAGGAAATGCTTGAAAATTTGATTTCTCATATTAAAAATGGATATGCAACATAAAAATCCCGCACGCCTTTAGCGGGATTTTTTTATGCGAGATGACGTGACTGCACGAATAAGAGAAAATGAGCCACCACTGTCAACACAGTAAATATAGCGCTTACATAAAAAAGAGTAACATAACGTTTTGTAAAAAAATGTCGAATTATGTCACGTGAAAAGCTGGAGAAATGCGGTTTCAACGTTGTATAATCGTAGATGGAAAAGGATGTTATAAGAGATTTGGAGGTATCATGGGAGAATCTACTAGCTTAAAAGAGATATTATCAACGTTAACAAAACGCATACTTTTGATTATGATTGTAACCGCAGCTGCCACTGCTGCCGGCGGACTCATTAGTTTCTTCGCACTTACACCCATCTATGAAAATTCAACTCAGATTCTGGTCAACCAATCGAAAAATGAACGAAAAGAAGTCCAATTTAACGATGTCCAAACCAATCTTCAGTTAATCAATACGTACAATGTCATCATTAAGAGCCCTGCCATCTTAGATGAAGTCATTAAAGAAATGGGCCTGTCGATGACATCCCAAGAACTGAATGACAAAATTACCGTATCCAGCGAACAGGACTCCCAAGTGGTCAACATATCAGTCAAGGATGAAAACGCGGAAACAGCGGCTCATATTGCCAATACTATAGCATCTGTTTTTCAAGACAAAATCACATCCATTATGAATGTTGACAATGTCAGCATTCTGTCAAAAGCCGAGGTTTCAGAACATCCGTCCCCTGTATCGCCAAAGCCGCTTCTAAACATTGCCATCGCGTTTGCGGCCGGATTGGCGGGAAGCATCGGACTGGCCTTCCTGCTTGAGCATTTGGATAATACGATCAAATCGGAAGAGCAGCTCGAATCCTTGCTGGACATACCTGTTTTAGGGACAGTTTCCACCATTGCGAATGAGCAGAAAACAGCAAAGACCTTACAGGGTTTCCAATCTGAAAAAACGGGGAGTGGACATTTTGGCGCTTAGAAAAAGCAGAGACTCGCGGATGCGGAGAAATGTCATTGCAATGACAGAGCCGAAATCCTTGAACTCTGAACAATATCGGACGATTCGCACGAATATAGAATTTGCTTCAGTGGACCGGCAAATGAAATCAGTCATGATTACATCGGCTTGTCCGGGGGAAGGAAAATCAACAACGGCCGCCAATCTGGCTGTCGTATTCGCCCAGCAGGGAAAAAAAGTGCTCCTGATTGATGCTGATTTGCGAAAACCAACAGTACATACTGCCTTTTTTCTTGAAAATACGGTTGGCTTAACATCTGTTTTATTAAAGAAAAGCTCTATGGAGCAGGCTGTACAAGCATCGAATGAAAAACATCTTGACGTGCTGACGAGCGGCCCGATCCCGCCAAACCCGGCCGAGCTTCTCTCCTCGAAGTGGATGAAGGAGCTTGCATACGAAGCGTGTGCGGCATATGATATGGTCATTTTTGATACGCCGCCTATTCTTGCCGTAGCAGATGCACAGATTTTAGGCAACGTGGCAGACGGTTCTGTTCTGGTTATTTCAAGCGGGAAAACAGAAAAAGAACAAGCCGCAAAAGCGAAAGAGGCGCTTGAAACGTGCAAAAGCAAGCTCCTCGGGGCGATTATGAACGGCAAAAAGCTTTCGAAGCACTCTGAATACGGATATTACGGAAACAAGGACAATTTCATGCAAAATAAATAACGTGCATCGTGCCCGTTATTTATTTTTGCGAAAAAAGGGGGCTAGGACATGATCGATATTCACTGTCACATTCTTCCCGCAATGGATGACGGGGCAGGTGATTCGGCCGACAGCATAGAAATGGCAAGAGCAGCTGTTCGTCAGGGAATCCGGACGATCATTGCGACACCTCATCATAACAACGGTGTGTATAAAAACGAGCCAGCCGCAGTCAGAGAAGCAGCAGATCAGTTAAACAAACGTTTAATCAAAGAAGACATTCCTTTACATGTGCTTCCGGGACAGGAAATCAGAATCTACGGCGAGGTGGAACAAGACCTTGCCAAACAGCAGCTGCTTTCGCTGAATGATACAAAACACATCTTGATTGAGTTTCCGTTTGATCACGTTCCCCGATATGCGGAGCAGCTTTTTTATGATTTGCAGCTGAAAGGATATATTCCGGTTATCGCCCATCCTGAACGCAACAGGGAAATTCGCGAAAACCCGTCTTTGCTGTATCATCTTGTGGAAAAAGGAGCAGCATCTCAGATTACTTCAGGAAGTCTTGCGGGGACCTTCGGCAAGCAGCTGAAAGCATTTTCTCTCCGGCTGGTTGAAGCCAATTTGATCCATTTCGTAGCCTCAGATGCCCATAATGTGAAAACGAGAAATTTTCACACCCAAGAGGCTCTTTATGTTCTAGAGAAAGAATTCGGCTCGGAACTTCCTTATATGCTGACGGAAAATGCAGAGCTTCTCCTGCGGAATCAGACCATCTTCAGACAGCCTCCGCAGCCGGTCAAAAGAAGAAAATTGTTTGGTCTTTTTTAACAGCCGATTCTCATTTCACCACTTTCTTTTTGAGAGCGATATAATAGTGTATTGTATGGTTGAATCACATTTCAGAAATCTGTACAGGCTGTACCCGACAGGCTATGCGGGAGATCATTCGCATTCATGATAGGATGTTCTCATACGATATTACGGAAGCTGCAAAGCAGCAATTTAACTGTTGGAGGGAAACAATGAATATAACAGTCATCGGAACAGGCTATGTCGGTCTTGTGACAGGTGTTTCTCTTTCTGAGATTGGACATCATGTAACCTGCATTGATATTGACGCTCACAAGATTGATGAAATGAGAAAGGGCATTTCCCCCATATTTGAACCAGGTCTTGAAGAGCTGATGAGAAAAAATACAGCTGATGGACGGCTGAACTTTGAAACGAGCTATGAGAAAGGCTTGGCACAGGCAGACATCATTTTTATAGCGGTCGGCACACCGCAGAAAAGCGACGGGCACGCCAATCTGGAGCAAATTACAGATGCGGCCAAACGCATCGCAAAGCATGTCAAACGAGATACAGTCGTGGTAACGAAAAGCACAGTGCCCGTTGGGACAAACGATTTGATTAATGGACTGATCACTGAACATCTAGCGGAGCCTGTCAGTATTTCGGTCGCATCCAATCCAGAATTTTTACGTGAGGGGTCGGCGATCTATGATACCTTTCATGGTGACAGGATCGTGATCGGGACGGCCGATGAGAAAACAGCAAATACGCTGGAGGAGCTTTTCCGTCCGTTTCAAATCCCGATATACCAAACGGATATCAGAAGCGCCGAGATGATCAAATATGCCTCAAATGCTTTTCTGGCCACTAAGATCAGTTTTATAAACGAAATTTCGAATATATGTGAAAAGGTCGGCGCCGATATTGAAGCAGTCGCGTACGGGATGGGACAGGATAAGCGGATCGGGAGCCAGTTTTTAAAAGCGGGCATAGGCTACGGCGGCTCTTGTTTTCCAAAGGACACAAACGCCCTCGTGCAAATTGCCGGCAATGTCGAGCATGATTTTGAACTGCTGAAATCGGTTATCAAAGTCAACAACAATCAGCAGGCGATGCTGGTTGATAAAGCGCTGAACAGGCTCGGCGGGGTGACGGGAAAAACGATTGCCCTTTTAGGCCTGTCATTTAAACCGAATACCGACGATATGAGAGAAGCGCCGTCAATTGTTATTGCAGACCGTCTCGCTGCGCTCGACGCCCGTATTAGAGCCTACGATCCCATTGCAGTCGGCCATGCAAAGCATGTTCTCCCGCAAGCTGTTGAATATAAAGAGACGATCGAGGAAGCTGTCAAAGGTTCTGACGCCGTCATGATTTTAACCGACTGGGCTGACATTAAACAATTCCCGTTAGCGGCTTATCAGGATTTGATGGAAACGCCGCTCATATTTGACGGCAGAAACTGCTACACATTGGATGAGGCTTTGGCTTCAGGAGTGGAGTATTATTCTGTCGGACGGAAGGCGGTTGTTCCGTCAGGTGCAATTCAATAGTTGAAAAAGAAAGGCTGGTTGCGCACCAGTCTTTTTTTCATCTATTGCGGGGTGCTGAATACATTTGCTACTATTTAACTATTGTTTGGAAAATTTTGCAGAAGTAGGGCTTCTTTAAACATTCGTTTGAAAAACATTAGAAGAAAACCAGAAAATAAAACCTTCCAAAAATAATTGGAGATGCCGGAAAAGGAGAGAATCTGATGAATCATCTACCCGAAAAAATGAGACCGTACCGCGACTTGCTGGAGAAATCAGCGAAAGAATACGTGAAACTGAATGTGAGAAAAGGGAAAACAGGACGATATGACAGCAAAATTGCCGGTGATCCCTATTTCCCCAAGCATGAAACATACCCGACTGATGAAAATGGACAGCCAATGAAGCTTCTGGCACAGATTAATTTCTCGCACATTCCCCAGCTTGACGGCTACCCTTCTTCAGGTATCCTGCAGTTCTACATTTCTGTTCATGATGACGTCTATGGATTGAATTTTGACGATCGATGTGAACAAAAGAATTTCAGAGTGATCTATTTTGAAAATATCGTAGAAAACGAAGACGAGCTTGTTTCTGATTTTTCATTTATCGGCACAGGCGAATGTGATTTTCCAATTTTATCAGAAGCGGCAGTCGAGCCTGTGAAATCTTCGGAATGGGTGCTGCCTACAGATTTTCAATTTGAGCAGTATACGGGCATGGAAACAATGGAGTTCTTTGGTCAGTTCGGCGAGGATGAAGAGGACATTTATAATGAACTGGCTGAAAACGGATTTGGCCATAAAATCGGCGGATACGCTTCTTTTACCCAGCATGATCCACGGGAATACGCATATAAAGAACACACCATCATGCTTTTACAAATTGATTCAGACGATGATATCGATTCAATGTGGGGAGACGTCGGCATCGCCAATTTTTTCATCACACCTGAAGATCTAAGGAAAAAAGACTTTTCAAACGTTCTGTACAACTGGGACTGCAGCTAATACAAGCTTTTGATCCAAAGGGTCAGAAGGGGGGAATAATAGAAGCCAAATGACAAAATCAGACATGGCCGACCAGATGAAGAACATAAACATGAACAATAAGCTCAGCGCCGAAAGAGGCAGATCAACAACATCTGCCTCTTTCAAGTGCCTTTATAACTATGACATTAGGTGATTTCATTTTATAAAACGCTTTTATTAGCTGTATAACGAACAAAAACAAGATCAAATACCTACATTTCAAGAGCGTTATATGCCTAAATTAAGCCATTTACCCTATTTAAGCCGCCTTCTGGCTATTTTAAAATATAATATATGGAAATAAAGTATGGAAAAGTCTATCTTCATCAGCCCCTCCATACGACTTTTTGAGTATTAAGAGGTGATTCAGATGGGTTATGAAAGTATGCTAGCGGATATCAAAAGTTCGCTCAACGGAAAAATTTCCGACGTGGAAGACAAGATCGAAAAGCTGAAAAAAGCAAAAAAGGACATAGACACACTGCAAGAAGAGGCAATCACTGAAATCAAAGAAATTGTGAAACCGGAATTGGGCAAGCATTGGACGGGAACAAAAGCCGATGATTTCGACAAGGGAAGAGAAGAGGCGAAATCGGAAGCATCCAAGATTGTGAATGATAAATATAACGAGTATATGGCTTCGATTAACGGGAAAATTTTTGATCTTGAATGGGATAAAGCTAAATATGCATCGGAATTGTTCATAGCAAATGGTGCAGCAGATCTTCTTAAAAAGGGAGAAGAGTTCGCGGAAGAAGTCGGAAATACAATTAGTAAACTAAAATGGTGGTGATCTTTTTTTATGTCAGAAATTAAGCTGAAGTACGACACAGTCATCAAAACATTGGATTCTGTCAAAGATGCGCTTGCTGACGTATCAATCGGCGCCGCAGGATCCAACGGAAAAAACAGCCTCGATTATACGAAAAAATACCATGAGCGTGAGGAGAACATCAAAACCATGCTCGGAGATTACAAAAAAGCGGTACAGAAAAATATCGAGGATACAAAGGATAACGTAGATTCACTCAAAGAGCAGGACGAGGCGATAGCGGTAAAATAGAACAGAAAGGGCAGTGCGATGAGTAAAGTATTTGAATCAAAATCTTTAATCGAAGAAGCGAAGAGCAGAAAAAAGCAATATGAGACGCTTGAAGAGCAGCTGAATACGCTGAAAAAAGCGTTTCAGGGAGTTGCAGATTTAGGCGACAATTTTAAAGGAAAAGGCGCGGACAATATTAAAGATTTTTTTCAGGGGCAGGCTGAAATCGTCGACAGCTGGCTGACGCTTGTCTCTGCTCAAATTGCGTTTTTAAACGGCATTTCAGGAGATATTAAAGATCAAGAACTCAATGATTCATATGTGGAAACTTCATTTTTGGATCATGAGCTGCCCAATGGAGACCTGAAAGCTTCAGAGATTGTCTCCGCTCATAAAGAAGAAATCGATTCTATTTTGTCAGGCATCAGCGATATTATTGATCTCGACATGTACACGCTTGACGAGTATGCAGATAAGATGGGCGATGCCCAAAAAGTCAGACGTGACACGATCACAGCTGTCGATAAGCTTGATGAATCCCTGACCACTGAATATCAAAATTTAGAATCTCTGGACAACGCAGTGCTCACCAAATATTCTGTTCTCATGCAGGCCACCAGCAATGGGAAGAGCGCATCCCCTATGTACTATGACAAAAAAGCCTTCCACAGCAATGAAGTTTACAAAAGCGTGATTGAAGTAGAAAATCAAGGAACAACCTATATTGATGCAAAATCCCAGCAAGCAGAAGCAAGACGTCTCCAGGAAAAAGCCGAGGAAGAAGCAAACAAACCGTGGTACGAAAAAACATGGGATGGAGTTTGCAACTTTACTGGAGAAGTCACTGGCTATTATGATTATAAAAGAGCAACCGAAGGCGTTGATCCGGTTACCGGAGAAAAACTCTCCACCGCAGAGCGTGTGACAGCAGGAGCTATGGCCGCTGCCGGATTCATACCAGTCGTCGGCTGGGCAGGCCGGGCCTTCAAAGGCGGAAAAGCCATCTACAAAACCGGAAAAGCAGCTATCGCTGCTGAACACGCATTAGATGCCTACAAAACAGGCAAATCCTTAGACATTCTCAAAATGACTGAAATGGGTGCATACGGCCTTGTTGCGTCAAACGGATTCTCAGAAGCCGTCACGGGACGGGATATGTTTGGAAACAAAGTGTCTGAGGAGAAGCGGAAAACGGGTGCGCTGGAAGCGGCATTGAGTTTGGTTGGTGCTGGTGCATTGGCGAAACATATTGATAAAGGCATCCCGCTTGCTAAATCGCCACAAGTAGCAAAAGTTGAAAAAGGGAGAAAGATTCTAGATCAAGTAAAAGAATTCAAAGTGCCGACGAATGTAAAAATTCGTGTCCACAAGACTGTCACACCGGATGGGACAACTTTCCCAATTGTTCACGCTGATGTGAAAACGAAAGCTGTGAAAGATCTTGGGGTTGTGAAGATGGCGAGTAATGGTAAGGCTACGGGTAAAAGAAATAACATTGATATTGGTAAAACTGATCTAGATGAACTGAGAAAGAAATGGAATGTTCCAGAAACTGAAACAATTGCAGTTGGAAAGACAGATATAAAAGGGTTAGAAGGTTTGACTTTTAAAGGAGGTTCGCCGAAAGTCCGAAAGGAAGCTGGATTACCTGATTTAGATGAAGTAATGCCTAACAGGAATATTAAAGCTCCAGGGAATAACCCATTGTTCACTAGGCATGCAGAAGAAGGAGTTCTGAATGAATTTGATTCAGCAGTAATAAAGGCAGGTATAAAACCAGAAGATGTAACGGGAACATTAAGACTTCATCAATCGAACCCTTCCGGTGTATGTAGAAAGTGTTATCAGGGGTTGGCAAACGATAAAGTTCCGCCTGGTGTGTTAAAACAATTAAGTTTAAAATACCCCAATCTGAAAATTGAAGTAACATCGGAAGTGGATGAAAGTATTAAAGTAACTGGAAGGCTTAATTTAATGATTAGAAATGGAAAGTATATTGAATAGTTGGAGGTTAATTATGGAAAATGCGAATTTTGGTAGTTTAACAGAAGATGGTAAAGTAATATTTTTTCTTGGACTTTCAGAAAAAGTTTTGACGGTATTTTCTCAAAAGGAAGATCAAGTTTTAGCCCAGGAAGTTATATATAAATGTTGGGATTGGCTAAAAGATAAAGAAAATATAGGGGATATTCTTTATGAGTTACTAGATAATGAGGAAAATGGGATAACATTACTTCAAGAGATGTCAGTTAATGAAACGGATATAACAGCTTGGAACTGTATTATAGATGCAGTTGCTTATACTAGTAGAAAAGCATATGAAAGAGAAGGCGTCAAATATTATCCAGAACCTATTGCTTTAGTTGATGATACATTAGTAGACCATTTTATAGATTGTTTTACAGAATGCGTAGATAATGCAGATAGTTATATTAGAAAAATGAATATTTTATTGGATGAATACAAGAATGGGAACAATGGGAGAGATTTACGGACAGAGGTTTTAAAGGAACTTCAAATACAAAACTAATTATTTATTCAATTGAAAAGGATGTTTGCAGTTAATAGTTGCAGGAATTCCTATGCATAGAAAAAAGCACTTGATTTCCTTTTAGGCAACAAGTGCTTTTGTTTTTTACAGAGTAGCTATGCCTGAAACAATTAAAAATGCTACTTGAAATAGATAATTCTGTTGGCTGTGCCTCACGAAGTACGTAGAGATCCTCAAAATGTGAAATGAGTGCATGCTGCCTTGTTGCTTCAAACGAATTCTCTGAAACTCTGTCACAGGGATAGATATGTTTGGATACTAGATATTATGAAATATAAAGAAGCCTATAAAAGAAAGAGAGTAAAGGAGAAAATAAAATGTCAAAAGATGATAGCTTGGTAATAATAAATGAAAACTTTAAAAAGGAGGGTAGTGAAGAAGATATAGAAGGATTAACAATAATGATTGACGGGGTTATAAAGCAGGTTTTTAATAAAATTAGAAATGAAAGAAATTATAACAGTAATAAGGAAGTAATGAGAGATATTATATTTGAAGGAATTAATAGTATAGTTAAAAAATCTTAAGATATTATTGAATTCTACTAAGAATAAATAAATGTTTTCGATAAGTTTGTTTTCCACCTTGATTAGCTACTGAGGCCTTTCGAGGTTTTTTATTAGATGAAAAATTTAAAAAGGCAAAACAAATAGCTTAGCAAAGGTGGGGGGTAAAGGAATTATGTGAAAGGTGGTAAATAAATGAGTAGTTACGGTGAATATAGCGATTTAGTGGAAGAGGTAATTGACTTTATTAAGCGCGGAGAATTATTTAAGAATAATAATTGGAATTTGTCTGATATTACACTTATAGAAGATTTTGAGATAGCGCAACAATTAGCATGGTCTCAAGACACTGATGAAGTTGAAGTAGTTTGGCAAGATGTAAAATCAAATGAAAGCGGACAGTTGTTGGGTATAATTTTAAATGATGAGCACTTAAAAACATTAGATGAAGAATTGTCGAATATTTTCAATTCTGATGATAACTATTCTGAAGATTTCATTCCTATGGATTTTTGGGATATTGCTGAAGAAGTAGAGTCAGATCTGTATAAATGTGCAATAAATCGTCTAGTAAACGGTAATAAAGACAATCTTTTTGAGAAAATGTTTCAAGTGTATAAATCAGGCGGATGGCCTTGTGGATGGAAAGGTATATATCCTGAAGGTCAATTAGTCGCTTTTATACCCCCTAAAGATGAATAATTAGTGTATTTAATTGGGGTGCACCCAGGAGATTGAACCGGAATTTATAGCATTGAACCTTATAAAAAATAAAGTTTAGGAAATTAATAGTTACTGACAGAGGTTCTCATGGTAAGAAAACATATTAAATTAGATGTTCCAAAAGCTAATATAAATCCCTTAAGAATAACACAAGGTTGGAAAGTAAATTATAATCATTTTGTTGAAATAGATCCAAGAACATTAGAACCGAATGATGATTCCTGGTTTTTGTTCACAGACAGTTTGTTGCAGCTTTATCATGAACAATCCTCAATAACGCTTGATTTAGGCTGGGTTCCTGACATTTCTCCTGAAGGTAATTATCTGGTTTTACTAGTCAAAGATAATGATTGGGAAGATCCTATTAAAGAATTTTCATCAGATGACTATAAAAAAGTGATTTTATATATTGAATATCATTTAAAACAAGTAACAACTACTTGGTGGAATTAAGTTTAATGATTCTTAATTATGGATGGAATGGTTACTATTTATGGAACATGGAATCAGGTTTATTAATGAATATCCTGAAATTGGTGAGTTGCTTCATCGTCTATTTGTGAATAGGGAATTAGACGAATGGTACAAGAACAAATGCGCAGAGAAAATAAAAGTACCTGATGAATTTAATCAAATAAAAGGTTTGAAAAAAATTGAAGTTAGAGATTTAAACAATCCTTCAGGAGAAATCAATATCCTCTTGCAAGATCTTTCTGGGCAAAATGGATTTCATTTAGAACAGCAAATCAATATGAAATTATCTAAATTGGTTCCTGTTTATGTATTAGATTATAGTTATTCCCTAAGACACGATTTAATCGACGGCGCTTATGACATTGTAGGCACCGCTGAATCTTTAGAATTCATTCAGGGAACGAACTATATTAATAAAATAATGCAAGAGAAAGGGTTTATTGAACTCAGTTATTTATATGATTACTACGATACTGTGTATGAGTGGAGTGAATTGCCGCATATACAGCCTTTCAACAGGAGATTAACATTAGGAGATGCCTTGTTTACTGATGTATTAGAATTGCTATAGTTAAAAACTTGCCTTGTTGTCATCGGCATGTTTTTTTATAGATAGTATAACAATATGGAGTGCAAGGAGAAGCGGGATGGAAAGAGACCATATTTCTCAACTGCAGCCATTAAAAATCTGTGATGGCTGGTCTGTAGTACTGAACAATTTATGTTCAGAAAAAAGAATGCAAGAAAAATGTGAATTACTAATACTACAAAATGAAAAACGTAATGCTGTTATGAAGGCAGTATATGAAAATAATCAATACCATATCAAAGTAGCTGGCTTAAAAACAGATAAGATTTATGAAGATGAGTCTTTTAATGAGATAGAACAATTATTAGAAGAGTTAGAATATCAAATCTGGAGTGTGGGAAGCGGGGTTTTAGAGAGTTTGCAGCCACTAAGCCAACAGATTCCCAATTATTTAAGGCTAAAGATACCGGCTGATTGGACTGTTGATTATATTACATTAAAGGATACTGATCCTAAGACGCTAGAGGCAAATAACGATGCTTGGTTATTTGACTTTAATCAAGATCTCCTGCAGATTTCTCATAAGACAAAAAATTTGCTGCTTGACGTAGGGTGGTACCCAGAAGGTGATCCAGCCGGAAGCTATGGGATTGAACTGATAAAAAACGAAGATTGGGAAAATCCTTTAGAGGATATTATGTGTACTGAACTTAAAGAATTAATTAAACAATTGGATTATATTTTTATGAAAGAAATGAAAAATGAATAGTAATAAAAAAGCAGGTAGCACTATCTGCTTTCAATTTAACGTAATAGTAAGAAAGGAAAAAGACACTGGGGAGAAGTGGTAACGCTACAGTTGTTCTTTAGGTAAGGTGGTATAATAAGTAATGAAATACGGACATTATCATAATCAGGTAAAAGAAGTTATTGACTTTTCCAAAACCTTTAAAGTAGTTACATCAGAAGATATTTCTTATTTTACTAAAATTATTAAAGATAAAGAAAAAGCTAAATACTATGCTTATGAAGCTGAATTTGGTGAAGATGAATATACGTGGAATGATTTAAGAGAAAATGAAATGAGTGAAGTGTGGGACAAATATTACCAACTAATCGATGATCAAAAGCCACAAAATTTAGACATATTACTAGATGTTTTTTCTGTAAACGTCAGAAGCGCTATGACTGAATTAAATACTTTTTTTGAAGAGATCGTAGCAGACCTAAATAATTGTGCCATAAATAGAGCAGTAAACGGGATAACAGACAATTTTTTTGAAAAGCTTTTTAAAATTTATAAAGCGGGTTATTTTCCATGTGGTTGGGATGGAGATTATCCTAATGGGAATTTTATCGCCTTGAAAAAAGGTTATAAGCAATAAAGAAATCAGTCTATCGAAATGCAGGAAGATAGTGAGAAGACTATTTTAAGAGGGGAAACAAGTAAAATGGAAATACATCAAATACACGATTTTCATCTAAAAGATGAATCGGATTTTGTTCAAACACAACAATCCCTTAGAAATCGTATCAACCTATCCCACACGATCCATCCCAACTCCATCAACACCTGCGCAGGCGTCGATCTCGCCTATTGGGAGCAGAACGGAGAACCATACGGAGTGTGCAGTATTATCGTGATTGACGCTGATACAAAAGAAGTCATTGAAAAAGTGCATAGTATGGGGAAAATCAGCGTACCGTATGTTTCCGGTTTTCTTGCGTTTCGCGAGCTGCCTTTGATTATCGAGGCGGCGAAAAAGCTGGAGACGGAGCCGGATGTCTTCTTGTTTGATGGCAACGGATATCTGCATTACAATCATATGGGCGTTGCCACCCATGCGGCTTTTTTTCTGGGCAAGCCGACGATTGGGATTGCGAAAACCTATCTCAAAATCAAAGGCTATGATTTCGTGATGCCTGAAAATGAAGTCGGTGCATACACCGATATTCTCATTGACGGCGAGGTATATGGCCGGGCGCTGCGAACGCGGGGGGACGTGAAGCCTATTTTCTTGTCTTGCGGTAATTATATTGATTTAGACAGCAGCTATCAGATCACGATGAGCTTGATCAATCAAGAAAGCAGGCTGCCGATCCCTGTCCGCCTGGCTGACCTTGAGACGCATGTTTTGCGAACGTTTTATCAGAAAAATCACGTGTAACACTTGGGGCTCTAAGTCATCAAGTGTTTTTTTTGTATGTGTGTGCCCTGGTCTCAAAAACCTTGTCGTCCTTGTGGAGAGGTTTTATTTGAATGTTTTCCGTGTCAAATCGATAAAAGCCTTTAATGGCGCAGACATCCACTTGTCCTTATGCCATGCTAATTGAGTGAAAACGGGGCAATCGCTCTGCCAATTGAGTTCTTTCATCCGGCCTGCTGCAATATCATCTTTTACTGTCATTTCAGGCAAGATTCCAATCCCAAGTCCGGCCATCACGCATTGTTTGATGGCTTCTATGCTGACGAATTCCAATTTGTTAGGATAGATACCGGAGTCATGCAAATTGTTCTCAAAGAGCGTGCGGTACGAGCAGCCGTCCTCTGTCAGCAGAAGAGTTTCGTTTTGAAGATCCTTCAATGTTACTGGTAAATCCGCAGGAAAAGGATGGTCATTAGCAGCCACCATTTTGATCTCATCCTGAATCAAAGATTCAACGTGCAGTGCGTCTTCCATCCGGTTTACATCCAAGATGAAGGTGATATCAAGCTGGCCCTGTAAGAGCTGTTCTTTCGCTTGTTCATTGGAGAAATATGGTTTGAATATGAGCTTTACTTGGGGAAAAGCCTGTTTAAATTCTTTTATGATAGGGGGCAGGCGGTATGTGCACTGGCTTTCCGTCGCCCCGATTTTTAAGGTTCCGGTTGTTTCTCTTACTTGATTTGTGGCCATTTTCGCTTCTTCTGTTAACGCAATGATCTTCTGTGCATAAGATTTGAACGTTTTTCCTGCTTCTGTCAAGATAAGCCGCTTGCCGAGCCGTTCAAATAAAGGCGTCCCAATTTCTTCTTCAAGTGATTTGATCTGAGAGGTAACGCTTGATTGTGCATAATTAAGCATTTTGGCGGTTAGGGTGAAGTTTACATGTTCTGCCGCCGTAATAAAGGTGATCAGCTGCTTCAATTCCACTTGTTCTCTTCCTTTCTAAATCGGTTTTAGCGATTGGATTAATCGAAATAATCATCTGTATTGATTGATGAATCCATTATAAGATGAAGAAAATCATTCGTAAACAAAGGAGCAGATGCATCATGAAAATTGCGGTTATTAACGGCGGAACTCGGTCTGGCGGAAATACGGATGTTCTTGCGGAGAAGGCTGTTCAAGGATTCGATGCGGAGCACATTTATTTGCAGAAATATCGAATTCAGCCAATTGAAGATCTGCGTCACGCCCAAGGCGGCTTTCGTCCTGTTCAAGATGACTACGATTCTATCATTGAACGGATATTGCAGTGCCATATTCTTGTATTCGCCACCCCAATTTATTGGTTTGGCATGTCAGGGACATTAAAGCTGTTTATTGATCGCTGGTCACAGACGTTGAGAGATCCAAGATTTCCTGATTTTAAACAGCAAATGTCAGTGAAACAGGCATATGTAATAGCAGTGGGCGGAGACAATCCAAAAATAAAAGGGCTGCCGCTGCTTCAGCAATTCGAACATATTTTTCATTTTATGGGAATGTCCTTTAAAGGCTATGTGCTGGGAGAAGGCAATCGTCCAGGCGATATTCTTCGTGATCATCAGGCGCTGTCCGCTGCGAGCCGCTTACTGAAAAGAAGCGATGCGATATGAAGTTTTTGCTGTCGGTCATTGCTGGCTTGCTGATTCTTGCACTCTATTTATTTTGGAAGGTCCAGCCTCCTGTTTGGATACAAGTTGAAACCAATTCGTCCCAGTTGAAGCAATCTGTGAGAATGGCAGGAACCACGCTGCAAGTCAAGCACATCATCAAGAGTGACGCAGGAGAAGAAACAGCTGTCATATCAAACGGCATTTCTGGGCCAAAATAAAAAAGCACCTGTCCAGGTGCTTTTTTCTATAAATGAGGGATCACAAGGCCCCCATATAAAAACGCCGCAATAATCAAAAATGCCGGATGCATTTTGAATTTTGTCATGGCAAGGAGCGAAATTCCCGCAATCACGATCGATTGGACCCAGCCGATCGCTTTGATGCCGTCTGCGCCGATTTGCCAGGTAAGAATGAGCATCATGACCGCGATGACAGGCTGGACGGACAGCGTCATGCCTTTGATGACAGGTGATTGGCGGAAGCGCTGGATGATGCGCAGCAGGACGATCAATGCGAGCGCCGACGGTACGACGGTTGCGATCAGGGCAATTAGGAAGCCGGGCCACCCGCCTGCGCTGTAACCGACATACGCAGCGATTTTCGTGGCGATCGGGCCCGGCAATGCGTTCGCAAGTGCGAGCATATTTGAGAATTGATCGTTTGAGAGCCAGCTGTATCTGTTTACGACTTCTTCAAACATTAGCGGGATAGACGCAGGTCCGCCGCCATATCCCAATAGGTTTGCGATAAAAAACGCCATAAATAAATAGATCGATATCATGAGGCTGACATTCCTTTATCTTTTGAATGTTTATTTGTGATTTTGTCTTTCAGTTTAAAATGAAACGCCCCGTACGCTAAGAAAATGATAATGACAAGGCCGGGATTAATCTGTAAAGTTTGCAGGCCGATAAAAGCGATGATAAAAAACAGGATGCCGGTGACCCAACCGAAACCTTTTAGCGCTTTTTGGCCAAACTCGTACGCCATGATTCCGAGCATTACTGCAATTACCGGCGTGACGGCACCAATCATGCCGGCAACAATTGCTGAATGGCTTAACACATTTACAGCCGCAAACAAGCCCACCATCGCAAGACATGTAGGCAGAATGTGGGCGAGGGTCGCCACAACTGCACCTAATGTGCCTTTTAGCTTAAAGCCCAGATAAGCAGCCATTTTGGTGGCAATCGGTCCGGGAAGCGCATTAGCGATTGCTAATATTTCTCCGAATTCATCATCGTCAATCCATTTATATTTATTGACCGCTTCATGGCGGATCAGCGGAATCACAGAAGGTCCGCCGCCGAACCCTAATATGCCGGTGCGAACCATTGCGGCTGTCATATCCCGATAAGGATGGTTTTTCATTCGTTTCTCTCCTTTACAGCTTCATTCCCATACGGCTTTTGTATCGTTTGATCAGCATCTGGCAATCAACACTGACGACGCCTCGCAATGGATACAGCCGTTTTGTTAAAAATTCTTCCATTTCTTGATCGTTGGCAAAGATCCCATGCATATGCAGCTTGCTCGGGCCTGTCATGTGATAAAGGCTGGTGACCGCAGGCTCTTCCTCAAGCTTAAGAGCGACCTCTTCTAAAAATTGCGGTTCTACCTCGACATTGAAAAACACGGAAACATGAATGCCGATTTTAGCGGGATTGATGACAGCGGTGAATTTTTCAATCACACCGGCTTCAATTAATTGGTTGATACGGGCCTGGACGGCGACCCGTGATAAATCGACTCTTTTGCCAAGATCCGTATAAGAAATTCTGCCTTCTTCATGCAAAATCGTGAGAATTTGTTTATCAGTCTCATCAAGTACAAGGTTGGGGATTTGATATTCATGACTCAATTGCTCCACCTGCTTCTGTAGCCTTTTAGCAATCATTTTATCATAAAAGTTACGTATCGAAATAATAATTTTTCATTTGTTTTCGAAATGAATGCGAAAATATCTTATTATTTGCGAAAAGAAGAAAATTCGTCAGTTTTTCTGCCGGATCAGTAGATGTGAAAAATCAGGCTCCCTATACTGAAGAAAATTTCTTAAAAAAGGGGACTTGTGATGAACAAATCTGTCATCGGTACAAAGCAAATGGTCGTCAGTCCGCATTACCTCGCTTCTCAAGCCGGAAACCGCATACTGGATAAGGGAGGCAACGCGTTTGACGCTGCTGTTGCGGTGAGTGCTTGTCTTGCGGTTGTGTATCCGCATATGACCGGACTTGGCGGGGATTCCTTTTGGCTGACCTTTCACCAGGAAACAAAGGCAGTAAAAGTCTACAATGGCAGCGGCCGTTCAGGAAAAAACGTAACGAGAGATGTATATAAGGGAAAAAGCGCGATTCCGCTGCGGGGGATTGACAGTGCCATTACCGTGCCGGGAATGGTTGATAGCTGGGATGCGGTCCTGAAGGAGTACGGGCGTCTGTCTCTTGCAGATGTATTGGAGTCCGCACGCGATTATGCCCAAAATGGGTTTCCTGTATCAGCTGATCAGTGTCGTCACACAGAAAAGAATATTGAATTGCTGGCTTCCACGCCTTACACGGCTGACATCTTCACGAGAAGGGGCAAAGCACCTGTCCCGGGAGAGCGGTTTGTGCAAAAAGAGCTTGCAGACAGTCTGAACTTGATTGCTGAAAAAGGAAGAAGCGCATTTTATGAAGGAGATCTCGCTCAGCGGATTGTCTCACATTTACAGAATAACGGCAGTTACATGACAATCGATGATTTTAAAGCGCATCGGGGTGAGTGGGCAGCGCCTGTATCAAGTGATTATCGAGGATACAGTGTGTATCAGGCGCCGCCGAATTCTCAGGGATTTACCGGTTTATTAACACTGAACATTTTGGAAAACTATGATTTCACCCAAATCGAGCACGGTTCATTTGAGTATTATCATGTGCTTGTGGAGGCGTTGAAAAAGAGTTTTGTAGATCGGAATGCCTTTTTGACTGACCCTGCGTTTGCTGACATTCCGCTTGAAAGGCTTTTAGATAAAAATTATGCGAAACGATTGGCGGAAGAAATCGGCTATCTGGCAGAACCGGCAGAAAGCAGGCCGGTGGGAAGTGATACGGCATATGCGGCCGTAATCGATGCGGATGGCAACGCAGTGTCATTCATTCAAAGCCTGTACTTTGAATTTGGCTCGGCAGTCACTGCCGGTGATACAGGCATATTACTGCAAAACCGCGGATCATTTTTCTCACTGGATGAAAATCATGTCAACACGCTTGAACCGAGAAAGCGCACCTTCCATACGCTGATGCCGGCTATGGTCTGTAAAGGCGGAAAGCCAAAAATTCTGTACGGCACACAAGGCGGCGAAGGCCAGCCGCAGACCCAGACGGCCATCATTACCCGAATGCTGGACTACGGAATGCATCCACAGCAGGCAATCAGCGAACCGCGCTGGGTATGGGGCAGAACGTGGGGAGAGGAATACGAAGGTCTCAGAGTCGAGGGCAGATTCACAGACAAAACAATCCAAAAACTGAAAGACAGCGGGCATCTCGTGGAGGTTGTCGGTGACTATGATCCGCTGATGGGACAAGCAGCTGCAATCAAAGTTGATGAAGAAGGCTTTCTCCAAGGCGGAGCCGATCCTCGGGGAGACGGAGCGGCTGTGGGGATTTAAATAACTATAGGGTACAAATATAAATCAAAAGCACAAACATAAGGGAGACCTCTACAATGTGGTACATATACTGTTTATCTTCAGGTCTATAATGCCACTCCATAAAAATTCGTATTGAGTCAATCACAATAAAAAATAAAAGAAGCAAATATTCAACTGGAAAAAAGGAGAGTGAAAACACAAACAAAATAAGTAAAGTGATTTCGATCCATTTGTGTGTATTGCTGACATGCTTATATCGCCAGCCGGATTTATCAATACCGTATTTTTTCTTTATAAAAAATTGAGAGGCGAGACTGATGGTAATAGCGATCAGCATTAAAATCCAAAAGTTTGTCATTCCAATTCCTCCTCATCTACCTTTATACGAAGAAAAAGGAAAACCGTTTCATAAAAGAACACCCCGAGCTTACTCTGGGTGTTCTTTTTTTTGATACTTTTTCAGTTTTTTACAGGCGTTATTTATGTAATCATAAGGTCTTTTTGACTAGTTTCTTCTATTTAAATAGTCCTTCTCTTCAGCTGGGACGAATCAGTGTGAATTCTTCCCCCAGCTTGGCATAGTGATTTCCCGCCAATCGTGAGGCAGGCTTTAATTCATCCGTTAAAATATATCCCTTTTCTGCATCATACACCTTTTCATCTAGGTGGAAGCAGACAACTCTTCCGATGAGCAGATCTGCTGTAGTGATGCCTTGATCATTGTCAAAGGTAATATGCCGCTCTAATTTGCACTCAAAGCGAACGCGGGCTTCCTTAATGCCGGGAACTGAAACAGCTTTGCTTTCAACAGGATGAAGCGAGGTGCGTGTAAGCTCGCTTTCATCCGGCCTTAAGCTTGCAGCTGTTTCATTGATATCTTCAATGATGGCTTCATCACTGACATGAACGACAAATTCTCCGTTCTCCACTGCGTTTCGCGCTGTATCTTTTTGGCGTCCTTCCGTCCTGTTAACAGAAATACTGAGAAGCGGAGGATCTGAGCTGACGACGTTATAAAAACTGAAAGGCGCGGCATTGACCGCTCCTCCTGAAGAAAGTGTTGTCACAAATGCAATGGGGCGGGGAATAACGGTACCTGACAATAGCTTGTATGTGTCTTTGGCACTAAGCTGATCAGCTTGAAATATGTACATAGCAACAACCGCCTTTATCGTTAGGATACCTTGATTATAACGAAATGGTTTAAAGGAAACCAAATGATGCGGGTTGCATATGTTATGTCATGACATATATCTAATACAGGGCAAATAAAAAATAGGCTTCCGTACCTCCGCCGGCAGCCTATTGAAACAATGAAAACTTAGATTATTTGTATTTCTTTTTGACTACCCAGCAATTGCCGTCTTTCCAGTATTCTTTTTTGCTGTCATAATCATCGTGTCTTTTGTAGTCGTCGCAGTGGTGGTGCGGTTTTTTGTAGTATTTCTTATGGGAACGATAAGATTTTTTGTGTGTACGGCATGACTTCTTATAGCTGCGAGATTTTTTCTTGTGAGAACAGTATGACTTTTTGTAGCTGCGAGATTTTTTGTAAGAACGGCAAGATTTTTTGTAGCTGCGAGATTTTTTGTAAGAACGGCAAGATTTTTTATAGCTGCGAGATTTTTTGTGAGAACGGTACGATTTTTTGTGGCTGCGTGATTTCTTGTGAGAGCAGTATGATTTTTTATGGCTGCGAGATTTTTTGTGAGAACAGAATGATTTTTTGTGACTGCGAGATTTTTTGTGAGAGCAGTATGATTTTTTATGGCTGCGAGATCTTTTGTGAGTGCGGTGCGACTTTTTATGACTGCGTTTTTTTCCATGAGGCTCTTGGTATAAATAATCCTTTAAACCTTCTTTTTTTGCGGATTTCACCGCTTCTTTGATGTCAGAATGGGAATAGTGGCCCAATTTGAAATCCTCCTTTTAAAAATGATGTTAAGGATGAAGATCCTTACTACCCTCATAGTACGCGCGGTTTTAAAAAGTGTATAAGTGTTCCGCTGAGATCTTATAAAAATAAAAGCCTAATATTTGTAAGGAGGATTATGGATGAAGAATCAATCCAATTTACCGCTTTATCAGCTGTTTGTTCATCCAAAAGATTTGCGTGAATTAAAAAAGGATATATGGGACGATGATCCGGTGCCAGCTGTGATGAAGGTAAATCAAAAAAGGCTGGATATTGATATCGCTTATCGGGGATCACATATCAGAGACTTCAAAAAGAAGTCATACCATATTTCCTTTTATCAGCCGAAAACATTCCGCGGCGCGAGAGAGATTCACTTAAATGCGGAGTATAAAGACCCTTCCTTGATGAGAAACAAATTGTCTCTGGATTTTTTCTCGGAGCTAGGGACACTGTCTCCAAAGGCAGAGTTTGTGTTTGTAAAGGTGAATGGGAAGAATGAAGGGGTTTATCTTGAACTTGAATCCGTAGATGAATATTATTTGGCGAAAAGGAAGCTGGCTGATGGCGCGATTTTTTACGCGGTGGATGATGATGCTAACTTTTCTCTGATGAGCGATTTGGAAAAGGAAACGAAGACGTCGCTGGAGCTTGGATATGAAAAGAAGACAGGGACTGTGGAAGATGATTTTTATTTACAGGATATGATTTTTAAAATTAATACTGTCCCTAAAGCTCAGTTTAAGTCAGAAGTGACAAAACACGTGGATGTCGATAAGTATTTGCGCTGGCTTGCCGGTATTGTATTCACCTCGAACTATGACGGGTTTGTCCACAACTACGCATTATACAGAAGCGGGGAAACCGGATTATTTGAGGTGATTCCTTGGGATTATGATGCGACCTGGGGCAGGGATATCCATGGAGAGCGGATGGCTGCCGATTATGTAAGAATTCAAGGATTTAATACACTAACTGCCCGGATATTGGATGAATCCGAGTTTCGCAAGTCCTACAAGCGCCTGTTAGAAAAAACGCTCCAATCTCTTTTTACGATAGAATATATGGAACCGAAAATCATGGCGATGTATGAGCGGATTAGGCCTTTTATCTTGATGGACCCATATAAAAAGAATGATGTTGAGCGTTTTGACCGGGAGCCGGATGTGATTTGTGAGTATATTAAAAACCGTTCACAATACCTCAAAGATCATTTAAGTATTTTATGAATGCGTGAAAATGGGTATTCGCGGAAAAAGCGACAATTAGGCTATTGAATTAGTTCAACAAATAAACGTGACACGTATATATGCAATATGTTTATCATCTATGTATAAGTGACTAGGAGGAACTTGAATGAGCAAGAGGAGAATGAAGTATCATTCAAATGATGAAATATCTTATTATAACTTTTTGCATTCAATGAAAGATAAAATTGTTACTGTATATCGTGGAGGTCCGGAATCTAAAAAAGGAAAATTAACTGCTGTAAAATCAGATTATATAGCTTTACAAGCTGAAAAAAAAATAATTTATTATCAGTTGGAGCATGTGAAAAGTATTACTGAGGATACCAATAATAGCACCACAACAATTGAGACTGAGGAAATGCTCGATGCTGACGATTTTCATAGCTTAATCGGACATTTAATAAACCAATCAGTTCAATTTAACCAAGGGGGTCCGGAATCTAAAAAAGGAAGATTGGTCTGGCTGGGAGATGATTACGCTGCGTTAAACACTAATGAGGATGGGGTAGTGTATTTTAATATCCATCACATAAAGAGTATAAGTAAACACGAGCCTGATTTGAAAATAGAAGAGCAGACGCCAGTTGGAGTTTTGGAAGCTGATGATTTAAGCGAGGTTTTTAAGAGTCTGACTCATAAATGGGTTTCAATTAATCGTGGAGGTCCGGAAGCCATTGAGGGTATCCTTGTAGATAATGCCGACGGCCATTATACTATAGTGAAAAATCAAGAGGTGCTTCGCATCTATCCTTTTCACATAAAAAGCATCAGCTTAGGCCCAAAAGGGTCGTACAAAAAAGAGGATCAAAAAAATGAACAAAGCCAGGAAGACAATAATGATAAGGACAGCAATTCGTTCATTTCTTCAAAATCATATAGCTCATCAAAATCATATAGCTCATCAAAATCATATAGCTCATCAAAATCATCTAAACGATCACTAAAATCTTCAGATTATCAATCATCCAAATCTGGCCGTTCGTCACGTTCAAAAAGTTCATCAAAATCATCTAAACGATCACTAAAATCTTCGGATTATCAATCATCCAAATCTGGCCGTTCGTCACGTTCAAAAAGTTCTTCAAAATCATCTAAACGATCATTAAAATCTTCAGATTATCAATCATCAAAATCATCTAAACGATCACCAAGATCATCAGATTATCAATCATCAAGATCACCAGGTTATTCAAGTTCCTTCAAAAGTTCAGAAAAACAAAAGGATGATTATAGCTATGAAACGATTGTCAGAACGATAGACTATCACTGGAAACGTAAATTTTAATAGATAATGGAGGAGCATCAGATTAAGTGATGCCCTTTTTCAGTTAAAGGAGGAGAATCGTGAAAGGTTTGAATCAATTCCTTAACACAGATGTTGAGGTTGTCATTTCAGGAGATACAAGGTTTGTCGGCACCCTCATAGATATCGGACAGGATATTTTTGTTATTTTTGATGGCTGCAATTATCTTTATATTCCCTTGTTGCATCTTCATCAAATAAACAAGGCGAAAATAATGACCAGTACTGAGAAGCCATTTTTGATCAATCCGGAAGATCCATCCATAGAGGCAGAAACTCAAGCTTTTTCATATAGAAATACATTAAACAAGGTCAAAGGCCAGTTTATTGAAGTTTATGTAACTGGGGGTCGATCGATCCATGGGTATGTTACAAATGTTTTAAACGATTATATTGTATTTTTTTCACCCGTATTTAAAATACTTTTTATATCTATGCATCATTTAAAATGGTTTACCCCTTATTCAACTGAACAAACACCGTATACTCTTGACAACTCACAATTGCCGGTCGTGCCTTCCAAAGTTCCTCTTGTGCGTAATTTTGAGGAGCAGATCAAAAAAAATATTGGTGAATTGGTCATATTTGATATGGGAGAGGTGCCAGAAAAAGTTGGTCTATTAAAGGGTGTCTCTAATAATATAATTGAGCTAATCAACGCAAGTGGAGAGCCAGTCATTTGGAAGTTAAATCATCTAAAGACAATGCATCTTCCCTAGTGTATACAAAACTGCCCTCTTGAATAGCAGAAGGCAGTTTTTCGTTTCATACTGAACTAAAGAAATAACCAACTGATCCAAAAATATAAACATGTTAACGTAAAAAGAACAGTCAGCGGAATGATGATAATGGTCGTTTTTATATATTCGCCCCATGAAATACTTTCATCATGCTGTTTTAATATATGCATCCAAATAAGCGTTGCTAAGGTTCCCATAGGTAATAATAATGAACCGATATCACTGCCGATAATATTTGCCAAGTAGATGATTTTTGTTGCTGAAGGATTCAGGGTCATTTCAGTTAAGGTAAAAGTACTGATCATTAACGCTGGATGGTTGTTAAAGAGATTAGAAAAAACTGAAGTAGAGATACCTGATGCGAAAGTTGCATGGGCGAGGCTTCCAGAAACCACAGGTTCAAAATAATTCACAAGTAACTCTGTGAATCCAATATTATGCAGACCATAAATTAAGACATACATAGTAAAAGCGAATATAAAAATGTGCCAAGGCGATTTATATAACAAGTCTCTTGGGGAGGTTTTGAAATAAATCCATCTCCAGCTCAACAGGATAAAAGATCCGATGACAGCGACAAGAGGAACAGAAATACCGGTATATGATGCTGCAAATAGACTCATTCTGACGAGAAAAACAAATGCAAGCACAAACAACATGATTTTTGTTTGATTTCGTTCTGGTAAAGGAGCTGATGGCGAATGAAGAGGATGGTACCTTCTATGCCGCAGAGACTGAAAATGGCCCGGTATATCTGGCAGGCTTTTGGGAAGACGTTTATAAAAAAACATAAACAGTAGACAAGTCATAAAAATGAGTCCCATCATACTAGGGACAAACATCATGGCGGTGTGAAGATATAGATCCATTCCAATGATTTTGAGAGAAATTAAATTAACAATATTACTTACGCCAATCGGTGCGCTAGAGGCTGTGGCTATTAAAACACCGCTTAATAAATATGGGGCTTTTTGATGTTTTTTTAAACCTAAATATTTTAGTACAAGCAAAAGGATTGGAGTTGTGATCAAAATGCTCCCATCATTATTCAGGAAAATGGTCATGAGAAAGCAGAGCAAATTGGTTAGCCAAAAAAGCTTGATGCCTGAACCCTTGGATTGTTGGAGCAGTTTTGCAGCCACCCAATAAAAGAAACCAAAGCTTTCTAGTGCAATGGCCATAATCATAGTGGCAAGGATTGTAACCGATGCACCCGTAACTTTTGTTCCGATTTCCCCTAAGTCTGCCAATGACACACTTCCGCACAATAAAACCATTAAAGCGCCAAATGTGGCGGGGATAGCTTCATTTAGTCCTTTTGGTCTCCAGAAAATAAAAATCATAGTTACGAAAAAAGCGAGCAATGTGAACATGCCGGTGAACTCAATAATTTACTTCACCTCTCTATCTTTCATTTTTAAAATCAAACTAATGTCCTGCGCTTACTAATGTCCTTGCCAACTATTTGTACTGTATGTATACGTATACTGATATAAAGTTGTACTAAGCGATTATATTAAATTAATAAAAATTCCATAAGAATCCCAAAAGAAAAAAGAGATTGCAAGTATTGTTCATGTACCTGCATCACTCTCTTTAGTTCTTGTCTGCTGACAATTTGAAATATGAATAAAATGCTTTATAAGCGGATTATGATTGTCTTTGCGGTAAGCGATAACCCATTCTGCATTAAGCTGTATTTGGTCCATTTTTCGATAAGTAACATCCAAATTAAATAATTTTTTGGCTGAGGAAGGAACAAATGTCATACCAATTCCGGCACTGACTAAACCAATCACCATTTGATATTCTGTGGCTTCCTGGACAATGTTGGGTCTGAAGCCCGCTTGTTCACAGAACTGAATAAAATCCATGTATAGAGTAGGCCATGCTTCTTTAGCAACAGTAATAATTGGTTCATCTCTTAAATCCTCAATCGTAATTGATTCCTTAGAAGTCAATGGGTGTTGCTTAGGCAAAGCTAAAACACAAGGGCTGCTTTGGGCGGTTTCGATATGTAAAGCTGTATGCTGTAAGGGAGGATGAAGTATACCAATATCAATGTTGCCCTTTAGTAGCTCCTCCTGCTGCCTAGACGAGGATATTTCACGCAGTTCTATTTTCACAGATGGGAATTTTTTACGATATTCCCGGACAATCGGCGGCAGAAATTCATATGTAGCTGATCCGACAAAACCGATTACGAGAAGGCCTTGCTCGCCGCGGGCCGTCCGCTGTGCCAGTTCAATTCCTTGTCCGATTTGCATCAAGGCCATGCGGCAATGATTTAAAAAGATTTCTCCTGCTGCGGTAAGCTCGACAAATCGTTTTGTCCTTTTCAGAAGCGTAACTCCGACTTCTTCCTCCAGCTGTTTGATCTGCTGGCTGAGAGGAGGCTGCGTCATGTTCAGCCGCCGGGCAGCCTTTCCGAAATGAAGCTCTTCGGCTACTGCGATAAAGTATTGAAGATGGCGAAGCTCCATTCAATATGCATTCCTTTCCATAGGTTAATAATTCGTATTACATATTAATCATAAGGCGAATCGATATTGGAGGTCAATTTCCAAAGAGTGTATAGTGAAACTTATCACAAGATATTTAAAATTTTACGTTTAAAATGCATAATAAGGAGTGAGGGTGTTGACAAAAGCAACAAAAGAACAAAAATCCCTTGTGAAAAACAGAGGGGCGGAGCTTGTTGTTGATTGCTTGGTGGAGCAAGGTGTCACACATGTATTTGGCATTCCAGGTGCAAAAATTGATGCGGTATTTGACGCTTTACAAGATAAAGGACCTGAAATTATCGTTGCTCGGCACGAACAAAACGCAGCATTCATGGCCCAAGCAGTCGGCCGTTTAACTGGAAAACCGGGAGTCGTGTTAGTCACATCAGGACCGGGTGCCTCTAACTTGGCAACAGGCCTGTTGACAGCGAACACTGAAGGAGACCCTGTCGTTGCGCTTGCTGGAAACGTGATCCGTGCAGATCGTTTAAAACGGACACATCAATCTTTGGATAATGCGGCGCTATTCCAGCCGATTACAAAATACAGTGTAGAAGTTCAAGATGTAAAAAATATACCGGAAGCTGTTACAAATGCGTTTAGGATAGCGTCAGCAGGGCAGGCTGGGGCCGCTTTTGTGAGCTTTCCGCAAGATGTTGTGAATGAAGTCACAAATACGAAAAACGTGCGTGCTGTTGCAGCACCAAAACTCGGTCCTGCAGCAGATGATGCAATCAGTGCGGCCATAGCAAAAATCCAAACAGCAAAACTTCCTGTCGTTTTGGTCGGTATGAAAGGCGGAAGACCGGAAGCAATTAAAGCGGTTCGCAAGCTTTTGAAAAAGGTTCAGCTTCCATTTGTTGAAACATATCAAGCTGCCGGTACCCTTTCTAGAGATTTAGAGGATCAGTATTTTGGCCGTATCGGTTTGTTCCGCAACCAGCCTGGCGATTTACTGCTAGAGCAGGCAGATGTTGTTCTGACGATCGGCTATGACCCAATTGAATATGATCCAAAATTCTGGAATGTCAATGGAGACCGGACAATTATCCATTTAGACGAGATTATCGCTGACATTGATCATGCTTACCAGCCTGATCTTGAATTGATCGGTGACATTCCGTCCACGATTAATCATATCGAACACGATGCTGTGAAAGTGGAATTTGCAGAGCGTGAGCAGAAAATCCTTTCTGATTTAAAACAATATATGCATGAAGGTGAGCAGGTGCCTGCAGATTGGAAATCAGACAGAGCGCACCCTCTTGAAATCGTTAAAGAGTTGCGTAATGCAGTCGATGATCATGTTACAGTAACTTGCGATATCGGTTCGCACGCCATTTGGATGTCACGTTATTTCCGCAGCTACGAGCCGTTAACATTAATGATCAGTAACGGTATGCAAACACTCGGCGTTGCGCTTCCTTGGGCAATCGGCGCTTCATTGGTGAAACCGGGAGAAAAAGTGGTTTCTGTCTCTGGTGACGGCGGTTTCTTATTCTCAGCAATGGAATTAGAGACAGCAGTTCGACTAAAAGCACCAATTGTACACATTGTATGGAACGACAGCACATATGACATGGTTGCATTCCAGCAATTGAAAAAATATAACCGTACATCTGCGGTCGATTTCGGAAATATCGATATCGTAAAATATGCGGAAAGCTTCGGAGCAACTGGCTTGCGCGTAGAATCACCAGACCAGCTGGCAGATGTTCTGCGTCAAGGCATGAACGCTGAAGGTCCTGTCATCATCGATGTCCCGGTTGACTACAGTGATAACATTAATTTAGCAAGTGACAAGCTTCCGAAAGAATTCGGGGAACTCATGAAAACGAAAGCTCTCTAGCACTCTGCGCATCACGACACTGTTTTATGAACAGCACTAAATAAAAGGAGTGAAGGGAAATATGAAACGAGAAAGCAACATTCAAGTGCTCAGCCGTGGTCAAAAAGATCAGCCTGTGAGCCAGATTTATCAAGTATCAACAATGACTTCTCTATTAGACGGAGTATATGACGGAGATTTTGAACTGTCAGAGATTCCGAAATATGGAGACTTCGGTATCGGAACCTTTAACAAGCTTGACGGAGAGCTGATTGGGTTTGACGGCGAATTTTACCGTCTTCGCTCAGACGGAACCGCGACACCGGTCCAAAAAGGAGACCGTTCACCTTTCTGTTCATTTACGTTCTTTACACCGGACATGACGCACAAAATTGATGCGAAAATGACACGCGAAGACTTTGAAAAAGAGATCAACAGCATGCTGCCAAGCAGAAACTTATTTTATGCAATTCGTATTGACGGATTGTTTAAAAAGGTGCAGACAAGAACGGTAGAACTTCAAGAAAAACCTTACGTGCCAATGGTTGAAGCGGTCAAAACACAGCCGATTTTCAACTTCGACAACGTGAGAGGAACAATCGTAGGTTTCTTGACACCAGCTTATGCAAACGGAATCGCCGTTTCAGGCTATCACCTGCACTTCATTGACGAAGGACGCAATTCAGGCGGACACGTTTTTGACTATGTGCTTGAGGATTGCACGGTTACGATTTCTCAAAAAATGAACATGAATCTCAGACTTCCGAACACAGCGGATTTCTTTAATGCGAATCTGGATAACCCTGATTTTGCGAAAGATATCGAAACAACTGAAGGAAGCCCTGAATAAAAGAAAAAAAGAAAGCCCCTTTTACAGGGCTTTCTTTTTATTTGGCTCTTTTCCTGATTTTAGATAAAATAACATCAAAACAGTAAAGGTGTGGTCTGATGAAAATATTGGTTTTGGCAGTTCATCCTCATATGGAGACCTCAGTTGTCAATAAGGCGTGGGCTGAGGAATTGAGTAAACATGACAATATCACAGTACGGGATCTTTATAAGGAATACCCGGATGAAGAAATAGATGTTGCGAAGGAACAGCAGCTGTGCGAGGAATACGATCGGATTGTCTTTCAATTCCCGCTATATTGGTACAGCTCTCCGCCGCTCTTGAAAAAATGGCAGGATCTTGTGCTGACTTACGGCTGGGCTTTTGGTTCAGAAGGAAATGCCTTGCATGGCAAGGAGCTGATGCTGGCTGTATCAACAGGGAGCGAAGCGGAAAAATATCAAGCGGGCGGAGGAAATCATTACTCGATCAGTGAGCTATTGAAACCATTTCAGGCCACGAGTAATCTGATCGGCATGAAGTATCTGCCTCCATATGTGTTCTATGGCGTGAATTATGCAGCTGCAGAGGATATTTCTCACAGTGCAAAACGGTTAGCCGAATACATCCAGCAGCCTTTTGTTTAAAATACAGCCCTGTCCAACATACGGCAGGGCTGTATTTGTTTAAAAATCCGGCAGCTCAGACAGGTTATTTTCCTTGATGCCGTCCGGTTCACTTCGCAAAATGTCACGCCCGTATTTATGGAAGACATCAACATGAGCGAGTTTTCCTGATTTTGCTTCTGACAGCGCAGTAGGGTAGTCGAGCTCTCTTCCTGTATTGGTTTTCACTGCGATAATATTGTCTTCCTCATTTCTTCTAACCGCAATAATTTCTTCTTTTCCAGATGGAACATTTTCTTGATCGACAGTTGTTTGTCGGGCTTTATACGATTCATATGCTGCTTCAAATTGATCCATATTTACACCTCCGCTTTTTAGCGTGAACAAAAATGTCGATGATCATGTAAGGTTTCGACACAGCATACGACAATATTTCCTGAGAAATATCTTGGGAATGTGACAAATCAATTCATAATAAAAGGGATTCCGCATAAATGTGGAATCCCTCTCAGTTATTTTGTCATGTGTAAATCCTTTGTTTTCATATAACCTGTCGCACCGCCGTAATCAACGAATACCCAATCAAAATCAAAACCGCCTTTATTCGTTTTACTCCAGCCTAAAAAAGAAACGCTTGTGTCTGCTGGAAGAGTCTTAATGCTCTTTCCATCAGCGGAAGTATATACTTTTGTTTTTGTTTTGGTTTTTACCGTTGTCGCTGCTTTTACAATGTAATGAGTGGAGACAAAACCTATTTTTCCGTTTTTATACTGAACCTTTGCCCAGTCAGCATTTGAGAAGGAAATCAGCTTTAAGCTATCTCCTAGGTGCAGCGTATCGGCTTTCTGGCTTGATGCGGAAGGCTTCGTTCTGACATTTAGAGCCTCTGCTGATACCAAATAAGAGTCAATCGGATAACTGTATAAATCATCAATGCTTACCGTTGTTTCTGGCTGTTGAGCATGGATCGTTCCAGCGCCTCCAGCCGCCGCCGCAGTCATTCCAGCCGCAAGTGCTAATGTTGAAAATAGTTTTGTTGGTTTGTTCATGCCGTTCCTCTCCTCACGTAAGAGAAATAATTCATTCTATATCTCTATTCACGTTATCGCAGGTTCCTAAACATCAGACAATTATTTTTGTGTTTCTAGTTTGAGAGGCGCGGATATTGTTTTTTGCACTTTTTTTCCGTGCAAAATATTATCTGCTGCTTCTGTAGCCAATTTACCGATTAATTCAGGCTGCTGAGCGACGGTGGCTGACAGCTTTCCGTCTTTAATGGAAGCGAGCGCATCTTTATTGCCGTCAAAACCGATCACCAATATGTCTTTCCCCGAGCTGTTAATTGCCTCGAGAGCACCGAGCGCCATTTCATCGTTGTGAGCAAAAACAGCTTGGATATCAGGATGTCCCTGCAGCAGGTTTTCCATGACAGTCAGGCCTTTCGTGCGGTCAAAGTCAGCTGATTGTTTTGTGACAACTTGGAGTTTTTGGTCTGCGATGTTATGGAATCCTGAGCCGCGTTCCCGTGTGGCAGATGCGCCGGGGACGCCTTCAAGCTCTGCCACCTTTGCTCCTTTTCCAAGTTTGTCGGCAATAAACGCCGCGGCCATTTCACCGCCTTTTACATTATCGGAAGCAACGAGGGTTTCAACTTTTCCTTGTTCGGCAGATCGATCGATTGTTACGACGGGCACACCGACTGCGTTTGCAGATTCTACTGCCGTTGAGATCGCCGAAGAATCAGTCGGGTTGATTAATAATGCATCAACACCTTGCTGAATTAAATCTTCCACGTCACTCGTCTGTTTCGATGAATCATTTTGTGCATCAACAATGATGACTTTCATTCCCCGTTTTTTAGCTTCTTTTTCGATACCCTTTTTTAATGAGACAAAAAAAGGATTATTAAGTGTTGAGACGGACAAGCCAATGGTGAATTCCTTTTTGTTCCCCGAGTTTGACGGCTTTGCCCATTGGGGAGGCTCAAGCGAACAGGCGGTTAACAAAAATAATGATAACGTTAAAATGACGGATACAGCCTTTTTCATGTGAAAACCCTCCTAAGCTGACTTCTTGCGGTCTAATAATACCGCAATCAAGATAACAATCCCTTTGACAACCAGCTGATAAAATGATGAGACGCCAAGCAGATTAAGTCCGTTATTAAGTGTGCCGATGATCAGTACCCCGATTAACGTGCCGACAATGCGTCCTCGGCCGCCAGAAAGACTTGTTCCGCCTAAGACGACTGCCGCGATAGCATCAAGTTCGTACGATTCCCCCGCAGTCGGCTGGGCCGAATGCAGGCGGGAAGTCAATATGGCACCTGCAAGAGCGGATAAAAGCCCGGCTAAAGAATAGATCATCACTTTCACGCGCGTCACTTTGATGCCTGAAATGAGCGCGGCTTTCTCGTTGCCGCCGATTGCGTACGTCCGGCGTCCGAATGGTGTTTTATGAAGAAGCACCCAAAGGATGACAAAGGCAAGAACCATCGTAATCGCCGGTACAGGAATGCCTAAAAAGTAACCGCGTCCGAACATCTGAAAAGCGTAGTTTGTGCCAAGTCCGGTAATCGGATTTCCATCTGTATACACTAGCGTCAGTCCGCGAAACACAGTCATGGTCGCAAGCGTGGCGATAAAGGGCGCAATTTTTCCTTTAGTAATCAATAATCCGTTGATCATGCCTAGTACGGCACCAATGATACAGCCAAGGATGATCGCGAGAACCGGATCGACACCGGACACAATCATCCCCGCAACTAAAGCACTGGACAGGGCAAGAATAGCGCCGACAGAAAGATCAATGCCGCCTGTCAAAATGACAAAGGTCATCCCGAACGCGATTAATCCGTTAATGGCGACCTGGCGAAGCAGGTTTAAAATATTCAGCGGTTCAAGAAAGCTGGGATTTAAAATAGATACAATGATAACGAGAATAAATAAACCAAGAAACGGGCCGAGTTTTTGCATGACTCCGTCGAAGTGAATCCGTTTTTGTTCTGTTTGCAGTTGTTCCGTTTTCATATTACCGCCCTCCCGTGGCAAGTGTCATAATTCGTTCTTGTGTTGCTTCTCGCGCATGGATTTCTCCGCTGATTCTGCCTTCATGGACAACGATAATCCGATCGCTCATTCCCAGAATTTCAGGCAGCTCTGATGACACCATGATGATAGCGACGCCGCGTTCGGTCAGCTCATTCATCAGCGTATAAATCTCTCGTTTGGCGCCAACATCCACACCTCTTGTTGGCTCATCCAAGATAAGCACTTTCGGTCCGATGCCGATCCACTTGGCTATCACCACTTTTTGCTGGTTTCCTCCTGATAAATGGCGTGCGTGCGTTTCCGGTGATGCTGTTTTGATAGTGAGGCGTTTGATTAACAGATCGACAAATTCAGCCTCCCGCTTATGATCAATGAGACCCTTTGGTGAGAAGCTGGACAGATTGGGCAGGGCAATATTTTCGCGGATCGAGGTGTCGAGCAGGAGCCCTTCATCCTTGCGATTCTCTGTAATAAAGCCGAGACCTTTTTTCACGGCTTCCTGCGGGTTCTTAATAGCCGTTTTTTTCCCAGCGATCCATATCTCACCCGTGTCCAGCCTGTCAACGCCGAACAGCGCTCTCATCATTTCTGTCCGGCCGGCTCCCATCAATCCCGAAACACCGACGATTTCACCGGAACGAACATAAAAGCTGACGTCCTCAAAACTCCCTTTTACGGAAGCATTTTTCACCTCGAATACTTTGTCACCGAGAGAAGGAGTGCGTTTTGGATATCGTTCAGTCAGCTCCCGTCCGACCATTTTTTTGACGACTTCATCAAAATCAGTTTCTGAGATGTTTGTTGTATCTACCGTTTTTCCGTCACGCATGATGGTAATTCTGTCGCAAATCGCAAAAATTTCTTCCATGCGATGCGAAATATAGACAATGGAGACGCCGTTCTTTTTTAACGCTGTAATGACCTCAAAGAGCTTGCTGATTTCACGTTCAGTCAACGCTGCGGTCGGTTCATCCATAATGATGACCTCGGCATTTGTCATAAGCGCTTTTGCGATTTCGATCATTTGCTGCTGTCCGACGGAACATTCGCCGGCTTCTTGATCAAGAGAAAGAGAGACGGAGAGTTTGTCAAACTGCTCCTTTGCTAGCGCTTTCATTTTTCTTGTTTGTAAGACGCCCAGCTTGGAGGATATCTCTTTACCGATAAATAGATTCTCAAGAACGGTCATTTCCGGCCAGATATTCAATTCCTGATGGATAAAGGCTATTCCATGCTGTTCCGCTTCTTTTGGATTGGAAAAATACGTTTCGTTTCCGTTTATGCTGATTTGACCATGATCCGATTTGTGCAGGCCTGTCAAAATGTTCATAAGCGTGGACTTGCCGGCGCCGTTTTCTCCCATTAATGCGTGAACCTCGCCAGGCATGAGCTGAAAGGAAACACCTGACAGCACCTGGTTTTTTCCGAATGCTTTATGAATGTCTTTCATTTCAATCTGCATGTTTCATCCTCCTTTCTAGAAAAGCACACCCGCCTGCAGGATGCAGTTGGCATATGGTGTGAATTCTCCTGTTCTTATGACTGCCTTTGCTTCTTTTGTCAGCAGCTTAAACTCCTCGTGAGAAAGGTATTCAATCTCTTGTTCAGAGAAAAGATTCTCTAGAAATTTCGCATTCTCCTGATTGGATGCTTTTATGTCAGCTGCAGCAATGACTTTTTCGATGACCATCTCGTCAGCGAGCACTGCCGCTGTATCTTGGAAAGCCGGAAGGCCCGGCTTCAGTGAAAGATCAATTTTCAAAACGCCGTCAGGAACCGGCAGTCCGGCATCCGCGATGACAATTTTATCAGTGTGGCCAAGGTCTGCTAAAATCTTGGCAAGATGGCTGTTCAGTATACCGTGTTTTTTCATGACAGCAGCTCCTCTACTTCATTTCTTGTCGGCATTCCGCCTTGGGCACCGAAGGAACAGACAGAAAGGGAAGCGGCACGATTGGCAAACCGCAATGCGGCTTCAATATCTTTTCCCTCAGCCAGGGCTACGGCAAAGGCTGCGTTAAACGTATCACCGGCTCCGGTTGTATCAACGGGCTCTACAGGGAAGGACGGGATGAGCACCTCTTTGCTGCCAGCCGAATAGCGGACGCCTTGTTTTCCTTCCGTAATAAAGAGCTTTGCCGGATAAAGCGCCAGAGCTTCAGAAATGGTAAGCTCAGGGAATAAAATCGAAGCCTCGTGTTCATTCGGCGTCAGATAGGTAGCGTGATCAATTGTTTCCTGCTTGAGCGGGCGGGCCGGTGCTGGGTTTAGCATGATCGGGATATCGTGAGAATGGCAGTATTTGCACACCTCATCAACCGTTTCTTCTGGGATTTCCTGCTGAATCAGCACCATATCGACCTTTTCAATCTGTTCGAGTGCGTTTAACGCATACGCTGGGGTGATGTCATCGTTCGCGCCTTTGACAACGACAATGCTGTTGTCGCCTTCAGCAAGCACAATATGAGCGGTTCCGCTTTCCGTCTGTGTAACCGGTTCCATATAGTCAGTGCAAACGCCGTTAGCTTTGAGATTATTCAAAATAGCTGTTCCATAATGATCGTCTCCAACCTTGCCAACCATAAACACTTGCGCCCCAAGTCTGGCTGCGGCAACGGCCTGATTTGCTCCTTTGCCGCCCGGCACAGTCTGAAATGACGTGCCAAGAACCGTTTCACCGGCTTTTGGGCGTTTGTCAGAGGTGACCACTAAATCCATAGAACAGCTACCAATCACACAAATATTACGCATCTTAATCTTCCTTTCTTGTCGTCTTTCTTCCTATATAGGTGACAGGCATTTGAATTGCCGTTTCTGCCAGCGGCTGTTTTTTGATGATACCCAAAAGCAGTTTGGCAGCTTCTCTCCCCATATCATATGCGGGCTGTTTAATTGTAGAAAGTGGCGGGAACAGAAGTCCGCTTTGCGGAATGTCATCATAGCCGATAATTTGAATGTCCTCCGGCACGTTTTTTCCGCGCCGCAATGCTTCATGTAAAACGGCAGCGGCTTGAATATCATTACTCGCGATCACACCATCTGTCGCTGGATAAGCGGCAAACAGCTCCTTCGCCATCGATTGTGCATCTTTAATTGAAAATGAAGCCGTCTCAATGACCTGAAAATCAACTTCAGCCTGCTTTAAGATTTCCAAAGCACCGTTAAATCGATCTTGAGCGGTCGGCAGGTGAGCGGGTCCTCTCAAGAGCGTAATGCGCTGGCTTTTCCCGTGAATGATAGCCTGAGCGGCTAACTTTCCTCCTGTATAGCCGTCACTGGACACAGAAGGAGCCCCTTCAAGTGTTCTGTCCAGAAAAACAACTGGATAATTCATGCCGCTGTATTCCTCGAGATCCGGGTAATTTGTTGCGGCAATAATGCCTGCGACATGATTTTGCTTAAAGGTTTGAAGGTATTCAAGTTCTTTTTTCAATTCCTCGTCACTGTTGCCGAAAATAAGGCGATAGCCTTCCCGGTTCAATTCATCCTCCGCACCGCGGGCAAGCTGGGGGAAGAAAGGGTTTGTGATATCCGGGAGCAAAAGTCCGATCAGTCGGGATTCTCTTTTATATAGAGATCTGGCGACTTCATTCGGGTAATAGTTCAGCTTCGCCATCGCAGCTATGACACGCGTTCGCGTTTCTTCGTGTACATAGCCGTTATCATTCAGGACGCGGGAAACCGTTGCAACTGAAACGCCCGCCGCTCCGGCGACATCTTTAATTGTAGCCAAAACAGCTCCTCCTTGTTTATGTAACCGTTTACACAGATAGATTATCATGAACAATCCGAAGTTAGCAATAAAAATATCAAAAGAAATCTACTTGTAAATTGTATATATAATTGAAAAATTTAAGGTTTTCACTCTTTTTTTGACAAAGTCTTCACAAATATGGATGAAGATTTCTTGAACAAATATTAAGTTTTATTAAAATTGTTTCAAAGTCATGCGTTTAGACCTGTAAATGGTGAGAAACAGAAAAGACTATCATCCCAGAAAATGTTTAATTATGTTAGAGAATTCGGACTCGTATGTTTAGCGTTTTCATGGCTGGTCCCATTAGTCATTTTGGAATGGGCCTAATATTGCCGCTTCCATGCAGAAAGGATGACATTATGACCTTGTCCTTAAGAAACAGGATAAAACTATTTTGTGTTCATAAGAACCGGAAACACGCATGATAGCAGGAGATGCTTGATAACACAGGCTGAAAAAAAGATTGATTTGAAATGCATATTAAATACAAACAGCGGGGTGTGACTATACGTCCAGAAGGATATCAGGAGAAAAATGAAAGCGCATTCTCTTTGATTTTTAAAAAAAGTGATAAGGTGTAAGTCCTGCTGTTTTCCAAAAATAGAAAACAGTTTGTAGGTATAAAATCTCTTTCAAAAGAGAAGTTTGGCTTAGTCGATTAGGGAAGATTATGTTACATAATGCCGATTGAGAATTCATAGTGATTCTATATACTGATGAATGAATTTACAACAATATAGAAGGAGATGTCGAAAAGCAATGTGGTTACTCATTATAGCCTGTGCTGTCATACTGGTCATCGGAATATTAGAAAAACGACGACATCAGAAAAACATTGATGCCCTCCCTGTTCGGGTGAATATTAACGGCATCCGCGGAAAATCGACTGTGACAAGGCTGACAACCGGAATATTAATAGAAGCCGGTTACAAGACTGTTGGAAAAACAACAGGAACAGATGCAAGAATGATTTACTGGGACACACCGGAGGAAAAGCCGATTAAACGGAAACCTCAGGGGCCGAATATCGGAGAGCAAAAAGAAGTCATGAGAGAAACAGTAGAAAGAGGGGCTAACGCGATTGTCAGTGAATGCATGGCTGTTAACCCAGATTATCAAATCATCTTTCAGGAAGAACTTCTGCAGGCCAATATCGGCGTCATTGTGAATGTTTTAGAAGACCATATGGATGTCATGGGGCCGACGCTTGATGAAATTGCAGAAGCGTTTACCGCTACAATTCCTTATAATGGCCATCTTGTCATTACAAATAGTGAATATACCGAGTTCTTTAAACAAAAAGCAAAAGAACGAAACACAAAAGTCATCATTGCTGATAACTCAAAAATTACAGATGAATATTTACGTAAATTTGAATACATGGTATTCCCTGATAACGCTTCTCTGGCGCTGGGTGTGGCTCAAGCACTCGGCATTGACGAAGAAACAGCATTTAAGGGAATGCTGAATGCGCCGCCAGATCCGGGAGCAATGAGAATTCTTCCGCTGATCAGTCCGAGCGAGCCTGGGCACTTTGTTAATGGGTTTGCTGCTAACGACGCTTCTTCTACTTTGAATATATGGAAACGTGTAAAAGAAATCGGTTACCCGACCGATGATCCGATCATCATCATGAACTGCCGCGCAGACCGTGTCGATCGGACACAGCAATTCGCAAATGACGTATTGCCTTATATTGAAGCAAGTGAACTGATCTTAATCGGTGAAACAACAGAACCGATCGTAAAAGCCTACGAAGAAGGCAAAATTCCTGCAGACAAACTGCATGATCTAGAGTATAAGTCAACAGATGAAATTATGGAATTGTTAAAGAAAAGAATGCACAACCGTGTCATATATGGCGTCGGCAATATTCATGGTGCCGCAGAGCCTTTAATAGAAAAAATCCACGAATACAAGGTAAAGCAGCTCGTAAGCTAGGGGGAAATGCAGACATGTTCGGATCAGATTTATACATCGCACTAATTTTAGGTGTACTACTCAGTTTAATTTTTGCGGAAAAAACAGGGATCGTGCCGGCAGGACTTGTTGTACCGGGATATTTAGGACTTGTGTTTAATCAGCCGGTCTTTATTTTACTTGTTTTGCTAGTGAGCTTGCTCACGTATGTTATTGTGAAATACGGTTTATCAAAATTTATGATTTTGTACGGACGCAGAAAATTCGCTGCCATGCTGATAACAGGGATCGTCCTGAAAATCGCGTTTGATTTTCTATACCCGATTGTACCATTTGAAATCGCAGAATTTCGAGGAATCGGCATCATCGTGCCAGGTTTAATTGCCAATACCATTCAGAAACAAGGTTTAACTATTACGTTCGGAAGCACGCTGCTATTGAGCGGAGCGACCTTTGCAATCATGTTTGTTTACTACTTAATTTAATGTAAGGTGTGTCAAACGATGAAAAAAGAACTGAGCTTTCATGAAAAGCTGCTAAAGCTGACAAAACAGCAAAAAAAGAAAACCAATAAGCACGTATTTATTGCCATTCCGATCGTTTTTGTCCTTATGTTCGCTTTCATGTGGGCGGGAAAAGCGGAAACGCCGAAGGTCAAAACGTATTCTGACGACGTACTCTCAGCCTCATTTGTAGGCGATATTATGATGGGACGCTATGTTGAAAAAGTAACGGAGCAAAAAGGGGCAGACAGTATTTTTCAATATGTTGAACCGATCTTTAGAGCTTCGGATTATGTAGCAGGAAACTTTGAAAACCCGGTAACCTATCAAAAGAATTATAAACAAGCAGATAAAAAGATTCATCTGCAGACGAATAAGGAATCAGTAAAAGTCTTGAAGGACATGAATTTCACAGTTCTCAACAGCGCCAACAACCACGCAATGGATTACGGCGTTCAGGGCATGAAAGATACACTTGGAGAATTTGCGAAGCAAAACCTTGATATCGTTGGAGCGGGATACAGCTTAAGTGATGCGAAAAAGAAAATTTCGTACCAGAAAGTCAACGGGGTAACGATTGCAACGCTTGGCTTTACCGATGTGTCCGGGAAAGGTTTCGCGGCTAAAAAGAATACGCCGGGCGTGCTGCCCGCAGATCCTGAAATCTTCATCCCTATGATTTCAGAAGCGGAAAAACATGCTGACATTGTTGTTGTGCAGTCACACTGGGGACAAGAGTATGACAATGATCCAAATGACCGCCAGCGCCAGCTTGCAAGAGCCATGTCTGATGCGGGAGCTGACATCATCGTCGGCCATCACCCGCACGTCTTAGAACCGATTGAAGTATATAACGGAACCGTCATTTTCTACAGCCTCGGCAACTTTGTCTTTGATCAAGGCTGGACGAGAACAAGAGACAGTGCACTGGTTCAGTATCACCTGAAGAAAAATGGAACAGGCCGCTTTGAAGTGACACCGATCGATATCCATGAAGCGACACCTGCACCTGTGAAAAAAGACAGCCTTAAACAGAAAACCATTATTCGCGAACTGACGAAAGACTCTAATTTCGCTTGGAAAGTAGAAGACGGAAAACTGACGTTTGATATTGATCATAGTGACAAACTAAAATCTAAATAAACGGAGTGATAAAGATGAAATTTGTAAAAGCCATCTGGCCGTTTGTTGCCGTAGCCATCGTGTTCATGTTTATGTCAGCTTTTAAATTCAATGATCAGCTGACAGATCAGGAAAAACAGAAGATTGATATGGAAATGAATAAAATCCAACAGCAGGAAGAACCGGTAAACGCCAATAAATAATTCAAAAAAGAGAGTGTCTGAGGAGACACTCTCTTTTTATTTGCCCAGCATATTCATTCTGTAAAAATATTAAAAAGTCTCTTAACATATTCAAAAAAATACCGATGTTAAAACTGCAAAAAGAGGAGGAGATAATAAAAGTGAACACACTGGCAAACTGGAAGAAGTTTTTGCTTGTGGCGGTTATCATTTGTTTTTTGGTTCCAATTATGACAAAAGCGGAGATTGCGGAAGCTGATACATCATCAGAATTGATTGTCAGCGAAGCAAAAAACCTGCTTGGATATCAGTATAAATATGGCGGGGAAACGCCAAAAGAGGGTTTCGATCCATCAGGATTGATACAATATGTGTTCAGTAAGGCTGATATTCATCTGCCGAGATCTGTAAACGACCAGTATAAAATCGGAACAGCTGTAAAGCCGGAAAACCTGAAGCCGGGTGATATTTTGTTTTTCAAGAAAGAGGGAAGCACCGGCACTGTTCCGACACATGACGCCCTTTATATCGGAGACGGCCAAATGGTTCACAGTACACAGTCAAAAGGGGTTATCATCACCAATTACAAAAAAAGCAGCTATTGGAGCGGAACTTATATCGGAGCGAGACGAATCGCTGCCGATCCGGCAACGGCTGATGTTCCTGTCGTTCAGGAGGCCGAAAAATATATCGGTGTCCCATATGTGTTTGGCGGAAGCACGCCGTCAGAGGGCTTTGATTGCTCGGGGCTTGTGCAATATGTGTTTCAACAGGCACTCGGCATTTATCTGCCGCGATCAGCAGAACAGCAGTGGGCAGTGGGCGAGAAGATAGCCCCTCAGAACATAAAGCCTGGTGATGTCGTCTATTTCAGCAATACGTATAAAACGGGAATTTCACATGCAGGCATTTATGCGGGCGCAGGCAGGTTCATCCAGGCGAGCAGATCAGAAAAAGTAACCATTTCCTATTTGTCAGAGGATTACTGGAAATCGAAGATGACGGGTATTCGCCGATTTGACAACCTGACAATCCCGAAAGAAAATCCGATTGTTTCCGAAGCGACGCTTTATGTTGGTGAAGTTCCTTACAAACAGGGCGGAGTAACACCTGAGACAGGATTTGATACAGCTGGATTTGTCCAATATGTATACCAGAAAGCAGCCGGTATTTCCCTGCCTCGATACGCAACAAGCCAGTACAATGCCGGAACTAAGATTGAGAAGGCGGACCTGAAGCCGGGAGACATTGTGTTCTTTCAATCAACAAGCTTAAATCCCTCCATCTATATCGGAAACGGACAAGTTGTTCATGTCACATTATCAAACGGCGTGACCATTACCAATATGAACACGAGCACATATTGGAAGGATAAATACGCAGGAAGTATACGGGTGCAATAAAAGAAAAAGACTCCAATCTCTGGAGTCTTTTCTTTATGCATATTGGCCTGAAAGAAGCTGGTCTATAAAGTAGGCCACACCATTTTCGTCATTGCTTTTTGTGACAAAGGTGCTTTTTTCTTTTAATTCATCAATCGCATTTTCCATGGCGATACGGTGTCCGGCGACTTCAAACATGGACAAATCGTTTGGACTATCGCCGATCGCATAGATATCCTGTGTTTCAATTCCGTATAGGTCAGCCAGCTTTGTTAACGCGCGTCCTTTTCCTGACGAGGCCGGCAGGATTTCGATAATATGTTTTCCTGAAGAGGTTTGCGCCAGTTTTTTATGATGCTTCAGTTCTTCCTTCGCTTGTTTCAGCTTGTCCATATCAAAGGAGAAGCAAAGAAGCTTATAAATGTTTTCACCGCCGTCAAAAACCGATTCGATATGAGGGATTGGTTTAATGCCAAACTGTTTGAATTGAGTCATGGCTCCTTGCCACAAGTCATCCTTCTGCTCGTTTGGGTTTGCGCTCTTTAGAATGTCAAGCTCCGCGTGCAGCTTAGCTTCACCGTCAAAAGGAGAAAGCAGATGGTCATCTGTATATACCTCAAAGTAAATGTTTTTTGAAAGTAAGTAATCAGCAATCGCTTTACCGGCTTCCTGATCCATTAATGTCCGGCTGATCAAACGGTAACCCGTGTCATGGATCGTACCGCCATTAGCTGCAATGATAGGGATGTCCAAGTCATCCAGCAGCGCTTTTACATCAAATGTCGCTCTTCCCGTGCAAATGGTGACGAGGATGCCGGCATCAACGGCCCGCTTGATCGCCTCTCTGTTTTCCGCAGAAATGACGCTTTCTTTATTCAGTAATGTTCCGTCTAGATCAATCGCAATACATTTCATATGTAGGGGAACCTCCTTAAAAATGAAGCTGCTTCGTGTAGTATGTTCAGCTTGCCTGTGAAACATAATCCATATAAATCAAGGCTAAACGTTACTTTGATAATTTTCAACAAATTGAGCGAAAAAAACGGAATGGCAGTAAACCATTCCGGTAAAATTAGTTGTTTATGTCATTTTTCAGTTCGGTTTTTACTTCTTCTAGCTTATCACTATTTAGTTTCAAATAATAAAGTTTTTTTCGCTCACGAGAGCTGTAGAGATACATATCAGATCCGGTAAGTTGTTCAGTATCAACTGATTTTAATGAAGCTATAAAAGGAAATAAACCGATTGCATCATTTAACGATAAATTCATCTTTAAATTTTCCCCTAAACTATCAACGATATCATCATATGCTGGTATAGAGCTCAATGATTTCGATTTTTTTATAATGGCATTTAGAACTTCCATCTGTCTTTGGCCGCGTTGAAAATCTGTATCAGCTTTACGTGTCCTTACATAAGCTAGTGCTTCTTCACCGTTTAGTGTTTGAACGCCAGTTTTTAATATAACTTTTCCTTTTGTATCTTTTTTAATTTGATTAACTATTTTTTCACTTTCCACATTTATACTAACTCCATTTAATTCATCCACAACATCTTTAAAAGCGTCAAAATTACTTTCTATTACATAATCTACTGGAATATCTAGAAGGTTTTCAACTGTTTTCGCCGAGAGTTTTACTCCTCCGTATGCATGGGCATGTGTAAATTTATCATATCCATAGCCAGGGATGTTAACATAAGAATCTCTCGGTATACTTAACATTGTTGCTGATTTATTTTTTCGATTAAAGGTTACTAAGACATTAGCGTCACTTCGAGCATCGTCAACCGTCTCACCTTTGAAATCTCTTGAATCAATTCCTAGAAGTAATACAGTAAATGAGTCTTTTTTTGGATCAAATTCTTTGATACGTTTAACGGATTGACCATTGTCATTTAGATCAATATGTGCTTGTTTTGACGCATTGTTCAACTTTATATAAGCATACGTACTAATTGAACCAGTCACAATAATTAGAATAGCAAATAAACCAATTGTGAATTTCACCCATTTTTTCAGACGTCTCTTTTTCTTCTTGTGTTGTAATCGTTCCTCCATATCAATACCTCACGTTTCCTTAATATTTGAAGCTTACCATTTTCTTTGTTGTAGCAAAACTTAAAAAAAGGCAGTTTTAGAAAAAAATACCTATACCTATATGTTAGTATTAGACAAATAAGATTACGGATGTGTAGAACTACCTTTATTAGACGCCGCAGCAGGTAAAATGTTTCGGCGACATTGAAAAAAATACAAGTAAATGATTGGAAAACTGATGATCAGCAAAATAAAAAGGTTTAATGGCCGGAAAAAGAGGCTAAAAGATTTCTAAAAAAATCCCACAGACAATGTCATTGCAGCTGATGGAGAAAGGGAGTCATTTTTATGAAAAAGCAGTCAAATATATGGCTTTATTTTTTCGGAGCTCTTGGAGGCGCGTTATATGGCTATGATACCGGAGTGATTTCCGGAGCTATTTTATTTATGAAAAAGGAGTTAGGCTTAAACGCGTTTACAGAAGGTCTTGTTGTCAGCTCCTTGCTGGTTGGGGCGATATTAGGCTCAGGAGCGGCCGGCAAGCTGACTGACCGTTTCGGAAGAAAAAAAGCAATTATGGCGGCCGCGCTGCTGTTTTGTATTGGCGGTCTTGGTGTGGCGCTGGCCCCGAATACGGGAGTCATGGTGCTGTTTCGCATCATTTTGGGACTTGCAGTCGGAACATCGACGACGATCGTGCCGCTTTATTTATCTGAACTGGCGCCAAAACATAAACGCGGGGCGCTGTCATCACTGAATCAGCTGATGATCACGGTCGGCATCCTTCTTTCTTACATTGTCAATTACATATTTGCCGATGCCGAAGCGTGGCGCTGGATGCTTGGATTGGCTGCTGTGCCGTCATTGCTCTTGCTCATTGGCATTTTGTTTATGCCGGAGAGCCCGCGCTGGCTGTTCACAAATGGCGAAGAAAGCAAAGCGAAGAACATTCTTGAAAAATTGCGTGGCACAAAAGATATTGATCAGGAAATACATGATATAAAAGAAGCGGAAAAGCAGGATGAAGGCGGCCTGAAGGAGCTGTTCGATCCATGGGTGCGCCCAGCACTTATTGCCGGTTTGGGACTCGCTTTTTTGCAGCAATTTATCGGAACGAATACGATCATCTACTATGCGCCAAAGACCTTTACAAACGTCGGATTCGGAAACTCCGCTTCGATTTTAGGCACGGTCGGAATCGGCACAGTCAATGTTGTCATGACATTAGTAGCGATTAAAATCATCGACAAGATTGGAAGAAAGCCGTTACTGCTATTCGGGAATGCGGGCATGGTGATCAGCTTGATCGTTCTCGCTTTAGTAAATCTCTTTTTCGATAACACTCCGGCTGCCTCATGGACGACCGTCATTTGTTTAGGCGTGTTTATCGTTGTCTTTGCGGTCAGCTGGGGACCGGTTGTATGGGTGATGCTTCCTGAATTGTTCCCGCTTCATGTCAGAGGAATCGGGACCGGTGTTTCGACCTTAATGTTGCACGTTGGGACACTGATTGTTTCACTAACCTATCCAATATTAATGGAAGCGATCGGAATCAGTTATTTATTCCTGATTTATGCCGCGATCGGTATCATGGCGTTCTTATTTGTCCGATTTAAAGTGACAGAGACAAAGGGAAAAAGCCTTGAAGAAATTGAGCAGGATTTACGGGACAAAAACGGACAGGGAGGATCGGCCGGAAAACAGCAGACTGTTGGGACATAAAAAAGGGTGCGCGATCATGCGCACCCTTTTGATTGCTTACTTTCCCACCGTGCCAAAGTTAATGATTTTAAAAGAAATATCGTACTTAAAATCAGCCTCAGAAAATATTTCATCCCAATGCCCTTTTACTTTATTCCAGTAGTCAGGGTGTTGAATCCTTATGTGGTCTGATAAAAAGACCGGATCGGTTTTATACTCGTGCTGCAGTTTATCCATCACCTGCTTTACATCTCGTTCAAGCTTTTTTTCAAAAATGTTTTCCAGCCTGTGCAAATAACTTTTGCTGAACGAGTTTTCATTCGGGTTTTGGTCTTCTGTCAGGATGCCCTTCGTTTTAACAGAAATATGAAAGACAGGTTTTCCGTTTTCAATGACCGGCTTAATTTTCGTTTTCGACTTTTTAATTTCAAACGTAATCGGATGTCCTTTATCTGTCGTTGGCATGACACCGCCTTGGATCGTCCCCATGACCCATGTCAGTGTTTGGGTTTCATCAGCTGAAAGAAACCCAACGAGTTTATTGCTGCCTCTTTTGATAACGCCTGAACCGTCATACTTGGCTTTTCCCTTTTGGTTTTTCACGGCTTGAATAAGATAACTGTACCCGTTCTGAGAGTATATAGATGCTCTGCCGATGCGCAGCGGTATCATAATCTTACCGTTATATCCGCTGTGAGTTGTCAAATCAATCAGTTTTTCTGAGGGCATCGGCTGCTGCTGATTGGGATTTCCTTTTGTGAAAACATCCGCTGCATTCCCTCTGGCTGCCATCAAATAGCTGCTTCGCCGCAGCTCATCATCCCGGATAAAGTGGTTGAAGACTTGGTCTACATTTTGATTCCTCATCAGTTTTTCTCCCAAAAGAATCACTTTTAAATGATCGCTATAAACAGGAGGGTCCTTGATGGATACATCACTGACTGCTTCCAGAATAGTTTTCCCGTAGGACGTCACATTGACAAATTCGGGTTTTCCGGATGCTTGGCTGTCTTCGCTTTGGGGAAGAAGGTTTTGATACGTCAGTTTGTACTGGTGATCATCTGTCTCATCTATCGCCAGCCCTCTGGCGAAAGATAGTTTCTCAATATTTTTGACATCCCAGCACCCGCAGAGAACCTGCAGCATAAGAAACATGACTGCGAGTTTTGTTGCTGTTTTCATTGCAGCTGACCCCTCCCAAGTTTTTTCTGTACCCAGCTTAAAAGCCAGACGAAGAATGGAATTGCAATCACAATTAAGAAAGCATATCCAAGAAGCGTCCCGTAATAAAACACGTCATTCAAGTCCTTGGGATACATCGTTATGAAAAACGTCGCAACCAGCATTGCAGTCAGCAGCCAAGCATTGTTTTTATTTTTTAGATGAAAGATTTCCGTTAACCCGATATGGGCGCCTTTGAAGGATCCGAGCATACAGGTAAATTGCTGAGCTGTCCAGGTCAGCTGTAAAAACAGATCAAATCGTTCAATAAAAATACCCGGAACCTCTAATGCGTGGATGAGGGAAATAGTCGGCCATGTCACCGTTTTTGCCTCAGCCACAGTCATACAGCCAATCACAATGAACAAAGTAATGCTGTAGAACACTGTAGAAGTCCCGATCCCAAAAGCAACAGCCTTTTTCGCTTGCTTCGGATCTCTCATAAATGGGACGAGATAAAAGATGATTTCAAATCCTGAGAAATATAAAAGTGTTTTTGGGAATAAAGAGAAAAAACTTTGATAGCCTCCTTCAAAAACAGGCCGGATAAAATCGAACTGGAACAAGCGAAAGCTGAACATCAGAAGCATCATAAAAATAATAAGGGTTATAGGAAAAATATAAGCGTATACTTTTGCAATTGAATAAACGCCTCCGCCCACATGATAGATGGCAACTGCAAGAAATAAAAACACCACAACTGCCATTGGCGTATTTTTCAACAAAAAGAATCCGACAACCTCTCCCAAAATCCGAGCTTGAAAGCAAACAATCCCAATGAAATATAGACAGATATATAAATTCAATAGAAAGCCGATGAATTTTCCAGCTACAATGCTGTTGAGCTTAAAAAGAGTTTTTTCGCTGTTTTTTTGAAGGAAAGGCAAAAAAAGCAGAACAATGATAATAAAAATAACGCCCTGCAGCAGTATCATAAGCCATCCGCTCGGACTGCCGGTTTCGGCAGCTGAGCGGGGAAGGGTTAGGACCCCGGCACCGATCAGTGTGCTGCTGATCATAATGAGCGTCTGCATAAATGTCAGTTTATGCTCTGATTTCCTCATAGCCATCACCTTTGTCTGATGTTATCTTCAGGATCGTTTCGTGTCGGTCTTCTTTTTAAAAACATCGTGGGAATACGGATGACTGTGTCTTTCAAATCCTGTCCAGGCTGCGCCATGATCGGGATAATGTAATCCTCGCCAAAGCTTTTCAGGCGCATAAGCTGGCCGATCACAAACAGATAAACCATTATAACACCATACATGCCAAGCGCTGTTGCACTTATCATAACCCCGATCCGAATGATCCGCAGCGGAAAGTTATAGGCGTATGAAGGAACGGTAAAGGATGCCAGTGCTGTGACAGAAACGACAATGACCATAAGCGCACTGACAATTTGTGCCTGAACAGCTGCCTGTCCGATGACGACCCCGCCGATAAGGCCAATTGTCTGTCCAATCGGCTTAGGCAGCCTTAATCCGGCTTCTCGAATCAATTCGATCGTAAAGATCATGATAAAGGCCTCTATAAAAGGCGGGAACGGTACGTTAAGCCTGCTGCCTGCAATGGAAATGGCCATTCTAGTCGGCAATAGCCCGGTGTGAAAAGAAACGAGAGAAATATACAGACCGGGCAAATAAATGGTGATCAGGATGCTGGAATAACGAAGAAGGCGTACAAGTGACATTGGGATCCAGCGCTGGCTGTAATCATCGGGCGAATGAATAAATTCGTCAACCGTAGCCGGTACAATCAAAGCAAACGGCGTACCATCCACTAATATGGACACTCGTCCTTCTAATAGAGCAGCCTCTACACGATCTGGCCGTTCTGTACTTAAAATCGTGGGGAAAATTGAAAATGGTTCGTCTTCAATCAGCTGTTCAAGCGTCCCCGATTCCGGCAAATTATCTATATTGACTGATTTCAGCCTTTTAAACACTTCTTTGACCACATAATCTGGGGCGATATCCTGAATATAAGCGACAGCGATTTTCTTTTTCGTCCTTTTTCCGAGTGTCATTTCTTTGATGACGAGATTAGGATCACTCGTCCGTTCACGTAAAAGCGCCGTGTTTGTCCGCAGTTTTTCAATAAATCCTATTTTAGGGCCGCGTTCCACGACTTCGGAGGAGGGTTCATCAAGACTGCGTGTTGTGACTGACTTTGTGTCAAAAGCTAATCCTCCGCGATAGCCATCAGCGAGCAAAATGGCTTGACCTGAAAAAACGAGTTGCTCTATTTCTTTCATTGTAGAAACAACGCTGTGGTGAAAGCCGAAAAAAAAGGCGGATAAGTCTTCAATCGAGCTTTCCTTATGGGCTAACGCCTCTTTTTGTAAAGGAGAAATGACGTATTGCGCCAGCATTTTATTCTCTGTCAGACCGTCAATATACAGTAAACACGCCTTTTGTCTGCTATCTCCGAATGCAAATGTATAAAACATCATATCGTCGTTTTGTCCCAATGTTTTTTTCAGTGTGTCTAAATTGTTCTGGAGATCAGAGTCGATTTGCATAGTTTCTCTCCTTCGTAAACAGATTGACGGTTTTTATTAATTTGTATCAAAAAAGGAGAATTATTCTTATCGAGGAAAAGGCTGAAACAAAGCTTCTTTTCGACGTGATATAATAGATAGGAAGCGTTTTCTTTGAAGGGGTAATGAAAAGATGATGCTTTGTACATATGTTGTCATCGGAAAAAGACAGCTTATACGGGCGTTTGTAAGAGGGGCGCACCGGGAAAATGATGATCAGTTATTTACAGGGGAGGGGTACGGATCATGACGCAATCACCGATTTTTCTAACGCCTGTGTTTAAAGAAAAAATCTGGGGCGGAACCGCTTTACGAGATAGATTTGGATACAGTATTCCTTCAGAATCAACGGGGGAATGCTGGGCCATTTCCGCTCATCCAAAAGGACCGAGCACTGTTGCAAATGGCCCGTATAAAGGAAAGACATTGATCGAGCTTTGGGAAGAGCACCGTGAAGTATTCGGCGGTGTAGAGGGGGATCGGTTCCCGCTTCTGACAAAGCTGCTGGATGTGAAGGAAGATACGTCAATTAAAGTTCACCCTGATGATTACTATGCTGGAGAAAACGAAGAGGGAGAACTCGGCAAGACGGAATGCTGGTACATTATCGACTGTAAGGAAAACGCAGAAATCATTTACGGGCATACGGCCCGCTCAAAAACCGAACTTGTCACAATGATCAACAGCGGTGACTGGGAGGGCCTGCTGCGAAGAATCAAAATTAAACCGGGTGATTTCTATTATGTGCCGAGCGGAACGCTGCATGCATTGTGCAAGGGGGCCCTTGTTTTAGAGACTCAGCAAAATTCAGATGCCACATACCGGGTGTACGATTATGACCGTCTTGATAGCAACGGAAGTCCGAGAGAGCTTCATTTTGCCAAAGCGGTCAATGCGGCCACGGTTCCCCATGTGGACGGGTATATAGATGAATCGACCGAATCAAGAAAAGGCATAACCATTAAAACGTTTGTTCAAGGGGAATATTTTTCGGTGTATAAATGGGACATCAATGGCGAAGCTGAAATGACTCAGGATGAATCCTTTCTGATTTGCAGCGTGATAGAAGGAAGCGGTTTGCTCAAATATGAGGACAAAACATGTCCGCTCAAAAAAGGTGATCACTTTATTTTGCCGGCTCAAATGCCCGATTTTACGATAAAAGGAACTTGTATTCTTATCGTGTCTCATATTTAAACTTAATCTCACTTCGAGGTTAAGTTTTTTTTATTAGAAAATGGAAGTGATTCACCTATAAATGAAGCATGCGCGTGCCGATAAATAAACTAGTTTTATATACTCATAGAATAAGAAAGAGGAGAAGGAATGAAAAAGAGACTAATCGCACCTATGCTTCTATCCGCCGCGTCCCTTGCCTTTTTTGCCATGTCTGGTTCTGCCCAGGCAGCCGCGTATACCGACTACTCACTATATCAAGTAGAGCCGTCGAATACGTTCAGTACAGAAAGCCAAGCCTCACAAGCTGTCGCCAAACTGGAAAAAGATACTGGCTGGGATGCATCCTATCAGGCATCAGGCACAACAACGACCTACCAAATTTCCGCCTCAGGCATTCATAGCGAATCAGAAGCGAAAGCAATACTGAGCGGACTCGCCAAACAGACATCGATTACAGGAACGTCAAGTCCTGTTGGAAGCAAACAGCCATATGTCACCATCTCGTCAGGTGCCATCTCCGGAGAAAAACAGGCCAATAATATCTTAGCAAAGCTGAAACAGGAGACGGGAGTGGCTGGCGCTGTAAAAGCTTACGGAGCAGCTCAGCCCTATATGAACGTCATGACATCAGACATTGCTGATGAGACAAAAGTCAAGGCGCTTATCCAGAGCCTGGCCAAGCAAACGGGGATTAAAAGCTCGTATCAGCCCATCACACACACGGTGTCTGTCACAACCATTCAGTCTGGCACAATCGTGGGAGACAGCAGAGCAGCGCAGATCAAAAACGCCTTCCAAAAGGAATCGGGGCTGCATGCATCATTAAAGGAAACGGTGAAAGGACAAGCCTATTATTCGTTCACAACTGCCGCCATTTCAGGTGAAGCGAATGCCAAGACTCTATTGCAGCAGCTGAAACAGAGCACTGGCATCACAGGCAGCTACAAGTCCATCAATCAAAAAACAACCGTTGAGTCATACAATGTCCAATCAGCTTATTTCAAAGGGCTGAGTACAGTAAAGGACGCCATCAGCCAAATCAAGAAAAACACCGGCGTATCCGGCAGTTATCAACAGGTTGGAAAAAGCACATCATATACCGTGAATATGAAGGGTATAACAAAACAGCAGCTCCAAAAAATAGACACTTTCTTTAAAAAGAAAAAATGGCATTACACGTCATCCAGCGTCAAAAAAACGACAACGTCTGCAGCTTATCAAATCACGACGGCAAAGGTTTTAGGCGAGCAGCAAGCAAACAAAGCAGCAGCCTTCTTTGCTCAGAAAAAAGTAAAAGCTGCAAAAACAGCAGCTGGATCAACAGCAGAAAATCAATATCAGCTCATCTCAGAAGAAACATCAGATCAAGCAAAAGTCACAAAGGGTTTGAACATATTAAAGAAAAATCAGCTGAGTGCTTCTGCGAAATCCGTCAAAAAACAAATAGCTGACACGTTTAAAATCACAACCGAATCTCTGCTTGATCAAACGAAAGTCAATCAGGCACTCACGTTTTTCAAATCGAATCATATATCAGCAGCAAGCCAGAAAACCGGTCAGACAGCTGCGAGCAGCTATCAAATCACAACTGAAGCTATCATCAGCCAAGAAGAGATTGACCGCGTTTTAACATTTTTCAAACAAAATAAAATCGCAGTCACAACATCAAAAACAGGCCAGACTGCATATACACAATACAAAATCGTGACAACACAGCTCAGCAGCAAAACAGCATTGAACAATGGGTTAACCTATCTTAAATCGAAAAGTGTAATCCCCAGCTACACATCGAAAAGCAATACGCTTTATAAAATCAGCGTAAATGAGCAGTTCACAGGCAATGATACAGCTGCTGCGGCATCAACGAAGCTAAAACAATTATACGGATGGACATCATCTATCGTGAAGATCAAAAACGGCCCGCAAATCATGAAAACAAACTACAATCTCTCGCTTCGTGATATGGTCCAAAAACAAATGACAGTAAGTCCGCAAACAGACGGAGCGGCTTACGTATCGCTCACGTACATTAATACAGCAACATCAACCGTTACGGCTGATGTACTAAATATCCGGTCAACGCCGGAAGTCAGCCCGACAAACGTGATCGGCCAGTTTAAAAAAGGCGATAAAGTGAAAGTCATCGGACAGATAAACGGCTGGGCTAAGATCAATTTGGGCTGGCGAAACGCAAGCAGTGATGAAGTAGTTCAATACGTGGATCCGAATAACTTTTCCAGAGACAGCAAATACTACTTCCAATTTCTCAAGCTGTCACAGACAGCGGGTCTCAGCGTTACTGAGGTCAATCAGAAAGTGCTTGCGGGTAAAGGCATCCTGACAGGGAGAGCAAAGGCATTTATCGATGCCGCCAATCAATATAGCATCAACGAACTGTATTTAATCTCACACGCTCTTCTGGAAACAGGAAACGGGACATCCGCTTTAGCCAATGGATTAACCTATAACGGAAAAACCGTATACAACATGTATGGAATTGGAGCATACGACAGCAATCCGAATTACTACGGAGCCAAATATGCGTACGAGCAGGGCTGGTTCACACCTGAAGCGGCCATTATCGGCGGAGCTAAATTCATAGGCTCATCGTATATCCACAACACAGCTTACAATCAAGATACACTGTACAAAATGAGATGGTCAGCTACAGCGACACATCAATACGCAACAGACATCGGCTGGGCGTACAAACAAGTAAACCGCATGTACAGCCTGTATTCATTGCTGGACGGCTATACACTTTACTTTGATGTTCCGGAATATCGATAATCATCATAAAAAGACCGGCCATGTTCCATTAGGAACCGGCCGGTCTTTTTTCATTTTCTGTCATATGCTCGCTCATAAAGTTCAACAGGCGCATGCTGGCATCACCTGTTGAATATTGATGCCACTCTTTCGCAAACCTCTTGAAGTTTTCCTTTGTATCGGACATTTCTTTGATTTCTTTCAACAGCATTTCGGTGTCCATGCAGGCTCTGCCGGGGATGACTGCTTCAAAATCATCGATCAGTCCGCGTTTTTCATTATACTCTGCCATATCATACGTGAAAAACAAAATCGGTTTATTTAACAAAGCGTACTCAAAGGCAACTGACGAGTAGTCGGAAATCAGGATGTCACTTTCCATCAGCAAATTCTTTAACGGAACGTCTGATACGTCTTTGATCAACCCTTCGTGTTCTTCAAAAGTAATCTGTTTCCGCACGGCTGGATGTAGTTTGACCAGTAGCAAAAATTCTCCCTTCAGTTCTCTGGAGAGCTGCTCCTTAGAGAAAGGGAGACGAATGGACGTCAAACAATAGTCCCTGTATGTCGGCGCATACAGAATAAGCTTTTGGTTCGGGCGGTCAGCTGTTTTTCTTTTGACATGAAAGTATTCATCAGTTAACGGAACACCCGTCCGCAAAAAACGGTCATCTTTCACTCCGAATGACCGCTTGAAAATATCCACCATTTTTTCAGAGCCGACAACGATATGATCAAATGAACGATACACCTTTTTAAACCGTTTGATATCTCCGGCGGATCGATAGCGGTTTCCGATATCTTCGAGTCCAAACTTCTTCAAAGCGCCGGACGCATGCCAAATTTGAATGCATGTCGTCTGAGGACGTTTATTCAAAACACTTGTCAGCAGAAAATAATTATCCGTTAACACAAATTTACACCTAAACATCCGGTATACGGCTTTAATGAGATGAATCGGATTTTTCTCGTTGATTATTTGCGATCGAACAGAAGGATATTCATCTGCAAGGGAAACGGCGTGCCTTGTAAAAAGGACTTCCATTTCAAACGGCCAGCTGCTGCTGACATACTCATCAAGCAGCTCGCGCGCATTATCCGGAAAGGAAGCAAGCAATACAGCTCTATCGCGAGCTTTTATCCTTCTGAAAATAAAACCGGTCAAAGCGAGACCGGCCGAGTAAATCATAACCAATAAAGAACGTATATTCATTCGTTACTCAAACTCTTTTCTACACATCGATTTTAGATTGTTCTTTGATCTGCTCCGGATAGTAGTGCCGCTGTTTTTGAACTCTTTCCTCTTTCAGAACGGAAAAGACATATTTCGGGATGTTCAGCATCCGCTTCCACCTTGTCGGATTGGTCAGCAGGCGGTACATCCATTCAAGATTAAGCTTAATGAATATTTTCGGCGCTCTTTTCACTTTTCCGCTGAAAACGTCGAAGCTCCCGCCGATGCCGATCGCAATCGCCTGAGGAAATAGATGCTTATGTTCATAAATAAACTTCTCCTGATGAGGATATCCGAGAGCCACAAAAACCATGTCAGGCTTGGCAGCCGCGATTTGCTTCGCAACTTCGTCTTTGTCTTTGACATAGCCGTGCGAGTATCCGGCTAGCTCAATTCCGGGATATTCGGTTGAAAGCCGATCTGCAACAGCTTGAATAATCTCTTGTTTGGCCCCGTATAAAAATACCCTTTTCTTTTTGCGGTCAGCCAGGCCGAGAAGGTTGATAAATACATCGTACCCCGCGATCCTCGATTTTAATCTGCTGTTGATCAGCCTTGACGTCAGGACGATGCCGATTCCGTCAGGCAGGATAAAGTCAGCAGATGAAACTGTTTTAAAATAATCCTTGTCTTTTGCAGCCGCATACCCGATCTCAGGGTTTACCGTTGCGATAAATGCCCCCTCATTGCGGTCGATAAAGGATTCTTCAAGATGACTCAAAAATCCGGGCAAATCCCCGTTAACATATGCAAGATGATGAACCGTTTCCGTTTGCAGCATAGTTTTTTCCTCCTTCCGGTTTAAGAAGTGTAAGTATATACGAATGTATGATAGTCGAAGATTAAGAGACCAGCCCATAAATTCAGGAGGTCTAACGTATATTTTAGCATAGATCATTCATAAAAGTTTAACAATATCTTTACATTAGTTTTAGATTTTTTACGTCTTATTCAGAAAAGGTTCAAATTTTTTTAGATAAAATTTGGAATTTCATTTACACTAAACAATACTTAACGTTTGATAGGCGATGTGCTATAATGAATGATCAGTAAAGACCTGTGAAATAAATGTAACTTATCGAGTGTTTTTGATATATTAATATAGCTTTTCGCCTTAAGATTAGAAAGGAGAGCGCATGACAATGAAGAAAGTCATCACATACGGAACGTTTGATTTATTACATTGGGGACATATCAAGTTATTGGAACGGGCAAAACAATTGGGGGATTATCTAGTCGTAGCGATTTCGACTGACGAATTCAATCTTCAAAAGCAGAAAAAAGCATATCACAGCTATGAGCACCGCAAGCTGATTCTTGAAACGATCCGCTACGTAGACGAAGTCATCCCGGAAAAAAACTGGGATCAAAAGGTACAAGATGTGATCAATCATGATATCGATGTATTTGTCATGGGGGATGACTGGGAAGGGAAATTCGACTTCCTGAAGGACCACTGCAAGGTTGTTTACCTCCCGAGAACCGAAGGGATTTCCACGACGAAGATCAAAGAGGAAATCGCGAACCTTTAATGTCGGCTCAGCATAATAAAAATTCAAAAAAGTACTTCTTAAAAAAGATAAGAAGTGCTTTTTGTTTCGTATACGAGTCATTTTAATATAATAAGTATGAACAGCTTTGTTTTTGAATAAAAAAAGAGGAGTAGACAGACTTTATGGATAGTGCAATTCCGATAAAATTTCAGCTGCTGGAAATAAAAATTAATGATACTGGCCTCTATTTTGTGTTCGAAAGTTCTGTCTCTCTTGATCATGTCGATGTTTTGGCAGTTAACCGCAATACGAAAAAAGACATGCGTGTAACATGTAACAAAATAAGCGATTCAGAGCAGTTAAAAGCAGCGAAAGTATCTTTAGATGACCTATCTAACCTGATGATAGACGAAGCGGTCATTGATTTTTATGTACTATATAAAAATAATAAAAAATATCAATGTAAAAAGAGGATTTACACAGCATCAAAACCGATCGAGCTGTCTTGGCATAAGGATCGAGCCAATCAGTTCATTTATTTACCGTATAAGACCCTAAAAGGCCACTTCGCTCTCGATGTTTTACGAAGTAAAGCAGTGGCTGAACCAGACAGCATGAAGTTATGCTCCGACGGAAAATTAATGATCGGAGGCTATACTTTTCTGCTAGATGCTGAAGAACGTTCAATAGTAAAAAGCAGAAAGCTGGTTTTAAAGGAAATTAGCCAAAACGATAAGGAGAGGTTTTTTGATTTCCCTTTAAAAGACGTTCAGCGCGGCGATCTATCAGCTGATTCTTCAGATCATACCGTAGGGTTTGAGGTGGAAATTGATCTGAAAAAGCTATATGAAGAAAACAGGATGCCTGCTTTCTTTCAGTTTTATATAGAATACGTAGGTGAAGATGCTGCAACAGGGGAGGAAATCATTATAAAAAGCAGGGCATTCAGGCTGATTGATGATATAGACAGTTTTTCAATTGTTGACACAAAAAAAGGACCGGCTCGTTTTCACATTTATCCGCAGAAGCGAAAACGGAGCATGTGTCTAAGAATGAATGATTACACGATCAGAACCCGTGCGGTTTATTTTGCCAAAGGAAAAGGTAAAAGGCTGATGTCAGTCATCCGCAAAGGCAAGAATGAAGTAAAGAAAAAGATTTCGGGCATGGTGAAGAGGGCATACTATTTTACTTTTGGACTGGCCGGCAAACTGCCTGTTAAAAAGAAAACCGTCATTTTTGAAAGCTTTGCCGGTAAGCAGTACAGCTGCAATCCAAGAGCAATTTATGAATATATGAAGGAACATCACCCGGAATACAACTTAATATGGAGTGTAAATCCGAGTTATACAGAAATTTTTGAAGAAAAAAATGTCCCTTATATTAACCGATTCACGCTGAAGTGGCTGTTCGCCATGGCAAGGGCGGAATATTGGGTTGTAAACAGCCGGCTCCCTTTATGGATACCCAAACCAAAGCACACGACATATGTGCAGACGTGGCACGGGACTCCGCTGAAAAGGCTTGCCGTCGATATGGAAGAAGTGCACATGCCGGGCACCAACACTGAGAAGTACAAGCAAAATTTCACTAAAGAAGCATCGAAGTGGGACTATTTAATATCCCCGAATCGATATTCAACCGAGATTTTTGCCCGCGCTTTTCAATTTAACAAAACAATGATTGAGTCCGGATACCCAAGGAATGACTTTCTGTATACAGACAACCGCCCGGAAACAATGAAGGCCATAAAGAAAAAAATGAATATCCCCGAAGATAAAAAGGTTATCTTATATGCACCAACATGGCGGGACGATCAGTTCTATAAAAAGGGAAAATACAAATTTGACCTTGATTTGAATATGGAAAAGCTGCGAGAGGAGATCGGCGATAATTACGTCATCATTTTAAGAATGCACTATTTAGTCGCGGAAAACTTTGACCTTTCACCGTACAAAGGATTCGCATATGATTTCTCAGCATATGAAGATATTCGCGAACTTTATATGGTATCTGATTTGTTAATTACAGATTACTCTTCAGTATTCTTTGATTTCGCAAATTTGAAACGTCCAATGATTTTCTTCGTTCCAGACATTGAAACCTATCGTGACAAGCTGCGCGGCTTTTATTTTGACTTTGAACAAGAAGCACCAGGTCCGTTAGTCAAAACGACTGAGGGAGTAATTGAGAAAATCAAGGAAACAGAGACATCTGACTATCGCCTGCCTGACATTTTTGAACCTTTTTATGAAAGGTTTTGTTACCTTGAGACGGGCAACTCTTCGGAAAAAGTAGTGAAAATTGTATTTAAATAAATACAAAAAAGCCATTGCTTTCTGTAATGGCTTTTTTGTAAAATATCTTCTGATCATAATAGAGAAAAAAGGCGAAATTTTCAGAAGGGAAAATTCGAGGGCCAATTATGCTGGACTATCCAATATTCCCCATGAGAATAAAAAGTTTTGGGGTAAAATGTTACAAAAGCAGGGTTCTTAATTGCTTATATAGTCTTAACTTTTAAGTAAACTTATGCTATTCTAATATTTATCATAAAAGTAATCAACAGTCAAAGATTTTAGATAGTATCTGGATATGTTGTGAGATCAACAGATGTTGCAGAATAAAAACAGGTTTAATATTTTTTACGAGAGTGTTAAAATTTCAATGGTAATTAGTTTGGGATGGTAACATTTTTTTAGAAGTGATGTATGTTACTTCTTTTTTTCTTGCCATTAATAATCACTGGGAAAATCTGATTTTTCATAATATGAAAATGTATCGGAATCCATATACAAATAAACTAAATTACAAATAAAAACTTCTTATAATAATAGAATACGTATTAATCCTGAAGGAGACAAGAAAAATAATGAACAAAAAAGTTTTGAAAAGAAAAATAAAATTCATTAAAGACCCTATTGAGAACTATCTCAAAAAAGGAAATCATAGAAGAAACAATAAATACGCTAAATTTTATAAAAAGTTGAGTGTTGTTGATAACACGATCTTGTATGAAAGCCGTGACGGGAATAGTATCACTGACAGTCCTTTTGCAATATTTGACTTTTTAATAAAAAATCCAGATTTCAAAAATTATAAGCATATTTGGACTATTGCAGATTTTGAAGCGCTCGAGCCGGTTATCTCCAAGTATAAAGATATGCCGAATGTTGAGTTTGTTAAAAGAAATTCAGATAAATACCTAGAATATTTAGCTACTGCAAAGTATTTAATCAATAACTCAACGTTACAGTCATTTTTTATATGCAAGGAAGAACAAGTATATATAAACACGTGGCATGGAACGCCGCTGAAAAGCATGGGATTTGATATTCCCGGAAATCCAGCACATTCACAAAACGTACTTAGAAACTTTATAAGTGCAGATTACCTGCTGAGTCCCAACAAGCATACTACTAATATGTATGTAAACAGCTATAAGTTAAATGGTCTGTACAGTGGTGAGATTATTGAAGAAGGCTATCCAAGGATCGATTTTACCCTTAATACCAACTCTGAAGAGTTTAAAAGTTATTTAAAAGATTTAAGTTTACAGATCTCAAACAATAAACAAACGATCTTATACGCTCCTACATGGAAAGGTAATAGTGTATCAAAAGTAAAAAACGACGTTTTTCAAATTATTTCTGATATGAATTATTTGGAGGGGGAAATTGGCGGTGAATATAATGTATTAATTAAAGTTCACCCGTTCTTATATAATGAGGCTTCCAAAGTTTCAGAACTAAAAGGAAAACTGATACCTGACTTTATTGACACTAACCAGTTGTTAAGTACTGTTGACATATTAATAACTGACTATTCCAGTATATTTTTTGATTTTCTTGTTACTGATCGGCCAATTTTGTTTTATATGTGGGATGCGGATGACTACAATAAACAACGAGGAAAATATATTAACAATGAAGATCTTCCGGGTCCTGTCCTATACAATGTAAGGGAATTAGTCGAAGCGATTGGCAATATTGATAAAGTGAAAGCAGAGTTTGAAACAAATTATAAAAAGAATAAAGTGAAATTTACAAATCACGATGACGGAAATGTTACTAAAAGAGTAGTTGAGAAAATCTTTAAAAATAAAGGACAATTGAATGTAATAACAGATCTGGATAAAAAGAAAGAAAAGATCTTGATCTATCCCGGAGGAATGAAAAATAACGGCATTACTTCTTCCTTTCTTAATTTAATGAATAATATTGACTTTGATAAATATGATGTAAGCTGTTTTATGAAAACTCCGCACTCAAGAGAGGTTCTTAACAATATCAGCAAAGTGAATAAAAATGTTAGATTTATATTTAAGCCTGGTTTACCAGTTTACACGCTGTTTGATGTATACAAAGATAAGCTGGTTCACAATAGAGGAGCTAACGGGAAACTGGAAAAGAAGTTGTACCCGGAGGATGCATATTTAAGAGAACATAAAAGACTTTTTGGGAAATCTAAATTTGATTATATAATTGACTTCAGTGGTTACAGCTTATACTGGGCCAAATATTTAGTTAGCGCTGATGCAAAAAAGAAGATTTGTTACATGCACAATGACCTCTTGTCAGATAGTGAAAGATTGGTAAATGGACGGCGACCGCACAAAATCAATCTGAGAGGATTATTCTCTATTTATAATAAATTTGATAAGTTGGTAAGTGTTTCAAAGGGAACGATGGAGTTAAACAAAAAGAATCTTTCTATTTATGCGGATGAGGATAAATTTGATTATATAATGAACTCAATTAATCCTGAAAAAATTCTCGGGAGCGAACACTTAAAAGAAAATGACACTGAGAATTCAGCAATCGCTGAACAAAATCATGATGAAATCATAGCCATTAAAAGTTTTAAAGCAAGGGCAAAGATTGTAAATGTCGATGGTTTCTCCATTATCAATTCACTGTATGATGAGATGAATCAAAAGTTAACACCCGCTAAGGATTTTGAAAATAAAGAAGTCGTCATTATACGAGAAGCACATACTAATGATGGAAACGTATTTTATAAATTTACTATAAATGACAGTATTATTGGATGGTTGAACCAAGAGGCTTTTGAATTATTGCCAGACAGTATTTTACTTGAAAAGAAAGTCAATAGGCTGGCGGTCATTCAACACCCAAATAGAAACGACATCTGGAATAAACCTTATAAAACATTAAATGTACAAAAAGTATCTTCCAGCAAACAATATAAAGGAATTATCGTTGAGGTAGATAAAGAAGTCAGAACTCAGCATTCTTTCTACAGCAGAATATATATAAATGATATATTAATAGGATGGATTGATAACTCAGCCTTGAAAATTGTAAAAGAGTATGAGTCGGATACAGAGAAACAATCTGCGATAAACAATGAGAAAGCTAAGATTAAGCGGAAAAATTATGAAAAACACTCAAAGATTATCCAAGGGCTGGAGAACAGAACATTAGAAGAAACAAAGATGAATTTATTTGCGACTATTACAAATGGCGAAAATTATACAATCTGGACCAAAGCCTATCCTAATAACGGATGTAAAGAAATATCATCTGCTGAAGAGTTTAACGATACCATAGTTGTAATCAAGAAAAGCCACAAGACAAAAGAAGGGGAGTACTACCGATTCTTTGCAGATGGAAAAGCGATTGGATGGTTGGACTCTAGAGCCTTTAATATTATAGAAGAGCCTGTCATTGCAAGAAGCGTAGCAGTGGAATACGATGCGATTGTGAACTTAAGTGAAACTGATTTTATTTATAATAAACCTTTTGATTTACCTGGATGTAAACCTATAGAGGACTATCAAAAATTCGACAAAGAAGAAGTGCAAATTGTTGAAGAAGCTCTTACACAAGAAGGCACTTTTTGCAAAGCAGTCTTAAATAATAAAGTGTTGGGATGGGTAGGACGCAAATCTTTAAATGTAATTGAGCCTCCTGGAATAAAAGTGGGTAAGATTCTTATTCCTAATCCATCTGAAAGTAATTACAATTTTGTTAATATGGGAAGACTTTCTCCTGAAAAAGGGCAAGATAATCTAATAAATGCCTTTCATACTCATATTCAGAGTTATCCCGATAGCAGGCTTTATATTTTAGGGGACGGCCCTTTAAGGAAAGATCTCCAAAGAATAGTGGACAGTTTAGAGCTTCAAGATCACGTCTTTCTGGTAGGACAACTTGAAAATCCGTTTGGTTTCATGAAAATGTGCGACTGTTTTGTACTGTCTTCTCATTATGAAGGACAACCAATGGTATTATTAGAGGCAATGACTTTAGGAATGAGAATATTGGCTACTGACATTATTGCCAATAGAACAGTTTTGGAAAACGGCCGATACGGAACCTTAGTAGATGATAGTATAGCTGGACTTGAGATTGGTTTAAAAACAGTACGAACAGAGACTAATACTGTTACGCAAGCCTTTGATTATAATGAGTATAATAAAAAAGCTATGGATAGCTTCTACAAAGTTTTGAACTAACAGAAAATGTTGAGGCATTTGCCTCAACATTTGCTTTTTAGTATCACTGAATCGGTAAAGTGGTTCCGTAGTTTAAAGCTTTTGTGTGATCTGAATTGGTCTCCAAATGTGAAAAAAAACTGATCATCTGTTACAATAAAGAGCAGTGCTTTTAATAGGGTTCTTTTGCAGCCCAAATCTTAATCCCTTAAGGAAGATTAGAATGAATGCATTAGTGAAAATACTGAAAGAACAAGTAATATCGTTTCCTTTAATCTTGCGTTTAGCAGCTTACGAAACAAAATCAAAATATCAAATGAATTATTTGGGCGTATTATGGCAGTTTTTGAATCCGCTCATTCAAATGTTGGCATATTGGTTTGTATTTGGGATCGGGATCAGAAAGAGCAGTGAGATGATTACAGGCGTCGGACAAGTACCTTTTATCATTTGGATGCTAGCTGGTTTGATTCCGTGGTTTTTTATCAGCCCGACGATTCTAGATGGTTCAAACAGTGTATATAAGCGAATCAACATGGTGGCCAAAATGAATTTTCCAATTAGCTCGCTTCCTTCAGTAGCGATTGTGGCAAACCTGTTCAGCTATTTTGTGATGATGGTGATTTATATCGTTGCATTAATAGCGTCTGGTATTTATCCAAGTCTTCATTGGATTGAATACATTTACTATTTTATCTGTATGGTTATATTTATGTTTGCCTTTAGTTTGTTTAATTCAACCATTAGTGTGCTTGTTAGGGACTATCAGTTTTTGCTCCAATCTGTGACAAGGCTGCTGTTTTTTTTGTTGCCTATCTTTTGGGATATAGCACATCAGTTAGGGAAAGAGCATCCCGTTTTACTAACAGCTATTAAACTGAATCCACTTTTTTATATTTTAGATGGATTTAGAAGCAGCTTTTTCGACGGAAGCTGGTTCTTCGAAGATATAACATACACGTTGTATTTCTGGGCTTTCACATTATTGCTCTTGACCGTAGGATCTGTCCTGCATATGAAATTCAGGGATAGGTTTGTTGACTTTCTTTAATACGTAAGGAGATTTTAAAGATGAAACTAAAAGTTTCGTTTCGAAATGTTTCAAAACAGTATCAGCTTTATGAAAAACAATCGGATAAAATTAAAGGGCTGTTTTTTCCGAATAAGGATAAAAGTTTTTTTGCTGTTCGGAATGTCTCCTTTGACGTGTACGAAGGGGAGACGATCGGATTTGTGGGGATTAATGGATCGGGAAAATCGACGATGTCCAACCTGCTGGCAAAAATCATTCCGCCGACAAGCGGTGAAATTGAAATGAACGGGCAACCTTCTCTGATTGCGATTTCCGCAGGATTAAACAATGCGCTGACGGGCAGAGACAACATTCGTCTCAAGTGTTTAATGATGGGTCTCACAAATAAAGAAATTGATGAGATGTATGAAAGCATCGTTGAATTTGCAGAAATCGGTGAGTTTATCAATCAGCCGGTCAAAAGCTATTCCAGCGGAATGAAATCCCGGCTTGGCTTTGCGATCTCAGTGCATATTGATCCCGATATTTTAATTATTGACGAAGCGTTATCAGTAGGTGATCAAACCTTCTATGATAAATGTGTCGACAGAATTACTGAGTTTAAAAATCAAGGGAAAACCATTTTCTTTGTCAGCCATTCAATCGGTCAAATCGAGAAAATTTGCGATCGGGTCGCCTGGATCGATAATGGCGAGCTTCGCATGTTTGATGACACAAAGACGGTCGTAAAGGAATATAAAGAATTTATCAGCTGGTTTAAAAAGCTTTCCAAAAAAGAGAAAGACAAATATAAAAAAGAGCAATTAGCAAGTCGCAAAAAGGTTTTGTCCGAAGAAGATCTAGCTCATCCTGAAAAAGAAAAGAAAAAACAAAAATCTTTGGCAAATATCATTCCGATTGCAGGTTTATCCATCCTGCTCGTATTGGCCGCCGGAGCGATGTTTGTTTAAAAGTTAAAGCTATTGGATATGGGCTGACCCATAAATGAAACACCTTCTAGTTTGGAAACGGATAGTTGTTATCCGATATAAGACTAGGAGGTGTTTTTTCTATGGGAACAAGAGTGAGTGATCCGGTTGAAGTTAAACAGAAGGCTGTAGAAATGAGACTGGCAGGCGTGCCTATGAAAGAAAACATTAAGAAATTGAATATCAAGAATAAGACGCAGGTTTAGACGTGTGTTAGATGGCTCAAGGCTGGGGATAACATCGATTCGAACAACCTGTTGGAAGCAATACACATTTTCGGAAAAGGGCCGGAGTATACTTCCGAATTTAGAGAAGCTGCAGACAGAGAATAGTTACCTGAGAAAACAGAATAAGTGTTAAAACTGTCAAACTTGCAGAGGTATTGCACAGCGGAATGATCGTGCAGGATATCTGTGTTCATTTAGGTATCTCACGAGCGTCTTATTTTCGTTGGAAGAAGAAATCACCTCAAAAACATTTGGGAAAACAAATCGGCACGTTGTGGACAGCACAAGTATCAATATGGATATCGGAAATCACAGCCATATTAAAAAGGGGATGCGAATCAACCATAAAACGGTTCAAGTAATTATGCAGAAAAATCAGTGGCAATGCGGGGCTAATATGTAAAAGCTTAAGAAGAATGGACAGTCATATGCGTGGTCGATAATATATTAGTGGGAACTAACAGTCTGATCAAATTCTTGAAAAACTAGTAACGTATATCTTGTATTTTTGCCTTATGGACAGAACAAATTGGACCTTTCCAGTATATTGGATGTATACAATGGAGAAGTTATTGCTTTTGCGTTTGGAGATAAGCAGGACAGAAACTTTGTTTTATACACATTTGATCAGCTGCCAACATACCTGAGAACTTCGTGTTACATAGTGATCATATACATCTTACTAGTATCAGAAATCTGTTAAAACACCATGAGCATATCCCGCAAAGGGACGTCCGCTGATAATGCTTCCATCGAATCGTTTCATTCCTCACTAAATTATCAAACGTTTTATTTATCTTAACAGCATTGATCAAACCACGATCGCCATTTTAGAACGCACTGTCAAAGAATACATTTATTTATAACAACATTCGTATTCAAACGAAATAAAACAACCAATTACCGATAAACGATCGGCAATTGGCTGTATAAACTGTGTTTTGATCGATCCCTGTCTCAAAAATGGGGGGTAGTCCCCATATCTATCCAATACTTTTTATTAAAATTCTTCTTTTGACAGAAGGTCCTGCATAAATGGAATCAGTGAATCCTTCAGTTCGCTGTCCTGCATGGCAAATTCGAGAGTTGTCTGGATAAAACCGAGTTTTTCTCCAACATCATAGCGTTTGCCTTCAAAGTCATAAGCAAATACGCGCTGGATTTCGTTTAACTGCTGAATAGCATCGGTCAGCTGGATCTCTCCCCCTGCACCGATTTGCTGTTTATCTAAGTACATGAAAATTTCAGGAGTAAAGACATACCGTCCCAAAATCGCAAGGTTAGACGGTGCCGTGCCCGGTTTTGGTTTTTCTACAAAGTTTTTGACCTGATATAGGCGCCCTTCGTTTGTCAGAGGATCAATGATCCCGTAGCGGTGTGTTTGGTCTTCAGGCACTTGCTGAACGCCAATAACGGAAGAGAGAGTCTTTTCGTACTCGTCCATCAGCTGGCGAAGACCAGGTTTTTCTCCTTGGACAATGTCGTCTCCAAGGAGCACTGCGAATGGCTCGTCTCCGATAAAGTTGCGGGCGCACCAAACGGCATGCCCAAGTCCTTTTGGTTCTTTTTGGCGAATATAGTGGATATCAGCGAGGTTTGATGCTTTTTTTACTTTTTCAAGCAGTTCGGTTTTACCCTTTTCCTCAAGGTTTCTTTCGAGTTCCGGCGAGAAATCGAAATGGTCTTCAATCGCTCGTTTGCTTTTACCTGTTACGATGATAATATCTTCAATGCCGGCTTCAACGGCTTCTTCAATAATATATTGAATGGTTGGCTTATCTACGATTGGAAGCATTTCTTTAGGCATCGCTTTCGTTGCAGGGAGGAAACGTGTTCCAAGGCCCGCTGCGGGAATTATCGCTTTACGAACTTTCTTCAATTCAATACACCTTCCTTAAACTATGTTTTCTAGTGAGCCAGAAAAATATGCTTGGCAAGCGGAGAATATATGTATGCTATACCCCGAAAAATTACAATTACAAACACATCATATAAGAAAAACAATTCTTAAACAAGTCTAAACAAGTATAAAGCGTAAAGGTGTTATATAATGAAAGGAAATTTCATTCTTCAACAGGAAGGTTTGCGGTTTGATCACTGGATGTTTTATGATGAGTATATCGTCTTGAGAAATACAAGGGTTCGATATATTTCCAACCAGAAAACTTAGCAAAAAAGCTACTCATATAGAAAACAGGTGATAGAAAAATGAAGAAACTAAAAGTCATGACAGTATTCGGCACGCGCCCTGAAGCCATAAAAATGGCGCCGCTCGTACTTGAATTAAGAAAATATCCTCAAATTGAGTCTTATGTGACGGTTACAGCCCAACATAGGCAAATGCTTGACCAGGTACTTGAAGCTTTTGACTTAAAGCCTGATTTTGATTTGAATATCATGAAAGAAAGGCAAACGCTGGCTGAAATTACGTCTAATGCGCTTATGAAGCTGGACGAGCTGTTTCAGTCCATCAAACCGGACATTGTGCTTGTTCACGGCGATACGACAACGACATTTGCGGGTAGTCTTGCTGCTTATTATCACCAGATTTCCGTCGGCCATGTAGAGGCGGGGCTTAGAACCGGGAACAAATACTCGCCGTTTCCTGAAGAGCTGAACAGGCTGCTGACGGGATCGATTGCCGATTTTCATTTTGCGCCGACAGAGCAGGCCGAAAAGAATTTACTCTACGAAAATAAAGATCCGGAGACGATTTTCGTCACCGGAAATACCGCAATTGATGCACTTCGCACAACAGTAAGGGACGGCTATTCACATCCCGTCCTTGAAAAAATCGGAAGTGACAAGATGATTTTACTTACCGCACATCGGCGTGAAAATTTAGGGAAGCCGATGGAAAACATGTTTAAAGCGATCAGGCGAATCGTCGAAGAATTTGACGGCGTACAGGTCGTTTATCCCGTTCATCTCAATCCCGCTGTCCGTGAAGCGGCTGCAAAGCACTTCGGCGATTTGGATAAAGTCCATCTGTTAGAGCCGCTCGAAGTCATCGATTTTCACAACTTCGCTGCTGAAGCTCACTTCATCCTCACCGACTCGGGAGGGGTGCAGGAAGAAGCGCCGTCGCTTGGAAAGCCGGTCCTCGTGCTTCGCGATACAACGGAACGGCCAGAAGGCGTTCGAGCCGGTACGCTTAAACTGGCAGGAACGGATGAAGATAAGATATATCAACTGACTAAACAGCTGTTGACCGATCAAGAAGAATATCGCAAAATGTCCCAGGCTTCAAATCCATACGGGGACGGATGGGCTTCGCGGCGAATTGCGGAGGCGCTGCTTTATAGTTACGGATACCGAAGAGCACGGCCTGATGTGTTTAAAGATAAATAAAAAAGCTTCCTTTACAGGAAGCTTTTTTATTTATTAAGGCTCTCTTTCAGTTGATCTGTAATGTCGTACAGAGAGCTTTGTCGGCGGCTTACAGTAATAGATTCGTTTATTTTTGTGCCGTCGCATTTCAGCTCATGCTGAATGACTTTTGAGCGTGCTTCTTTAAAACCGGATTGGATATCCCACTGATAGTTAAACGTGAGATTCGTTTTAACGTTGTTTTCGACACTTTGAACATATCTCCGAATTTCGTGAGGGCCACCTTTATTAATGATTCCTTCGATAACTTGACGCTGTCTGTTCTGGCGCCCGAAATCGCAGTTCCGATCCTCTTTTCTCATTCTCGTATAAGCGAGCGCTTCTTCTCCATTCAGCGTAATCTCGCCTTTGCCGAATGAATAACTGTCATAGCGAAAGCGAATGTACTGTTCTCGGTAATGCCCCGCCAAGCATATCTACGACTTCTCTGAAACTTTCCATGTTCACTTTAACAAAATAATCGACCGAAACGTCGAGAAAATTATCAACCGTGTCTGCCGTCATCTGAACACCACCGAATGCGTATAAATAGTTGATTTTATCCATCTTGCCTTTGCTGATAATTTAAGTATACGTATCCCTCGGAATGCTGGCCATTTCAGTCGTTGTCGTTTTTGGATTCACCGTCATATAGATCAGGGAGTCTGCGCGATCCTTATCACCATCCAGTTCACACTCTTGAGAAGCACGGAAAACGTGTCACTCAATATCAACAGCTGAATCGCGTTTTTTGATTTGTTAATATTTTCTTGATGTTCGCTACAGTAGATGCCGCTTTATTCCATAATTAACAGGAGTAACCGCTTGTTATGATAACAAAAATCCAATCAATCGATAATTACAAGTGGGATTTTTCCCCTTTTATTCTCTTTTCAGCTCTCATATAGCTCTAACCTAATAGCTATTTTTGATTAAAGTTTTCTTAAAATTCAAAAATATAAAAATATATGTGTCCTTTTGGATAGACGAAATTCTTAGAAAAATGTTTCAAAAAAACCAACCAATCTGCAAAATTTTTCGCTAAAATTAAAGAATCTGTTGGAATTTGTCGATAAAAAGGGAGAGGTGAAGAAGATGAAAAAACTCATAGTTCTGACATTATCAATGCTGCTTTTGTTGTCAGCCTGCGGCACTTCGGGCCAATCGGAGGACAAGTCAAGCTCAGGCAATAAAAATGCGGCATCTGAAGAAACCATCACTAAAGAAGGTTCATTCGCGGGGTTGGCTGACAGCCACACAATTGCGGTGAACATCGATGGCAAAGAAACAACGCTTCAAATTGATGAAGATCTTCAGGAAAAAGTCAATTCCATTGAAGAGGGCAAAAAAGTCGAAGTCCAATATACAAAAGTCGAGAATGGCGTCTTGGAGCTTAAAAGCATCGAAATCAAATAAAGAGCTGAATCAAGGGAGGCATAACGTTTTGAAAAAGATGAAGCTTCTGGTTCTGTCGTCAGTAACTGCTGCAGCTCTGATGTTTACGCAATCTGCCCAGGCTGCCGACAAAACAATTTCGGTAAAGTTAAGTAATTATTTGGGCAATAAATCAAGTGTTGATATCGACATTACCGGCTTATACGAAATTCCGGGCTCAGGAATCTCCGCGACAGAGCGGTACGGCGGGGCGACCCGCTTTGATGTGGCAAACAATGTCGCATCTGCCGGATGGACGAACCCGAGCACAGTCGTGATTGTCAACCGAGACGCTTTTGCGGACGCGCTCTCTGCAACTCCGCTTGCAAAGAAGTATGATGCGCCGATTCTTTTAACAGATGCGGGAACGCTGACGGCGAAAACCGAAACTCAAATTGCCAAGATGAAGCCAGATAACATCTTAATTATCGGTGGAACAACGAGCGTTTCCAAAAATGTTGAAAACACGCTGAAAAAGTATGGGGCAATTGTCCGTATCGGCGGCGCCAATCGATATGATGTGTCTAAAAATATTGCGAGCCGGATGGGGTCCTACAGCCAGGCGATTGTTGCCACCGGTTTGGTATTCTCCGACGCTCTGTCGATCGCGCCTTATGCGGCAATGAACGGTTATCCGATACTGCTCTCAGGGAATAATACGATCCGAAGCGATTACAATATTCCGAGCAAAGTTACAATCGTCGGCGGTCCGTTGAGTGTCAGCACAAGTGTTGAAAACACATTAAAGAAAAAAGCGGCTGTTACCCGCATCGGCGGTGCGAACAGATATGAAGTGTCTGCGAATATTGTTAACGCGCTTAACATGAACGCATCAAAGGTTTTCATGTCTAACGGAATGACTTTTGCAGATGCACTGGCCGGTTCCGTCCTTGCAGCCAAACAAAAGCATCCTTTGCTACTTGTCCAATCGGGCAGTTTGCCGCCTCCTGTCGCAGATGTAGTCGCCAAAAAAGGAACACAGTCTTTTGCTTTGCTTGGAGGGACCGCCTCGATCACGGATTCGTTGAAAAACAGCCTGGCAGATATGATTACCGGGAACGGATACTCTGTTAATCTATCGGGCGGAAAGCTTGTGCTCAACAAAAATAATAAAGCTGTCAAAACGTTTGAAACTTCATTTACGGCATCACCTAAAAAATATTCGACTTCAAATTCCATCAGCATCAACGGAAGGCCTTATTTAGGCAATATGAAGTTTACGATTGAATCAAGCAAATATATTCGACCGATAAACGAAAACATTCCGTTTGAAGATTATCTAAAAGGTGTTGTGCCGCACGAAATGCCGGCAAGTTGGCAGACTGAAGCTTTAAAAGCCCAAGCGGTGGCAGCGAGAACATATTCGGTCGGTTCCGCAGGAAAAGTAGTGGCTGATACGCAATCGTTTCAGGTTTACGGCGGATATGACTGGAATTCGAAGACATCCAGCGTTGTAAATTCCACAAAAGGACAAGTTTTAAAATATAACGGCAATTTGATTTCGGCCGTTTACTCATCAAGCAACGGGGGATATACGGAAGCAAGCGCAGAGGTATGGGGCGGCAATGTTCCATATTTAATCGCCAAAGCGGATACATATGACCCGAAAACCAGCTGGTCGATATCTTTGAATAAAACGCAGATCAATACCAGCGGCTTAAATCTGAGCAGCCCTAGCACTTGGTGGAATTCGACTAATGAAACGAACTCCGCCTATTTATCGGGACTGAAAAGCTGGTTTATGACCAATAAATATCCTAGTGCGGAATCTATTAAGATCACGAAAATCTCAAGCCTGAGCCTGAGCAGTGCAAAAACTGCCGGTCAGCGGCCGAAAACAGCAGAGGTGAAGTTTTCTTACTTTGTCAAAGAAAAATCAAATGGCTATGTTCTGTCAAACGGAAAACTTTCAGAAAAAACAGCGACGATTTCCGTGACGACGACTCAATTAAGATCGATGTTGGGCGGCATGAATATGAAGAGCACGTATGCTTCTTTATCAAACAATACGAACGCTTTTATTCTCAGCGGTAAAGGATTCGGCCACGGAATCGGCATGAGTCAGTATGGAGCAAATGCCAGAGCTGCTGCCGGGCACGATTACAAGAAGATTTTAAGTTTCTATTATCCAAATACGACTCTATCAAGCTATTAATAGAGTTAGAGCAGGAGGCAGCAGTGCCTCCTCTGTTCATGTTCAGGGGAAAACATAACATTTACATTTTTGGAGGTTATTTTTTTGAGGGTTTTTCTTAAAGCTGTACCTATGTTGTTGTTAGGGTTCTTTTTGTTTATGCCTAATGTATTTGCGGCCAACTCTGTCACAAGATTAGACGGTGTAAACCGTTATGAGGTTGCGGTGAACGTTTCCAAGCAGGGATGGTCAAGTGCAAGCACTGTCATTGTTGCAAATGGAAAGGCATATGCAGACGTCCTTTCAGCAACTCCATTTGCCTATCGAAACAACGCGCCTGTTCTATTAACTGAAGCGTCTAAATTACCAACGGCGACAAAAAACCGAATTAGTCAGTTAAAACCTAGCAAAGTGATCGTAATCGGCGGAACCGTCAGCGTTCAAAACGGCGTCGTAAACGAGATTAAAAAGCTTGGTGTGTCATCTGTCGAACGCATCGGCGGAGCGAATCGCTACGAGGTTGCGGCGAATATTGCGAATAAGTTGCCGAAAAATTCAAAAGCTGTCATCGCAAACGGAACGGCGTATGCTGACAGCCTAGCGATCGGCGCATATGCCGCAAGAAACGGCATTCCGATTCTTTTAACATCGTCAAATTCCATACCGACAGCGACAAAAAATGCAATGAAGAGCAAAGGAACAACATCGACCATCGTCGTAGGCGGTGAAGTCAGCATCTCCAGCAGCGTATACAAACAGCTTGCTTCTCCGACGCGGATCGGCGGCAGCAACCGCTATGAAGTCGCGGCAAATGTCGTCAAGAAATATTATTCTTCTGCGAAGAATGCAATTATCAGCAACGGCTATGCGTATGCCGATGGATTAACAGGATCTGTTCTGGCGGCTAAGCAAAACCGTCCGATGATGTTCACGAATGCATCGTCTTTGCCGACACCGACAAGAGAAGTGATCGGTTCCAAAAACATGACGACGTTTACCGTGCTTGGCGGAACGGTTTCTCTTCAATCCAATGTCGTGTCACAGCTGAAAAATCCGATCGTCGGCAAAAAAATCTTCATTGATGCAGGGCACGGAGGTACAGACAGCGGTGCTATCGGCAACAGTCTATATGAAAAAAGTGTGAACCTTGATGTTGCAAAATTAATTAATACGAAATTATCAAACGGCGGTGCTCTGCCAATAATGGCGAGGACGAACGACACTTACCTGACGCTTGCACAGCGCGTGTCAAAAGCACAGTCAAATAAAGCAGATTTGTTTGTCAGCATCCATGCAAACTCGGCAACGCCTGCTGCTTCCGGAACAGAAACTTACTATTATACGACGTATGAATCAGCCAATAGTAAAAGGTTGGCAACCGAGATTCAAAATCGTCTCTATGTAGCGCTGAATACAACAAACCGTGGTGTTAAAATCGGCAACTTCCATGTCATCAGGGAATCCAAAATGCCAAGCTGCCTTGTTGAACTTGCGTTTATCACCAATATCAACGATGCGGCTAAGCTCAAAAGCTCAATTTACAAAGAAAAAGGCGCTAAAGCGATTTACGACGGAATCGTTGCTTACTATTAAAATATAAACAGAAAGTTCGTTTTTCGGAAAAACTGCCTATGCTGCCTTTGTTTTGTCTTTATAATATAGTATGATATTTTTGGTGAATTTAAAGACAAAACGGAGGCATGCACTTTTAACAAAAAATCAATGAATTTACTAATTTTAATAACTCCTTTACATTATGTTTACGTTCGTATGCTACACTGACGAAAAGATCTAACAGTAACATACTAATCGAGGTGTATGCTAGTGAGTATCGACAAAAGTTTAAGAATGTACAATGAATATTCAAGCCAGCAAACATATTCCTGTGCTCTATCTAAAAAAGCAGTACGATATTTATATATGAAACGGGTAATGGACATCGTCCTTTCCTTGATTGGGCTCGCTCTTACACTACCGTTTATTCTGCTGTTTTGTATATTAATCTGTATCGAAACACCAGGTTCCCCTTTATACCGCCAGGAACGCGTCGGAAAAGACGGGAAGCATTTTAAGGTGATCAAATTGCGTTCTATGAGAATTGACGCAGAAAAATCCGGTGCAAAATGGGCGCAGAAGGATGATCCGCGCATTACTGCAGTCGGGTCTTTTATAAGAAGAACAAGAATCGATGAACTTCCGCAGTTGATCAATGTGCTGGCTGGTGACATGAGCCTTGTGGGGCCAAGGCCTGAAAGACCGATGTTTACCGCTCAGTTTCACAACGAAATTCCGGGATTTAAAAATCGCTTAATTGTTAAACCGGGGTTAACGGGACTTGCTCAGGTAAACGGAGGCTATGATATCAGTCCGAGAGAAAAATTGGTGCACGATCTGTATTACATTCGGAACTTAACGTTTCTTCTCGATTTAAAGGTTATACTAAAAACGATTAAAGTTATATTGACTGGCGAAGGAGCCAGATAATACGAGGAAGTTAGGAATATGCTATGTCTACCATTACGAAACAAATATTAAGCGGTGCAAAATGGACAAGTGTTTCAACCTTGATCGTCACGGTTATTCAAATTATACAGTTTGCACTGCTCGGCAATATCATGACAATTGCTGAATTCGGTTTGGTCGGGATGCTGACCACTGTTACTATTTTCACACAAATTGTACTCGATATGGGATTTGGAGCCGCTTTAATTCAAAAGGAGAATATCAGTGAACGCCAATTATCTACTTTGTATTGGCTGAATATCTTAACAGGCATCCTTTTGTTTATCGGCCTGTTTTGCCTGAGTCCCTTTATCGCAGACTTTTATCAGCGTGACGAACTGGTTTTTCTTGTGCGGATTTTGGCCGGCATGTTTTTAATCGCCCCGGTCGGGCAGCAGTATCAATATATGCTGCAAAAAGAACTGAAGTTCAATGTGTTGAGCAAAATAGAAGCCGGGGTCACCATTTTGTCATTTGTGCTCCTGCTCGTTTTGGTTTTTCTGATGGATCCAATTGTGGCCTATGCATTTTCACAAGTTTTTCTTAATTCGGTTAAAGGCATCTTGTTTTTTGCTGTATATTTTAAAAAATGGCGTCCTTCTTTTGTCTTTGCATTAGGGGAAGTGAAAGAATTTTTCTCTTTCGGCGCATTTCAGCTTGCTTCCAGGCTTGTAAACAGACTTGGCGCCAATATCGACATGATTTTGATCGGACGGTTTCTCGGTGCGGAAGCTTTGGGAATCTATAACCTAGCTTATCAGATTATTACGATTCCCGTGTTAAAAATCAACCCGATCGTGACACGGGTAGCGTTTCCTGTCTTCTCAAAAAATAAGGGAGATAACCGAACGCTGCGCGAAGGTTTTTTAAATATGACAAAGCTTCTCGCACTGATTTCATTCCCGCTTCTGATCGGACTGATGACTGTTTCAGATTTATTTATTGAAGTCGCCTTCGGAGAAAAATGGCTGCAGGCTGTACCAGTTCTGAACATCCTCGCGATTGTTGGACTCCTCAGGGTTCTGATGAATCCGAACGGATCGGTTTTGCTGGCGAAGGGGAGAGCAGACCTGGCATTTTATTGGGACAGCGGGATCATGCTCCTTTATGGGCTGTCACTTTATGCGGCGGTACTAACGAATGATTTGACGACCACCGCCTGGACATATGCAGCGATCAGCCTGATTAATTTCTTTATTGGCAGATGGCTGCTCAAATATGTCATTCAGCTGAAGCTGGGCGTATATTTTCGAACCGTTGGAAAACCGCTCACCTTGACGCTTCTTATGGCATTGCTGGCGCTTGTCTTGAGCGTTGGCAGCAGACATCTGCTTCACGGCGCCATGCTTCAGCTGACAGTTTCAGTCGGGATAAGCGGGATTTTTTACGTTTTTTTGGTCAGCAAATTATATCGGCGGGCTATGAGGGCCCAATTAGGAAGATGACAGCAGAAAGGGCGGTTCATCATTGAAGGTTCTTTGGATTACCAGTGTTTATCCAAGTAGTCAAAAACCGGGAGAAGGTGTTTTTCATGAAACACAGGTTCAGGCGTTATATATGCAGGGCGTTGATGTGACAGTCATATGTCCATTGCCTGTGAACCCTGCTCCTCTGAGGCTGTTGAAAAAAAAGTACCGCCAAACACGAACAGTCCCGGAATATGAAGAAAGAAAAGGTATCCCGATTTACAGACCACCATATACAGCTCTGCCGGGACAGCTAAAATGGGCTCAGCCGCATCGCCGGATCGCAAAGTCAGTATTGAGGACGATCGAGAAGTACAGCCTTGCGCCGAATCTTATCCATGCCCATTTCGCGATGCCATCCGGGGGTGCCGCTGCCGTTATTGCACAGAGGCTGAAGGTTCCTTATGTTCTAACTTTGCACGGAAGCGATGTCAATATTTATCCTCATTACAGCAAAGGCGCTTTTCGAGCATTTGATATGGCTGTGCATGCTGCAGCTAAAGTTTTGGCTGTCAGCGATGCTTTGAAAGCCAAAACAAAAGAAATGACCGGTGCTGATTGCTCGGTGCTTCCTATCGGCGTCAACCTGGACAATTTTCAAAAAAACTCCGCTTCAACACTTGAATTGAGGGAGAAACTTGGCTTGCCGACAGACAAAAAATTGCTGACGTTCGTCGGTCGCTTGGTAAAAGGAAAGGGTGTAGCCGAGCTGGCTGAAGCGGTCAGGTCGCTTGATGACAGCTACAGAGCTGTATTCATCGGCGATGGACCGGAGAAGCAGCATATCCGTCAAATCGCCGGTGAAAAAGCAATATTAACGGGGCAGGTCTCAAACCTTCAAATATCTGAATATCTGGCTGCCTCTGATCTGTTTGTGCTCCCTTCGTATTCAGAAGGGATGCCGACTGTTGTCATTGAAGCGCTCGCCCTCAAGGTTCCGGTGCTTTGTACGGCGGTCGGAGGGGTTCCGTCTTTATTCGGAAAGCATGAACATCTGCTGATCAAGCCCCGCTCGGCTTCAAGCATTACAGAAGCTGTCAAGGGATATTTGGAAGTCGGCACTTGGCAAGAAGTCATTGCTGAAGAACTGTATCAAACGGTGCTCGATGATTATGACGCCTTTCAAAATGCCGGTAAGTTGCTGGATGTGTATAAGGATGTTGTCAAGAACAATTAAGTTAGGATCTGTCGGTTAATATGGTATATGAATGTGGAATATAATACTGTCTAAATCCATCTATTTGCGTCTAAGCTAATAAAATAATGATTGGGAAAACAAAAAACCCAGATTTTTTCAATAGAAAGAGATAAAGTCATTACCTAAATCAAGCTATTGGATTTGAAGGGTCAGCTGAAAGAAGGGAATGATAATGTTGAAAAGAGTTGCTGTCATTGGGACGGGATATGTCGGGCTGGTGTCTGGAACTTGTTTTGCTGAAGTGGGAAACTCAGTTGTCTGCTGTGATATCGACGCTGAAAAAATAAGAGGACTCTTAGCCGGAGTAATGCCAATTTATGAGAACGGCCTAAAAGAGCTTGTGGATAAAAATGTAAACGAAAATCGCTTATTTTTCTCTACTGATATTCCAAAAGCGATTGAAGAAGCTGAGATTATTTATATTGCAGTCGGAACGCCGATGTCGGAAACAGGGGAAGCAGATCTGACATTTGTTAAATCTGTTGCCGAAATGATCGGAAAGCATCTGAACGGCTATAAAGTCATCGTCAACAAAAGCACTGTCCCTGTTGGCACTGGAAAGCTCGTACAAGGTATCATACAACGTATTTCAAAAGGAGAAGTTCCTTTCGACGTCGTTTCGAATCCCGAATTCCTTCGTGAAGGAACAGCTATTTACGATACGATGAATATGGAAAGAGCCGTCATCGGCGCGACAAGCGAAAGGGCTGCTGCGATAATTGAAGAACTTCATAAGCCTTTTCAAACGAAAATTGTCAAGTCTAACCTTGAAAGTGCAGAAATGATTAAATATGCTGCAAATGCATTTTTGGCTACAAAGATCTCGTTCATTAATGATATCGCGAATATTTGCGAAAGAGTCGGAGCTGACGTATCAAAGGTGTCTGAAGGTGTCGGACTCGACAGCAGAATCGGCAATAAATTTTTAAAAGCCGGAATCGGCTTTGGTGGCTCCTGCTTCCCTAAAGATACAATGGCTTTATTGCATATCGCGAAGTCAGTCGGCTACCCTTTTAAAATGATTGAAGCCGTCATCGAGACGAACCAAAAGCAGCGTGCCCACATTGTGCAGAAGCTCCTTGATGTGTTCGGCGATTTAAACGGCAAGACCATTTCAATTCTTGGTTTGGCATTCAAGCCTAATACAAACGATATGCGCTCGGCTCCATCTCTGGATGTCATTCCGACGCTGAGAAGTCTTGGTGCTAAAGTCAAAGCGTTTGATCCGATTGCGGTTCCTGAAGCAGAAAAGATTCTGGGCGATCAAGCTGTTTACAGCGAAGATCTGTATGAGACGATTCAAGATACGGATGCCTGCGTCATATTGACAGAGTGGCATGAGATACAGAACATGGATATTACCAAACTCAAGGCCGCTTTGAAAAATCCCGTCTTAATCGATGGACGTAATATATTTGAAGTTGAAAAAATGAGAAACGAAGGTATGATCTATCATTCAATCGGACGGCCGGAAGTACAGGTAGAAGGAATTCTGACCAACGTATAAATGATGGGAGATAACAATGGGAAAAGTACTAATGACAGTGGGTGCGCTTTATCGGCTCGCATATTGCTGAACACCTTCTGAAAGAGAATTAACGGAGTTTCAATTCTTGTTAAGTTAACTACGGGACACCAAATCAACATTGATGGCCTCCCGATTGACTTTCATGAGCAGGATATTACGAAGCCGAAAGGCATCGATGTATCAAAAGCATTGATCTCGATTATATTATTCATTTAGCTGCACAAATGAGCATAGCAGAATCTGTCAGCGTTTTTTAGATGATGAAAACATCAATATTAGGGACTAGCTCCATATTCTGATAGCAGTGAGTGAATGCAATGTGAAATAGATCGTCTTTGCATAATCAGCGGCTGTTTATGGATATCCGGATATATCCGCCTGTCGACATCTGTCATAAAATAAAAACAAATCCAGACTCACCATACGGGGCGAAACTTATGGTAGATGAGCTAATTAAAGCCAGCCTATGATCTGTATGGAACAGATTCTAGCATTTTACGATATAGCAACGTATATGGGCCACGCCAGGACGGAATAGGAGAAGAGATCTTGTATCAACTTTCTCCAATTTGCTACCCAGCGGTAAGGCTCCGGTGATTTTTGGATACGTGGATTTTATTGCAATGTTGTGGTTTCTGCCAACGTCAAGGCGCTCAAAGCCTAATCAAACGGGAGAATATCCACATCACACTGTACGGAACATAGAATATCTAAAACTGGTAACCAAAATGCCAATCGCTTAAGGACTGGAAAAGAACGTATCAAATCATAATATAGAAAGAATATGTAAAATTACTGGCTGCTGTCCGATATCGGCAGCCCTTTTCCAGAAAGAAGCGGAAGGAGGGGGAAAAATGAGTCTCAAACGTTCCGTGGTCAATGTTCTGGTTTGGCTCGCCGCATTGACCGCAGGGTTAGCATGCATTGTATTGGCCCAATCCAATGCAAAAAAAATCTTGTTAGCATGTCTAATTATGATTGCACTGACTTCGATCGTTGTGCTCAGGAAGTATATGTCATCTGAGCAATTGCTAATGCCCGTATTATATTTGCTGATCGCTGCAACTTTTGCCAACAATGCTTTTTTTACGATTAAATTGGGCTTTTTCAGCCTGTTTCCATATCGAATTCTTCTGATTCTGGCAGGATTCATATTCATAGCAGAAATGTTGAAAGGCAGCCGACACCTTGAAAAGTGGAATCAGGTGCGTGTCAAAGGCATACTAATGTTTTTCGCATTTTGGTTCTGTTATGGAATGATTTCACTGCTTTGGGTCAAATCTGTTACTGATGGCATAAAATATATGTTCCTATTGGCAATGGGAATGTTCTTCGTTTTTCTGATTGTCATGTTTTTTCAAAAATTGGATCGCATTTTCGCATTTTATTACATATGGCTGGTCATGACCGTATTTGTAATGGGTATAGGGTTTTACAATCACTTTACATTCAACCACCTGCCGAGCTCGACCCTTTACAACGGGCCGCACTATAAACAGCACTATCCGACATCCGTTTTTTTCAATCAAAATGACTTTGCGACATTTCTGTCCATCAGCTTTTGCTTTTATTTATCTTTTTTCAAAAACATTAAAAACAGCTATTTAAAAATAGCGGGATTGATCCTTGCGTTCTGTTCGGCCTACTTGATTTTTCTGACTGGATCAAGAGCCAGTATCCTAGGAGTTATAGCCGGACTTGCCGTTTATACGTTCATTTTGCTGCCGAAGATACTTAAAAAATGGGCGCTCATCGCCGCAGCTGCAGGATGTATCGCTTTTGTCACCCTGTTTGCAGGAAAGATTACTGGAGCTTTTTATACATACTTTTTAGCTCCGCAAACAACACACGATTTCAGCGAGCCGCTGCCATCCAATGTAGGGAGGGCAAACTTGTTGAAAAACGCCGGCCATTATGTGCTGGATACTTACGGATTTGGGGTTGGCGCAGGCAATGTACCTTATTATTTGGAACATCATGCACTGTTCGATACGGATCAGGTCGTCGAGGTTCATAACTGGCTCGTTGAGATCATGACGAACTTTGGAGTTGTGATGATGCTCGGTTATTTAACAATGTATATTTATTTAATAACTGTGCTTTACCGGTATTATAAAAGATCACTTGGAAGGCGGCCAAAGCTTCTCATTGAAGGTTTGACAGCCGCGCTTGTCGCTTTCCTTGTGTCAAGTATCAGCCCGAGTTCCGTTTCGAATTTATACTTCCATTGGGTGTTTCTCGCCCTTGTTATAGCGGCAATTAACACTTTTAGAATCAGCGGAACAGATGAAACCGAACAGTATAGATAATTTTTGAAAAGCTAATTTAAAAATAGGGAGAAATTCATGTGATGAATTTAATCAAACGTATTGCTGGTAGAGTGAAAAAGTTTATTGTGGCGATAATTGTGCTTCCTCTTATTCTTGGTCTTGTCGGCTATTTTATACCGAAGGGGAGTGTTGCTCCGTCTGATTACACGGCTACTGTAACGATATCAACCGGAAACTATGGAGAAGCTAAGTACAACAATGCAAAACAAGTACCGCTGCTGTTGAAAAACGGAGCTTTTTTAAAGGATATTTTCCCGGGGATGTCGGAAGAGGATTTGGCGCAGTTGAAAGATGATCTGGTGATTGAAATCAGAACGGATTCGCTTTTTAATTTAAGCTACACAGGGCCTGACAAACAGAAAACATCGGATACTTTAGAAAAAATCAAAGACTCCTATATGAAAGGAGATAAGGCGCTTTTTTCAAAAAGGGAAGAAGTCATTGAAAATAATATCAAGGCACTTGAAGGCGAAACAGTCAGCGCTGATTCAAAAGTTGACAAACAGCGGTTTTTGTATGAACTTGAAACAAGCAAGCTTGATATGAAGGCTGCTGAAGAAATTGAGCCCTTGACCGTACTTGATAACCAGGTTGTCGGCATGTCGCCTAAAAAAAGAGCGGTATTGGGGGTATTGATTGGTTTGGCGCTGTCATTTTTTATTATTGTTGTTCCGGAAGTTTTCAGAGAACGTTAAATTTATAATTGGGGATGTGGATCAGGACCATGACGAGGCAAAAACCTTTAATCTCTGTCATTACGCCTTCCTATAACGCGGAGGAATATATCGAAAAAACCATTCAGTCCGTCTTAAATCAGACGTTTTCCGACTGGGAAATGATTATTGCGGATGATTGCTCAACAGATGGGACAAGAGACATTTTGAAGCGCTATGAAGAAGATGATGACCGGATCCATGCTATTTTTCTGAAAGAAAATCAAGGTGCTGCAGCTGCGCGAAATGCGGCGCTCAGCAAAGCCGAAGGGCACTATGTCGCATTTTTGGACAGCGATGATGTATGGAAAGCAGAAAAGCTGGAAAAGCAGCTTGCCTTCATGAGGAAGCATCAGCATGCTTTCACATTTACGGCATACGAGCTGATCAGCCAAGATGGCAAACCAATTCATAAAACCATTCATGCACCCGTGAGCCTTACATATGATGATGTATTAAAAAATACGATTATTGGTTGCTTGACGGTAATGATTGACAGGGAGCAAACCGGTGATATCCGTATGCCGAATATTAGAACCCGTCAGGATTTGGCGACATGGTTATCCGTATTAAAACGGGGATTCAAGGCATATGGACTGAACGAACCCCTCGCCGAATACCGCATCGTTGAAACATCGATATCCAGAAACAAATGGAAGGCTGCGAAAAAAACGTGGTATGTCTACCGAGAGATCGAACGGCTTCATTTTATGAAAGCAACATGGTGTTTTGTTCAATATGCCAAAAACGCGGTGAAAAAAAGATTATAGCCGCAAACAGAGAGAAAAGGTGATGAAGGTGGAAACAAAAGAAGCAATCATTCATGTCATCGTTGCCACTGCTGAATGGGGAAAAGACCAATTGAGATACAGAAGGCACCGGCTGGCAGAATTTTTAGCTGCTCAGGAGGAAACGAAGGAAGTCATTTGGGTATGTCCGGCTCCGCGTGCCCAAGGGAAAGAGTTTCAGGAAGTCCATTCTGGCATCAGGCAATTCGCTGTCAAAGACCTGCTTCAGAAAAAAATGTTTCGCTTCGGACGATATACAGATGTCTTTTACAGACATAAGCTCTCCCCATTACTCGATGAGCTTGCATTAGCTTCTGCAAATGGTGAACGCTGCTGTTTATGGTACACGTTTCCTGGATTCCCGCTGCTGTCTTCGCTGTACCCTTGGGATCACGTCATTTATGACTGCAGTGACTTATGGACGGCGCCGATCAGCGGACGGTCAAATCTGCTGTCTGAATTCCGGCGAAAAGTCATTAAATCGGCAGAGCTGAGAATTATACAACGAGCAGATTCAATAACCTGTTCATCAGATTATCTTCACAAGGAAGTAGACAAAAAACTGACTGCAGGACAAGAAAAGGTTCATACTGTGGAAAACGGTGTGGAGTATGAACTGTTTTCTGCAAATAAACAAGCTCCCGACCGCAGTATACTGCAGGGGAGAGAAGGAACAGTGTTAGGTTTTATCGGCGGAATTAAACCGAAGCTCGATTTTAAAATGATTGAAGAAGCCGCCCGGCAAAAGCCTGATTGGACATTTTTATGGGTTGGTCCGGATGCCACCAATGGTGACGTTTCGTTTCAAGAGCTGCTGAGGCTTCCAAATGTCATATGGACCGGCCCGGCAGATCCGAAAGAAGTTCCGCATTTTATGGAGCTTATCGACATTGGCATCATGCCTTATAAAAAATCATCGTATAATCAAGCTGTGTTTCCGCTGAAACTATTTGAATTTTTAGCGGCAGGAAAACCTGTCGTCGGCTCTAATCTTCCGTCAACCTCAAAAATGCAAAAGCCGTATGTGTACGAATATGTAGAAGGTGATCATCCAATTGATTTTATAGCAGCTTGTGAAAAAGTTCTCGGACAAAACGGAGATGAAACCTATAAAGAAATGCGTCGAAACATCGCTCGCACAAAAGATTGGAATTGCTTGTTTAGACAAATTATGAAATATACAGGGATTCAAAAACATGCGTAGTCCTATAAATTGGGATGCGCGTTTTTTGATAATACGTGTTTCTTTTTGATGAAGCTTGTTATAATAACTAAGGAGAAGGTATAATGGAAGGAACGGTTCTCTATATAAATAAAGACTTTATTTAATGCCAAAGGAGACTTCTTTATGCTTGACGAACGCATGATTCGCATTGTTGTTGCGTTTATTGTCTCGCTGCTGACAGTTTTAATCATAACCCCTATCGTAAAAAGGATTGCGATTAAAATAGGTGCAGTTGACCAGCCCAGCAATCGAAAAGTACATGACAAAATCATGCCCCGGATGGGCGGGCTGGCCATATTTATCGGGGTGGTTGCAGGCGTGCTTGCATCCGGTATTTACACAGAAACAAGGATGACGGCAATTACAGTCGGAGCATTCATCATTATTGTGTTAGGTATTCTTGACGATAAATATCAATTAAGTGCAAAAGTTAAGTTTTTGATTCAATTAGGTGTAGCCATTATGATTGTAAGCACGGGCTTAAAAATGGACTTTTTCTCAGTACCTTTTTTAACAGAACGATTTGAGTTAGGATGGATGGCTTATCCGCTGACGGTATTATGGATTGTCGGCATCACGAACGCAATTAACCTAATTGATGGATTGGATGGCCTTGCTGCCGGTCTTTCTGTTATTGGCCTGTCAACGATTGCTGTCATGGCGCTATCCGGCGGAAAAGTGCTCATTCTGTCACTCTCATTAGTCGTTATTGCCAGCACGCTTGGGTTTTTGTTTTACAACTTCCATCCGGCTAAAATCTTTATGGGAGATACGGGATCACTATTTTTAGGGTATAGTATTTCGATTCTTTCATTATTAGGCCTGTATAAAAGTGTCACATTGTTCAGTATCGTTATCCCGATTATTATATTAGGCGTACCGATTTTTGATACAACATTTGCTATTATAAGAAGAATATTAAACAAACAGCCGATTTCAGCGCCTGATAAGTCGCATATTCACCATAGACTGATGGCCTTTGGCCTTTCACATCGGATGTCAGTCTTAGTTATTTATTTGATTGGATTTATTTTCAGTATCAGTGCGATTGTGCTTAAAAGTGCCACAATTTGGCTTTCTTTGTTTATTATCTTCATTTTAATCATTTTTATGCAGATCATAGCAGAAGTGACAGGACTCGTAAATGAAAAATTTAAGCCGTTTACGAAGTTTTATAAACGTCTGGTGAAAAGGAATTAAAGAACAAATGAAAAAAGGATTTCTAAGATGATGTAAGTACATTCAACTTAGAAATCCTTTTTTTAATATTGTTTATAGCTTAATTGCTTTAGCATAACGAACCCCTTGATCATATTTATCATGGACTTCATTATTATACATTTTAGTTGGCAGATACAGTTTTAATTTTTCACTTCTATCTTGAAGGGCAAAGTCATCAACTTGATAAACCAATTTTATTTTAGTTGACTGATGTGGCTTCAATTTTTTTAATTTGCTCATATCAAAATTGCCTTCATTCGTTTGACTTGTATAATTGTCTATACCGAGCATTGTTTCCATAAACAATGCTCCATCAGTTGTTACATGATTACTTTTATTTTGAATTTCTGCTTCAATTGATATTGGAATTATATTGTCTTTTTCGTCTCCTATTTCTGAAGATAAAACCTTTATATTTATATTATCACATGTTATCACTTCTTTTTTAGGAAAATACTCAATTGAAAATTCAGCAGGAACATTTTTGTTTATTACGTAGACACGATAAACAAAAAATAATATTAAAAAACTTATTAGTAATAAAATACATGTTTTCTTTTTAAACATTTTAAATTCTCCCTTGAATTTAATGTCTCATGATTTTAGTATTGTATGATTGATAATTTTCCCTTTCTCTACCATGAAAATTTCATCTGAAAGAAACTCTAAACTTTCCGATTCATGGCTAGCAAGAAGGATTAACTTATTTTTCTCTTTTAGTTCTATTAATAAATTTTTCACAAGTGATATTCCATCTTTATCAAGAGCATTGGTAGGTTCATCTAAAATAATTAGTTCTGGATCTTCCATAATTGCCTGGGCAATTCCAAGTCTTTGTTTCATACCTAAAGAATAATCTTTAAATTTTCTTTTATCATCAGGGTTTAAACCGACGGATTCTATTGTGTTTTTTATTTGATCCTCAGTGAGTATTCCTTTTATATCTGCTATCATCTTAAGGTTTTTAAACCCTGTATAGTTAGGTAAAAATCCTGGATATTCTATTATAGCTCCAACGCTCTCTGGGAAAGAGATTTTCCCTCCAAGTTTTTTTCCGTTAATTTCAATAAATCCGCTTGACGGTTTAATAAGACCACATATTGCCTTAAATAGCATTGTTTTTCCTGATCCATTTTTTCCTGTAAATCCATAAATTTTCCCTCGATCTAACTGTAAACTGATATCGTCTATTAGAACTTGCTTTCTTATTTTTTTTGTAAGGTGTTCTACTTTTAAATATGCACTCTTTGACATGTTAATCCTCTGCTTTCATTTAAATTAAATCCCTTTTTTTAAAAGAAATATAAATAGCAAAAAATAAAAAAATGCTTAACAAGACGTTATAGCATATCGAATATTGAAGCGTAAGATGATGACTGGGTTCAAAAATAGTATGTTTAAGAATCATTGAATGTATTGCCGGGAGCAATGGGTTATTTATAAATATAGAAAGACATATTAGGATAGCAACTATTAAAAAACTATAATTGGAATTCATATAAAAAGAGAAAAACACATGAATTAAAGTCAGTGATATAGATGTTAAAGCATATAGTGTGAAAATGATAATTAAAAATTTTCCTTCAGTAACCTGTTTAAAGCTTAAGTCATTTATAATATTGACAGCAGGCATGTTCCAATTCAAAGAGTTTAAATTGTATATCAAACCTACTATATAAGTAACAAGTAATAAAACTAGATAGGTACTTATAATATTTAAAATAATAAACAAGGTTTTAGAAATCCAATATAGATGGATTTTCTGAACTCTTAGTAAAAGGTAAACATTTAATTTGCTATCATAGTACAATGCATCGCCACAAATAAATATCACGAATATATTTATAATCATCCAAATTGTTGGGACACTGTTTAATTCATAGTTATTAATAAAGCCTACATCCTTAAAGTTCAGATAAAAAAGTTCAATTATACTCATAGATGTATCTTCAAACTGATTAGAATTCATTATTGATATGTAACATACTAATATACTAAGTAAAAAATACTTCCACTTATTCCTGTGAAAATTGTTGCGTATATCTCTTATTAGCAGTTTGAATACAATAATTATATCATTCAAGTAGTATTTTTCCTCCTAATTTTTAAAGTCCTTTTTCGAGTATAACTCACGGCCTATGAAATATAGAGCAAATAGTAAGATGATGAAATAAACATTATTAATTAATACATTCCTTAAATTCAACCAGTTATTTACATCAAGGATGGATTTATTTATAAATAAAGAAGGATTTAGATACATAGCATCAATGTAACTGTATATGCATATACACAAAAGAGTCAAACTGCTATTTTTTATAATGGTTTTAATAATGGCCGTACTTAATGCTATTATTGATAAGCACAAAAATTTAGTTAAAAAAATGATTGTTAAAACATTAAATGTTGAAAGCTTATTTAAGTATTGTTCTGGATTCGGTATCTTGTTATTGTTTAAGAGTACAGTGATTTGTCCGTTGGTTCCTATCCATTTATTTTCGTAACCAAAAATTAAACCACCTATTAAATATCCTCCCAAGACTAAAATAAATGTCAATATAAAGGTGTAAACCAAAGAGATCATTACAGTTTTATTCCAAACCGATGTTCTAGATGATAATTTAATTATTCTATTATATGTTTCTTCTCGTTTCATAATTAATAATATTGTTAAACAGATAAAAGGGATAAGTATAAATACCATCACATTCTTATTAGTAAGTCCCATGATACCATTTAAGTCAGACAGAAAATCAAATATCGAAAGTTTATCAAAGTCAATGTTATTTTTTATTTGGTAATACATGAGTAAAGCAGCGAGATAAACTGTTAACAATATAGAATATTTAGTGTGATTGCATACATAAATGAAGAGTCTAAATGTTCTCACTCTTTTTACCTCCAACACAAAAGACAACAAAAAGTATGATTATTGTTACCGTTGCAATGACGTAGATTCCATATGTAAAGGGGACATCTAAAAATAAAAATTTAAGCGGAGAGTAGCTTTGAAAGTTAAATGTATCTAAAATAATGTCTAAAATTGTGTAAATAAAAAAAGGTATACCAATAGCAATATAACGATTTTCTACAAAAAGACTGCAGGTCAAAGCAATTGAAGCAAAAATGCCTCCAAAAATAAAACAGTTTCCAATTCTTAAAATTATATATATTAAAGGATGATTTACATATAGATCAGGTAAAAAACCAAAAACGGGAATATTACCAAAGTATATGTTTGGTTTAATAGCTGGTAACAATGAGAAATAAACGATTAAGTTTAATACAAGTGGAGTAATCGATGCCATCCCACCAATTAAAAAGTTAATGAAAAACTTTGTTGTTAAATACTTGTTTTTGTTTTGCCTTAGTAGAATATTTTTTAAAAATCCACTTTTCTTTTCTTCGATATAAGAATCTGCATATGGTACTGATGCTAGCAATGGAAAAACAGTGATAATGATTGAAAGGTATATTTCTGGATTAAATAAAAACCACCAGTTATATACACCGAGAGGATAATCCCAATAATCAGATGGTTTTAAGTGAATAACATTATTTTCCACAACATCTAAGATAGCTATTAAAGAACCTAAAATCAAAATGAATAGAGTTGTACTTTTAGTGAAGCCTCTAGTTGTTATACTTTTAAACATTACAAATCTCCTTTACATAAATGATAAGATATGAAAGAAACTTTCATATCTTATCATTTGAGATTAAATTATCTTTTAGACGGAGTCAGGACTCCAAACACCAGCAGCACCCCAACTATTAACTGTTCCATAGCCTGTTGCTTCAATTTTTACTTTAATTGTTTTTTTGTAATCCTCGTGAGCATAGTTTTTTAAGTATTGTGTTTTAGGATAAAGTCTGAAGTTGTTTCCAAATACGTAGCGATACCGTTTGGAAAAACTTTTTCCCGAGCTGGTAACAAGTTCTGCAGAATAATGAACAGCACCTGTCATACTAATGCTTTTAAGGCTCATATAAGCGCTTGTATTATCACGCTTTTCTCTTGAACCAGTATATTCATATTTTCCACTTGTACTGTTGGTGAAATGAAAAGAAAAATTGGTATCTTTAGTATTTCCTTTAGCACTTACATTACTTACAGCAAAACCTGTAAATACTAAACTTACGATCGCTATAGCTCCAATAAGTTTTTTGAATTTAGCCTTCATATATGATTCTCCTTATTCATAATTTAAAATTAAAGAACCAGTTAAACTATTTAGATGGAATCAGGGCTCCAAACACCACGGGAGTGCCAATTATAGCTAGCGGCTCCTCTATAACCTTTTGCTTTAATTTTTACACTAACGGGGGAACCTTTACTATCTTCCATAGCATAATTCTTGATATAGTGTTTAGCTAATTTAGGATTTTCAGCATCATATGTGCCGAATGTATATGTCCATGTTTTAGAGAAATTTTTCCCGTTTGACTTTACAAGAGATACTTTATAGTACGGATCGCCGTCACTAATTGTTTTGACATTAATGTATGCACTTGTAGAGTTGTATTTAGTTCTAGCTGGAGTATAAGCTGTACTATTACCATTAAACTTCAAATTGAAACTGGAATCACTCGTATTTGCTTTTGCTTGAGCATTAGTTGCAGCAAAACCAGTTAATACTAAACCCGTAATAGTTACTGCTCCAATAAGTTTTTTAAATTTAGTTTTCATATACGATTCTCCTTATACACAATTTTAAATTTTAAAGAGCTTACTTTTTTAGATGGAATCAGGGCTCCATACACCACGGGAGTGCCAATTATAGCTAGCGGCTCCTCTATAACCTTTTGCTTTAATTTTTACACTAATGGGGGAACCTTTACTATCTTCCATAGCATAATTCTTGATATAGTGTTTAGCTAATTTAGGATTTTCAGCATCATATGTGCCGAATGTATATGTCCATGTTTTAGAGAAATTTTTCCCGTTTGACTTTACAAGAGATACTTTATAGTACGGATCGCCGTCACTAATTGTTTTGACATTAATGTATGCACTTGTAGAGTTGTATTTAGTTCTAGCTGGAGTATAAGCTGTACTATTACCATTAAACTTCAAATTGAAACTGGAATCACTTGTATTTGCTTTTGCTTGAGCGTTAGTTGCAGCAAAACCAGTTAATACTAAACCCGTAATAGTTACTGCTCCAATAAGTTTTTTAAATTGAGTTTTCAATTTTTTCACCTCCTTAACCAACCCTTTAATTAGATTTTCTGTGTAATTATACCATAGTTTATAAGGAATTAAAGGTTCAAATAGAAAATTAATCTAATTTTAAAGGATAATTTGTTTATATTTTAACAGTCTCTGCTTCTTAAAGTACTAATTGACTAAATACTGATGTTTAAGGTGTCTTGAATGCTTGTTTGGATTTAGTGGAGTTGGCTTTTAACATGTAGGGGGAGAGTATCTAAAAGAAAGAATAGTATGGGTATTAAGTCTTTACGTTAAGAGAGTTAATTCCCCTAAAATTGGTGTGGATTTAATGTGGGTATTTGTACCATAGTGGCAGGGTTTGCATTTAATGTTGCACACCTATAAATTTTTCCGGAGGAAATCCTTCAGTTATCCTCAAAATTAAACTGAAGAATATGTGGAGTATCGTGAATTCATACCAAATCAATTAACTTTAACTATTGGTCTTTAAGAGTTTTTTTGCGCATATAAAGATCTGATGCCTAAGGATATAAAAAACAAAAAAGAGGCAAAGAAATTAAATTCTTTGCCTCTTTTTAATCAAAGTCTAAAACCTTGTCAGTAAAAGTACGGATATTGTGAATTATTATTTATCAGGGTACAAAAAGTTATAAAGTTCTTCTTGAACTTTTGTTAATTCTTCATCATCAGGTTGAAAGAAGTACTTATTTCCGATATATAAATCTGAGCCTTTTAGAGTTAATGTTTCAACATCGTTACCTTTAAAACCGCTAAAAATTTGTTGAAGTGCTAGGACTTGGGTAATCCTTAAATTTGTTGTTATGTTATCACTTACTTGATCTGCTAGGGTATCAATTTTTGCAAGATTAGAAGGTTTTGAGACTTGATCTAACATGGCCATCAAAATTTGTTTTTGTCTATCATTACGCCCGAAGTCACCCCGTGGATCTTGTTTTCTCATCCGTGCATAGGCAAGAGCTTCTTCCCCATTTAGATGCATATTCCCTTTTTGAAAATAGAATTTTTTAGATTTTGATGTATCACTTTTCTCATTAAAATCAAAGGGGACCTCAACATCAACTCCACCAACTTCATCAATTGTTTTTTTGAAGCCTTTAAAATCCACAGTAGCATAGTAATCAATTGGTATATTTAAGAGCTTTTCAACCGTTTCAACAGTTGTTTGAGCTCCGCCTTTCCCATATGCAGAATTAATTCTCGTTTTTGTCCCAGAAGTATCACCAGATATTTCAACTCTTGTATCTCGAGGAATGCTTAGTAACTTCATGGTCTTTTGTTTAGGATTGATAGTAGCGACAATAATAGAATCGGTTCTTCCTCCTTTTCCGCCTGTTGCATAGTCTTCGACTCCTAACAAAAGTACAGAAAAAGGTTGTTTTTTCTTAAGATCAACTACTTCTTTGCGTAATTTCGACTTTTCACCACGATCTAATTCTTTATAGGAACTATCAGCTGCTTGAAGCGTTTTATATACTTTATATCCAATTATTCCTGCGAATACTATAGAAAATAGGAAAAAGAGCAATAATATACGCTTTAAAATAATTTTTCGTTTATTTTTTTTTTTCTTTACACGAACCTTAACTCGTTCTGGCATCATTTATTCTCCTTTTGATTTTCAACTTGTTTTTCAAGATATATCAAAATACCCTTTTTAGTATAACATGATCCATTCGTTAAATTTAAAATCCATTGAGAGTATTCTGAAATTCTTTTCTCATTTACGTATACTTCAAATTCAACGTTTTCCGCATAATGGATTTCCTTTAACAGAAATTGTGACTCCCTTAATTCATTTTCAATCTTGCCAAGCCATGTGTAATCTGCAGAAGTATGCATGATTCGCATAAGCTTCCGTTCTACAACACCTATATGATTTAATCCTTCAGACACTGATTTCCCATAAGCGCGAATTAGTCCGCCAGCCCCAAGCTTAATGCCTCCGAAGTAGCGTGTAACGACGGCGCAAGTATCCTTCAGTCTGCGTTTTTTTAAAACCTCGAGCATCGGCACTCCCGCTGTACCGCTTGGTTCTCCGTCATCATTGGCTTTTTGGATATGATCATTCTCGCCAATAACATAAGCCGAGCAATTATGAGTCGCATTCCAGTGCTGTTTCTTTATTTTCTGTATAAATTCCTGTGCCTCTTGTTCGGTAGAAACACGGCTTAAATGACAGATAAAACGCGATTTTTCTATAACAATCTCGTGTTCTCCTGCTTCTTTCACAGTAAAATAGCTGTGCAGCATGCTAGCTGACCCTCCTGCTAAGCATAAAAGACTGCCTATACAAATTCGTACAGTCTTTAGAATTTTTGTGCGTATTTTGGTATCATAAAGAGTAGATAGTATATAAAAATGTTTTTTTCTAGAATATACGCATTCTTTCATTATAATTCGACATAATTTGCAGATCAATTACATTTATAATAAAAATATATGACAACGCCGTGACGGAGGGAAATTATGAATAAAACAAAGATGGATTCCAAAGTGCTGGATTCTATTTTGATGAAGATGCTGAAAACCGTTGACGGGAGCAAGGACGAAGTTTTTCAAATCGGGGAGCAGTCACGCCAGCAGTATGAACAGCTGGTCGAAGAACTGAAACAAATTAAACAGCAGGTGTATGAAGTGATCGAGCTTGGCGATAAACTTGAAGTGCAAACCCGCCATGCGAGAAACCGTTTATCCGAGGTCAGCCGTAATTTTCATAGATTCAGTGAAGAGGAAATCCGCAATGCTTATGAAAAAGCCCATAAGCTGCAGGTAGAATTGACGATGATCCAGCAGCGTGAGAAGCAATTGCGCGAACGGCGGGACGATTTGGAGCGCAGATTGCTAGGGCTTCAGGAAATCATTGAGCGGTCAGAATCATTAGTAAGCCAAATTACAGTTGTGCTCAACTACTTGAATCAGGATTTGCGCGAAGTTGGACTGCTTCTTGCCGATGCTCAGGCAAAACAGGATTTCGGCTTAAGAATTATTGAGGCGCAGGAAGAAGAGCGAAAAAGAGTCTCAAGAGAAATCCATGACGGACCCGCTCAAATGCTGGCGAATGTTATGATGAGATCGGAATTAATCGAGCGGATTTTCCGTGACCGGGGCGCAGAGGACGGGTTCCAAGAAATTAAAAGTCTACGCCAAAATGTTCGGAATGCCCTTTACGAAGTGAGAAGGATTATATATGATTTAAGACCGATGGCCCTTGATGACCTAGGCCTGATTCCAACTTTAAGAAAATATCTATATACAACCGAGGAATATAACGGGAAGGTCAAAATACATTTTCAGTGCATTGGAGAAACAGAGGATCAGAGGCTAGCGCCTCAGTTTGAGGTTGCGCTCTTCAGGCTCGCACAGGAAGCTGTGTCTAATGCGCTAAAGCATTCTGAATCTGAAGAAATTACAGTCAAAGTTGAGATCACAAAGGATTTTGTGATTTTAATGATAAAAGATAACGGTAAAGGGTTCGACCTGAAGGAAGCGAAAGAGAAGAAAAACAAATCATTCGGCTTGCTGGGCATGAAAGAAAGAGTAGATTTATTGGAAGGAACGATGACAATAGATTCGAAAATAGGTCTTGGGACATTTATTATGATTAAGGTTCCGTTATCTCTTTGACTATGATTTGTAAAATAGAGCCAAAAGGCATATTGACCGAATGCTAGAGTATATAGAACAATAATACAAGGAGGCGTGGCTTGTGACTAAAGTAAACATTGTTATTATCGACGACCATCAGTTATTTCGTGAAGGTGTTAAACGGATATTGGATTTTGAACCTACCTTTGAAGTGGTAGCCGAAGGTGATGACGGAGACGAAGCGGCTCGTATTGTTGAGCACTATCATCCTGATGTTGTGATCATGGATATCAATATGCCAAACGTAAATGGTGTGGAAGCTACAAAACAGCTTGTAGAGCTGTATCCTGAATCTAAAGTAATTATTCTATCAATTCACGATGACGAAAATTATGTAACACATGCCCTGAAAACAGGTGCAAGAGGTTATCTGCTGAAAGAGATGGATGCTGATACATTAATTGAAGCGGTTAAAGTAGTGGCTGAGGGCGGATCTTACCTTCATCCGAAGGTTACTCACAACCTCGTTAACGAATTCCGCCGCCTTGCAACAAGCGGAGTTTCTGCACACCCTCAACATGAGGTATACCCTGAAATCCGCAGACCATTACATATTTTAACTAGGCGGGAATGTGAAGTGCTGCAGATGCTTGCAGACGGAAAAAGCAACCGCGGTATTGGTGAATCATTGTTTATCAGTGAGAAAACCGTTAAAAACCATGTCAGCAATATTTTACAAAAAATGAATGTAAACGACCGGACGCAAGCCGTTGTGGTCGCCATTAAAAATGGCTGGGTAGAAATGAGATAGTATAATAGGAGACTTGCCTTTTTCTAGGCAGGTCTTTTTTTAGGCTGCCGTTTCCCTTACAATAGAGTTATAAAGCAATAAGGCAGGTATCGAAGCTATGAATATTGCAGTCGTAACAGACAGCACGGCATATATTCCGAAAGAAATGCGTGAACAACATCAGATACATATGATCCCTCTCCAGGTTGTTTTTGGGGAGGAGACTTACCGTGAAGAAATTGAGTTGGACTGGAAAAGCTTTTACGAAGAAGTGAAAAAACATAATGAGCTCCCGACGACTTCTCAGCCGCCAATCGGCGAGCTGGTTGCGTTGTATGAAGAGCTTGGCAAGTCTTATGATGCGGTTATCAGTATCCATCTTTCCAGCGGGATCAGCGGAACATTCAGCAGTGCAGCAGCGGCTGATTCGATGGTCGACAATATTGATGTGTATCCATTTGACTCAGAGATCAGCTGCTTGGCTCAAGGCTTTTATGCCCTTAAAGCTGCTGAATTAATCAAAAACGGAGCATCCTCGCCGGAAGATATTATAAAAGAACTGGAAGAAATGAAAAAAACAGTTCGAGCTTATTTTATGGTAGATGACTTAGCTCATCTTCAGCGCGGCGGGCGATTAAGCAGCGCCCAAGCCTTCATTGGTAGTCTTCTAAAGGTAAAGCCTATCCTTCATTTTGACAATAAGGTAATTGTGCCTTTTGAGAAGATTCGCACACGTAAAAAAGCAATTTCGCGAATTTATGAGCTTTTAGACGAAGATGCGAGTAAAGGGCTGCCTATGCGAGCTGCTGTTATCCACGCTAATCGAGAGGAAGAAGCAGCGAAAATCATTGAAGAGCTTTCTGCAAAATATCCTCATGTTGAATTTTATAACAGCTATTTTGGCGCGGTAATCGGCACTCATTTGGGTGAAGGTGCGCTAGGAATTTGCTGGTGTTTTAAATAAGGCCAAATCTCCGTTTTTAGAGCGGAGATTTTTTTATATTCTTATTTTAATAGTTGGACAGAAAATATTCATTCAGGCATACTGTCTCGAAAGGAGGCGTGCTATGTGAATGTGCCAGTTGAAAAAAACAGTTCCTTTTCTAGAGAATTGCAGCAGACGCTTCGAAGCCGTCATTTGCTCAGGACTGAGCTCTCATTTTCCGATGAGATGATTGAATGGCATATCAAGAATGGATATATCACTGCTGAAAATTCTATATCCATAAATAAACGGGGATATAGATGTAATAGGTGCGGCCAAACTGATCAGCGGTATTATTCTTTTTATCACTCATCTGGTAAGAATAAGCTGTATTGCCGTTCCTGTGTCATGATGGGCAGAGTGAGTGAGGAGGTTCCTTTATATTCATGGAAAGAGGAAAATGAATCAAACTGGCAGTCAATTAAACTGACATGGGACGGCAAGCTTTCAAGCGGACAACAAAAAGCCGCCAATGTTTTAATTGAAGCAATATCAAAAAAAGAAGAGCTCCTCATCTGGGCGGTTTGCGGCGCTGGCAAAACAGAAATGCTGTTTCCTGGTATAGAATCAGCGTTAAATCAAGGACTGCGTGTATGTATTGCAACACCTCGCACCGATGTTGTATTAGAGCTTGCTCCAAGGCTCAAGGCTGCCTTTCAGGGTGCTGACATTTCAGCGCTTTACGGAGGAAGCGATGACAAAGGGCGGCTATCTCCGCTTATGATTTCCACTACGCATCAGCTTTTGCGATATAAAGATGCAATCGATGTTATGATCATTGATGAAGTTGACGCTTTTCCATATTCTGCTGATCAAACCCTTCAATTCGCTGTTCAAAAAGCAAGAAAGAAAAACAGCACCCTCGTTTATTTAAGTGCAACACCTCCTAAAGAATTAAAAAGAAAAGCACTGAACGGACAGTTATATTCAGTTCGCATCCCCGCAAGACACCACCGGAAACCTTTACCCGAACCGCGCTTTGTATGGTGTGGAAACTGGAAGAAGAAATTAAACCGAAATAAAATTCCGCCAGCGGTGAAAAGATGGATAGAGTTTCATGTAAAAGAAGGGAGGCCTGTTTTTTTATTCGTTCCTTCCGTTTCTATTCTGGAAAAGGCTGCTGCGTGCTTTAGAGGTGTATATTGCCGAACCGCATCTGTGCACGCGGAAGACAAGCATAGAAAGGAGAAAGTGCAGCAATTCAGAGATGGTCAGCTCGATTTATTAATCACAACAACAATACTGGAAAGAGGCGTCACAGTCCCCAAGGTGCAAACGGGTGTACTAGGAGCGGAATCACCTATCTTTACGGAAAGCGCACTTGTTCAAATTGCAGGAAGAACCGGCCGGCATAAAGAATATGCGGACGGCGATGTCATTTACTTTCACTTCGGCAAAACAAAGAGTATGCTCGATGCAAGAAAGCATATAAAAGAAATGAATGAATTGGCAGCAAAAGTTGAATGTACAGACTAGCCATTATTTGAAAACGTGGTACAGTATACTCATATAACCGATGATGAGGAGCTGTAAAAATGCTTGTCAATTCAAAAGAAATCGTAATGAAAGAACTGCTCGACCGATATATGGACCAGCTTCATATGGCCTGTACTTGCCAAGTATGCCAAAACGATGTATTGGCACTTTCTTTAAACAAAGTGAGTCCATCCTACGTTACTGATCTTAAAAAGATCGCATATACGAAAGCTGAGCTGGTAGATAAACAAAAAAACACAGCAATGCTTGTCATTTTGGCTGAATCTGCTGCCGTAGTTTCAGAGAGTCCAAGCGATTTATGTCAAACGAAGCAGGAGGAGGCATTCATAAACTGATCTGTTTATTATGTGATTCGCAATTTTCTCAAGATGTTACATGGAGAGCCCTTTTTTTATTAAAGCCTGATGAAAAGGTTTGTTATTCTTGCAGAAGCAAATTAAAGAAAATCACAGGACATATCTGCCCCCTGTGCGGCAGACCTCAATCTGTTCATGCCGTATGCAGAGATTGCGAGGTGTGGAGAACAAGGAGCAGAGACAGTTTGCTATTGCGTCAAAACCGTTCAGTTTACACATATAATGATATGATGAAAGAAACGCTCTCCCGTTTTAAATTTAGAGGAGATGCAGAAATCATAAATGCATTTAAAAGTGATTTTTCTTCAACCTTTTCTAAGGTTTACCCCGATAAGCATTTTGTTCTTGTACCTATTCCGCTGAGCAAGGAACGGGAAGAAGATCGCGGATTTAACCAGGCACAGCTCTTGGCAGAATGTTTAGACCGGCCTTCCCACCATCCCCTCATTCGCCTGAATAATGAGAAACAGTCAAAGAAAAAGAAAACAGAACGCCTGCTGTCAGAGCGCATTTTTGATACAAAAAATAATTCAGCAGAAGGTATGAATATCATTTTAATAGACGATCTTTATACAACAGGCGCCACCTTGCACTTCGCAGCCCGCTGCTTATTAGAAAAAGGAAAAGCCGCTTCAGTGTCATCTTTTACCTTGATCAGAAGCTAAATGATTCGGTTTTTATGCCGATATAATCACTAGAAATTGACACAGGCATATTATCTAATAAGGAGAAAAAAAGATGGGAGAACTGGCTAATTGTCCGAAATGCAATGCTTTATTTTTAAAAACAAAGCTGCAAACTGTATGTCAGGCGTGTATTAAGGAAGAAGAAAAATCATTTGAGACTGTCTATAAATTTTTAAGAAAACAGGAAAACCGGCAATCAACTTTGAGCCGGATAACTGAGGAAACAGGTGTGGAAGAAGAGCTGATATTGAAATTCATCAGGCAGAAGCGAATTCAGATCACTCATCTTCCTAATTTGGCATACCCTTGTGAAAGGTGCGGGACATCGATTAGAGAAGGCAAGTTCTGCAAGGTTTGCCAGTCCGATATTAAGGATCAAATGGATCATTTGAACCACGAGGATGCTCTGAAAATCGAGAAAGAAAATAGTAAAAAAGACACATACTATGCCTATAATACCAAAAACAGCTGATTCCCTAAACTAACTGAAAACGCAGTCGATAAAAGGGTTAAGATTGTTTAAAGACTGCAACGGAAAGCGAGAGGAATCCTATGAAAATCAATCAATTTGGAACACAATCCGTTAATCCATATCAAAAAAATTATGATAAGCAAGCGGTGCAAAAAACTGCTGCACAGCCTCAAGATAAAATTGAAATTTCATCACAGGCTAAAGAAATGCAACATGCATCCGACGCAGTCACTGGTTCACGACAGGAAAAAATTGCGCAGCTTAAAGCGCAAATTGAAAACGGGTCATACAAAGTAGACGCAAATCATATCGCGAAAAATATAATTAATTTTTATAAAAAGCAATAAAAAAGGAGAAAGCCCATGTCAGCGAAGGCAATTATTGAACAATTGAAGCGACTTTGCGTTCTGCATGAGCACCTGCTCACGCTGTCTGAAGAAAAGACGGAAGCGCTAAAAGCCGGCAAAACAAAAGAGCTTTCTAACATTTTGACAAAAGAGCAAAAATATATTCAAGCGATCACGCAGACAGAAGAAGACCGGATCAAAACAACTTCGGCCTTTCTCGGATATAGCGATAATAATACCATTTCCGCATGTATCGCCAAAACCTCAGGCAGTGAAAAGGAAGAGCTGGAACAACTATACGAATCTCTTTCTCAAGTTCTCGGACGTCTGAAAAAAGTAAATGAGATGAATAGGCAGCTGACAAGAGACGCGCTGCAATTCATCTCTATTTCGTACGATATGCTGGTTCCTAAGGAAAATAACTTCAATTACAGCAAATCAATTAAAGCTGAGCTGCCGAAAAGCAGCCAAATGAAACTGTTTGATTCAAAAGCTTAGCAGAAAGGAATTCAGAAAATGACATCTACCTTTATGGGGCTTGAAACTGCAAGGCGGGCGTTAAGCGCTCAGCAGGCAGCGTTAAGCACTACTGCAAATAACGTGGCAAATGCCAATACTGATGGTTATACAAGACAGCGGGTCTCATTGGAGGCAACTGACTATTTCCCTGCTGTATCCAAAAACGCAGAAAAAACAGCGGGACAAATGGGTACGGGCGTTCAAGGAAAATCAGTTGAGAGAATAAGAGATATCTTTCTTGACTACCAATACCGTCTTCAAAACAACAGTGCCGGATACTATGACACGAAGGCCAAAGCGCTGTCCCAAATGGAAGGCGTTTTAAATGAAACGGATGACAGCGGCTTGAACAGTGTGCTCAATTCGTTTTGGAATTCCCTGCAGGAATTATCGAATAATACAAATGAAGAAAGTGCACGTTCTGTTGTTGCTCGAAAAGGACAAGCTGTAGCTGAAACGTTTAATTATATTTCTGAATCACTTACAAATGTCCAATCGAATTTAAAAGCAGAGCTAAATACAACTGTGTTGGATGTCAATTCTCTGCTTTCTCAATTAAACAGTTTAAATAAGCAAATTGCACAAGTAGAGCCGGTCGGGCTTCTTCCGAATGGTTTATATGACCAGCGAGATTTGCTGATCGATAAATTATCCTCAATGGTTGATATCAAAGTCAGCTACAACAAATCAGGCGGGAATGCGCTTGCTTCTGCTGAAGGAACTGTATCAATTGAAATCCTCGATAAAAATAAACAGTCGCTAGGAACTGTTTTGGACGGTAAAAATTACGAGGTTTCAGAACTTGCAGCCAACTATGATAATGAAACTGGGTTAGTATCAAGTATTTCAATCGGAGATACAGCTGTGCAGGCGGAGTCCTTCAGCAGCAAGGGATCCCTTTTAGGATTTATAGAGTCCTACGGGTATATAACAGCAGACGGCCAAGAAAAGGGCGTATACCCGGAAATGCTTTCTGATCTTGACAATATGGCGCTTGAATTCGCGAAAGCTTTCAATGAAGTGCACAGAAATGGTGTGACCAAGAGCGGTGAACAAGGCGGAGACTTTTTTGATTTTACTGGCGGTGAAACTGAACCTGCCAAGGGCGCGGCGGGCAAGATCAAAGTGGCTGACAGCATAATAGATTCAAAAGGCGCAAACATTGCTTTCTCACTGACTGGTGCAGCCAACGATAACGCAAATGCTACAAAACTAGCAAATGTTTTAACCGGTAAAATTACTATTAACGGTAAAGAAACTAGTGTGTTAGATTATTATGCGGGTCTGATTGGCGAGCTAGGGATCGAAGCTCAAGAGGCTAATCGACTGGCGTCTAATACAGAAACACAGCTAAATGATGCTGACATAAACCGTCAGCAAATGAGCGCAGTTTCTTTAGACGAAGAAATGACGAATATGATTCAATTCCAACACGCATACAATGCAGCTGCAAGAATGGTGACTTTACAAGACGAATTGCTTGATAAAGTGATCAATGGCATGGGTGTTGGAGGAAGGTAGGTAGAGTCACATGAGAGTAACACAAGGCATGATACAGCAAAACTCACTGAGATATATCGGTTCGAGCTACTCGAAACTGGATAAACTCCAGTCGCAGATTTCTTCAGGGAAAAAAATCTCAAAAGCTTCCGACGATCCTGTAGTAGCAATGAAAAGCTTAAAGTATAATACGCAACTGTCTCAAGTGCAGCAGTACAAAAGCAATGCTTCTCAAGCCTTTACCTGGCTCGAAAACACAGAAACAAACATTACAGAAGGAATTGACATCTTGTCAAAGGTCAGAGAATTAGCGGTTGAAGCTCAAAATGATACAAACGGCGAGTCGGAGCGGCAAGCGATTGGCGTAGAGGTAAAGCAGTTAAAGGAACAGCTTTTAAATATTGCGAATACACAAGTGAACGGCAGATATATCTTTAATGGCACAAATTCAGATAAGCCTCCGGTTACAGATAACGGAGACGGAACTTATACAATTTCTGATACAGCTGATGTCGTAGTCAATATATCAAATAATATGTCATTGAAAGTGAATTCAGATCCAAAGTCAGCTTTTGGAGGCACTTCTGAAAGCGGGCAGAATGTATTTGAAATGCTTGATTCTTTTGAGAAAGCACTAAATTCTGGTTCGCTAGATGGCATGGACAGTGTTTTAGATGATATTGATCATTTTTCTGACGGCATGAGTGCTGAACGATCTGATCTTGGAGCGAGATATAATCGTCTTGAATTGGTTAATACAAGACTGTCAGCGCAAGAAGAAACAGCTACCAAAGTGTTATCAGACAATGAAGATGTAGAACTGGAAGAAGTAATAACTGAATTTATTGCGCAGCAAAGTGTGCACAGGGCTACTCTGGCCGTTAATGCGCAAATTGTTCAGCCTACATTAATTGACTTTTTAAAGTAAGCGGCTCTCAGGAGTTCGCTTTTTTTATAGTTCAGGAGGTAGAGTGATGCAGATTCCCAGATTGATTATGCATAGTGTTCAAGGAAAAATTGGTTTAACAACGACGCCTGCCAGCTTAAAAATGGAGCAGCCTCAAGCTGATCTAGAGATCGAACAGCCGAGTGCGGAAATGGAAATATCGGTGACACCTGGAAAACTCACGATTGACCAGACACAAGCATGGGAAGAATTAGACAGAAAGCATGTTTTCAAGAGAATTGAAGAAGCCGCACAACAAGGGCATGAGGATGTAATGGAGGGAATAGCGCGTACTGCAGAAGAAGGCGACGAGCTTATGAGGATTGAAAATAAGGGGAACCCAATCGCTTCACAAGCAAGGAGGAACTCTGAAATGCACCAAATTCAATTAGGCGAAAATTATGTTCCTTCTCTATCTAGGGTGAAAATACAATATACTCCGTCACAGCTTGATGTTCAGATTACGCCGCGAAAGCCTGTTATTCAGGCTGAGCCGCATAAGCCAATTGTTGAATATACGCCAGGAAATGTTAAGGTTGACATGCTCCAATACCCTGATTTAAATATAGATGTAGAATACCCGAAAGAATCACCCGAAAAGTAAAAAGAAAAGGATCGTGAACAATGATCATTCATACGAAGTACCATGGCCAAATGAACATAAAAGAAAAACAAATCATTCTTTTTGAAAGCGGGATTCCAGGCTTTTTAGAAGAAAAACAATTTGTCATACTTCCGCTTTCAGAAGACTCTCCATTCGTGGCACTGCAGTCCGTCACTTCAGAAAATCTTGCGTTTATCGTCGTAAGTCCGTTTATCTTTTTTAAGAATTATGAATTTGATCTTGATGAATCAACTGCTGAACTTTTGGATATCGATAATATTCAAGACGTAGAAGTCATGACAATATTGACTATGGCAGAGCCATTTGAAAAGTCTACTGCGAATTTATTGGCTCCCATTATTGTGAATCGCAAGAACATGATGGCTAAGCAAGTCGTTTTACACGACTCCTCATATACGACAAAGCATCCGATTGGAGGAGAATCATGCTAGTTTTATCGCGGAAAATAAGCGAAGCGATTCAAATAGGTGCTGATATTGAAGTAAAAGTGATTGCGGTTGAGGGGGATCAAGTGAAGCTTGGAATTGACGCCCCAAAGCATATTGATATTCACAGGAAAGAAATTTATTTGACCATTCAGGAAGAAAATAACCGTGCGGCAGCGTTATCCAGCGATGTGATCTCCACATTATCCTCACAAAAAAAGTGAGGATTTTTTTATTTTTGTATTAACAAAATCAGAGACAATCCGATATTAATGATGTAGCCGGGAGGAGGCGCAAAAGACTCCGCCAGTTACAAAATAAGGGCACAAGGACGTGCCTTAACAACAAATTCAAGGAGGAACAAAACAATGAGAATTAACCACAATATCGCAGCGCTTAACACACTGAACCGTTTGTCTTCAAACAACGGTGCGAGCCAAAAGAACATGGAGAAACTGTCTTCAGGTCTTCGTATCAACCGTGCGGGAGATGACGCAGCGGGTCTTGCGATCTCTGAAAAAATGAGAGGGCAAATCAGAGGTCTTGAAATGGCTTCTAAAAACTCTCAAGACGGAATCTCTCTTATCCAAACAGCTGAGGGTGCATTGACTGAAACTCACTCTATTCTTCAACGTGTTCGTGAACTAGTTGTTCAAGCAGGAAACACAGGTACTCAAGATGGTACTGACCTTCAAGCGATCCAAGACGAGATCACTTCACTTGTTGAAGAAATCGGTGGCGGAACAAACGCTAACGGTATCTCTGACCGTACTGAGTTTAACGGTAAAAAACTTCTTAATGGCGATTTCTCGCAAGCTAGCGGTAAATCATTAACATTCCAAATCGGAGCTAACAGCAGTCAACAGCTTTCTGTTAATATCGAAAGTATGGCTGCGAAAGATATCGGTGCAGTAGACACTGCTACAGGTACTCTTATTACTGGACAAGCAGTATCTGACATCGATGTAACAAAATTCAAAGACAATGCAGCTGACACTGCTACTGTAGGATTCAATGCTCAACTTAAAACAGTTGATGACGCAATCAACACAGTTTCTAAACAACGTTCAAAATTAGGTGCGGTACAAAACCGTCTTGAGCACACAATCAACAACTTAAGCGCTTCTGGTGAAAACCTGACTGCTGCTGAGTCTCGTATCCGTGACGTTGACATGGCGAAAGAAATGAGCGAGTTCACAAAGAACAACATTCTTTCTCAGGCTTCTCAAGCGATGCTGGCTCAAGCAAACCAACAGCCGCAAAACGTACTTCAATTATTACGTTAATTTTAAAAAAGACCTTGGCAACGCCAAGGTCTTTTATTTAATATTTCTAGCTCCGAATACTTCCCCCTTGCTGTCACTAACTCATGATATAATAACCGGATTCTCCACTAACTTTTTATAAATGTATTTCCAAACAAGAAATCTAAAACAGAAGATTTTTTTCCAAAAATATGTGTAATCTTATCTCCATTTAGTCGATATAAACGATAGATTGGGGCATAGGGGATGATCAATTGAACATTGAAAGGCTCACTACGTTACAACCTGTTTGGGATCGTTATGATACTCAAATACATAATCAGAAAGATAATGATAACGAGGTTCCTGTTCATCAAGTTTCAGATACCAATCTTGCTGAAATGGTGGGGGAAATGAACAAGCTTTTGGAACCTTCGCAAGTTCATCTGAAGTTCGAGCTTCATGACAAGTTAAATGAATACTATGTAAAGGTAATAGAGGACTCTACAAATGAAGTGATCCGCGAAATTCCACCAAAACGGTGGCTTGATTTTTATGCGGCTATGACTGAATTTCTTGGGTTATTTGTAGATGAAAAAAAGTAGAATAGGAGTGGTTTGAGATGGTCACAAGAATAACAGGTTTGGCGTCAGGAATGGATATAGATGATATTGTATCAAAGCTGATGCAGACAGAAAGAGCCCCGCTTGATAAGCTGAAGCAAAAAAAGCAGACTCTTGAATGGCAGCGTGACAGCTATCGTGAAGTCAATACAAAAATAAAAGAATTGCAAGATTATATGTCTAAAAATACGTTGACATATCCTAGCACGTATCAGAGCAAAACTGTGACAAGCTCTAATGAGTCTGTGTTAACTGCTACAGGAAGCGCAAGTGCACCAAACTCTTCTTCTACTGTTGAAGTGGCGAGCTTGGCAACCGCAGCAACGTATAAGGCAAACAATTATACGGGATACACTCAAGGCGATTACAATTTGGCATTTAACGTTGTTGCGCCTGGCGAAACAACGGCAAAAACAGTGAACATTAGTGTGACGAGCGCCGATACGATTGATAATGTGATTTCTAAACTTAACAGCTCAGATCTTGGAGTATCAGCTTTTAAAGATAAAATTTGGAATGGTACAGAGTACGTAGAAACAATTGCGTTTTCTTCTAAAGCAACAGGTGCAGGGGGCAGTATACAGGCAGCAGACTCTGCTACAGCTGACTTTATGTCCGGTCAGCTTGGTTTTTCTTTGGATGCTGATAATAAGCTCACTGCTTACAAAGAAGGCACAAATGCCAAAGTCACAATCAACGGCTTTGAAATGGAGAAGCTGACAAACAATTTCACGGTGAATGGTGTTACTTACTCGATTAAAAATACAACAGCAGCCACAGGCCCTGTTACCACATCTGTTTCTACTGATGTTGACGGGATTTATAACCAAATCAAAGAGTTTGTAGATAAATACAATGAAATGGTTGACAGCCTGAATGAAAAGCTGAAAGAAGAAAAATACCGAGACTATACTCCGTTGACAAGTGAACAAAAAGAAGCCATGTCCGATAAAGAGGTAGAGCTCTGGGAGGAGAAGGCGAAAAGCGGATTGCTTAGAAATGATTCCAGCATCAGCACCGGCACGAACCAAATGCGGACTGACTTTTATACTCAAGTTAATGCGGATGGGAAAACCTATCAATTGACAGAATTCGGCATAACAACCTCAAGTGCTTACCAAATGCGGGGGCATTTAGAGATTAATGAAGACAAACTGAAAGCCAAAATACAAGAAGATCCGCAAAGCGTTGCCGCTTTATTTACAAGTGGGTCGAACAGCAGCGCCTATAGTGATAAAGGGATTATGAAACGCATCGGTGACACCCTGAAAAGTACGGTGAAGAGCATTGAAGCAAAAGCCGGCAACTCGACAATGGGAACCAATGATTATTCAATCGGTAAAAATTTAAACACGATCAGCACAGATATTACCAAAATGCAGGACCGGTTGACCACAATAGAAAACCGCTATTATACAAAATTCAGTGCAATGGATTCTGCGATTCAAAAAATGAACGAACAAGCGTCCTATTTATCACAGCTTCTTGTACAATAAATGTAATTTGGAGGATGACACATGGCGATCCAAAATCCTTATACAGCCTATCAGCAAAATTCAGTGAATACGGCTACACCCGGTGAACTGACGCTTATGCTGTATAATGGCTGTTTGAAATTTATAAGACTTGCCTCTCAGGCCATCGAGAATGATGATATGGAACGTAAAAATGAGAATCTGATTAAAGCGCAAAATATTATTCAGGAATTAAATTTTACACTTAACCGTAACATAGAGCTTTCCGCTTCCATGGGTGCGATGTACGATTATATGTATCGAAGATTGGTACAGGCAAATATCAAAAATGATACGGGCATGCTGGCTGAGGTTGAAGGCTATGTAACAGATTTTCGCGATGCTTGGAAACAGGCCATTCAAAGTGAGCGGAAGGACCGGCACGGATCAGGCGGGATCGCATGAATAACATAGATCAACTATACACTGAGACGAAGAGTATGTTGTCACACATACAAAATACGCCGGAAAGCGATGAGCTTTTAAAACAAATTGAAGACTTTGTGGCTAAACGGTCTGAACTGATTCAGGAGATATCTCTGCCGCTTTCAGAAGAAGAGCGAAAGCAGATGAATCTTGTGCTGACATGGGATCAGCTTATTGTGAAGGAAATGGAACGACTGAAGCAGTCAATCGCAGCAGAACTTCAGCAGATGAAAAGAAAACGTGTGATGCATACGACGTATTTAAATCCTTATAACAACATTACGATTGACGGCACATATTATGACAAGCGTAAATAGGTGAGTGCCTTGAAGAGCATTGAAGATTATACGCTTTTATCAGCTTATTATCATCTTCTTTTTACCATTGAAGAAGGGTTGTGTTATTTGATAGAGGCTGAAGAGAATTTATCAAAAACAGAAGGGGATCGGATCTACCAAGATCTGATCCAAGCCTTTTTTTATTTGGATTCAACACATTCAACACTTCTCTTCATTATGGATTCACGGTGTGCTGAAATTTGTGTGAAAGCATTTGACCAAATTTTTGCGGAGTTTGATCAATTGGTCTCTTTCTCTTTTCCCTCTCATGAGTTCTGTGAGTATTTAAAGGAATATTTTCTGATTCATTATAGAAAATGGATGCTGTCTATTCATCAATGTATGGAACCCTTTTTAATCAATTAGGCGTGTTTGAGGTATTTGTTTCGTTCAATCAGCATATACATATACCTCCGAACCGCCAATAACAGAGCAAATACAAACAAAATTCGACAAAGTTCACTGAATTTTCACAAAAGATTTATGTTTCAGCAGGAATTGTAAAGGGTAAAAGAGAAATAGATACATATCCTTAATAAAAGGGAGGCGTTCTTTGATGAACTATAACATCAGAGGAGAAAATATTGAAGTGACACCCGCGTTAAAGGATCATGTCGAGAGGAAGATCGGCAAGCTGGAGCGCTATTTTGACCATAGCGTGGATGCCGATGTGAACGTCAACTTGAAGTTTTACAATGACAAGGAGTCTAAGGTTGAGGTTACGATTCCGATGACAGATCTGGCGCTTCGGTCCGAGGTGCATAACGAGGATATGTACAACGCAATTGATCTCGCAACAAACAAACTGGAACGTCAAATCCGTAAGCATAAAACGAAAGTAAACCGTAAATTCCGTGAGCAGGGCTCTCCAAAATATTTATTGGCAAACGGCCTTGGCTCTGATACAGATATTGCGGTTCAGGATGACATAGAAGAGGAGGAGAGCTTGGACATTGTCCGTCAGAAACGCTTTAATTTAAAGCCGATGGATAGTGAAGAAGCGATCTTGCAAATGAATATGCTCGGCCATAATTTCTTTGTTTTCACAAATGCGGAAACAAACCTTACAAATGTCGTGTACCGCAGAAATGACGGGAAATATGGCTTAATTGAACCGACTGAATAATGAAGAGAAGCCTTCCGTGATGTCCGCGGAAGGTTTTTGTTTTTCTTATTTGCAAATTCTTTGGAAATAACAAAAGGTATGATATGATAATGAGAGGTATACATGGACTAGTAAATTATTTATACATGCCTTTAAAATAGGCATGTGATGATAGAGGAGCGTTATAAATGCTTGGAATTTTAAATAAAATGTTTGATCCAACAAAACGTACGCTGAATAGATACGAAAAAATTGCTAACGATATTGATGCGATTCGCGGAGACTATGAAAATCTCTCTGACGACGCGTTGAAACATAAAACAATTGAATTTAAAGAGCGTCTTGAAAAAGGGGCGACAACGGATGATCTTCTTGTTGAAGCTTTCGCTGTTGTTCGAGAAGCTTCACGCCGCGTAACAGGCATGTTTCCGTTTAAAGTCCAGCTCATGGGGGGCGTGGCGCTTCATGACGGAAATATCGCGGAAATGAAAACAGGGGAAGGGAAAACATTAACGTCTACCCTGCCTGTTTATTTAAATGCGTTAACAGGTAAAGGCGTACACGTCGTGACTGTCAACGAATACTTGGCAAGCCGTGACGCTGAGCAAATGGGGAAAATTTTTGAGTTTCTCGGTTTGACTGTCGGCTTGAATTTAAACTCAATGTCAAAAGACGAAAAACGGGAAGCTTATGCCGCTGATATTACTTACTCCACAAATAACGAGCTTGGCTTCGACTATTTGCGTGACAATATGGTTCTTTATAAAGAGCAGATGGTTCAGCGCCCGCTTCATTTTGCGGTAATTGATGAAGTTGACTCTATTTTAATTGATGAAGCGAGAACACCGCTTATCATTTCTGGACAAGCTGCAAAATCCACTAAGCTGTACGTACAGGCAAATGCTTTTGTCCGTACGTTAAAAGCGGAGAAGGATTACACGTACGATATCAAAACAAAAGCTGTACAGCTTACTGAAGAAGGAATGACGAAGGCGGAAAAAGCGTTCGGCATCGATAACCTCTTTGATGTGAAGCATGTCGCGCTCAACCACCATATCAACCAAGCCTTAAAAGCTCACGTTGCGATGCAAAAGGACGTTGACTATGTAGTGGAAGACGGACAGGTTGTTATTGTTGATTCCTTCACGGGACGTCTGATGAAAGGCCGCCGCTACAGTGAGGGGCTTCACCAAGCGATTGAAGCAAAGGAAGGGCTTGAGATTCAAAACGAAAGCATGACCTTGGCGACGATTACGTTCCAAAACTACTTCCGAATGTACGAAAAACTTGCCGGTATGACGGGTACAGCTAAGACAGAGGAAGAAGAATTCCGCAACATCTACAACATGCAGGTTGTCACGATCCCTACCAACAGGCCTGTTGTCCGTGATGACCGTCCGGATTTAATTTACCGCACGATGGAAGGAAAGTTTAAGGCAGTTGCGGAGGATGTCGCACAGCGTTACATGACGGGACAGCCTGTTCTAGTCGGTACGGTTGCCGTTGAAACATCTGAATTGATTTCTAAGCTGCTTAAAAACAAAGGAATTCCGCATCAAGTGTTAAATGCCAAAAACCATGAACGTGAAGCGCAGATCATTGAAGAGGCCGGCCAAAAAGGCGCAGTTACGATTGCGACTAACATGGCGGGGCGCGGAACGGACATTAAGCTTGGCGAAGGTGTAAAAGAGCTTGGCGGACTCGCTGTAGTCGGAACAGAACGACATGAATCACGCCGGATTGACAATCAGCTTCGAGGTCGTTCCGGACGTCAGGGAGACCCGGGGATCACTCAATTTTATCTTTCTATGGAAGATGAATTGATGCGCAGATTCGGAGCTGAGCGGACAATGGCGATGCTGGACCGCTTCGGCATGGACGACTCTACTCCAATCCAAAGCAAAATGGTATCTCGCGCGGTTGAATCGTCTCAAAAACGCGTCGAAGGCAATAACTTCGATTCGCGTAAACAGCTTCTGCAATATGATGATGTTCTCCGCCAGCAGCGTGAGGTCATTTATAAGCAGCGCTTTGAAGTCATTGACTCTGAAAACCTGCGTGAAATCGTTGAAAATATGATCAAGTCTTCTCTCGAACGCGCAATTGCAGCCTATACGCCAAGAGAAGAGCTTCCTGAGGAGTGGAAGCTTGACGGTCTAGTTGATCTTATCAACACAACTTATCTTGATGAAGGTGCGCTTGAGAAGAGCGATATCTTCGGCAAAGAACCGGATGAAATGCTTGAGCTCATTATGGATCGCATCATCACAAAATATAATGAGAAGGAAGAGCAATTCGGCAAAGAGCAAATGCGCGAATTCGAAAAAGTTATCGTTCTTCGTGCCGTTGATTCTAAATGGATGGATCATATTGATGCGATGGATCAGCTCCGCCAAGGGATTCACCTTCGTGCTTACGCGCAGACGAACCCGCTTCGTGAGTATCAAATGGAAGGTTTTGCGATGTTTGAGCATATGATTGAATCAATTGAGGACGAAGTCGCAAAATTTGTGATGAAAGCTGAGATTGAAAACAATCTGGAGCGAGAAGAGGTAGTACAAGGCCAAACAACAGCTCATCAGCCGCAAGAAGGCGACGATAACAAAAAAGCAAAGAAAGCACCGGTTCGCAAAGTGGTTGATATCGGCCGAAATGCCCCATGCCACTGCGGAAGCGGGAAAAAATATAAAAATTGCTGCGGCCGTACTGAATAGTTCGCCCCGGCAAGTTTACTGACCGCGGCGCCTGCAGGCGCCTGCGGATCTTTTAATGAGGTGAATGAAATGGAATTATCAGAAATCAGAGCAGAGCTCGAAAATATGGCTTCTCGTTTAGCGGACTTTAGGGGGTCTCTTTGACCTCGAATCAAAGGAGGCCCGCATTGCTGAGCTAGATGAACAAATGGCTGATCCGGAATTCTGGAATGATCAGCAAAAAGCTCAAACGGTTATAAATGAAGCAAACGGTTTAAAGGATTATGTCAATTCGTATAAAAAATTGAATGAATCCCACGAAGAATTGCAAATGACTCATGATCTTTTGAAAGAAGAGCCGGACACTGATCTCCAGCTTGAGCTTGAAAAAGAACTAAAATCATTAACAAAAGAGTTCAATGAGTTTGAGCTTCAGCTTCTTCTCAGCGAGCCGTATGATAAAAATAACGCGATTTTAGAACTGCACCCTGGTGCTGGCGGTACAGAGTCACAGGACTGGGGCTCTATGCTTCTTAGAATGTATACAAGATGGGGAGAGCGCCGCGGCTTTAAAGTAGAAACTCTCGATTACCTTCCAGGTGATGAGGCGGGAATCAAATCAGTGACATTGCTCATCAAAGGACACAACGCTTACGGGTATCTCAAAGCAGAAAAAGGTGTCCATCGTCTTGTGCGGATCTCACCATTTGATTCATCAGGCCGCCGCCACACATCTTTCGTTTCATGTGAAGTCATGCCTGAATTTAACGATGAAATTGATATTGATATTCGTACGGAGGATATTAAAGTTGACACGTACCGTGCAAGCGGCGCGGGCGGACAGCACGTCAATACGACGGATTCAGCCGTTCGGATTACTCACTTGCCGACGAACGTAGTTGTGACATGCCAAACGGAGCGCTCACAAATTAAAAACCGTGAAAGAGCCATGAAAATGCTGAAGGCCAAGCTGTATCAGCGCAGAATTGAAGAGCAGCAGGCAGAGCTGGATGAAATTCGCGGTGAACAAAAAGAAATCGGCTGGGGCAGCCAAATCCGTTCTTATGTATTCCATCCGTATTCCATGGTAAAAGATCATCGGACTAATACAGAAATGGGGAACGTTCAAGCTGTAATGGATGGTGACATTGATACGTTTATTGATGCATACCTGCGTTCTAAGCTTTCATAAGCTGAAAAACACACCTGATGCATACGGGTGTGTTTTTTTTATTCCTTATATCCTTGATTTCACTGCTGCTTTAGCATATTACCACTGTATTTGGGTGTTATTTACATCTAATCAGGGAAGGATTAAAATGCTATCGGAGAGCATTGGAAGAAACGGAGGATATATGATGGACGTACGGAATAAAACATTGTGGATTTTGCGGGATTATGTATACATATTGTTAGGAGCAGCGATTACGGCCGTGTCCTTTAATGTATTTTTGCTTCCGAACAAGATTGCCGCCGGCGGTGTCAGCGGGATCAGTACGATTTTACAATCATATGGTTTTGAAGCAGCGTATGTACAGTGGATTATTAATATCCCTTTATTTATTGCTGGCGTCATTTTGCTCGGTGGGAAATTTGGGCTAAAGACGCTTGCAGGTTCTGTGTTTTTGCCGCTAGTAGTGTTTCTGACAAGGGATATTCAGCCTGCCACTCATCATGAACTCCTGGCGGCGATTTTTGGCGGTGTCGGGATAGGTATCGGAATTGGTATTGTGTACTTAGGGAAAGGATCGACGGGAGGAACAGCCTTGGCTGCACAGATCATTCATAAGTACTCCGGTCTGTCATTGGGGAAGTGTCTCGCCATCATTGACGGAATGATCGTTGTTACGGCTATGATTGTATTTAATATTGAGCAAGGCTTATATGCCATGCTTGGCGTCTATGTGTCCAGCAAAACCATTGATGTTGTGCAAGTCGGCTTTAATCGTTCAAAAATGGCGCTCATCATTACAAAGCAGGAGCAGGCTGTCAAGGAGGCTGTCTTACAGAAGATTGACAGAGGCGTGACAAAAATTTCTGCAGTCGGCGGATATACTGACGATGACCGTCCGATTTTAATGTGCGTGGTTGGGCAAACTGAATTCACCAAATTGAAACAAATCGTCAAACAGATTGATGAGTCAGCTTTTGTAATTGTAGCAGACGCGAGCGAGGTGCTGGGCGAGGGTTTCAAACGCGCTTAAACGAGGTTATAATATGGAAGAGATCGTAAAGGAGTTGTGCTTCTCAACATGAAATCAAAGTTATCGATACTAATGATTGGATTTGCGCTTTCTGTTCTGTTGGCTGCCTGCGGATCAAACGATGCAAAAGAAGAGAAGACAGACACTGGCAGCAAGACGGAAGCCACTGCATCTGAAGGGGAAGAATTATATCAGCAAAGCTGCGTAGGCTGCCACGGCAAGGATTTAGAAGGTGTGTCAGGGCCTAATCTCCAAGAGGTCGGAGGCAAATACGATGAACACAAAATTGAAAGCATTATTAAAAACGGCCGCGGCAATATGCCAAAGGGGCTTGTAGATGATAACGAAGCCGCTGTTATTGCCAAATGGCTGTCAGAAAAAAAGTAAGATAAAAACATCCTTGCCGAGTGCCGGCAAGGATGTTTTTATGCCTTGACAATATGAATGAAAAGAAACTGTAATAGTATTATGTCTAAATTTGACGTATAATGAAGTGTATTGAAAAAGGGAACTTTCAGATTTTTCATCTTTTTACAAATGAATGGGTCATAAATTGTCGAATGCATTCGAAGAGTATGACCGTGTGATAGATAAAATGATATAAAAAGATTAGGTGATTTCATGATAGAGATGAAGGAAGTATATAAAGCCTATCCGAACGGCGTAAAAGCGCTCAATGGGATTTCTGTTACCATTCATCCCGGCGAGTTTGTGTATGTTGTTGGTCCGAGCGGAGCAGGTAAATCTACTTTTATTAAAATGATTTACAGAGAAGAAAAACCGACAAAAGGACAAATTTTAATCAATCATAAAGATCTCGCGACAATTAAAGAAAAAGAGATTCCTTTCGTGCGCCGAAAAATAGGCGTTGTCTTTCAAGATTTCAAGCTTCTTCCGAAACTTACTGTTTTTGAAAATGTGGCATTTGCCCTTGAAGTGATTGGAGAACAGCCATCTGTCATTAAGAAACGGGTGCTTGAAGTGCTTGATCTTGTGCAGCTGAAGCATAAAGCGCGACAATTTCCTGACCAGCTTTCAGGCGGGGAGCAGCAGCGTGTATCTATTGCAAGATCAATTGTGAACAACCCTGATGTTGTCATTGCTGATGAACCGACAGGAAACCTTGATCCGGATACGTCTTGGGAAGTCATGAAGACGCTGGAGGAAATTAACAACCGCGGGACAACAGTCGTGATGGCGACACATAATAAAGAAATCGTAAACACCATGAAGAAACGTGTCATTGCAATCGAAGATGGTATCATTGTGCGTGATGAGTCAAGAGGGGAGTATGGTTCATATGATTAAAATTCTCGGGCGCCACTTGCGTGAGAGTTTTAAATCTCTCGGGAGAAACACGTGGATGACATTTGCATCCATTAGTGCTGTAACCGTTACGCTGATTTTAGTCGGCGTGTTTTTAGTGATTATGCTGAATTTGAATAACATGGCCACGAATGCAGAAAAACAAGTCGAAATCAAAGTGCTGGTTGATCTGACTGCAGATCAGAAGGCACAGGACAAGCTTCAGAACGATATTAAGGAACTGAAGGGCATTCAGAGTGTCACTTTTTCATCTAAAGAAAAAGAGCTTGACCAGCTGGTTGACAGTTTTGGTGACAGCGGAAAATCCCTGACAATGAAGGATCAGGAAAACCCGCTTAATGATGCGTTTGTCGTCAAAACGACAGATCCGCATGATACGCCGAACGTGGCGAAAAAGATCGAAAAAATGGATCATGTTTATAAAGTCACTTATGGAAAAGAAGAGGTCAGCCGTTTGTTTAAAGTGGTCGGCGTTTCCCGCAACATCGGAATTGCGTTAATTATCGGCCTGGTATTTACGGCGATGTTCTTAATTTCCAACACCATTAAAATTACAATTTTCGCAAGAAGAAAAGAAATTGAAATCATGAAACTTGTCGGTGCGACAAACTGGTTTATCCGCTGGCCGTTTTTCCTTGAAGGATTGCTGCTAGGCGTATTCGGTTCTGTGATTCCGATTGCACTGGTGCTGAGCACTTACCAATACGTCATCGGATGGGTCGTTCCAAAGGTTCAAGGATCATTTGTCTCTCTTCTTCCTTATAATCCATTTGTATTCCAAGTTTCGCTAGTGCTGATTGCAATCGGCGCAGTAATTGGAGTATGGGGAAGTCTGACTTCCATCCGCAAGTTTTTGCGAGTATAAAGTGAAAAAGCCGTTCCGTTTTCGGGACGGCTTTTCATTTGCCTTCTTTTTCTTCTATGATTACATGAAATCTCCATCCTTTACATATACTATCTCTAGGTTTTGGTAAAGACAGTCTGGCATACAGGAGGAGTAAAGGATGAATCAAAAAATAATGGCTGTGATAGCAGCAGGGAGCATGCTGTTCGGAGGCGCCGGTGTATATGCGGGAATCAACCTGCTTGAGATGGATAAGCCCCAGACTGCAGCAGTTCCCGCGACGGCACAAGCTGACTCTGAACGGGATAAAGCTATGGACAAAATCGAAAAAGCGTATGAGTTAATTTCGAATGAGTACGTAGAAAAAGTAGATAGAGAAAAGCTGCTCGAGGGAGCCATCCAGGGAATGCTGTCTACGCTAAATGATCCTTATTCTGTTTACATGGACAAGCAGACAGCTAAGCAATTTTCTGATTCTCTTGATTCCTCATTTGAAGGCATCGGGGCTGAGGTTGGCATGGAAAACGGCAAAATTATTATTGTTTCCCCATTCAAGAAATCGCCAGCAGAAAAAGCCGGGTTGAAGCCTAATGATGAAATTATCAGCATCAATGGAGAATCGATGGCCGGCAAGGATTTAAACCACGCTGTGTTAAAAATAAGAGGAAAAAAAGGGTCCAGCGTTTCAATGAAGATTCAGCGGCCTGGAACGAAGAAGCAGCTGTCTTTCCGGATCAAGAGAGCTGAGATTCCGCTCGAAACGGTTTTTGCATCAGAGAAAAAAGTACAGGGGCATTCTGTCGGATATATTGCCATCTCTACTTTTTCTGAGCACACCGCAGAGGATTTTGCAAAAGCGCTGAGGGAGCTTGAGAAAAAAGAAATAGAAGGACTTGTCATTGATGTACGCGGCAACCCGGGCGGATATCTTCAAAGTGTGGAAGAAATTCTTAAGCATTTCGTTACAAAGGACCAGCCGTATATTCAGATTGCTGAACGCAATGGAGATAAAAAACGTTATTTTTCAACATTGACCCATAAAAAAGCGTACCCTGTCAATGTGATTACGGATAAAGGAAGTGCCTCTGCATCAGAAATTCTTGCCGGCGCATTAAAGGAAGCTGGCCATTATGATGTTGTAGGCGATACGTCTTTTGGAAAGGGAACGGTTCAACAGGCTGTGCCAATGGGGGACGGCAGCAACATCAAATTAACGCTTTACAAGTGGCTGACGCCAAATGGAAACTGGATTCATAAGAAAGGGATTGAACCGACCATTGCGATTAAGCAGCCCGATTATTTTTCCGCCGGGCCCTTACAGCTGAAAGAGCCGCTTAAAGTGGACATGAACAATGAAGACGTCAAGCATGCGCAGGTATTGTTAAAAGGTCTCAGCTTTGATCCGGGACGTGAGGATGGCTATTTCAGCAAAGACATGCAAAAAGCGGTTATGGCTTTTCAGGATCAAAACAAGCTGAATAAAACCGGTGTGATCGACACTCGCACTGCAGAGACATTAAATCAGCAGATAGAAAAGAAAAAATCAGATGAAAAAAATGATTTGCAGCTTCAAACAGCATTGAAATCATTATTTGTCAATTAAAGGAGATGGTATTCCATCTCCTGTTTCTTTGTGCTTAAAGAGATTATGGATCATAAGTCACATAAAAAATGAGTTTTTGACAAGAAATTAAAAAAATTTTCACAAATAAACATTTATAAAGGACTGTTATTACCCGATATCAATATATGAGAGAGACTTTCTAACGAGTTAATATGCATTTAAAATGAAACTTTTGCAAGTTGCCTAGTCTTTGTTTACTTCATACAATATAAGAAGGTTCTAAAAAGAACAGTAATCAGGTTAATGGCAGCTGAACGACAGGTATTTAAAGAGTAACGTTAGCGAGAATGCTTGTTAGCACTCCAGTACTGCTGCTTATACTGGCCCGTGCTTATCTGTATAAAGAAAATGGGGGTTCACAATTGAAGAGGGCAAGTATTGTGCGTGAAAAAAAATATTATGAATTAGTGGAACAATTAAAAGACAGAACACAAGACGTAACATTTTCAGCTACAAAAGCACTAAGTCTTCTTATGCTGTTCAGCAGATATTTGGTCAATTACACCAATGTCGAATCAGTAAATGACATTAATGAGGAATGCGCCAAACATTATTTTAACTACTTAATGAAAAACCATAAGCGATTAGGAATTAATCTGACAGATATAAAAAGGTCGATGCATCTAATCAGCGGGTTATTGGATGTGGATGTAAACCACTATTTAAAGGATTTTTCACTATCGAATGTCACGCTGTGGATGACGCAAGAGAGATAAACTCTCCTGAGGATATCCAAGCCATTTAATATTTGATAGAATATGAGTAACATGTTTGGCTTGAGGCGGTGAGAGATAGTGTCTGTTCAATGGGGAATTGAACTGTTAAAAAGCGCGGGCTTGTTCTTCTTACACCCGCTTTTCTGGTTTTTTATCATCATAACCCTGGCTTTCGGCTATGTAAGAATCAAACGGGAACGAAAAACCTTTCATACAAGAATAGCAGATATTTATGATGATCTGAAATTTACATATACAAAGGGACTGATTCCAGGTCTTCTTTTGTCAGTTATTTTAGGTGGACTCGGAATATCGATTCCTCTCGGTTTACTTGCGATTATTGCCGTTATCACTGCAGCGGCAGCGTTCACTCTTCGCGCAAACTGGATGTCTGCTGCATATATCGTCAGTGTGAGTATGCTGATAGGTTTTGGACTGCAAATATATCAGGCAGAGCCCTTTCTGGAGAGATTTCCGCAAGGATTTGCAGTTGTTTGGCCGGCTGTGGCTGTGTTTCTAGGTTTGCTGATTATCACTGAAGGAGCGGTTGCTTATCGTTCTGCGCATGTGAGAACATCACCGGCACTTGTCGTAAGCAGCCGTGGTTTGCCGATCGGACAGCAGCTGGCAAACCGGGTTTGGCTTTTGCCGCTGTTCCTTCTCGTGCCCGGTAATGGTTTAGAATCGCACCTTAGCTGGTGGCCCGTGTTTACTGTTCCCGGCGGCTCATTCCATTTTCTATGGATTCCTTACTTTGTCGGATTTGGACAAAGGGTACAGGGATCGCTGCCTGAAACGAGTATAAGGATCACAGCGAAACGCGTTTGTATTCTCGGTCTTGCCGTCGCAGTTCTCGGTGCAGCGAGCTTACTGTGGACGCCGCTTGCGGGTGTAGCGGTCTGTACTGCTTTGTTAGGGCGTATTTTTCTGTCCATAAAGCAAAGAGTGAATGATAACGCGGCTCCGTTTTATTTCTCGAAAAGGGATCAGGGCTTAATGGTGCTTGGGATTATCCCCAATACGCCGGCTGAGGATCTGGAATTGAAAATCGGGGAAATCATTACGAAAGTCAATGGCATACCGGTTAAGAACGTTTCTGATTTCTATGAAGCGCTCCAGCATAACCGTGCATATGTGAAGCTTGAGATTATCGGTTTGAATGGAGAAATTCGTTTTGACCAGCGAGCTTCTTATGAAGGAGAACATCATGAATTGGGCATCCTCTTCGTAAAGGATGACCGTGAAGACGAAGCAGCGGCTTCTGGATCATAAAAGGCAGCCCGGCACCGCAGGAAGATGCGATGCCGGGCTGTTTTGTGTTACGCTGAGTTTTTTTCTATCCGTGCGGTTTCATCAGATTTGATGCCCAATGAAACAAAAACGCCGATGATGGATACAGCAAAGAGAATCATAAATAGGATGTGATATCCCGAAATCAGGCCAATTAAGGCTGATGAAATGATGCTTCCGAAATAACGGAAGGTCGAGAAAATCCCAGATGCCACTCCTGACATACCGGGGTCTACTGTGGCAAGGGATGAAACCTGCATGCTGGTCAGACCGACTCCGGAAGCGAGCCCGCCAAGGATAAGAGAGAGCATGAGGAACAAGACAGAATGCGAGCTGCTTAACAGCAAAAATAATAGATTCGCACCAGCCATCATGGCAAATGAAAGAAAAATGATTTTTTTGGCTCCCCATTTGTGATGGAGCTGCGCGCCCACCCAGTTGCTGGCTGACATGAAGATCGAAAATACAGAAAGCGCCATCCCGCTGTTAGATGTATTAAGCCCAAATTGGTTCGTCATAAATAACGGCATAATCAATAAGACGGCATACATCATCAAATTGCTTAACAAGACTGATAGATTCGCATTTGTAAAGGTTGAGCTTTTAAACAGTGCAAAGTCAATGATGGGGTGCTGGGTACGTTTTTCTCTTCTGAAAAAAAGCGGAACAAAAAGAAGTATCAATACACTGTATACCGCATATCCCCACGGAGCCTCATTTTTCGTCAGCAGGATAATTGAAACGATGCTGCCTGCAAGCAAGAGAGAGCCGATGATATCCAGCGGCGCGTCAGATTTATTTTCTTTATATTGAGGAAACATCGTTAATGCCGTAAATAAAGCAATGGCGAGGAACGGGATGTTGACCCAAAAAATCGAATGCCAGCTGAAGCTGTCAATCAGTATAGAGCCGATAAAAGGCCCGAGTGCTGCACCAAGTCCCGCGCCCAGTCCGAAAAATCCAAACACTTTCGGTAGGCGTTTTTCAGAAACAACATGCCGGATAATGGCAATGCTGTTTGGCGTAAGCAATGCCCCGCCGACAGCCTGCAATGCCCGAAAGACAATTAACAGGAGCAGACTCGGTGAAAGGGCGCAGCCTAGAGATGCGATTAGAAAAAGGCCGACTCCCCATAAGTACATTGTTTTATTGCCGTACATGTCACCGAGCTTTCCTGCAATCGGCTGTGTGACTGCCATCACGATTAAATAAACGGTAACCACCCAAGTGATGCTTGCGATGGACTCGTTATACGTATGGGAAATAGATGAGAGCGCGACCGCGATCATCGTTGAGTTAATGGGAACCAGAATGGCCCCCAATAATAGCGAGACGATCAGCGCCCATTCTTTTCTTGAGCTCATTGGGATCCTCCTTTTTATTATGCCAAGGAGTTAATCAGCAGAAATTCCTTTGACAAATAGAGCTGTGCTGTGCTCCAGCATTTTTTCCTGGGGCATTGATATGACCCGGTCTCCTAAGTGGAGACGGTGAATGAAATAACCGAAGATAATCGACATGAACACGTCGGAATTCTCCGCTTCATTTCCTGTCTGAATAACCCCTTTCTCACCCATCGTTTTGAGATAATCAACCAATAGCTGTTTCATAGATTGGGGATATTCAGTGACGTGGTTAATGACATCCTGAAACATGGCCGGTTCACGAAAGCTGATTTTAATGATATCTTTTCTATGTTCGAGCTCCTCCAAGAGACAGGTTCCGATATGAAGCAGGTCTTTGTACAAATCTCCTTCTGTTTGTTCCAAAATGCTGCCTCTGTTTGAAGAATGCTGAGAAAGCAAAGCCTCAACTAGTCCTTGTTTGTTTTTAAAGTTCCTGAAAATCGTCGCTTCACTTACATTTGCTTTTTCTGCAATTTCTTTTGTAGTTGTTGCGCGATATCCTTTTTTGACGAGCAGCTGCATGGCAGCGTCAAGGATTCTCTTGTTTGTCGGTCTCAATACGTTTCACCTCACGAGTATACTGGCAGGACAAGTATACACCCGCCCCGCTTGTATAAGAAAGAGGGGGACGCATCAGGACCGGCTGACAACTGTGATTTTGCCGCTGCTTCCGTCAACAGTGATGATGTCACCGTCTCGCAGTCTTTCGGTTGCCGTGCGTGTGCCGAGAACGGCTGGAATGCCGTATTCACGGGCAATAATCGCAGCGTGAGACAAAATGCCGCCTGTGTCTGTAATAATCGCTTTGGCGTCTTGAAACAGGCTGGTCCATAGCGGTGTGGTCATCTTGCAAACGAGTACGTCCCCAGGCGCGAATTGAGAAAATTCATTGGCGTCCCGAATGATTTTCACCGGACCTGTCGCAATGCCGCTTGATGCCGCAATGCCAAAAATATGATTCTCTGTGTTTTTTTCATCCTCTATCACAGCGCCGACAATTTCTTCAGCTGCTTTGAGCTGTTCTTTTGTCGGGGTGCCGAGGTAGGCAGGGGCTTGGGCCAGCTCATACTCATGAAAAATCTGTCTGCGTTTTTCAGCCTTTTCTTGCAGGGATACAGGGTGAAGAAGCGCTTGTTCCACTTCGTCATCATATAAGAACCAAAGGTCCTCACGATCTTGAATGACACCGTTTTCCGCCAGCAATTCACCTATCTTCAGCAGAAAGATTCTCGCCTTGGCATCCAGCATGGCGTCAATATAAAAGTGGTGATCATCTTTTATATTTGCAGAGTTCAGTGTCCATTGATAATAGCGGTCAAATTCGGTGCGCAAACCGGGATCTTCTATGCTTTCCAAGAATTCATTGTATAATTTCTCTCGTTTTTCTTTCGTTTTCTGAAATTCATTGTCAAAATGATAGCCATTACGGACATAATTTTGAATATTGGCCAGAGCGAAATACGGATTTTCCACCCAGATTTGTTCAATCAGATCATGACTTTTAACAGATCTCCATCCGTATTCTTGCAAGAATTCATGGACGTTCTTCAGGAAGTGTCTTCCCTCATCTGTTTGTTCCAATTTCTCCTGGAGCTGTTCAGGCTTGTTGTTTTCAAAAATGGCCAGAAGGTTCGGGTTCTCCTGAACTTCCACAGAAAATAGCCATAAGCAACGGTCCGTTTCCAGTGATTTGTTCATTTTTCCTGTCAGCATCTCGTAAAAATGGGCGTTTTCGGACTCTCCTTGAATGTCCTGATACATCGCTTGCAGTTTGTTTGTTAAAAGGATTTGCGGGAAAACGATATTGAAGTGCTCTTCATAAGCCGTGAGATAAAAGGCTTTTAGTTTTTGAAAAGCATCCAGTGCGCTTTCTGCGGTATGCTCAGTTTGTGCGAGCTGGTCCAGTGTCCGGTAAAAAGGGAGGTATGTGTGATTAATGATGTCATACATATGCTCCGATAAAATCGGGAAAAGCTCTTTGCCGCAGTCTTCAGAAGGAGGCTGTTGTCCGCCTTGGTTTTTGGAATAAATATGTCCGCGATAAAGTTTTACTTCATCAACAACTACACCAATCGGAAACTTTTGCATGCTCTTCTTCAAGCCATATTCCAACGCCGGCACGATGAAGGATGAAAATAACGGACTCACCGGACCTTCAATATTAGACTCCATGTTAAGCCAGAAATCATTCATATCAGTGTCGGTAATCATGAAGCTGCGTTTTTCTTCTGCCGCTTTTTTGTCCTGATCAATGGTTGTAATCGGACGAGCTTGCAGAAGGTATATTTGATGATCAGCAATTCCAAATTCTATATCGACAGGATATCCGTACAGGTCTTCGGTTTTTTTTGTGATTTCAGCCAATTCAATCACTTGTTCATCTGTAAGGCAAAAACGGCTGCGCATGTCTTCACTCGTTTCTTTTTCAGCAATTCCTTCTGCCGCAGACTCCATGTAGATTTCCTTTGCACCTATTTCTTTCTGAATCTCAAACGAAGATTTATTAACAATGAACGTGTCTGGGGTAACACTTCCTGAAACAACAGCTTCACCCAGCCCGTAGCTGGCGCTTATTAAAAGCTCTCTATCATCATGGGTAACAGGATTGCGGCTGAAGATAACACCTGACATTTCTGAATCGATCAGCCCCTGAACGACTATTCCCATTAACGGCTCTGCGATTTGATTGTTCATTTTTTTCTTATAGCTGCTGACCCTCCCAGAAAAAAATGAGGCCCAGCATTCTTTCACTTTAGCCAGAAACTCTTCCTCTGTTTTGATATTTAAGTAGGTTTCATATTGACCCGCGAATGAGGCGCCTTCTAAATCTTCCGAGGCAGACGAAGAACGCACGGCTACGGATCGATATGATTCTCTAAGCTTATAAAAGGAACTAGTCAGCTCATTTTTCAGCTCATCCGAAAATGTTCCGGAAATGATCCCGCTTTCGACGTTTTCGCTAGTCTCTTGAAGCTGGTTGTCCTCCATAAAACGTGCGAGCGCATTCGTTTGAATAATAAACCCGTCCGGAACAGGAAGACCGTGTTTGGTCAATTTAATCAAATTCATTCCTTTTGCTCCAGCCAGCTGGCTGGACTCTTCTGCATGGCGAAATAAAACAGAATACATATTTGAAACCCCTCTTTTCTTCATTCATTTTGTTTTTCTCTCTAGTCTTTTTATTGCGGAGCCTGTGTTTAAAAAATGATAGTAAACACTATCATTCAATTGTAGGTTTTCAGGAAAATGCTGTCAAACGCAGAAAGTCCTAAATAAAATGAATAGTTAAGTTAGTTAGATTATCATGAAAAATGCGGCCGTACTGGTACTGTATGCCTATTTTCTTTTATTCTCGGAATCTGGCGGCGGACTTGATGATGTAATAAAAAAAGTGCCGCTGATTAGAACAGCGGCACCATGGAATAAGTTTTGACCGGTACCAAAATGCAAATATGGTGATTGATTTTGGCTGAAAAGGGGTATGGTGTAGTAGAGGGAGCGAATGCACGATTGTCCGATTCTTCATTTTTTACTATAATCAGATCAGATGAAGAATCCCTGAGGAGGGTTTTTGTTGATTACAAAAGCCGTTTTTGCATTGTTTTTCCCTTTTATGCTTGTTGTTCTATTTACTAGAGTCACCTTTAATCATTATGTGGCGATCGCTTTAACAGCTGCATTGCTGTTTGCCTCTTATTTAAAAGGCTATACAGAAACGTATTTTATTGTAGGATTGGATGTTGTGTCTCTTGTGGCTGGCGGACTGTATATGGCCAAAAAAGCTGCAGAGAAAAAAGAAGAATAAATCGGACATAATGAATATAAAGACCGAATACCTGCTTTTACGTTTTAAAAGCAGGTTTTTTATACACAAAAACAGCTGGAAATAAAAAACCACCGAACTTTAGTTCGTATTTTTAGTGATTTTGCTTTCCATTGTGTTACTATATCTATAGGAAGATTTCGTTAAAGAAACGGAGGCTTATTTTTGTGAAAGATCGCTTTGAGTTAGTCTCGAAATATCAGCCCCAGGGAGATCAGCCGAAAGCCATTGAAAAGCTTGTGAAAGGAATTCAGGAGGGCAAGAAGCATCAGACTCTGCTGGGTGCAACAGGAACTGGGAAAACATTTACGGTGTCCAATTTGATTAAAGAAGTCAATAAACCGACTCTCGTGATTGCCCATAACAAAACCCTTGCTGGACAGCTTTACAGTGAGTTCAAGGAATTTTTTCCGAACAATGCTGTCGAGTATTTTGTCAGCTACTATGATTATTATCAGCCGGAGGCGTATGTGCCTCAAACGGATACATTTATAGAGAAAGACGCTAGTATTAATGATGAAATTGATAAACTGAGACACTCCGCCACATCAGCTTTGTTTGAGCGCAGAGATGTCATTATTATTGCGAGTGTGTCTTGTATATACGGCCTCGGTTCGCCTGAGGAATACCGGGAAATGGTCGTGTCATTGCGGAGTGAAATGGAAATTGAGCGCAACGAGCTGCTCAGAAAACTTGTAGACATCCAATATGCCCGCAACGATATCGACTTTCAGCGCGGTACATTTCGTGTGCGCGGGGATGTAGTGGAAATCTTTCCGGCATCCCGTGATGAGCATTGTATTAGAGTTGAATTTTTCGGTGACGAAATCGAACGGATTCGGGAAGTGGATGCGCTGACAGGAGAAATTCTCGGCGACCGAGATCATGTTGCGATTTTCCCGGCATCCCACTTCGTAACGCGGGCCGAGAAAATGGAGAAGGCGATTCAAAATATCGAGAAGGAGCTTGAGGAGCAGCTGAAGGTCATGCACGAAAACGGAAAGCTCCTTGAAGCGCAGCGTTTAGAGCAGCGGACAAGATATGATCTTGAAATGATGCGTGAAATGGGTTTCTGCTCCGGCATCGAGAACTATTCAAGACATTTGACTCTGCGGCCTCCAGGTTCAACGCCGTATACGCTTCTTGATTATTTCCCAGACGATTTTATGATCGTGGTGGATGAGTCGCATGTGACAATTCCTCAGGTGCGCGGCATGTTTAACGGAGACCAGGCGCGGAAACAGGTGCTCGTGGATCACGGCTTCCGGCTTCCATCAGCGCTTGATAACCGTCCGCTTCGTTTTGAGGAATTTGAAAAGCATATGCACAATATCGTGTATGTATCAGCAACACCAGGGCCGTACGAGATTGAACATACAGATGAAATGGTCGAACAGATTATTCGTCCGACGGGGCTTCTTGACCCGCTTATTGACGTCCGTCCAATCGAAGGTCAGATTGACGACTTGATCGGCGAAATTCAAGCAAGAATCGAGCGGAATGAACGGGTGCTTGTGACAACTTTGACGAAGAAGATGTCAGAGGATCTGACCGATTATTTAAAGGAAATCGGCATTAAAGTAAACTATCTGCATTCTGAGATCAAGACGCTTGAACGGATTGAAATTATCCGCGACCTGCGCCTTGGCAAGTACGATGTGCTTGTCGGCATCAACCTGCTGAGGGAAGGTTTGGACATTCCCGAAGTATCCCTTGTTGCGATTTTGGATGCGGATAAGGAAGGTTTCCTTCGTTCGGAGCGGTCGCTGATCCAGACCATCGGACGGGCAGCGAGAAATGCGGAAGGCCGCGTCATTATGTACGCCGATAAAATAACGAAGTCTATGGAAATTGCGATTAATGAAACAAAACGCCGCCGCGAGCAGCAGGAGCGGTTTAACGAAGAGCACGGCATTACGCCGAAAACGATAAATAAAGAAATTCGCGATGTCATTCGTGCCACAGTAGCAGCTGAGGATAAAGCGGAATACAAAACAAAAGCCGCGCCGAAGCTGTCGAAAATGACGAAGAAAGAACGCCAGAAAGTCGTTGAACAGATGGAGCATGAAATGAAGGAAGCCGCCAAGGCGCTTGACTTTGAGAGAGCCGCGGAGCTTCGCGATTTACTTTTAGAGCTAAAAGCGGAAGGATGATGAACAAATGGCTATGGATCGGATAGAGGTGAAGGGAGCCAGGGCGCATAACCTGAAAAATATAGATGTAACGATTCCGAGAGATCAGCTTGTCGTTGTCACGGGTTTGTCCGGATCAGGTAAATCCTCCCTTGCCTTTGACACGATATATGCTGAAGGACAGAGACGGTATGTCGAGTCGCTGTCTGCCTATGCCCGCCAGTTTTTAGGGCAAATGGATAAGCCGGATGTGGATGCAATTGAGGGGCTCTCTCCCGCCATCAGCATTGATCAGAAAACAACGAGCCGCAATCCGAGGTCTACTGTCGGTACGGTAACTGAGATTTATGATTATCTGCGTCTTTTATATGCGAGAGTAGGGAAGCCTCATTGTCCGGAACACGGAATTGAGATTACATCCCAGACCATCGAGCAAATGGTGGACAGAATTCTGGAATACCCGGAACGGACGAAGCTTCAGGTGCTGGCGCCGATTGTCTCGGGCCGAAAAGGCGCTCATGTCAAAGTGCTTGAACAGATTAGGAAACAAGGCTATGTCAGAGTCAGAATTGACGGCGAGATGGCTGAGCTTTCCGACGATATCGAATTAGAAAAGAACAAGAAGCATTCCATTGAGGTAGTCATTGACCGGATTGTCGTGAAAGAAGGCGTGGCAGCCCGGCTGTCAGATTCATTGGAAACGGCGCTTCGTTTAGGTGAAGGACGGGTTATGATCGATGTCATCGGTGAGGAAGAGCTGATGTTCAGCGAGCATCATGCCTGTCCGCACTGCGGATTTTCAATTGGTGAACTTGAGCCGCGTCTGTTTTCGTTTAACAGTCCGTTCGGGGCGTGTCCGACGTGTGACGGTCTCGGAATGAAGCTTGAAGTGGATGCCGATCTTGTCATCCCCAATCAAGATTTGTCATTGAAGGAGAATGCGGTCGCCCCTTGGACACCGATCAGCTCACAATATTATCCTCAGCTGCTTGAGGCAGTCTGCACCCACTACGGGATTGATATGGATGTGCCGGTCAAAGATTTGCCGAAGCATCAACTGGATAAAGTGCTGTACGGCAGCGGAGATGACCTGATTTATTTCAGATATGAAAATGATTTTGGACAAATCCGTGAAGGTGAAATTCAATTTGAAGGCGTATTGCGCAACATTGAAAGACGCTATAAGGAGACAGGCTCTGATTTCATCCGTGAGCAGATGGAGCAGTATATGTCTCAGAAGTCTTGTCCGACGTGCAAAGGCTATCGGTTAAAGAAAGAGGCGCTTGCCGTACTGATTGACGGCCGCCACATTGGAAAAATTACCGAGCTGTCTGTCGCCGACGCACTTGCCTTCTTTAAAAACCTTACCCTTTCTGAGAAGGATATGCAGATCGCCAATTTGATTTTGCGCGAAATTGTGGAGCGCTTAAGCTTTCTGGACAAAGTCGGCCTCGATTACCTGACATTGAGCAGGGCAGCGGGTACATTGTCCGGGGGAGAGGCGCAGCGCATCAGGCTGGCGACTCAAATTGGCTCGCGCTTATCCGGTGTGCTTTATATTTTAGATGAGCCGTCTATCGGTCTGCATCAGCGTGATAACGACCGCTTGATCAGCGCTCTGAAAAATATGAGAGACCTCGGGAACACGCTGATTGTTGTCGAACATGATGAGGACACGATGATGGCAGCAGATTATTTAATAGATATTGGACCGGGAGCCGGTATTCACGGCGGACAGGTGATATCTGCGGGTACGCCGGAAGAAGTGATGGAAGATCCAAACTCATTAACGGGCAGCTATTTATCAGGGAAAAAGTTTATCCCATTGCCTCCTGAAAGAAGAAAGCCGGACGGACGTTACATTGAAATTAAAGGTGCTTCAGAAAACAACCTGAAAAAAGTGAATGCCAAGTTCCCGCTTGGGACGTTTACAGCAGTTACAGGTGTTTCCGGTTCAGGAAAGAGTACACTCGTTAATGAAATTTTGCATAAGGCGCTGGCGCAAAAGCTTCATAAAGCGAAAGCGAAGCCCGGCAGCCATAAAGAGATTAAAGGTTTGGATCATTTAGACAAAGTCATTGACATTGACCAGGCGCCAATTGGAAGAACGCCGAGATCCAACCCTGCGACATACACCGGTGTATTTGATGACATTCGTGATGTATTCGCGCAGACAAATGAAGCGAAGGTCCGCGGCTATAAAAAAGGCCGTTTCAGCTTCAACGTGAAGGGCGGACGATGTGAAGCCTGCCGCGGAGACGGGATTATTAAAATTGAAATGCACTTCCTTCCTGACGTATACGTTCCATGTGAGGTGTGTCACGGCAAACGCTATAACCGTGAAACGCTTGAAGTGACGTACAAAGGAAAAAGCATCTCTGATGTGCTTGATATGACGGTTGAAGATGCTCTTTCTTTCTTTGAAAATATCCCGAAAATCAAACGCAAGCTCCAAACCCTTTATGATGTTGGTTTAGGTTATATTACGCTCGGCCAGCCGGCGACGACCTTGTCAGGCGGAGAAGCGCAGCGCGTGAAGCTCGCGTCAGAGCTGCACAAACGCTCGACCGGACGCACGCTCTACATTTTAGATGAGCCAACGACAGGTTTGCATGTCGACGATATCGCCAGGCTTCTTGTCGTGCTGCAACGGTTGGTAGACAACGGAGACACTGTACTTGTTATTGAGCACAACCTTGATATCATTAAGACAGCCGATTACATTGTGGATTTGGGCCCGGAAGGCGGAGCCGGGGGCGGAACCATCGTCGCGTCAGGAACGCCTGAGGAAATCACTGAAGTTGAAGAATCGTATACAGGCCGTTATTTAAAGCCTGTTATCGAACGTGACAAAACACGCATGAAATCGCTCTTGAAAGCAAAAGAAACAGCTACATCTTAAAACCCTCCGTTAAGAGGGGACAGCTTGTCAGCAAGTCCATCCTAGGGCTTAGCAGGCAAGCTTTTTCTTTACGGCATAATAGGTTTAGAATCGTCTTTGGGTAAAATTTCTTTGGGAAAACGCCTAAACATTTACAAATTGCTGTCGATATATGAATTGAAAGGCGGATGATGATTTCCAAATTAAGCAGACAAACCCTATTAAGGGGCTTAAAGGCATCCTTAATCAATAACTGAATCTACATAGGTTAGAAGCTTTATTGGAAACTGATACGCCAGAAATCAAAGAAAAGGAAGTCTTTGATTTCAAAAACATATACACATGGAGGTATTTTTCACATGAGAATCAACCACAATATTGCAGCGCTTAACACATTAAACCGTTTGTCTTCAAACAACAGCGCGAGCTCAAAAAACATGGAGAAACTTTCTTCAGGTCTTCGCATCAACCGTGCGGGAGATGACGCAGCGGGTCTTGCGATTTCTGAAAAAATGAGAGGACAAATCAGAGGTCTTGAAATGGCTTCTAAAAACTCTCAAGACGGAATTTCTCTTATCCAAACAGCTGAGGGTGCATTGACTGAAACTCACTCAATTCTTCAACGTGTCCGTGAGCTAGTTGTTCAAGCAGGAAACACAGGTACTCAAGATGGTACTGACCTTCAAGCCATCCAAGACGAGATATCTTCACTTGTTGAAGAAATCGGGGGTGGCACAAATGCTAACGGTATTTCTGACCGTACTGAATTCAACGGTAAGAAACTCCTTAACGGTGCTTTCTCAGAAGATAGTGGTAAATCACTAACATTCCAAATTGGTGCCAACGGTAGCCAACAGCTTTCTGTCAACATTGAAAGTATGGCCGCAACAGCAATCGGTGCTCTAGATGATGATGGTAATCTTGTTGCTGATCAAACAGTAGCTAAAATCGATGTAACCAAATTTGCTGATAATGCAGCTGACACTGCAACTGTAGGATTCGATGCTCAACTTAAAACAGTTGATGACGCTATCAACACTGTTTCTAAACAACGTTCAAAATTAGGTGCGGTACAAAACCGTCTAGAGCACACAATCAACAACTTAAGCGCTTCTGGTGAAAACCTGACAGCTGCTGAGTCCCGTATCCGTGACGTTGACATGGCGAAAGAAATGAGCGAGTTCACAAAGAACAACATTCTTTCTCAAGCTTCTCAAGCGATGCTTGCTCAAGCAAACCAACAGCCGCAAAACGTGCTTCAATTGTTACGTTAATTTTGAACGGCTATCTCTTTCTGATAGTTACAGCTTGCCGACAGAGTCCATTAACTGGATGTGCCGGCAGGCTTTTTTTGTTACAATCATTTTGTGACAGCCAGGGAATCACTTGTTTTTTCAAAACAAAAAAGGCAAGATATTGTCATCTAACCTTTAGCTTTGTTTCAGTTATAATGAATGATATGTTTTCCGCAATTACAAAGTCTTCTTATACAGCTGCTTACTTACACTCATTAAATCTTGAACAATATGTGTGTTGCTGCTGTCGAGCAGCACTTTTATATATTGGATATCGTGAGAGATCGGGAAGGGTCCGTGAATCTGCTCAAGCTCGGTGATCATTTCACGATTCATTCTTTTTTGTTCCTGAATCAGCTTTAACACTGATTCTTGTGTTACTGTATAGTCACTGGGATCTTTCTCCATTGCTTGTCCAGCCTCCTTGGTTGCCGTAAGCTTTTTACATATTGTAATCGGTATAGCCGGAAGATTCTACTTCTAAAACTTTTTAAAATCCAATTTCCGTAAATCGGAGCATGTCTAAAGAATGAATTTGAAACCTGAAGAGATTTTAAACGTATAAATAAGTAAAACGTCCCTGATCTTTTGTCATGGGCAATTCACAATAGGAGTGTGGAATAAATTGAACCGTAATCAAGCTATTATTGCATCACTTTGTTATTTCAGTGTGTTCATTGCGCCAATCATTGTGCCGATTGTCGCATATTTTGTTGTAAATGAGAAAGAAACAAAACGCCATGCGATACGCTCTCTTATTTCTCACATTGTTCCGTTTGTCGGCTGGCTGTTCCTTTTTATTGCTTTACTTGGCGGAGCCGTTGCGATTGATGGAGACAGCTTGCTTCCTGTATTTGTAATCATCGGGGGAGCGGTTATTTATTTCTTAGTTGTCATTGGCATTATCATTTGGAATGTGATTCAGGGCATTAAGGTCCTGCGTGCAGCATAAGTAGACAATGGGGAGGAGATCGTAATGAAGCAAGAAAAGGAACGAATCCTTAAGCTTGTTGAGGAAGGAAAGCTTACAGCACAAGAAGCTTTGACACTGATTGAAAAGCTTGACAGCGACTACAAGGAAAAAGAAGAGAAAATCACAGCGCTCTCAGTTCACGTTCATGACGAGGAAGAGCCATTTACAACGGCAAAAAAAGAAAGCGGTAAACCGTCTTTAGGAGCCAAGCTGTTTGACTGGATTGATTCTGCTGTGAAAAAGGTCAAGGAAGTTGACCTTGATTTAAACTTTGGCCATGCGTATGATGTTCAGCACATTTTTCAATTTAAAGATACTGACTTTTCCAGTGTTGAGCTGCAAATTGCCAATGGCAGCGTAAATATCGTCCCTTGGGAAGATGACGATATCAGAGCGGAATGCCAGGCGAAGGTATATCGCGCTGACAACCAGGATGCGGCGAGACACGCATTTCTTCAGCATATTGAATGTGAAATCAAAGGTAATAAGTTTTTTATCCGTACTGAGAAAAAGACGATGAAAACGAATGTCACTTTGTATATTCCTCAGAAGGAGTATGATAAGATTCGGGTGAAGCTGTTTAACGGTCCGGTCAGAGGGGAACATTTACATGTAAAAGAGTTCTCAGCGAAAACGACAAACGGCGTGCTGTCGTTCTCGTATTTAACAGCCGAAAAAGCCATAGCTGAAACGGCCAACGGGCAAATTAAGCTCGCAAGCCACAGCTGCGGTACGATAGAAGCGGAAACCATTAACGGATTGATCGATCTCCGAGGGAAAAGCGAATCCATTGACGTTCAAAGCTTTAACGGAAATATTGCGATTAACGTAACAGAATCAGACTGCCGCTCCATTTATGCAAAAACAACGACTGGAAATGTAGAGCTTGCAATTCCGGACGATCTCGCAGTGAAGGCAGAGCTGAAAAGCAATCTTGGTACGCTGTCCCATGAATTAATGGATGTAGAGATGCTGAAGGAAAAAAATGATACGATTCAAAAAGAAATGATGTTCACTTCAAATCAGGCACATGATCAAAACATCACCGTCTTCTCAGAATCACTAACAGGCGCCATCAAACTAAAGTACTCACAGAGGTGATCGAATGAATAAGCTTTATCGCTCAGAAAAAAATAAGAAAATCGCCGGTGTTATCGGAGGTCTCGCGGAATATTTCAATTGGGACGCATCACTCCTCAGAGTCATAACTGTCATCTTAGCCATTATGACAAGTGTCTTGCCGGTTTTGCTCATTTATATCATTTGGATTTTTATCGTCCCGTCAGAAAGGGATATGAAATGACATGGTAAAATGGGCAGTCAGCATTTTAGTCAATGCATTGTTATTAATCGTCATTGATGGATATATTGACTCCATCCATATCAGCAGCATTGGGGCAGCGATTATCGCCAGCCTCATTTTATCGATCTTAAACGTGCTGATTAAACCGCTTTTAATTATATTTACACTGCCGGTCACCATGGTGACGCTTGGACTCTTCTTGTTTGTGATTAACGCCATCACGCTTATGATGACCGCGTCCATTATGGGTGACAGCTTTCAAATCGACGGCTTCGGCACAGCGATATGGGCATCCGTTATCCTGTCGGTCTTCCATTTGCTGATTCAAAAAGGCATTTTAGAGCCGCTTAGAAAAAAATAAAAAAAGCTGCCCGCAAAGGCAGCTTTTTTACATGTGGTGCTTTTTTTGTTTCGTGCGCTTCTGCGGCGAAAACATTGGCGGAAGAAGGCAAAAGCTCAATGCGGCAAATCCAAGGCCTAGGAGGCTAAAGGACATGGCAGACGGCATCATTGTGAGCAAGTAGGCAGATACCATCGGACCTGCTGCCATGCCTGTATATCGGATAAAGTTAAACATTCCGATTGCACTCCCTCTGTTGTGCTCAAATTCATTAGTAATCATTGTAGAGTACAAGGGAGGAATAACCCCCATCGAGATGCCAAACAGTGCCAGCGTCAGAGCCATGAGAACGAGAGAAACGGAATGTGTAACAGCAAATAAAATGATGCTGCAGGCGGCAATCACATTGCTTCCGATAAACAAGGTGTGCAGCCCGATTTTTGCCTGTATTCTTTTAAACAGAAACGTACCTGCAATCGTGCTCAGCGCCAGCGGCAAATATAACAGTCCTGCTATACCCACATCTATATGGTAATGCTCTGTCAGCAATATTGGGAGGTAGACAATTACTGCAAAATAAATGAAAAAGAGAACAAAACTTAAAGTCAAAATGACGTTCCCTGTTCGATTTGTAAATATTGATTTATAATGAGCGAACACATTGCCTTTGGCTTGCTGCATAGATTCAGTTGGAGAATCTTTAGGAAAGGTGATGCTGTTTGTCACCAGCAAAACGATAGAGATGGCCGCAAGTATCCAAAAAATCCCTTCGTATCCGGCTGCTCCGCCTATGAATCCTCCTAGAACTGGAGCAATAGCCGGTGCGACAGACAGGAGCATTTGATACGTTCCCATTGCACTCCCGCGTTCATTTCCTGTAAACAGCTGTCCGATCGTTGTGGCAGCAATAAGAGGCAGTGCTGCGGAACCGGCTGCCTGTATCATTCTGAATATCAGAAACAAGGTAAAGTCAGTAGTCACCGCACAGCCGATGCTGGCTGCTGCCGTTGCCAGAATACCGGTAATCAAGACGATCCGAGCGCCTTTAAAATCAATGATCGCTCCTAATATAATTTGCATTATTGCTGTCACAATCATAAAAACTGAGACTGACAGGTTCACCATAGCTGTGGAAACATGGAATGATTCTTTAATGATCGGAAGAATAGGTGAATAAATGTTCTGGCTTAAAGATGCAAAAAATGCACTGAAGCAAACAGTGTATAAGATCAATACTGCCTTTGATTTTGTATGAGCCAAAGTGTACACCGCCTTTTTGTTTACTTTACAGGTTTGTCCGGAGTCCCATCGGTTTGTTCTGCTTCAAGTGTTGACGTCAACTGCTCTAGAAACTTCAATACAGCCTTTTGTTCTTCTTGTGAAAATGAATCGAGGAATTGGTAAAAAGCCAGCTCCTTTTTTTTATGCAGTTTCTCATGTAAGTCGAAAATCCGTCTGCCTTTACGGGTTAATTTAAAATAAACTTCTTTTTTGTTATCTGTCAGCTGATAGCTGTTAATGAATTCTTCCTTGATCAGTTTTGTGCTGATTTTCGTTACATTTGCTTTCGATAAGTTCATTTTTCTGGCAATTCCGGCATTATTAATGGGTTCATGTTGGCCGATACAGTCAATGACATGTATGCTTGTCATGTTTTTAGGGATATCAATCACATCCTCTTCTGCGGCTTCCTTAAAAAATTGCTGAAGTGAAGTATTCGCTTTTTGTTCATTAAGGTGCAGCAGTCTCACGTATATGTCGTATATCATCTGTTTTGTCAAATCAGACATAGGCTACCTTCTTTCTTAGGAATAATAGTTTACGATGAAACAATAAAACAAATCGTTTACTGGTGAACAATTTCATTTTATCTTTTCTTGTTTTCGTTGTCAATTGTTGATGTTTAGACTATTTGTTGATATGTCATGCTGAATATGCGTGTAAAAAGTGTGTGGAAAATGTGATGTTTACATTTATTTTCAAATATTTGGGCACAGATCATATTGACGTTTGGAAGGAAAAGGGATAAAATGACTAATGTTTACTAGTAAACATTTATCATGATATGTGAAATGGAAATAGTTATTAAAATTTTAAAAAACATTTGGAAACTTTAAGTGCTGCCTGCCATTCGTCTTGTTCAGTTGTTCTAGCTATTCCATCTTGTATTTGAGGGTGATGACTTAAAGCGGGATAAGTTTTAGGGGTGAATGAGATGACCGGAATGGTAACGGAAAGAAGGTCTGTGCATTTTATTGCTGAGGCATTAACAGAAAACTGCAGAGAAATATTTGAACGGCGCAGGCATGTTTTGGTGGGGATCAGCCCATTTAACAGCAGGTTTTCAGAGGATTATATTTACAGATTAATTGGATGGGCGAAAGCTCAATTTAAAAGCGTTTCAGTTTTACTTGCAGGGCATGAGGCGGCTAATCTTCTAGAAGCGCTTGGAACTCCGAGAGGAAAGGCTGAACGAAAAGTAAGGAAAGAGGTATCACGAAACAGGAGATTTGCAGAAAGAGCCCTTGTGGCTCATGGCGGGGATCCGAAGGCGATTCATACATTTTCTGATTTTATGGATAACAAAGCCTACCAGCTGTTGAGACAAGAAGTTGAACATTCATTTTTTGAGCAGCCTCATTTTCGACATGCTTGTTTGGACATGTCTCGTGAAGCGATAATCGGGCGTGCGCGGGGCGTCAGTTTGATGATGGAAGAAGTCAGTGAGGATATGCTGAATTTGGCTGTGGAATATGTCATAGCTGAGCTGCCGTTTTTTATCGGAGCTCCGGATATTTTAGAGGTGGAAGAGACACTCCTTGCTTATCATCGTCCGTGGAAGCTGGGTGAGAAGATCAGTAACCATGAATTTTCTATTTGTATGCGGCCGAATCAAGGGTATCTCATTGTACAGGAAATGGCGCAGATGCTTTCTGAGAAACGGATCACATCTGAAGGATGATAGGGGGAGTAAAACATGAGCCAATCGATTAAATTGTTTAGTGTGCTTTCTGATCAATTTCAAAACAATCCATATGCTTATTTTTCACAACTGCGGGAGGAAGATCCGGTTCATTATGAAGAGTCGATAGACAGTTATTTTATCAGCCGCTATCATGATGTCCGCTATATCCTTCAGCATCCGGATATTTTCACGACGAAATCACTTGTTGAGCGTGCCGAACCAGTAATGCGAGGCCCTGTGCTGGCCCAAATGCATGGAAAAGAACACTCTGCCAAAAGAAGAATTGTAGTGAGAAGCTTCATCGGTGACGCACTGGATCATCTGTCTCCATTGATTAAACAAAATGCAGAAAACTTGTTAGCGCCTTATCTTGAAAGAGGGAAAATTGATCTCGTCAATGATTTTGGAAAGACGTTTGCGGTGTGCGTCACGATGGACATGCTCGGGCTGGATAAAAGAGACCATGAAAAAATCTCTGAGTGGCACAGCGGAGTTGCCGATTTTATCACGAGTATCTCTCAATCTCCTGAAGCGCGGGCACATTCGTTATGGTGCAGCGAACAGCTTTCCCAATACTTGATGCCGGTCATTAAAGAACGTCGCGTCAATCCGGGATCAGATTTAATTTCGATCCTATGTACTTCTGAATATGAAGGCATGGCGCTGTCGGACAAGGATATACTCGCACTGATTCTTAATGTGCTGTTAGCCGCAACGGAACCGGCTGATAAGACGCTGGCACTGATGATCTACCATTTGCTCAACAATCCTGAGCAGATGAATGATGTTTTGGCTGACCGTTCGTTAGTTCCGAGAGCCATTGCGGAGACATTGCGTTATAAACCGCCGGTTCAGCTGATTCCGCGGCAGCTGTCCCAAGATACAGTGGTCGGCGGTATGGAAATCAAAAAAGATACGATTGTTTTTTGTATGATCGGTGCGGCTAACCGGGACCCTGAAGCATTTGAACAGCCTGACGTGTTTAATATTCATCGGGAAGATCTTGGCATCAAGAGCGCTTTTAGCGGCGCCGCCCGGCATCTCGCTTTCGGATCCGGCATTCATAACTGTGTAGGAGCAGCTTTTGCCAAAACCGAAATCGAAATTGTAGCTAATATTGTGCTGGATAAGATGCGGAATATCAGATTAGAGGAAGATTTTTGTTATGCTGAGTCCGGTCTGTATACACGCGGACCCGTCTCACTTCATATTGTATTTGACAGGGCTTAATAATATGGAAAGGTCTCTCCCGTGCGGGTGAGGCTTTTTTACATATGCTTGATCCACAAGTTAATAAACGCAGTCACTGTTTTCAACTCATCAATTGAAAATTCATTGAAGAGCTGTTTGTATTGCTCCTTTGCTTTTTGATGAAGCCGTTCATGTAACCCCGCCAGTTCTTTGCCGCTTTCAGTTAACGTATAAAAAATTTCTTTTTTGTTGCCCGGCTTTTTTGTCACTGTAATGATGTTATGTTTCAACAAAGCTTGAATTGCTTTTGAAACAGCTGCTTTTGAGATATGTAAGCGGGATGCTAAGAAGCTGTTATTCACATTTTTGCTGGTATGTAAACAGGAAACAATGTGAAGCTGGGTCAATGTCCAGTCTTTTTTGAGGTGGTCGAGATGTTGTGAGGACGGAATCTGCACCTTTTGCCAGACGCGTTTATCTCTTTTTAATGCGAATTGTTGTATAGCTTGAAATAATTCATCATGAATGCTGTTGTTCATCAATTTGCCTCTCTGATTTAATTGTTAACTGGTTAACTATCCTTAGTTTACTGGGGAATAGTGGAATTTTCAAGAGGCAGACGTTTTTTTGTTCTTTATGCACAAAAATGAACTCATAAGCTTCCCTGTTCAGACGCAAAATACATGAAAAGGGAGGTGCTTTGATGAGGAAATACACGGTTATTGCTTCTATATTACTGTCTTTTCTTTCCGTTTTGTCTGGCGGCCATCATGAATCGAAAGCTTTTCCTGTTGTACAGCAGGAACTATTTCAAACGCCTCATTACATACCCTTGCTTGAAAATCCTCCTCAAATTGATGTGAAAGCTGAAATGAGAAACAATCTAATGATTGAGGCTCAAGTTCGCGATAATTCGTATCAAGCATTTTCCGCCTTTCTTTTTTATAAACAAAGTAATGAGCTGGGCTACAAAATGGTGCCGATGGACCCGACCCCCGGAGCGGTCCGCAAGTTTTTGGCACAAATTCCGAAACGTTTGATTTGGAACAGCGAGCTTGAGTATTACATTGTGATGTCGAATGGGAAGCAGCGGGTGGAGTCGGAGACGAAGAAACTGAAGCTTGAAGGATACCAGGCTGACCTTGCCCATATTCCGGAGCTTCTGATCACAGAGCTGGCGGTTGATACGAAGAATATAGGACGTGCAGACGGTTATGAATTTATTGAGATTTTTAATACGACTGACAGAACGATTGATTTTAAAGACTACCATATCCGTTACCGCTACCCAAAAGAAGGGCCTGACTCCGATCTGATTTGGAGACCTTATGAAAGGATCTTGATACCATCCGGCGAAACGTTTGTCGTCTGGCTGAAGCCTGCCGGGCATCCAGAATTGACGTCAGAGGATTTCAATCGTTATTATCAGACACAACTAAAAGAAGGAAAAAATCTCGCGGTGATAGACGAGACAGAGGGTATGGCCAATACGAGGCCGCGGGCCGTTGTGATATCAACGAATACAGGAAAGGACATTTCGGTTGCGCATTATCGGAAACATGCGCTGCGCCGGCTGTCATCAGTGCTTTATAAGTATCCGCTGAACGGAACCGCAGAACTTCTGAACATTTCAATCGGGGAAAAGAATCCATCTCCCGGAACCGTATTACAGGCACAGGTGCCCGAGCAGAAACGGAAAATCAAGCTCGATAAAGAAAAGCCGGTCATTGAGGATTTAACTGACCGCAAGCCTGTCCGCCCTGCTGAAAGCATTGAGCTGCGGGCTGACATACGGGACCGAAGTCTAGTGAAAACAGCGGCCTTTTACTACCGGACGGATGAGAACAAACCGTTTAAGCGAATTCTTGCTGAAAAAGACCGCAACGATAATCTCTACCATTATATTGTGTATTCGCCTGAATTGATCGGGAAGGATCAGCTAGAGTATTATGTGGCGGCCGGGGACGGGATCAATGAAGCGAGAACGCCGGTCAAAATGATTGATATTAAACAAACAAGCAAGTCGCACGGTCTGCGGATGAATATTGAAAACAGAGACACGCTGTCGGGAACTCAATTTCTCAAAGCCACGACAGAAGGGCGAGCTGACCGCATTAAGCTATGGATTGACGGGAAAAAACAAGTGACAGAGCCCGCGATGGAAAAAGAAGTATATTTTGCATTCGATACGAGGAAAACGAACCTTTATTTTAAAAACGCGGTAACGATGGAAGGCAAAGTGCTAAAGGTGTTCGATGATACAACAAATAAATACCGCACCTATTCTGTTCCATTGCCAGAGACACTGCTTCGGAAAGGGAAGCAGCTGCAGCGTATTACGATACGATCGGGTTCGAAGGTGTCCCCGTTTGATACGGCTGAAAACCGTGATGACTTCTTAGTCAAAAACGCCCGATTGGTGTTATCGGATGGAACGGTGATCAGGGATCAGAGGGTGTCCCCTGAGAAGGAACTCTTTATTGGCGATAATCAGCGCTCGAATAAAAGCTGGCAATTTCAGTTCAATCTGCCTGACGGACTGTTTACATCACAGCTGCTGGAGTGGGATACATCAAAGCTTTCTGAAGGCGCTCACCATATTCAAGCAAGCGACGGGAAGGAAAATGTCAGCCTGGTTGTACGGGTAGATAATTCAGGACCTCACATTGAGCCGAATATCACCGAGGGGAAAACGTATAAGGGAAACCTTATCCTGCAGGCCGATATGTATGATAAATGGAGCAAAATTGAGGAAGCGGAGGCGTCGTTAGATGGAGAAAGCATTACACTCCCATATCATACGTCATCTTCTGAACTTTTGCCGGGAAAACATTCTCTAAAAGTGACAGCAACGGATCTCGCGGGCAATAAAACAGTGATTGAGAGGATATTTAAAACCGAACGAGAGCATCCGGACCAGCCGGAGGTTATAGACAGCGAAGCCGACACGCATAAGGCCAAGCTTTCTGTACGGGTGAAAGATCCGACGAATGATGCCATGGATGTTGGTTTTTATAGGGGATTTCAATATACAGCGCGCAATCATGTGAAAATATTTAAGCACGCGTCACTGACTGAACCGCCGAAAAGCTTTGTGCCGGAAAGGGAGACCCCATTTACGAATAAAGAATTGGAGCGGGTATCAGCTGCTGATGGAAAAACAGTATCGACAGAAAACAAAGAGCTTTTCCCTTATCATCGCTTTGAAGTGACGGTTGATCCATCAATTGATGAGAATGATCTGGCAGAAGCGGTCTGGAAGGGCAGTTCTTTGCCGGGGAGAAAGGTGACGATGTATGCTTGGAATTATCGGACAAACGAATGGCAGCCTGTTGACAGCTTCGTCGCGAAGGATGACAAACCGTTTACGCTGAAAGCGTCTGTGATTGCCGCCGATTTTGTACGGGAGTCGAAAATGAATGTGATTGTACAGGATGAAATTCCCCCTGCGAAGGATATGTACACATTTGTCTGGATGTCTGATACACAGTATTACGCCGAAAGCTATCCGCATATTTTTGATAAACAGACCGAATGGATAAAAGATAACCAAAAGCAGCTCAATATCAAATATATGTTCCACACGGGTGATATTGTAGATGATTCCGCCGATATCAGACAGTGGAAAAACGCTGATCGGTCAATGTCCGTTCTGGATAAGAGCGGAATACCTTACGGCGTGCTGGCCGGCAATCACGATGTCGGGCATAAGGACGGCTCCTACAGGGCGTTTGGCAAATATTTTGGCAGCGATCGTTTTGATAAAAAATTGCATTATGGCGGTTCCTATAAAAACAACCGCGGACATTATGATCTGATTTCTAGCAACGGCAATGATTATATCATGCTGTACATGGGATGGGGCATTACGGATGAAGACATCGCGTGGATGAATCAGGTGCTGAAGAAGCATCCTGACCGGATGGCCATTTTAGCTTTTCATGAGTATTTGCTGGTCAGCGGAAACAGAAGTCCGATCGGAGAGAAAATATTCAAAGAAATCGTAAAGCCGAACCCGAATGTCGTGATGGTGTTGAGCGGGCATTATCATAGTGCGATGAGAAAAACAGATGAGCTGGATGATGATGGTGATGGGAAGCCGGATCGTCTTGTGCATCAAATGCTGGCCGATTATCAGGGCGGGCCAGAAGGCGGTCAAGGGTATTTGCGTTTGCTTCAATTTGACCAGGCCAATGACATGGTGCACGTATCGACGTATTCTCCGTATGTAAAGGATAAGAATTACTATGATACGGATACCTATGGCAACAAGGATGAATTTTCCCTTTCGCTTGATTTGAAGCCAAGAATCAAAAAGGTGGAAACCGATTATTTTGAATGTAACGTATATACCAATGAAGAGCTCGGAAAACGGGAGCAAGTGAAGAGCGGGGATACAGCTGAATTCCGCTGGGATCATCTTGAACCGCAGTCTGTTTATTATTGGTACATTATAGTGGAAGACAGTTTTAACGGCAAAACGAAATCACCGATCTGGAAGTTCAAGACGAAAAAAGAAACATATCGTCCGGCACCAGACCAGTTTGATTTTCGCCATGTCTCCAATCCTTAAAAAGGGTTGGAGGCTTTTTTATGAAAGACGATCCATATAGTGGACAAATGTATAACGGTCGCCTCTGTATACGGATTTTGCATGCTCAAAAGCAGTTCCGTTCTGCAGATATGTTGTTCGTTTAATTAATAGGACTGGCGCTCCCTTTTGAATACCAAGAATGTTCGCTTCTTCCGTGGTGGCAGCGCTTGGCTCAAGCTCCTGTTTTGCACGGGAAATCGGTATGCTGTTATACCTTTCAATATGATCATAGATCGACGACTGAAAATGCGATTCGTTCAATTCACCCGCAAGCTCAAACGGAATATGTGAGGACTCAATCGCCATCGGAATTTCATTTGCCAGCCGCACCCGAGTGATTTTATGGATAGAGGAGGGGTGCCCGCAGCCTAATATAGCCGCGAGCTCCTCAGTTGAATCAATAAGCTGATAATCAATGAGCCTGCTGCCCGGTGTCATCCCGCGGTTTTTCATATCCTCGGTAAAGCTTGTCAGCCCTTGAAGTGCTTGTTCCATTTTTGGCTTGCTGACAAAGGTGCCCCGCCCCTTCAGGCGATAGAGCAAGCCTTCATTAACTAAATTAGAAAGCGCCTGGCGAACTGTCATCCGGCTGATCCCGAATTGTTCGGCATATTCGCGCTCAGAAGGAAGAGGCATATCCGGCTGCAGCTCTCCGTTCTTAATTTGGGTTTTTAATTGCTCCATAATCTGATAGTAAATCGGAATAGGCGATTGTTTATTGATATTCATAAGTCAGCATGTTCCTTTCAAGGTCTTAATGACGCGGCTTCACGATCAATCAAAACCGTAACATCGGAATGCAGGTGCAAAGCAGATGCGGGAAAATCTTCGCTGATGTTTCCTTCTAACAGCTTACGAACAGCTTCCGCTTTGCTTTTTCCAGAAATAAGCAGCAGAATGCGTTTGCTTGAGAGAATCGTTCGAATTCCCATTGTCAGTGCTTTTTTCGGCACGCTGTCTATGGAAGGAAAATATCTGGCATTCGCTTGGCGGGTTTGCTCATTTAATGTCACAACATGAGTTCGCGACTTGAAAGAGGTTCCCGGTTCGTTAAAGCCGATGTGTCCGTTTCGGCCGATGCCGAGAAGCTGAATGTCAGTGCCGCCGAGGGACTCGACTAGCTGTTCATACCGTCTGCATTCGGCTTCCAAATCGTCTGCATTTCCATTCGGAATAAAATGCCGGCTAGGCTTGCTGTCGATATGCTGAAATAAACGGTCATTCATATAGAAGTGATAGCTGTTCGGGTCATTGCTTGAAAGTCTGGCGTACTCATCCAAATTAAATGTAGTGACGTTTTGAAATGAGAGATTCTCAGTTTGGTGCAGGCGGATCAGCTCGCGATAAGTGCCTTCCGGTGTGCCGCCCGTCGCTAACCCGAGAACGGCATCAGGTTTTTCTTTGATTGTATCTGCCGTTATTCTGGCTGCTTTTTGGCTTAGCTCTTCATACGTTTGACATTCCATTACTTTCATATCTGGTCAGCCTCCTTGGATATAAATGCAATGTTTCCGCGGCAAATGGTGAGAATCACCTCGCAATCACTGCTGACAATCACCAAATCTGCATCTTTTCCCACAGTCACACTGCCTTTTCGGTCAAAGATGCCCAACTGTTTGGCCGCGTTTGCAGAAGTTATATTAGCTATATCCGTCCAAGAGCAATTTGTAAACTCACGCATATGCCGTGCGCCCTCGTTCATTTTGAGGATCGAACCGGCAAGGGTTCCGTCTGAAAGAAGAGCTGTTCGTCCTCTTACCGTCACACTTTGGCCGCCGAACTCATATACGCCGTCTTTCAGTCCTTTTGCCCTCATGGAATCGGTAATTAAAATGAGCTTGCTGCTGCCTTTCGCCAAAAAAGCAAGCTTAGCCGCTAAAGGATGGGAGTGGATGCCATCGGCTATTAGCTCTGTCACAAACCCATCATGGGCCAGCGCCGTTCCGATCACTCCGGGTTCTCGGTGATGAAACGGGCTCATCGCGTTGTACAGATGGGTCATATGGCTCGCCCCTGCTTTTGCGGCATCCGACAGCATTGCGGAATCGGCATCCGTGTGCCCCATGGACGCGATAATCGATTCTTCTTTCAAATGGCGGATCAGTTCAAAATGCTGATCCTCCTCCGGCGCAAGTGTAACAATTTTGATCAGTCCGCCCGCCTCCTGCTGCCACTTTTTGAAAAGCGCAACATCCGAAGGCCTAATCCACTCTTTTGGTTGCGCTCCGGCTCTTTTAGGTGAAACAAAGGGGCCCTCTAAATGAATGCCGAGCAGTTCTGCACCTAATAAAGAGGACTCTTCAGCCGCTTTCCACTCTCTTGCGTTCACCAAAGCTTGAGAAATGTTCCCATGTTCCTGGGTAATCGTTGTGGCTAAAAAGCTCGTCGTGCCTTCTTCGGGAAGTCTTGACGACATGATGTCGAGCGCAGAAAAGCTTGCATCCATCGTATCTGCGCCATAGCCGCCGTGGATATGAATGTCAATCATGCCGGGAAGCAAAACGGAATTCGCAGGTGCTTGAATTTCTTTTGAATATGACTCCTTGGGCCGTTCTGTTGAGACTGTGCTGATTTTTCCGTCATTGATTCCGACATAGCCGTTTTTGATTACTTCATTTTCTGTCACGATCGCAATGTCTTTGATAAGAAGACTCTCTGCCATAGATGATCCGCCTTTCTGGAATTTGAATACCTTTATTTTACTCTTTTTCAGACTAGTGATCTAGACCAGCTGAGGTGTTTTCCCGCCTTTTATAAAATCTGTTTTAGGTTCAAGCCTGAAAGTGATAAAATGAAAGTATTGTGAGCAAGCTCGGGGCAGCCCGGAACAGGAGGAACATATCGTGGCAAAGGTTCGCACAAAAGACGTAATGGAACAGTTCAATTTGGAATTAATCAGCGGAGAAGAAGGAATTAACCGCCCGATTACAATGAGTGACCTATCAAGACCAGGCATTGAAATTGCCGGATATTTTACATATTACCCGAGAGAGCGCGTGCAGCTTCTCGGAAAAACAGAGCTTTCTTTCTTTGAACAGCTTCCTGAAGAGGAGAAAAAACAGCGAATGGATTCTCTGTGCACTGATGTAACACCAGCTATTATTCTTTCTAGAGATATGCCCATCCCGCAGGAGCTGATTGACGCCTCCGAGAAAAATGGGGTGCCTGTCCTCAGATCGCCGCTGAAAACGACAAGACTGTCAAGCCGTTTAACCAACTTCCTTGAGAGCAGGCTGGCGCCTACCACAGCAATTCATGGCGTTCTTGTCGATATATATGGTGTCGGCGTGCTGATCACAGGAAAGAGCGGCGTCGGAAAAAGCGAAACAGCGCTGGAGCTTGTGAAAAGAGGGCATCGCCTTGTCGCCGATGATTGCGTTGAAATTCGGCAGGAGGATCAGGATACTCTTGTGGGAAACGCTCCGGAATTAATTGAGCATCTCCTTGAAATCAGGGGCCTTGGCATTATCAACGTGATGACGCTATTTGGCGCTGGCGCGGTCAGAAGCAATAAACGAATCACGATTGTCATGAATCTTGAACTCTGGGAGCAGGGCAAGCAATACGACCGGCTCGGACTTGAGGAAGAGACCATGAAAATCATTGATACAGAAATTACAAAACTGACGATTCCCGTCCGCCCAGGCCGAAATCTTGCAGTCATCATCGAAGTGGCAGCAATGAACTTCAGATTGAAGCGGATGGGGCTGAATGCCGCTGAACAATTTACCAACAAGCTGGCGGACGTCATTGAAGACGGTGAACAAGAAGAATAGGAGTTGGCGTTAAATGAATGAAGCGATAGAACCACTCAATCCGATAGCATTTCAGCTGGGGCCGTTAGCCGTCCATTGGTACGGAATCATTATCGGTCTCGGCGCTTTGCTCGGGCTGTGGATTGCGATGAGGGAAAGTGAAAAACGGGGGCTGCAGAAAGATACGTTTATTGATCTTGTCCTGTTTGCCATTCCGATTGCGATTATTTGCGCGCGAATTTATTACGTTGCCTTTGAATGGGACTATTATGCGGCACATCCGGGAGAAATCATTAAGATTTGGAAGGGCGGCATTGCCATTCATGGCGGATTAATCGGCGCCATTTTAACGGGTTATGTGTTTTCGAGAGTGAAAAAACTTTCGTTCTGGAAGCTTGCGGACATTGCCGCGCCCAGCATTTTGCTCGGCCAGGCGATCGGCCGCTGGGGGAACTTCATGAATCAGGAAGCGCACGGCGAGGCTGTCAGCAGAGCCTTTTTAGAAAACCTGCACCTGCCTGAATTTATCATCAATCAAATGTATATCAATGGGCAATATTATCATCCTACTTTTTTATATGAATCACTATGGAGTTTTGTCGGCGTCATTGTTTTACTGCTGCTTCGCAGAGCGAATTTGCGTAGAGGCGAGATGTTCTTGATCTATATCATTTGGTATTCAATCGGAAGATACTTTATCGAAGGAATGCGGACTGACAGCTTAATGCTGACAGATTCACTTCGCATCGCTCAGGTGATTTCAATCGTATTGATTGTTTTGGCTGTGGCAGCCATCATCTTCAGACGCGTCAAGGGATACTCGAAGGAGCGGTACGCGGAGTAGACGTCAACAAAGGGGGATGAGGCATGAAGAAAATCTTTCTGGCCGGTCTTGCAGCAGGTTTTCAAACAACATGGACGCTGGGTAAAGTGATTTTCCCGGTAACGCTATTGGTCACTTTGCTTCAGCATACCCCTGTCATGGATTGGCTTGTACGGCTGATCACACCGGTAATGGGTCTCTTCGGGCTTTCTGGTGAAGCGGCCATTCCGCTTGTACTGGGAAATATGCTGAATCTGTATGCGGGAATTGCCGGGATTTTAACATTGGATTTATCTGTGAAAGAAGTCTTTATTTTAGCTGTTATGCTTTCATTCTGTCATAACTTGATTATCGAATCGACAGTTGCCGCAAAGGTTGGCATCAGAATTGGCGTCATATTGGCCGTGCGCATCGGTTTAGCCGCTGTGTCAGCCATCGTCATCAACCTTATTTGGCATGGCGGACAGGAAACGGCGCAGTACGGTTTTATCGCTGCGAAGAGCGTGGCGCCAGACAGCTGGCTGGCAATGCTGACAGATGCCTTAACGAAAGCCGGACTTGGTGTTTTGCAGCTGGCGGCAATTGTCATACCTCTAATGATCATCATCCAGTTTTTAAGAGATTTAGGCTGGCTGCATCGGTTCTCCAGGTGGCTGTCTCCGTTTACGCTGCTGCTTGGCATGAATAAAAATACGTCTATGACAATGGTGGCGGGACTGACGATTGGTCTGGCCTACGGAGCGGGTGTCATGATCAAAGCTGTCGAGGATGACGGCGTGAGCAGGCGGGATATGACATTGGCATTTATATTTCTCGTTGCCTGCCACGCGGTCGTGGAAGATACACTTGTCTTTATTCCCCTCGGCATACCGGTCTGGCCGCTTCTTTTGATTCGTGTCACCACAGCAGTTCTGCTGACAATGGCTATTGCGCATACATGGAAAAAGTGGAAACCCTCAGCGGTTGGAAAGGAAGCAATATGAGTGACAAACAAGTAACGACGATTCTGTTTGATTTAGACGGAACGCTTATTAATACGAATGAATTAATCATCGCGTCCTTTTTGCATACACTGGAGCATTATTATCCGAGCAAGTATAAACGAGAAGATGTCCTTGCGTTTATCGGGCCGTCTCTTTTTGAGACGTTCTCTTCGATGGACCCTGATAAATGCGACGATATGATCGCTATGTACAGAGCGTACAATCATGACATGCATGATTCACTCGTGACTGAATATGAAACGGTATATGAGACCCTGGATGCATTAAAAAAAGCCGGCTTTACATTAGGAATTGTGACAACAAAATTAAGAGATACTGTCAATATGGGCCTCAAGCTCACGGGAATCGGCGAATTCTTTGAAACAGTTGTCACCCTTGATGATGTGACGAATGCAAAGCCTGATCCCGAGCCTGTGCTGTTAGCGCTGAAACAGCTAGGAAGCGAGCCCGAGGAAGCCATTATGGTCGGTGATAATTACCATGATGTGCTGGCAGGGAAAAACGCCTGTACAAAAACGGCAGGAGTCGCATGGACGATTAAAGGGCCGGAAATGCTGGCGAAGTATGAGCCGGATTTTATGCTTGAGAAAATGAGTGATCTATTACAAATCGTTGGAGTGAAGTAATCTGTGAGAAAAACAGATCGTCATCCGGTCTCGGGGGCCAACTCACTGTGGCATGTCTATCAAACGGTATCTTTTTTAAAGGTCGTCAAAAATTTCATTGTCATTCAAATTGCGAGATATACGCCGTTTATAGGGATGAAAAACTGGCTGTACCGCACATTTCTGCGGATGAAGGTTGGAAAACAGACATCCTTTGCCCTCATGGTGATGCCAGATATCATGTTTCCGGAAAAGATCTCAGTCGGAACAAATACAATCATCGGGTACAATACGACCATTCTGGCCCATGAGTATTTGATTCACGAATACCGGATCGGCAAAGTTCTGATCGGAGACGAAGTGATGATTGGTGCCAACACGACCATTCTGCCCGGAGTGAAAATAGGAGATGGCGCAGTTGTGTCCGCCGGAACGCTTGTTCATAAGGATGTGCCTGACGGGGCATTTGTCGGCGGAAATCCGATGAGGATCATCTATACGAAGGAAGAAATGCAAGAAAGATTGAAAAAGTCCGCTGAATAACATCAGCGGACTTTTTTTGTTAAAATTGAGTGTTGTTGTTTTCGTAAATATGCTGAACACCAATCCATTTTTGACCGACATTAGAGTAGCGTGTATTTGTCATTCTGACCGTGCTTGTTTTGCTGTCCGTCCGGAATATCGCTTCCTTCATGTTTGTGATGGTGCACTTGTCGATGATCACATCAACGTGGAAGGTTGAACCACCAAGCTGTCTAATGAACTTCCCGCCATTGTCCGCCGTGAAATTTTTCACTGTGAAGGTACTGGCTTTATTGATTTGGAATATCTTATCTGACGCTTTTTGAGCAGAACCGCCGTCGATCGTCACTTTTCCTTCCTTCTTCACCGTTAACGCATCCTCACCAACATCTTCCCATTTCACATTCTGAATGTTAACGTTTCCATAAGTGTGCACGCCATCAGCTGCAGGTGCACCAAGCACCACATTTTTCAGGGTTGCTCCATCCTCCACACGAAAAACAGGGTCTTGGTTTTCTGACTGGCTTCCGTCACCTAATTCTTTCCCTGCCACAAACCGCTGTCCTTTCCCGTCATATGTTGTATTTTTTGGTACGATAATTGTTTCGTGCACCACTTTGTCAGCTGCAAAAACGGTTGATGGCTGAAACTGGCTGAAACCCATAACCAAACCGAACATAAATAGGATAGACACGATTTTTTTCAATGATAAATCCTCCCCGGATATCTTTCATTTTTTGCAAGAGAAGCGTCAGCGACTTGCACCGGCTTCTCTCGCATAGATCGGGGCAAGGCTGAATCTGCTTTAATCATAAAAACAGACAGCCTGAAAGTAAAGACAATTTTGGGTGAAAAATGGAAAATGAATCGATCTTACCGATTGATACAAAAAGCATGAATATTGTCGTATTTGCTCAGGATAGAGCATAGTGAGGCTTCAGGTGTTTACTTTTGAATAACTACGGCCTGGCTGCCCATTTGTTTCCACGCTTTTTCAAAGCTTGTTCTATCGGTTTTTCTGTTTTTATAGCCATACGGATCATTGAGATACACATATTTATCATCATATCCCGTAACGGCGACGCTGTGTTCGCTGTACGTAATCTCTATCGTTCCGTTTGGTGTTTTCCATGTCTGCATGTTGTCAACTGGCGTAAAGTTGGCTGTCGTAATAACCCAAACTGGATTGCCTTTTTCAAGCTGTTCATAAACAGCAGAAATGCTTTTTCCAGTCAGGTCAAACACTTTGTCTCCCGCATAGGTCTTCGCCAGCTGATAGATCGGTCGATGGTAGACACCGAGACCAGGGCCATTCGCCATATCCCCGACAAATCCGTCATTCGGATCACCCTTTAATCCGCTGCTGTATGTCAAAGGCACTGTGGCAACCTGATTTGCCAGGGTGTTTTTTGTCACGTCGTATCCTGCGTAATTCAGCACCATCGCAAGGCTTGTTACTTCACAGCCGTTATAGAGCCGGGGTGCGTCCATTTGATTGTAAAGGATGACATCCAGCGGTTTTGCGCTTCCCTTCAGCTCCTTTTTGCTATTCGCACCTGTATCTGTATCGCTATCAGAAACCACTTTTTTAAGGCTGTTCAAAAAAGGAATATCTATATCTTTTGCATCTATTTTAAGTCCGAAAAAAATAACGCCTGAAAGAATCATCAGGACACATAGAGTTCGCAGTGTTTTCATCTTTATCTCCTTGTTCTCTATTTGATTTGTATTATAGCATGCCAAACATAAAGAATTTGAGATATTACGTACCTTTAATACATTGTTCATGATTTTTTCATAATGAGGAGAAGGATATTTGAACTAAAAAAATCCTTACTGAAGTTAAGCGTTGATTTTCATTCTTTCATCTGCTAACATATTATCATATTAGCGAACTAAAGGATTCGGAATTTTCCTTCATAAGATAACAGCGGAGGTGCTCGGGTTGATGTTTATGTTTGAAAAACCGCACGGCATGAGAGATACACTGCCCGGTTTATACGAAACGAAAAAAAAGGTGAGACGATCGTTAACCGATTTGATTGATAAATGGGGATATCAATTTATGGAAACGCCGACACTGGAGTTTTACGATACCGTTGGCGTCCAGTCAGCAATTGAAGAGCAACAGCTGTTTAAGCTACTTGATCAGGACGGCAAGACATTGGTGCTTCGCCCGGATATGACGGGGCCGATTGCAAGGGTGGCGGCATCGAAGCTTCTGAAACACGGTCATCCGCTAAGAGTCGGCTATGCGGCAAATGTATTCAGGGCTCAGGAGCGTGAAGGCGGACGTCCGGCTGAGTTTGAGCAGGTCGGAGTGGAGTTAATCGGTGACGGCACGACGAGCGCGGATGCGGAGGTCATTGCTTTAGTCGTCGGGGCATTGAAAAACGCTGGGCTGGCATCCTTTAAAATTGCCATCGGCCATGCCGGCATTGCGGATGCTTTGTTTGTTGAGGTGCTCGGGAACGTTGAACGAGCTGATGTGCTGCGGAGGTTCTTATATGAAAAGAACTACGTCGGCTACAGAGAGCATGTCAAGTCTCTCCCGCTTTCCTCCATTGATAAAAGCAGGCTGCTTGAGCTCCTTGAATTGCGGGGCGGTATAGAAGTATGCGGACGTGCCGAGGAAATCGTCGATTCTGCGCAAGGAAAAAGCGTGGTTGATGAGCTGAAGGCGCTGTGGGACATTCTTGAGGATTACGGATGTACGGAAAATGTCCGCCTGGATCTGAATATGGTCAGCCACATGAGCTATTACACAGGGATTTTATTTGAAGTGTACGCCGAGAATGTCGGTTTTGTCATTGGAAGCGGTGGCCGTTACAACAAGCTGCTGGGCCATTTTGATTCACCTGCACCGGCAACAGGCTTCGGGCTGCGGATCGACCGGCTGATTGAAGCCCTTCATATGAAAGAAGAACCTTGTGATATAGACGCTGTTATTTTCAGCAAAGAGCAGCGGGCGCAAGCCATCGCTTATGCGAATGAAGAACGCATGAAAGGGAACAAAGTGGTTCTTCAAGATTTATCGGGAATAGAAAATATCGACCAGATGACAAAATCTTTTGCAAACGTCACTTATTTTATCGGTGCCAGAAAGGAAGAGCAAAATGGGTAAGTTACTCACAATGGCGATGCCAAAGGGCCGGATATTTGAAGAAGCGGCAGGGTTGCTGAGGCAGGCAGGCTACAGGCTCCCTGAGGAGTTTGAAGATTCGAGAAAACTGATCATCGATGTGCCGGAGGAAAATCTTCGTTTCATATTAGCGAAGCCGATGGACGTAACCACGTATGTGGAGCATGGCGTGGCAGATGTCGGAATTGCGGGCAAGGATGTCATGCTGGAGGAGGAACGCGATGTGTATGAGGTACTGGATTTAAAAATCAGCAAATGCCACTTAGCTGTCGCCGGACTTCCGAATACAGACTGGAGCGGCGTAGCGCCAAGAATCGCGACAAAGTATCCGAATGTGGCTTCCAGTTATTTCAGAGAGCAGGGAGAACAAGTCGAGATTATTAAGCTCAACGGTTCAATTGAACTGGCTCCGCTCATTGGGCTTGCAGATCGGATAGTGGACATTGTTTCCACAGGACAGACGCTGAAGGAAAATGGGCTTGTTGAAACGGAGCACATTTGTGACATTACCTCTCGCTTTATTGTTAACCCGGTAAGCTATCGCATGAAAGACGATGTGATTGACGAAATGGCATCCCGCCTATCTCTCGTTGTGGAAGGAGAGACGGCAAAATGAAGATCAAAACCATCAGCGGAGCGGAACGGCTTTCTCTCAAGCGTTCCATCGATGCCGGAACGGAAGAGCAAAGAAAGACGGTCCGGTCCATTATTGAAGATGTTAAAGCAAACGGTGATCAGGCGGTTCGCAGCTACACGGCGAAATTTGACGGCATCGAAATAGACAGCCCGCTGGTCACAAAAGAAGAATTTGAGGAGGCATACACCTCACTGGATCCACGTCTTCTTCAGGTGATTAGGCAGGCAATCGAAAATATTAGGGAATATCACGAAAGACAGCTTGAATCCTCCTGGTTTTATCACAGAAAGGACGGCACAATGCTGGGGCAGAAAGTGACGGCGCTGGATTCCGCCGGTGTATATGTGCCGGGGGGAACGGCCGCATATCCTTCATCTGTTTTGATGAATGTGATTCCGGCGCTCGTAGCGGGCGTTGAAAGAATCGTTCTCGTCACGCCTCCGGGAAAAGACGGTCTGCTGTCTCCTGGAGTTTTGGTTGCTGCAGCCGAGCTGGGCATAAAAGACATTTACAAAATGGGCGGCGCTCAGGCGATTGCGGCGTTAGCATACGGAACAGAAACCATTGAGCCAGTGGATAAAATCACGGGTCCGGGCAACATTTATGTCGCGCTTGCCAAACGGGAAGTGTTCGGCGATGTCGATATCGATATGATTGCCGGACCTAGTGAAATCGTCGTGCTGGCTGATGAAACAGCGATTCCGAGCGAAATTGCAGCCGATCTGCTGTCACAGGCGGAACACGATAAGCTCAGCTCATGTGTGTTTGTCACAGATTCCATGGCGCTGGCCGAGGCGGTTTCAGCCGAGGTGAGTAAGCAGCTGAAAACCTTGCCGCGTAGAGAAATAGCGGAAGCTTCAGTGAGAGATTACGGTTGTATATATGTGGCGGAAACAATGGTGGAAGCGATTAATACTGTCAATACACTCGCGCCAGAGCATTTAGAAATCATAACACAGTCTCCGGAAGCTTTGCTTGGGAGTATCAAACATGCGGGTGCAATTTTTTTAGGCAGATACAGCCCTGAGCCTGTCGGTGATTATTTTGCCGGACCGAACCATGTGCTTCCGACAAACGGAACAGCCAGATTTTCAAGTCCATTAAACGTAACTGATTTTCAAAAGAAATCGAGCATTATTTCTTACAGTCAATCAGCCTTTGAAGAACATGCTGAAAGCATCGCGGCTTTTGCCAGGCTGGAAGGGTTAGAAGCCCATGCCAGATCAATTGAAGCGAGAGAACGGAGGATTTCTAAATGAGAAAAGCGGAACGCGTCAGGAAAACAAACGAAACAGATATTGAGCTGGCATTTACAATAGACGGCGGGGGACAAGCGGATATCAAAACAGATGTGCCGTTTATGACACATATGTTGGATTTATTCACGAAACACGGCCAATTCGATCTTTCCATTAACGCAAAAGGCGATGTTGATATAGATGATCACCACACGACTGAAGATATCGGCATCTGCTTAGGGCAGGCGCTGCTCGAAGCGTTGGGCGATAAAAAAGGAATCAAACGCTACGGATCGGCGTTTGTGCCGATGGATGAGGCACTTGCTCAAGTTGTGATTGATTTAAGCAACCGGCCGCACTTAGAAATGCGCGCTGACTTCCCGGCTGCTAAAGTCGGAACTTTCGATACGGAGCTTGTACATGAATTTTTGTGGAAGCTGGCGCTCGAAGCTCGAATGAACCTGCACGTCATCGTTCATTATGGCACAAACACCCACCACATGATTGAAGCCGTTTTTAAAGCACTGGGACGTGCGCTTGATGAAGCGACAACGATCGATCCGCGAGTTAAAGGAATACCGTCAACGAAAGGGATGCTGTAAATGATCGGCGTGATAGATTACGGAATGGGGAATTTATACAGTGTCTCAAAGGCGCTTGAACGTGTCGGCGTGCCGTATTTTGTTTCTGAAAAGCCGGAGGAGCTGAAAGAAGCTGATGCCTTCATTTTGCCGGGAGTCGGTTCATTTGGAGACGCGATGGACAATTTGCGCTACACGAAGCTTGATCAATTGATTCACGATATGGTCTCAGAGGGAAGGCTGCTTCTCGGGATCTGCCTCGGCATGCAGCTTTTATTTGAAGAAAGCGAAGAAAACGGCACCGCTTCAGGACTCGGGCTGTTAAAAGGAAAAGCAGTCAGGCTGAAAGCAGAAGATGAAAAAGGAAACAAGCTGAAGGTTCCGCATATGGGCTGGAATCGTCTTTCTTTTCATAATGAATCTCCGCTGCTGACTAAAACAGAACAGGGCTACGCTTATTTCGTTCATTCCTATTACATTGACGGGATGGAGGAGAACGCGCTTCTGGCAAGCGCCGATTATGGTGTACGAGTGCCTGCTGTAGTCGGAAAAAGAAACGTCTTCGGCGCCCAATTTCATCCGGAAAAAAGCAGCACGGTCGGAATGTCTATTTTAACCCAATTTACGAAAATGGCAGCAGAACAGAAGGTGAAAAAATGAGTGCTTTTACATTATATCCGGCAATTGATATGAGAAATGGCAAATGTGTCCGCCTTGTTCAAGGGGATTATAATAAGGAAACGATATATGGCGATTCACCGTACGAGATGGCTGAGTTATTTGCGAGAGAGGGTGCCGAATGGATCCATCTCGTTGATCTCGACGGGGCCAAAGAAGGGAAAAGAGTGAATGACCGCCATGTGATTGAGATTGCGCAAAAGCTGAACCTGAAAGTCGAAATCGGCGGCGGGATCCGTTCCGAAAAAGACGTATACGAATATTTATCAGCAGGAGTCGATCGGGTGATCCTGGGAAGCTCAGCAGTTTCTAACCCTCCGTTTGTCAAAAAAATGCTGAAACAATATGGCGAGAAAATTGCAATCGGACTGGATGCGAGAAACGGTTTTGTTTCAACAGAGGGATGGCTGGAAACATCAACCCTTAAGGCAACCGAACTAGGCAATGAGCTTGCCAATGAAGGTGCGGAAGTCTTTATTTTTACTGACATCGCGACAGACGGAATGCTGTCAGGCCCCAATGTTAAAAGCACAGTCGAGCTTGCTAAGGAAACGGGGAAATCGGTGATCGCTTCAGGCGGAGTCAGCTCCGTCACGGATCTCGAAGCCCTCGCCCGCTATGAGGCGGACGGCGTCTCTGGAGCAATCATCGGAAAAGCGTTGTATACCAATCAGTTTACGCTGTGTGAGGCGCTTGAAAGGGTGAAGCGCAAATGATCACAAAACGGATTATCCCATGCCTTGATGTCAAAGAAGGACGCGTTGTCAAAGGAATTCAATTTCTCGAATTGAAGGATGCCGGTGACCCAGTTGAACTCGCCGAAGTGTACGACCGGGAAGGTGCGGATGAACTTGTTTTTCTTGATATCTCCGCCTCGCACGAAGGACGAAAGACGATGGTTGACGTTGTGGAGCAGGTTGCCGCGAAGCTTGCCATTCCGTTTACAGTCGGCGGCGGCATCAATCAGCTCAGCGATATGAAAACGATACTGCGTGCCGGAGCGGACAAAGTGTCGGTGAACACGGCAGCTGTTCTCCGCCCTGAGCTGATTGCAGAAGGAGCCGAGTTTTTCGGTTCTCAATGCATCGTTCTTGCCATTGATGCCAAGTATGACAAAGAATCTGACACATATAAGGTCTACACGCACGGCGGCAGAAAGAAAACAGATTGGGAGGTCACCGCGTGGGCAAAAGAGGGCGTCAAACGCGGGGCAGGAGAAATATTGCTGACAAGCATGGACTCCGACGGTGAGAAAAAAGGCTTCGACCACACGCTGACAAAGCTTGTTTCCGAAGCTGTCCCCGTCCCTGTTATCGCCTCGGGAGGCGCGGGAAACGCACAGCATATGCTTGAGGCTTTTACAAAAGGAGAAGCCGATGCCGCGCTGGCCGCCTCAATATTTCATTATAAAGAAACATCGATTAAAGAAGTGAAATCATACTTGAAAGATTACGGGGTGAATGTGAGATGAAACAGGCAGATGAACTGCGTTTTAACGAGGACGGATTAATTCCTGCTATCGTGCAGGATGCGGCAAGCAAAGAAGTGCTGACACTTGCGTATATGAACAAGGAATCGTACAAAAAAACGCTGGAAACGAAGGAAACATGGTTTTACAGCCGCTCACGCCAAGCGCTATGGCATAAAGGAGAAACCTCAGGGAACACGCAAGCCGTCAAAGGTATCCGGTATGACTGCGACCAGGACGCATTGATCGTACTTGTAGAGCCATCCGGCCCGGCATGCCACACTGGCAGCTACAGCTGTTTTATGAAGGAACAAACAGAAGAACAGGCCGCAGGCCGATTCGGCATCATGAACGAACTGGAACGCGTGATCGCGGAACGCCAAGCGGAAATGCCTGAGGGAGCTTATACTACTTACCTTTTCCGTGAAGGCGTCGATAAGATTTTGAAAAAAGTCGGTGAAGAAGCATCCGAAGTCATCATCGCCGCGAAAAATCGGGACCACGAGGAACTCAAATGGGAAGCGGCAGACCTGCTGTATCACCTGCTTGTCCTGCTCAGAGAACAAGCCTTGCCGCTGGATGATGTGCTTGACGTATTGAAAAAACGCCATTCTGAGAAATAAAAGGATTGGAGCTGCTCATATGTCAGCTCCTTTTTTATGTATTTGTTTCAGCTGAACCATTTGTCTTGTCCTAATAGAAGAAATAAAAAAACCAATCGAATTTCCTATTTAACAAAAATTTCCCATGATGTAACATGACTTAGAATGAAAATCTCAAATGGATATCAGGTCTTTAGGATTATTTTATACAAACCGGTCAGGATAGTGAGGAAAAGACATAGTATGAAAAAGCGGCTGCTAATTATTCGAAAAATGAGGAGAGAATGGTGAACGAAAAAATTGATGAACTGAACAAAAGAGTTGGACGTTTAGAACAAGAACTGGAAAGTGTCAAAAGGGAGATCGCATATCTCGCTGCTGGCAAGAAAGAACAAACAGTAGTCAAAACGGATGAGCACCCAAAAATCAACAAGGAAACCGAAGTTCCACAAAAGACGCCGGCTCCGCGAAAAGAGAACCGCACTTTAGAAAACATGGCGGGAAATTGGCTTCCGAAGATCTTTATTTTTGTTTTTCTTCTTGGTATGGTTTGGGCATTTGTGGCAGCTGCAGAAAAAGGCTGGATCAACGCATATATGAGGGTAGGGGCAGGACTTATTGTCTCTATTGTGCTATATGTTCTCGGTAGCAGGTCACATAAGAAAAATGCCAGTGTATTGGGCAGTTCATTATTGGCGGGCAGTAATATTGTCTATATTGTTTCTTTGTTTGCGGGTAACATGCTGTACCAGATTATACCGACGCCGCTTACAATGATCCTTCTTGCTGCAGGCGTTGCGGGCGGTGTGTACATATCAAGGAAATACCGATCACAAACACTGATTGCGATTATCGTCGCAGGTGTTTACTTGTATCCTTTTTTATTTGGCGGGAAACAAGGAAATGAATACATCTTTTATGTATATGAGTCATTGGTTTTCGCAGGCTTAATATATGAGACAGTTAAACAAAAGTACAGCGTAGCATGGAATATAGCAAACTATGCTTTCATATTAGCGATTTTTGCTTTCTTATCATTTACAGATGCGCAGGTGACGGGTTGGACACTTGCTGTATTTATCCTACAGCAGGCGATTACGATCCTATCAGCCTTACGATCGAACAGCCAATTTAAAAAAGCTGTCTATCTTACAGCTGTTACAATCGGAGCTTTTGTCGTTTTCATCACAGGGGTTGTCCTGTACATGAAAAACGATACAGCCTTATACGTCTTTTATACTGCTGCATTTGTGTTTTACCTGTTGTTAAGCTTATGGAAAAGTAAAGAATTTGCCGAAATCAAACATACGTTTTTTCTCATTTCTATGATTTATTTTAATGTATTGGCAGCGGATGCATTAGCTGAAAATGTGATCTTGCTGTACATCATATTCACCTTACAAGGAATCATGATGTGTTACGTGTCATACCGCAAAAAAAGCTGGTTGATCGGCATTGCCGGAGTGATTGTATTATTACAGGCAGCCTGCGGCCTCATACAATACCCGGCACGTTCATTACACGTTCTCAGCATTGTCTCTTGGCTGCTGCTGATCAGCTCACTTTTTGGCGGCTATCTGTATTCGAAGAAAATACATTATAAACAAGTCACAACTGTTGTTTCGTCCGCTGTTTCATTGCTGCTGCTTGTATTCTTCAGCAAATTATCCATATGGATGTCGGATAGGATTGACGGCGTATCAGTAAACGTAGGAGTATCCCTGTCATGGTTTATATTTGTTATTGTGATGTATGCTGTTTATTACGCAACCAAAGACAAGACATGGAACCGAATTGGGCTGATCTTTTTATTCATTACACTTGCCAAAATAATTTTAATAGATTCTGCTTCGATTGATATTGTTTGGAGAGCGGTCTTATTCATCTTGTTAGGAGTCATTGGCCTGTTTATATCCAGAGTATTTTATTCGAAAAAAGAGTAACAATCATGTCTGGTCAAGACTGCCGATAGAACGCGGCGGTCTTTTTTCAGTATGATTCTATATTGTAATACGGATAGAACTAAATAATCATGTTGTAACAATCTATCAGTGAAACGCGTGGAGGTTTGTCATGAAAAAAATCATCTTGCTTTGCTTCTGCTTATTACTTACTCTGACAGGCGGATGCAGTATGAACACCAATGAAAAAAACAACACAAAAGACAATAACACAGAAGCCTTAAAACCAAAAGATATGGATCCAAAAGACCTGCCGCAAGTTCCGGCATTTCAAGATGAGAAGACGAGAGAGTACATGGTGTCAACGAAGGAAGAGGAGCCGGGGTATTATTTGCTGGAGTCTAGGCTGAAAGGGTTTAGGATGTTGTTTCCGGAGGATGCAAAATATTCGAAATATTTGTCTAGTCGTGATGAAAATGAAGAAATTATCGCATTTGATAGTTATGATAAAACAAAAAATAAAATGTTAAATGCACAAATAGAGTATTACCAAGGAACATCTTTTATTAATAATCCTGAGACAATGTTAGAGCAAGTAAGGAATGAAAATGGTTAAAATGGCAATTTTGAAAAGCTAGAGCACGCAGACAAAGATATTTATATTGCTCATAAGAAAAATCATTTTCAAAACGATAAAAACAAATACAACTTTTCATACAGATATTTCGGTTATATTAACTCACCCGAGAAAAAACAAGCAGGTATCGTATTTTCGTTTATGTTTAGATGTCCAAATAATAGAAAGTCTTGTACGTTAGATAAAGATCATTTAGGAGACCAGGTTAAAAAACACGTAAAATCGATCACCTTTTTATAACAAACAGGAGAAATAAAATGAATACAAAAATATTAAGGCTAAAAATCACTTTGTAATTAAGGTCAAAAATGATTTAGGCAAATTAGCCGAAAACCCGTGGAGGTTCGTCATGAAAAAAATCATCTTGCTTTGCTTCTGCTTATTACTTACTCTGACAGGCGGATGCAGTATGAACACCAATGAAAAAAACAACACAAAAGACAATAACACAGAAGCCTTAAAACCAAAAGAAATGGATCCAAAAGACCTGCCACAGGTTCCGGCGTTCCAAGATGAGAAAACGAGAGAGTACATGGTGTCAACGAAAGAAGAGGAGCCGGGGTATTATTTGCTGGAGTCTAAGCTGAAAGGGTTTAGGATGTTGTTTCCGGAGGATGCGGAGTATTCCGACTCAGAAACTTCAAAGACAAACAGTCACTATTTTTTGATAGTTTTAATAAAAAAACGAATATAGTAATGAATGCTTCAGTTAAGTTTTATCAAAATGAATCGTTTATAAACGAACCGGAGAATATGTTGGATATTATTAGCGGTAAAAATGAATACAAAGGTGATTTTCAGAAATTAGAAACGAAGGATAAAGATATTTACTTTGCCTCAAGACAAGAAAACTTTGACAAAGAAGAGACACCATCTTATATCTTCCTTGGTTATATAAAATTGAAAAAACAAGATTATTTAGGGATGGAATATTCTTTTATGTTTAGCTGCTCCGCCAATGCAAATACATGTAAACAAAACCCGAAAGACAATGAAGAAAAAGTTAAAAAAATAATAAACTCTACTACCTTTGGCGATATGTAAAGGAAAATACGAAGAAAGAGAGATATCTGCTCAAAGAAAAAGGCTTTTGATGATATAGAGGGAAAGAATAGTTTTTCTTATAGAGAATTAAGGGAAATAGAGTATTCGTTTCGATTCACCTACTATAAAGATGAAGAGGTTAAGTAAGAGCCGTATGATAAACGATTTTATGAAAAAAGAAATAGGTATTTTGATGTGTTTGTGGTGTTTTGCTTGATTTGTTAGTGAAAGGAGATCAAAACCAAGTCGGATTTCCTATTTATCCAAATTCCACCATGATGTAACATAGAAAAGGATAAAATAATCACGTATTAACCAGGTCAATAGGATTATTTTCGGTATGAAAATAGAATTCTATTCTCACAAAACCCGTGGAGGTTCGTAATGAAAAAGATCATATGTATTTGCTTTAGCTTATTACTTGCCCTGACAGGAGGATGCAGTATGCAAGACAATGATAAAAACACCACAAATGACAATAAAACAGAAGCCGTAAAACCAAAAGACATGGATCCAAAAGACCTGCCGCAAGTTCCGGCGTTTCAAGATGAAAAAACGAGAGAGTACATGGTGTCAACGAAAGAAGAGGAGCCAGGGTATTATTTGCTTGAATCTAAGCTGAAAGGGTTTAGGATGTTGTTTCCGGAGGATGGGGAGTATGTACCTGATCTTTCAAGTAAAGGTGAAAATGAGGAAACAATAGTATTTGATAGTTTCAATAAAAAAACTAACATTCAATATGACGGGCAATTAGATTATCATCAAGAAAAAAGTTTTGCGAATGACAAGGATACAATGCTTGACATTGTAAGCGGCAGAAATAGCTATAAAGGAAAATACGAAGAAAGAGAGCTATCTGATAAAATTGTATATTCTGCTCAAAAGAAAAGCAGTTTTGATGATGTGGATGAAAAGAATAATTTTTCTTATAGATTTTTTGGTTATGTTAAATCTAAAAAAGAGGAATATTTAGGAATAGAGTATTCTTTTCGTTTTTCTTGCTATAAGGGTAAAGAGGTTTGTTCATTAAAGAAAGAAGAAGCAGAAAAAAAAGTTCGAAAAATAATTGATTCTATTACCTTTTTAAAAGTTAAAAAGGAGAAATAGAGAAAATGGAAAATAAGAATATATTTGAAAATGAAAATGTAAAGCTGCGTTTAATTGACTTGGAGTACGATTATAAAGAAAAATTTGCTTCTAATATTGAAAGTGAAATAAAGAGAGCTAAAACAGATTTTGAAGTCGAGGTGCGTCGAATATACAAAGAAGAAACACATCGAGATCTTCCAAAAAATCTGGAAATATACACATCTAATGAACTTATTAAAAAAAATTCGAAAATAGATACATCAATAAGAGAGTCCGGATATGATGGTACAGCTATTTATATTAAGGATGATAAACAACACGTTAATCAACTTCATATTATTTCAGAGGGGAGTGCTGATAACGAAGACTGGTCATACAATTTCTTTGGTCTCTTTTTAGGGATAGATGACAGCCAGTACCAAGCGACAAAAGAGTTTGTAAGAAATGCCAAAAGAGAAACAGAGAATTCTCATGATTTAAAGACCTTTGCTATGGGCCACTCACTGGCAAATAATAATCAGGTGATGGTTCAATTAATTGACGGAGAATTTGATGAGGTTTATGGGGTTAACGGAGCTCAAATAAGCGTTGACCACCTGCTAGCAACTGATTTGAATTTGAGAGATAGGCTAATGCATAAATTTCATATTAGACGCTTAAAAGATATAAATGATATCCCACCAGATAAGCTAAAAAAAGAAATCCAAAAATATTATGAAGACAAAGGCGTAACAGCAAACATCACTCAACGCATCTCAAAAGATGACCCGCTGTATGGAGTCAGCGGCAAGGCCGATTTCATTACATTCGGTGATGTGAAGATGGCAGATACAAATACAAGTGTAAAAGGCATCCGAAATATTATGGATGGGGTTCCTGACGAAGATGTGAGGTCAATTCAAAAATTCCTTCAAAAATATAAGGATGACTATGAAAAAGACGGCTTGAACGGTTTTATAAAGGCAGCCAGCGGGATAGACATAGACCTGATTGAAAAAGTGAAAAACACAGACGGCGCTTTAAAGAAAGTAAGTGTCCTATATGAGCATTTTGATGATGTTAAGCAAATGTATGGCCGAATAAAAGAGGAACTGCCTTCGTTTTTAGGTTTTCTTCATACCTTGTTGAGAAACAGCGGACCGGTCGTAGATCAGTTAGCTGAAAATGGGTATATTGATGAAACGCAAAAGAAAGTCATCAAAAAAGAATTAACGAATATTAATGCGAGTATGCGAGGCATAGAATCACGGTACGAACATTTCATTGACCATCTAAAGCATGGCCAATTTATGCAAGCTTTAAAAGACGTTGGTGAAATAGTGGACTACGTAAAATCAATTCTGTCCTCATTGAAAACACTCGACACAGAAACAAAAGACGCACTAAAACTTATCGTCGACGGCCACAGTATCGTTCAAATGCTCAACGCCTTGTCAAAGGAAAAAGGCTTCAGCTATAAAGGCTCCGATATTTATTTTACAGGGAAGAGCGGCTCGGGAGAAACGATTCAAGTCAATCTCTCATCCGCTGTCAGAATCTATCAAAACGGTATGAAAATCGTTGAAGATATGGAAGATGCGATTTCTAAGTACCAGAAGGTTTACAGTCAGGAAATCGATGAAGACTTCATAGATAAAAAACAGGCGATCACCACGGCGATTCATCATATGGAAGAAAACCCTTCGCATTATGCCTTCGATCTTCAATTCTGGCTTGCAGCTGGTTTCAGCCACACATTCGATAAATTGGAGAAAATCTCTGTTCATGAATCATTCCACACAGGTGCGCTTCCTGCTAATGATGGAATTGTTGCTGAATTAAAAAAACAGACAACAGAAAAAAGAGATTTTATCAAAAATATCCGCGAGAGTATTGAAAAGCTGTTTGAAAAAGAAGAAATGATTTCACAGTTATTTGATTTTCAGCCTTAGGAGGAATATGAAGAGTGACTTCCTTATTTTCAGAAAGTGAAACAGAAATTGTATCAACGACCTATATGTTTCTTACCCAAGATGAAATGAAGGGGAAAGCGGCCACCCTCAATCAACCGATCAACGACTTTCTCAGCCTGACAAAGAAATTTGAGTCTTCATTAAAAGAGGAAATCAAAGGGCAAAAAGGATTGATTGTAAAAAAAATAAAAGAAGAACTTGAGTCGAAAAGCGAAAAACGAAAAGCTGCCCTTCAGATGATAAAAGAAGAACATACCGCAAAAGTTGATCGGTACAAAATGATAATTGAAGACCTGCGACAGCAGGATGTAACATTGACTTATAGAAAAAAGAAGCCTGTGAAAGATCTCTAACATAAAAAATCTCCTATTCAAACAATGAGTGGGAGATTTTTATTTTGATCACGGCAAAAATATACTGAAAAAGTCTTTCTCCATTGATATGATTGAGAAAGAGTAAAAATCATCCTTTTGCTATGACTTTTCACCTTTCTGAACGCTGAAACAGGAGGAAAATATATGCCAACCAAGAAACAAAAATCTAAAAGTAAATTGAAACCCTTTTTTGCCTTAGTAAGACGGACCAATCCTTCTTATGGAAAGCTTGCCTTTGCGCTTGCCCTCAGTGTTGTAACCACACTGGTCAGCCTGCTCATTCCATTATTAACAAAGCAGCTTGTCGATGGTTTTTCTATGTCAAATCTGTCAGGCACGCAAATCGGGTTGATCGCGCTGGTGTTTTTCGTTCAGGCGGGTTTAAGCGCTTATGCCACCTATGCCCTTAACTATAATGGACAAAAAATCATCTCTGGGCTGCGGGATTTATTATGGAAGAAATTAATTAAGCTTCCTGTCTCTTATTTTGATACAAATGCTTCCGGAGAAACAGTCAGCCGTGTAACGAACGATACGATGGTGGTCAAAGAATTGATTACAACCCATATCAGCGGATTTATTACAGGCATCATTTCTGTCATTGGATCATTGACAATCTTGTTTATTATGAACTGGAAGCTGACACTGCTTGTGTTAGTGGTTGTTCCGCTGGCCGCTCTTATTTTGGTGCCGATTGGACGGAAAATGTTCTCCATTTCACGGGAAACACAAGATGAAACGGCTCGTTTTACAGGCCTGCTGAATCAAATTCTCCCGGAAATTAGACTTGTTAAGGCTTCAAATGCGGAGGATGTCGAATATGGGCGCGGGAAGATGGGGATTTCCTCATTATTTAAGCTTGGCGTTCGTGAAGCCAAGGTTCACTCGCTTGTCGGCCCGCTTATTTCACTCGTGTTAATGGCAGCGCTTGTCGCAGTGATCGGATATGGCGGCATGCAGGTCTCATCAGGCGAGCTCACAGCCGGTGCGCTCGTGGCTTTTATTTTATATTTGTTTCAAATTATTATGCCGATGGGCCAGATTACAACGTTTTTCACACAACTGCAAAAATCAATCGGTGCAACAGAACGAATGATTGAGATTTTGGCAGAGGAAGAGGAAGATACAGTGACAGGAAAACAAATTGAAAATGCGCATCTGCCTATCCAGCTTGATCGCGTGTCTTTTGGATACAAGCCTGATCAGCTGATCTTAAAAGAGGTCAGCGCTGTTATTGAAGCAGGTAAAGTCACAGCGATTGTCGGTCCGAGCGGCGGGGGGAAAACGACGCTGTTTAAGCTGCTTGAACGTTTTTATTCTCCGACTGCAGGGGCCATTCGGCTGGGGGACGAGCCGATTGATACTTATTCGCTTGAATCGTGGCGGGAGCACATCGGGTATGTATCGCAGGAAAGCCCGTTAATGTCCGGGACAATCAGAGAAAATATTTGCTACGGGTTAGAACGAGATGTGACGGATGCTGAGATCGAAAAAGCCGCGGAGATGGCATATGCGCTCAATTTTATAAAGGAGCTGCCGAATCAGTTTGATACAGAAGTAGGCGAACGCGGCATTATGCTGTCAGGCGGACAAAGGCAGAGAATCGCAATTGCGAGAGCGCTTCTCCGTAACCCAAGCATTCTTATGCTCGATGAAGCGACCTCAAGTCTCGACAGCCAATCTGAAAAATCAGTTCAGCAGGCGCTTGAGGTGCTGATGGAGGGCCGCACAACGATTGTGATCGCTCACCGCCTATCTACCGTTGTAGATGCGGACCAGCTTTTGTTTGTTGAAAAAGGGGAAATTACCGGTCGTGGAACACACCATGAGTTAATGGCTTCCCATGGTCTTTATCGGGATTTTGCTGAACAGCAGCTGAAAATGAATGCGGACTTAGAAAACAAAGCTGGGTAAATTTTGGTCGAATCAGCCAATAAAAAAGAGGAGGGATTTTCCCAATCCTTCCTTTTGAACTATTGAGGGGCTTAAGATTTATGGTATACTACTGACGGTAATATTGTATAAAACGGAGGGTAGTTGTGGGAAAACACACTTCTGAACATAAAAATCACGCACAAATTGTCCAGCTGCTTCAAGATGGACAATATTTTTTTCATAAAGGCTTGAAAGCGTATAAAGAGCGCAATCTAAAACGGGCAAGCAAACTGATTCAGCGCGCGGTTCATTTGGAGCCGGAGGATTCAGAGATGCTTTCACAGCTTGCGGTCATTTATTCGGAAATGGGCCAGTATCAAGAGTCGAACGATCTTCTTGACTATATCATGGCAAATCTGGAGGCCGAAATGCCGGAGTGCCATTACTTTAAAGCGAATAACTTTGCCCATCTGGGGCTCTTCCAGGAAGCTTATAAAGAAGCGGCCGCTTATTCTGATGCGGACCCGGATGGTGAATTCGCCGAAGAAAACGATAGTCTGCTTGATTTGCTCGATTTAGGAGACGACGGCATTGAGGATTCGTTGTATGATCAGGATGAACTGCTGGTGAAACAGGATCGGGCAAAGTCATTGCTGGAAAGCGGCCAGCTTGCTGAAGCGGTTGCGGCGCTTGAGGAAATCACAGCTGAATATCCGGAGCTTTGGTCAGCATACAACAATCTCGCGCTTGCCTATTTCTATTCAGGAAACGTTGTAAAAGCGAAGCAAACCGCTTATGAAGTGCTTTCTCATAATGAAGGAAATCTTCACGCCTTATGCAATCTTCTCGTTTTCTACTATTATGAAAGAGAAGACGAAAAAGTGGCGGAATTGAGTGATCAGCTCTCCAATGTCTATCCGATGCTAATGGAGCAGCGTTATAAATTGGGTGCTACTTTGGCGCTTGTCGGCCGCTACGAGATCGGATATAAATGGCTCAAATCATTATATAAAATCGGCTTTGAAGGTGACGACACCTTCTTTTACTGGCTTTCATGCTCTGCTTATTTTACGGGACATACCGACTTTGCCGAGACGATCTGGAGAAAAGTCGAGTCGCAATATCCCGGCGAAGACCGCCCGGCGCCTTGGATTGAGCGGAGGGAAGCTCTTCCTTCATCTGTGGAACAGCGTCTCGCAGCCTATTATATCAGCAGCACAAAGGGAGAAACAGAGCATCTTGAAGCGGTGATACGCTCAAAGAGAATAACCGCTCCTTTTGAAAATCATTTTGTAAAGCTGCTTCTAAATGGAGATTCTGCGGCTGCTGACGTTTCAGAGGATGCACTTTTCGCCTATCAAACGGTCAAACTATTAGAGCAAGCTGAAAAAGAAGAGATGAAAACAGAAGTCATGAGCTGCTGGGTTTTCCATGTCATCCAGCAAATTCGTGCAGTTGCTCCGTTGAAAAATGAGAAAGGCTGGGCAGCAGCCATCTGTTATATTTGGAAAGAAGCTCATGGCAAGCAAGACACGAAAAAAGACACAGCGGCCCGATTCGGCATCTCTCCGGCAACTTTGACGAAATATATGAAATATATTGATGATATTCTAGAATAGTAAATTTTAAAGAGTCGATTTATTTAATCGACTCTTTTTTTGTTTGATAGATTATATTAAGAAAATAATATCGACAGTTTTTTTACACGCTTAAGAAAAATGACAAATGATGTGTGACTTGACATCTGTTTGAAACATAAATGTAATAAAATTTATCGCTAATTTGTCGAAACTTGATGGTATAATGATTCTCGTACATAAGGAATTAGTGTTTTTTACATATGATGTGAAATAAACGCTATACAACCAGAATAAGAGATGCACAGAATAATTAACCATAAACAACCATCATTCCTCGTAGAGTATGAGGAACGAAACTTGATGTTCAAAATACGATTCCAAATGAGGACAGGTTCACAGTAAAAGGGAGGATATAAAAAGTGAGAAAGAGTTTAATTACACTTGGTTTGGCTTCCGTCATCGGGACAAGCAGTTTTTTGATCCCATTTACAAGTAAAACTGCATCGGCGGAAACATTAGATGAAAAGAAACAAAAAATCGAAAGCAAGCAATCTGAGGTTGCTTCCAGCATTGAAGCGAAGGAAAAAGAATTAACTGAGCTTCAGGAAAATCAATCAAAGATTGAAAAAGAACTGAAAGACATTAACGCTAAGGCGCTTGATACAAGCAACAAGATCGAAGATAAAAAAGAAGAAAATGATAAAACAAAAGAAGAAATCAAAAAACTGAAAAAAGAGATTAAAGAAACAGAAGCACGTATCGAAAAACGCAATGAAATCCTGAAAAAACGCGTTCGTTCTTTACAGGAAAGCGGCGGATCTCAAGGATACATAGATGTTCTTCTAGGATCAACAAGCTTTGGTGACTTTATCTCTCGTGCGACTGCGGTTTCATCTATTGTGGACGCAGACAAAGATTTAATCAAACAGCAAGAGCAGGATAAAGCGAAGCTCGAAGATTCCGAAGCGGATTTGAATGACAAGCTGAAAGAAGTTCAAGCTGCATTGGCTAAATTAGAAACAATGCAAAAAGACCTTGATAAACAGCTTAATGAAAAAGACAAGCTTTTCGACGAAGCAAAAGCAAGCCAGAAGAAAACGGCTAAAGCGATTTCTGAATTAAAATCAGAGGCGTCTGAACTTGCAAATCAAAAAGCAAATACTGAAGCTGAACAAGCACGCATCAAAAAAGAACAAGAAGCAGCGGCTGCTTTGATCAAAAAGCAGGAAGAAGCACAAAAAGCATCTGATGAAACACAAACAGATGACAGCCAAACGGCCACAACTGAATCAGCAAAAGCAAGCTCATCTGATGATTCTTCGGACAATTCTTCTAACGGTTCATCAAACAGTTCGTCTAACGGCTCATCTTCTAAGAAGAGCAGCGGCTCAAACAGCAATTCAGGCGGCACTGTTATCAGCAACTCCGGCGGAATTGAAGGCGCGATCAGCGTTGGTTCAAGCATTGTAGGACAATCTCCATACAAGTTTGGCGGCGGACGCACTCAGTCTGATATCAACAACCGTATTTTTGACTGCTCATCATTCGTACGCTGGGCATACGCTTCTGCAGGTGTTAACCTTGGACCTGTCGGCGGAACAACAACTGATACGTTAGTTGGCAGAGGACAAGCTGTCAGCTCGTCCGAAATGAAACGCGGAGACCTTGTGTTCTTTGACACTTACAAAACGAATGGACACGTAGGAATCTACTTAGGTAACGGTACATTCCTAAACGACAATACATCTCATGGTGTATCTGTTGACTCTATGAGCAATCCTTACTGGAAAAAAGCATTTAAAGGCGTTGTAAGACGTGTTGTTCAATAATAAATATGACAAGGGCCTTCTAAAACAGAAGGCTCTTTCTTTATTAACATATACCCTTTTCGAATACATTTAATCGTGTTGAGCAAAAAAATAGCGTATCACCATGAGATTTTATAGGATATGGGTAAGGAATACGTTTGATGGGGATTCTTATCTTATAAGAAAGAGCCCAAACTTGAAAAGATGGTTTAAGGAGTGAATAGTGTGTCAGAAGAAAAAATTTATGACGTGATTATAATCGGCGCGGGCCCTGCTGGGATGACGGCCGCTGTATACACATCAAGAGCGAATTTATCGACATTAATGATTGAAAGAGGAATTCCTGGCGGACAAATGGCCAATACGGAAGATGTAGAAAACTATCCTGGATTCGAAAGTATCCTTGGGCCTGAGCTTTCTAACAAAATGTTTGAACACGCGAAAAAATTCGGCGCTGAATACGCTTATGGCGATATTAAAGAAGTCGTTGACGGCAAAGAGTACAAAGTAGTCAAAGCTGGTTCAAAAGAATATAAAGCCCGTGCTGTCATCATTGCTGCTGGTGCGGAATATAAAAAAATCGGCGTGCCTGGCGAAAAAGAATTGGGCGGACGCGGTGTATCTTATTGTGCAGTATGTGACGGCGCTTTCTTTAAAGGCAAAGAACTTGTCGTTGTTGGCGGCGGAGATTCCGCGGTTGAAGAAGGCGTATATCTGACTCGTTTCGCTTCAAAAGTAACGATTGTTCACAGACGTGATAAACTCCGTGCTCAAAGTATTCTTCAAGCGAGAGCATTTGATAATGAAAAAGTTGACTTCCTATGGAACAAAACCGTGAAGGAAATTCATGAGGAAAACGGCAAAGTCGGTAACGTAACGCTTGTCGATACGGTAACCGGTGAAGAAAGTGAATTCAAAACAGACGGCGTATTCATTTACATCGGCATGCTTCCTCTGTCTAAACCGTTTGAAAACCTGGGCATTACGAATGAAGAAGGCTATATCGAAACAAACGACCGCATGGAAACTAAGGTTGAAGGGATTTTCGCTGCCGGAGACATCCGCGAAAAATCACTGCGCCAAATCGTAACGGCTACAGGAGACGGAAGTATTGCGGCACAAAGCGTACAGCATTATGTCGAAGAGCTCCAAGAAACGCTGAAAACCTTAAAATAAAAAGGGCTGTCATACGAGTTTCACATTACGTTACTGGGTTTTAATTCCGCTGTAACACATGTGTAATGCTTTTCGGTTATGATTAATAAAGTAATTGACCCCCTTTTTATAATGAATACACTTTTTTGGCACGGATTCTCCAGTTATCCGTGTCCTTTTTTTGTCCATAAATAAAAGATGAATGCCAGTTACAGCAAAATCATCTGAATTAAGGAATGAATATGCTGTAAAATAGAAGAAAAGATTGTCAATGTCTCTTCATTGTGGGAGGCATCTTGAAGCGGTATAATAAAGAGACGATGACAGGACGAAGGTTAGGTGACGTACTTGCAAAGAGTGACAAATTGTGTGCTTAAGACGGATGACAAAGTTCTTCTGCTTCAAAAGCCGAGACGCGGATGGTGGGTCGCGCCGGGAGGCAAGATGGAGAGCGGAGAATCAGTCAGAGACTCCGTCATCAGAGAGTACAGAGAAGAGACTGGTATCTATATCATAAATCCTCAATTAAAAGGCGTTTTTACCTTTATTATTAAAGACGGTGACCACATTGTCTCCGAGTGGATGATGTTTACGTTTGTCGCGGATTCTTATACAGGACAAAATGTATCAGAATCAGAGGAAGGCAAACTGCAGTGGCACGATGTCAATGACATTCAGAACCTGCCTATGGCCCCTGGAGACGGCCATATCCTTGATTTTATGATGAAGGGACAAGGGCTGCTGCACGGCACATTTACGTATACACCGGAATTTGAGCTGCTCAGTTATCGTTTAGACCCGCAGCACATCAAATAGAAAGACAAGTCAGGGGGGAGAAAGATGAGTGTTAGTGAATCACATGATATTCAGCTTGTCATTATAACCGGAATGTCGGGAGCGGGGAAAACTGTCGCGATCCAAAGCTTTGAAGATCTCGGCTATTTCTGCGTCGATAATCTTCCGCCTTCATTGCTTCCGAAGTTTTTAGAGCTGATGAAGGAATCAAATTCGAAAATGAGCAAAGTTGCGCTCGTGATGGATCTGCGCGGCCGCGAATTTTTTGACCGGCTGATTGAAGCGCTGGATGAAATGGCCGAAAATCCGTGGATCACACCGCGAATTTTATTCCTGGACGCGAAGGATTCCATTCTCGTCACAAGATATAAAGAAACGAGACGCTCGCATCCGCTGGCAGCGACTGGCCTGCCGCTTGAAGGCATCGCGCTGGAACGAGAGCTGCTTGAGGAATTAAAAGGCCGCTCTCAAATCATTTACGATACGTCTGACATGAAGCCGCGTGATTTGCGTGAAAAAATCGTGAAGCACTTTGCGACAAACCAAGGAGAGACATTTACCGTGAATGTCATGTCATTTGGTTTTAAATACGGTATTCCAATTGATGCAGATCTCGTTTTTGATGTCAGATTTTTGCCGAATCCGTACTATATCGAAAGCATGCGGCCGCTGACTGGCAAGGATAAAGAGGTTTCCTCTTACGTCATGAAGTGGAATGAAACTCAAAAGTTCAATGAGAAATTAATTGATCTGCTGAGCTTTATGCTTCCATCTTACAAAAGAGAAGGAAAAAGCCAGGTTGTCATTGCGATCGGCTGTACAGGGGGCCAGCACCGCTCTGTGACATTAGCCGAGAATTTAGCTGATTATTTCAAAAAGGATTACTATACTCATGTTACTCACCGGGACATTGAAAAGAGAAGCCGGAAATAAGATGGGACAAAAGCCGAAAATCGCAATCTTTGGCGGCGGTACAGGTCTTTCTGTATTGCTTCGGGGCTTAAAGCATAAACCCGTTGACATCACGGCCATTGTAACAGTTGCCGATGATGGGGGAAGCTCTGGCCGTCTGCGGAATGAACTGAAAATTCCGCCTCCCGGAGACATCAGAAATGTGCTTGCCGCTTTATCCGATGTGGAGCCGCTTGTTGAAGATCTTTTTCAGCACCGCTTCAATAAAGGGAATGACTTAACAGGCCATTCTCTCGGGAATTTGATTTTGGCAGCGATGACAAATATAACCGGTGATTTTTTTCACGCTGTCACAGAAATGAGCAAGGTGCTGAATGTAAGAGGAAAGGTTTTGCCGGCTGCCAATGCCAGTGTCGTTTTGCATGCTGAGATGGAAGACGGCCGCGTGGTCTCAGGCGAGTCAACGATCCCGGAATACGGACAGCGTATTAAGCGTGTTTTTCTCACGCCTGAACAGATTGATCCGCTGCCGGAAACAATAGACGTGATCAGGGAAGCGGATTTGATTATTATCGGCCCGGGAAGCCTCTATACAAGCATTCTTCCCAATTTGCTCGTCCCAAAAATCGGGGAAGAAGTGATAAAGGCGCCGGCGAAAAAAGTATACATTTGCAACGTGATGACTCAGCCCGGCGAAACGCTCCATTACACCGCTGCTGATCATGTGAAAGCGCTCAATCAGCATATGGGCTGTGGTTTTATTGATACGATATTAGTGAACAGTGAAGACATTCCCGACGAAATAAAACGTAAGTACGAAATGGAATCGGCGCGTCCTGTTGATTTTGATATCGAAGAGCTGAAAGCGATGGGGCTTGAAGTCATCAGAGATCAAATTGTAACGTATAAAAATGACGTAATACGTCACGATACACATAAAGTGGCCTCTCTTCTTGTTGATTTACTGAAAGAATGAAGCCTTGAAATGAGGTGGCTATATGTCATTTGCATCAGAAACAAAAAAAGAATTAACGAATCTGGAAGTGAAGGACTGCTGCATTAATGCCGAGCTGTCTGCACTCATTCGGATGAACGGAGCTTTATCATTTACAAACCGCCATCTCGTACTCGATGTTCAAACCGAAAACGCGGCGATTGCCCGCCGCATCTATACATTGCTGAAAAAACAATATGATGTGTCGGTCGAGCTGCTGGTCAGAAAGAAAATGCGGCTGAAAAAGAATAACGTCTATATTGTGCGTTTTTCAGAAAATGCAAAAACGATCTTAGAGGATTTAAAAATACTCGGGGAGAATTTTGTGTTTGAACGAAGTATTTCGAAAGAGCTGGTCAAAAAGAGATGCTGCAAGCGTTCTTATATGAGAGGAGCATTTTTGGCAGGAGGTTCGGTCAATAACCCGGAAACCTCCTCGTATCATTTAGAAATCTTCTCTCTTTATAAGGAGCATAACGATTCATTATGTGACCTGTTAAATGAGTTTCAGTTAAACAGCAAAACGCTTGAACGGAAAAAAGGCTACATTACCTATTTAAAAGAGGCTGAAAAGATTACAGAGTTTCTGAACGTAATCGGTGCTCACAATTCGCTTCTGCGATTTGAGGATGTCAGAATCGTTCGGGACATGAGAAATTCGGTCAACCGCCTCGTCAATTGTGAAACAGCCAACTTAAACAAAACGATCGGCGCATCGCTGAGACAGGTGGAAAATATTAAATACATCGATGAAAGAATCGGCCTGGAGGCGCTGCCTGAAAAACTTCGGGAAATTGCGCAGCTTCGGATTGATTATCAGGAAGTGACGCTGAAAGAGCTGGGGGAAATGGTAGCAAGCGGGAAAATCAGCAAATCAGGGATCAATCACAGGCTGAGAAAACTTGACGAAATCGCAGAACAGCTGCGGACAGGGCAAACCGTCACTTTAAAATAACCGTAAAGAAAAGGGGAGATCTTATGGTTCAACAGAAAGTGGAAGTTCGATTAAAGACAGGACTGCAAGCACGTCCTGCTGCTTTGTTTGTACAAGAAGCAAACCGGTTTACGTCAGATGTGTTTCTTGAGAAGGATGGGAAAAAAGTAAACGCCAAAAGCATCATGGGGCTGATGAGCCTTGCGGTAAGCACAGGCACTGAGGTTATCTTGATTGCCCAGGGAGAAGATGAACAAGAGGCGCTGGAGAAGCTGGCTGCTTACGTTCAAGAAGAAGTTTAGGTGATAAAAATGAGTGACTTTCTAAAAGATTGCTTTCAGAAAATTGGCTGGGAGAAAGATCATGTCAGCTTCGGCGATCTTCCCCTTTTTCTCAAAGCAATGGCATACCGTTTTCCATTCGAAAACCGTGCCGTACTTGCAAAAGAGAATTATAAGATCACAAAAGAAGAGCTATGGCGACGTCTGCTCAAAGATCAGCATGGCGGCCTATGCTACGATCTAAATGGTTTCCTTTATTTTGTCTTGCATGAGGCCGGGTTTCATGTGAAGCTCATTCGAGGAACGGTTTATGCAGGCAATCAAGAGGGATGGGCACTTGAAGGGACGCATGCTGCTGTATGGCTGTCTGCCGAAAACGGCGATTACATCGTTGATATCGGCTTCGGCATCAACCTGGCGCTCCAGCCGATACCGCTTTCCGGAGAAACGGTACAGTCACCAGTTGGGTCATTCCGAATCAAAAAAGAAGAGACAGAAAAGGGCAGCCATGTTCTGCTGATGGACAAAGGAGAAGGCTGGCAAATCGGTTACGCCTTTACTCTTGAAGAGAGTGATCTCGGGGACTTAGATAACATGAAGGATATCATTCACTCTCATGAAAAATCTCCTTTTAACAAATCCCCGCTTGCCTCAAAGCTGACGCCGAGCGGAAGGATGGTCATGTCAGAGCGCTATTTTACGATTCATGAAAACGGCAGTGACATTCAAAAAAGTGACATTGGCCCTTCAGAATTTGAAGAGAAATTAAATACTCATTTTTTGTAACGTGAAAAGCTTGCAGGTTATTATCTGCAAGCTTTTTCTTATGAACAAGTGTAGATTGCTGTATCAAATGCGTCTTCTGGGATATACAGTTTTCCCTTTTCATATTTATAAGGAATTTCATTCTCTTTAAAGCACTCTTTGGTATAGTCAGTTAGTGTATCCCCAATTTCTATGTATTTCCCGGTATAGTTGGGCTGACATGCTGAAAGAATTGACGTAATTGCCAGAAACAGCATGATTTTCTTCATCACGACACCTGCCTATTATGAAATTTTTACCTTTATCATTCTATCATAACGAAAAGAAAAAGACCGATTTACTATTCCGCACATGCTATAATAATTTTGGAATCTTCTAGAAAAATCATCGTGATGTACATATAAGGGGGATCAACGTGTATCGGATTTTGCTTGTGGAAGATGATGAGCGGATTGCTTCTTTGCTGGGCGGTCATCTTCAAAAATACGGATATGAAGTGAAAATTGCTGAACAGCTGAATGATATAAAATTGGAATTTGCAGAAATGAAGCCTGATCTTGTGCTGCTTGATATCAACCTGCCTTTTTTTGACGGGTTTTATTGGTGCAGGCAAATCCGTACCATTTCCAATGCGCCGATTATCTTTATATCGGCACGGACTGATGAGCTGAATCAGGTAATGGCGATTGAAAATGGCGGCGATGATTATATCACAAAGCCGTTCCATCTAGAGGTAGTGATGGCCAAAATCAAAAGCGTCCTGCGCCGCACATATGGAGAATACTCGCCCTCTTTGCCGCAGGAATCAAGAATAGTGGAGCTTGGCGGGCTGACGATTTATCCTGATCAAAATGAAGCGGAGTGGAACAGCGTCCGGATTTTGTTTTCCCAAAAAGAATTCCAGCTTCTCTCGATTTTTGTGAGGGAGCATAAAAAAATTGTTTCTCGTGATGAACTATTGGAGGCGTTATGGGATGACGTTGATTTTGTCGATGACAATACGTTAACGGTCAATGTCAACCGGCTGCGGAGAAAACTGGAGAATGCAGGACTGAAAGATTGCATTTCCACAATCAGAGGACAAGGCTATCAATTTCAAGTCAATCGGAAGGATGAAGCGGAGTGTTAAAGACTTATCTCATCGACCGCTTAGCCATTATTCTATTTTCATTATTAGGGATAGGGTCCGCCATGCTGATTGCGTATTTAAGCATTGTAGAGAGCGGCGCAGAACCTTCCAAAGAAAATATGATGTACATATGGATTTTGCCCGGTACTCTTTTAGCCGCAGGTTTTGCTGCAGATTATGTTCGGCAATTTTCCTTTCTCACATATGTTAAAAAGCTTGCAGAACAAGCCTCTTCTTCGAATGACATCGGACAGTCTTTGAAAGCCAGAAAGCCAAGAACAGGAGAGCAAGCGCTTTGGACGAAGATGATCAACGCACTCGGGCAGCAATACGAAAGCAGGCTCTCACAATATATCAATCAGCAAAAACAGCATTATACCTTCACCAACCAATGGGTCCACCATATGAAAACACCGGTATCCGTCATATCCTTAATGATTCAGGAAGGAAAAAACGGAACTTCATCCTCTTTTCCGACGTTTTTAGAGGAGCTGGAGGATGAGAATGAGAGATTTCGCCACGGTCTTGATATGATGCTGCAAACGGCCCGGCTGGAGGAATTTGCATTTGATGTAAAGCCGCAAACCTTTGATTTGGCAGAAATGGTTCGTTCACTGATCAATCAGGAAAAACGTCAGTTTATTAAACGGCGCCTTTTTCCAACATTACATGTGCCGCCAAATGCCGTTCAGATTTCCAGTGATCAAAAGTGGCTTTCCTTTGTTGTTGAGCAAATCCTTTTCAACGCCTTAAAATATTCAAAGCAAGGTGTGGGAGACCCTATTACAATCCGGATTGAAACACAGGGACATGAGACGCGCTTGTCGGTTGCCGACGAAGGAATCGGCATACCGCCGCAGGATCTGCCGCGGATTTTTGACGCGTTTTTTACCGGAGAAAACGGACGAACCATGAAAGAGGCAACTGGAATGGGCCTTTATTTAGCAAAACAGGTGTGCAGCCGTCTCGGCCATAAGCTGTATGCGGAATCAAAAGAAGGGGCTGGCACTGTGATGACCATCGTGTTTTCAAGTGACACCCTCGTGAATGTGACAGCATTGTAAGGTTGGGGAGCGGAATTGCAAGAAAGTTCGATGGGAGGATGCTGACTTCCTTTTTATAATAAAGAAAAAGGAGGAGCAGAACATGAACGTGTTGCAAACAACGAACCTATCGAAAACGTATTATTCAAATAAAGGAACAATATCATACCAAGCGCTCAGCGCCTTTGATCTCAGTGTGTCAAAAGGAGAATTTGTCGGGATTATGGGGCCGTCGGGAAGCGGAAAAACCACGCTTTTGAATTTGCTGGCTACCATTGATAAGCCGACCCAGGGCGAGATGATGATCAACGGCATTCAGCCGAAAACGTTAAAGGACCAAGAGCTGGCTTTGTTTCGCAGAAGAGAACTCGGCTTCGTCTTTCAGGATTTTAATCTGCTTGATACGCTGACGATTCGTGAAAATATTCTCTTGCCGCTCGCATTGGATAAGGTAAAGCTGAGAGAAATGGAAGCCCGATTGGATGAACTGGCGGATACGCTGCAAATCAAGCATATTCTCGATCACCGCACATATGAGGTGTCGGGCGGACAGCAGCAGCGCGCAGCCTGTGCCAGAGCGATTATTCACAATCCGACGCTCATTCTTGCCGATGAACCGACAGGAAACCTCGACTCAAAATCGGCAAAGCAAGTGATGAACACACTGGCTCAGCTGAATGAGGAAAAGGAAGCGACGATTCTGTTGGTTACGCATGATGCCACAGCAGCAAGTTTCTGTAAACGAATTGTTTTTATTAAAGACGGACGTTTCTTTTCAGAGATTCACAGAGGAACAAACAGGCAGGTGTTTTATCAAAGTATATTGGATACCTTGAGTGTGTTGGGAGGCGATTTTCATGAATTTGAGAACTATCGCCCGTAAAAACATTCTTGGGAATCTGCAACGGTATGTGGCCTACTTTTTAAGCTGTGTGTTTGCCGTTTCGGTGTTTTTTGTCTTCACATCATTTATTTTTCATCCTGATGTCAATGAAGACAATATATATGGCGGAAGCCTTGTCAAAACATGCTTGAGCGCAGCTCTTGTCGTCATCATTGTGTTTTGTATATTTTTCATCACATATTCCAATTCAGCGTTTTTGCAGGCAAGAAAGAAAGAGTTTGGGCTGCTGACCCTGTTTGGCACATCAAAGCAGCAGCTTCGCAAGATGATTTATTATGAGCAGTCACTTATTTCTCTTGCGGCGATTGCGGCCGGCATTGGAGCAGGCCTGTTATTTTCAAAACTGTTTTTTATGATCATGACATGGATGCTCAGCGTGAAGGTGCCGATTTCGTTTGCCATTGTGCCGAAAGCGTTTGTGATGACAATTGCCGGCTTTCTCATCCTGTTTCAGACGCTGCTCATTTTATCACTGGGACGGATTCGGAAGCTGGAAATCATTGAACTGATTAAATCGGCCAAAAAGCCGAAAAGTTTGCCGGTTTATTCGAAATGGCTCACTGTATTGTCTTTGCTATGTCTTGGCAGCGGTTATTATCTATCTGCAACAGCCAATGCCATTGACATGATGTTTCGGGTATTTCCAATTTTGATTTTAGTGTTAGTTGGCACGTATTTCTTTTTTACACAAAGCAGTGTGGCGTTTTTCCGCATGCTGTACCGAAAGAAACACAGCTTCTACAAAGGCACAAATATCATTGTGCGTTCCAACATGATATTCAGGCTGAAGGATCATGCACGCATGCTGTTTTTAACCTCTGTCATTACAGCGGTCATATTAACAGCTACAGGTGTCATCTATATGTTTTATTCCGATTTACAAAGGCAGGAGGAGCAAAGCATTCCTCAGTCTGTTTCCTGGGTGGAAAAGGATGCTTCCCGCTTTCAGGTCATGAAGCCTGAGACGGCTGAGAATACATTGAAAAAAGCTCATGCTGTTATCAAGTATAAGGTGGATGCCACTGGGATTCCTGTCACTTTTCAGTCAGACTTGCCGTATGGAAATAAGAAGATGGAAGCGGAAGCTTTGCTGATTTCAGAAAAGGTCTATAATCAAGTCGCAAAGGAAAAAGGGTTCCCAGTTATTCATTTACAAGAAAATGAAGCATTTATTAATGTTTCTTTTCAAATGATGGTGAAAGATACATTTGGAGAAGGGGAAACAGCAGCATTTCATATGAAGTCAGGAAAAACCCTTTCCTACGTCATGAAAAAGCAGCAAAACAAAGGGATATTGATGTCTGTCGATGGAGTCAGCCGTTTATTGGTTGTCAGCGAAAAGAGCTTTGACAGTCTGTCACAGGATGTGCCGCTGAAGGAACAGATGAGAATGGTAGGTTATGAGCTTGAGCATTGGCAGGAGACGGTGGATGTCTCTGAAAAGCTTGAAAACATGGTGCCGAAAGAACATACATCTGATTTTCAAACACGTGCTCCTAGTTATCAAATTGTGAAGCAGGGAGTTGCATTAATGCTGTTTATTGGTCTGTTTGTCAGCGTGCTGTTTTTTATCGTGCAAGGAAGCATGCTGTATTTGCGGATGTTTACGGAAATAGAAGATACGAGAGTGCAGGTGTTAGCCTTAAAAAGGATAGGGGTTACGGACAAAGAGATTCACTCGATCCTTGGAAAGCAAATAGGATTTTTATTCTTCATCCCATTTATTGCAGGTGCGATTCACGCCGGCTTTGCGTATGCAGCGTTAAGTAATATGCTGAATTCCAATTTATTTCTTGAGGCAGTAATTGTCATCTTCATTTATTTTGTATTCCAGGCTGTTTATTATATCGTCACCCGCCATATTTATAAGCGTGCTGTTCTTCAGCGTATGTAATATGAAATCCGGTCTGTTATCAGACCGGATTTTTGATTTATTGAAATTCTCTTGTGAGATTTTTCGGTGTTTGTCCTTGAATGGCTGCAATCATATTTTCGGCGGCCTGTTTGCACATGTTGAAGCGCACTTTAGCTGTTGCTGAACCGATATGAGGAAGCAGCGTGACATTATCCAGCTGCAGAAGCGGATTATCTCGGGTGACAGGCTCTTTTTCGTATACATCTAAGCCGGCTCCCCTGATCCAGCCTTCCTGAAGAGCGCGAACCAGTGCTTTTTCATCGACTGTCTTTCCCCGGGAAATATTGACGAAAATTGCTGAATCCTTCATTAACTTAAATTCACGTTCTCCTATCATGTGATAGGTTTCATCAGTCAGCGGCGTAATGAGAAGAATAAAATCAGATTGCTCCAGCAATGTATCAAGCTCTGCATACTTAACGCCGATGCTGTCTTCTGTTTCTTGTTTGCGATGTCGGTTATGATAAAGCACTTCCATATCAAAACCAAATTTGGCGCGTCTCGCTGCTTGTTCTCCAATTCTGCCCATGCCGATAATGCCTAACGTTTGATGATGAACATCAATTCCGAAAAGCGCTTCCTCTTCCACGGTTCCCCATTTTCCTGCTCTGACAAAACGGTCCAGTTCGGCAACACGTCTGGCGGAAGACAGAATCAGTGAAAAAGCCAGATCTGCAACTGTGTCATCCAGTGTATAAGGTGTATGAGTCCCGACGACTCCTCTTTCTTTCATTGCTTCTATATCGAAGTTATCGTAGCCTACTGATTGGTTGCTGACCACTTTGAGCTTAGGCGCGTGCTCCAGCAACTCACGATTGATTGACGGCCCGGAAGTCCCTGACGTTAAAAGCCCTTCCGCATCTTTTAATTTTTCAAATAGCACGTCACTCGGAAGCGTATCCTCCTGCCATACTTCATAACGGCAATGTTCACCGATGAATGCTTCAATCTCTTCAGGAATCGGTTTTGTGATAAATACAAATGGTTTCAACAAGGCTCCCCCTTTATGGCTGTTGTCTATTTCATTATATCGGAAATAAATAGATGTTAAAAATATAGCTGCGTTCTTTTTATTTTCTGGTTCTTTTGAACTTAAAATGGAGGTCGAACAGCTAAATCTGCTTAAAAAAGTTTTTTAATTATCAGAATTCACCCATATTTTTTGTCAGACAAATCATCAATATGCGAGCAGCAGCCGGATTATAGGATTCATTAAATATAAATTTTATTATCTTTGAAAGATATAAATGTTTATGTTTTGATTCTACAGTCCAATTATAGTGTCTTTTTTTGAAATCCTTTTCTTGGCTTATTCCTATGCTATAATTCCTTACTGTAAGCTGGGTAAGAAGGCTTGCAAAATCATATGGATGGGAGATGAATCAAATGGTTTCTTTAACATCAATTTTGGAACACAATCAGCGGTTTGTCAGAGAGAAGAAGTATGAACCGTACAAAACGACAAAGTTTCCTTCAAAAAAGCTCGTCATTGTCACCTGTATGGATACAAGGCTTACAGAACTTCTTCCGCAAGCAATGGGGCTTAGAAACGGTGATGCTAAAATTGTAAAAAACGCGGGAGCCATCGTTTCTCACCCATTTGGAAGCGTGATGCGAAGCATACTGGTCGCGATTTATGAATTGCAGGCTGAAGAGGTATGCATTGTCGGCCATCATGAATGCGGAATGTCAGGGCTGAATGCGTCCTCGATTCTTGAGAAAGCAAAGGAACGCGGGGTGGAGGATAGCTGCCTGAATTTGCTGACGAGTGCCGGACTCGATTTGAAAACGTGGCTGACTGGTTTTCACAGCGTGGAAGAAAGCGTTTCCCACAGTGTGAACATGATTAAGAATCATCCGCTGCTGCCGAAAAAGGTGCCGGTTCACGGACTTGTCATTCATCCTGAAACAGGAAAACTTGATGTGGTCATTAACGGTTATGAAACTGAGCTAATAAACAATCACTCATAAGGGAGGTTATAACAAAATATGCGATTCTCAGGGAGATTCAAGGGATACAATTTACAGAAATTTCAGAAAGACTTAATTGCAGGTATCGTAGTAGGTGTCGTGGCAATTCCTTTAGGAATGGCGTTTGCCATTGCCTCGGGAGTCGAGCCCGAATACGGGCTGTACACTGTTGTTATAGCGGGGATTTGTATCTCTTTGTTCGGGGGATCTAAATATCAAATTGGCGGTCCGACAGGCGCCTTTGTCCCGATACTGTTCGGCATTATCATGCAGTACGGCTTGGAAAATCTGCTGATTGCGGGGTTTATGGCAGGAGTGATGCTGGTGCTGTTTGGGCTGTTTAAGCTCGGAAAAATAATGAAATTTGTGCCTAAACCCGTTATCGTCGGTTTTACAGCAGGAATTGCCGTGTTAATCTTTACGGAACAAATCGCTAATTTTCTCGGATTGAGAAATGTTGAAAAACATGAGAACTTTCACCACAACATGTTTGAAATTGTTCAGCAGCTCGGCACCTTTAACGTGTATGCCATTTTGACAGCTGTGATCGGGCTCGTCATTTTGCTTGTATCCGCCAAGGTGATGCCTAAAGTGCCGGGCGCTTTGTTGGCGCTTCTTATTTCCACAGTGGTCGCGGTTGTCTTTTTCCCTGACCGCATGGCAACGATCGGGTCAACTTATGGAGAAATCCCCCGCCATTTGCCTGAATTTCAGTTTCCTGAGCTTACTTTGGATAAAATGGTTATGCTGTTTCCGGCTGCGCTTGTCATCGCGCTTCTTGGAGGACTTGAGTCGATTTTGTCCGCAATGGTCGCCGATAACATGAAGGGCTCAAAGCATGACAGCAACAAGGAGCTTGTCGGCCAGGGAATTGCGAATATGGCAGCGCCCCTGTTTGGCGGAATCCCGGCTACAGGAGCGATTGCGAGAACGGCGACCAATATAAAAAACGGAGCGGTTTCCCCAGTTTCCGGCGTCGTTCACGGCGTAGTCGTTCTCCTTGTCCTGCTTGTATTTGCGCCTTATGCGTCCCATGTGCCGCTCGCCAGTATGGCACCGATTCTCATGGTGGTCGCATGGAATATGAGTGAGCGCAAGGAAGTCGCAAACATGCTGAGACTGAAAAACGCTGATTCCTTTATTTTGGCGGCGACCTTCGCCCTTACGGTTCTGTTTGACTTAATCATCGGTGTGGCAACCGGATTGCTGCTCGCATTTGTGTTCTTTATCAGAAGAATGAGCGAAGCGACCCGCATCCACAATCAGGAATCGCATCCTGTTCTGGCGAAGAGAGAAGATCCATCTGTCAGCATGTATGCCATAGAAGGGCCGCTGTTTTTCGGGTCAATTGATTCCCTTGAATCGTCATTGCTGGAGCATGTACAGAAAAAACCGAAAACCCTCATTCTGCTCATGAATAAGGTGCACTATATGGATACGTCAGCTGAAGCGGTGCTTGGGAACATTATGAATCGAATTAAACGCCACAATGGAAAGCTGATGATTGTAGGATTGCAATCGCAGCCGAAGGAGCTGCTGCATAAAACAGGCCTTTTTCACAAAATAGGAAAGCAGCATTTCTTTGATCACCATGATGAAATCACAGGTTAAAAAAAGCGGCCATCGCAGCCGCTTTTTTATGCATGCTCAAATCGTTTTGTCAGTTTTTCTTGGTGGGCCTTCATGACGTCTTCTAAAGAGACACCATACATATCAGCAAGAATGGCGATATTTCCGATGACATCTCCCATTTCTTCAATCAATTCTTGTTTTTGCTCAGCGCGTGACGATTCTTTCTCATCCGGCCGGTCTCTGCCGATTTCATACGCCCTGACAGCCCGGGCTAATTCTCCGGCTTCCTCCATTAAAAAGCCGACGCGAATAAAAGGTCCGTATTCTGTCCAGCCTCTTTTTTCGTAAAACTCTTTCATCCATTTTTCTGCATCAGCCAGCTGCAACCTCATCACTCCTGCATTCTTTATGTATTTCATATTGATATTATCACATGAAGATGGGACAATATATAGTGTGTTTTTGAATGTTTAACACGATATATAGATGCGGAGATGACAAGATGAAAACCATTTGTGTATTTGCGGGATCAAACCCTGGGGGAAATGAAGCGTATAGAAGAAAAGCGGCAGAGCTTGGCGTGTATATGGCTGAGCAGGGAATCGGCCTTGTCTATGGGGGCTCCCGCGTAGGCTTGATGGGCACGATTGCTGACGCGATTATGGAAAACGGCGGAACTGCAATCGGGGTCATGCCGAGCGGTTTGTTCAGCGGAGAGGTTGTCCATCAGAATTTGACTGAGCTGATTGAAGTAAACGGGATGCATGAACGAAAGGCTAAAATGAGCGAGCTGGCTGACGGCTTTATCTCGATGCCGGGCGGCTTCGGTACATATGAAGAATTATTTGAAGTGCTGTGCTGGGCACAGATCGGCATCCACCAAAAGCCAATCGGACTGTACAATGTAAACGGATATTTTGAACCAATGATGAAAATGGTGAAATACAGCATTCAAGAAGGGTTTTCTAACGAATCGCACCTAAAACTGATTCACAGCTCGTCACGGCCGGATGAGTTAATTGAGCAAATGCAAAATTATTCTTATCCGATTTTAGAAAAAAAGTGGACAGAAATTTAAAAAAGAGACTTTCTCATGGAAGTGGAGAGAATGAGTCTGCCACCTAGCGTATGATCCATGAAATATCGAGTGTTTTTAACAAAGTGAGGTTTCCTTAAGGGAAATCTCTTTTTTATTTCTCTTTTGCCTGCATCGTATATTTAACAGTAATAGAGGACTTTATCACTAGTTTGGATAATAAGCACAGATAAGGAGGGGATGAAAATGGCAACATTGTCAGATGTGGCAAAAAAAGCAAATGTTTCGAAAATGACGGTATCACGAGTGATCAATCACCCTGAGACGGTGACAGATGAATTGAAAAAGCTTGTTCATTCTGCGATGAAAGAGCTGAATTACATCCCTAATTATGCGGCGAGAGCGCTCGTGCAAAACAGAACACAGGTTGTGAAACTATTGATACTTGAGGAAATGGATACGACAGAACCATATTACATGAACCTGCTGACAGGAATCAGCAGGGAGCTGGATCGCAATCACTATGCTCTCCAGCTTGTGACAAGAAATTCTCTTAATATTGGCCAATGTGACGGCATTATTGCCACCGGCTTGAGAAAGAACGATTTTGAAGGTGTAATAAAAGCGTTTGAGAAGCCGCTCGTCGTATTTGGACAAAATGAAATGGGCTATGACTTTATCGATGTGAATAACGAGAAAGGCACTTTTATGGCAACCCGCCATGTTATGGGGCTGGGGGAGCGGGAAGTTGTCTTTTTTGGCATTGATTTAGATGAGCCTTTCGAACGTGCAAGAGAACAGGGGTATATACGGGCGATGAATAAAAGCTTTAAAAAATCGAATATGTTTCGGATCGACAACAGTTCTAAGAAAAGTGAAGGCCTTGCAAGAGAACTGCTGAAATCCATGGACAATCAGGCCGCATTTGTCTGCGCATCTGATCGAATCGCGCTCGGCGTCATTCGTGCGGCGCAATCGCTTGGAAAGCGAATTCCAGAAGACGTTGCGGTTACCGGGAATGACGGTGTGTTTCTTGATCGCATCTCCTCGCCGCGCTTGACTACGGTCAGACAGCCTGTTGTTGAAATGGGGGAAGCCTGTGCGAAAATGTTGCTGAAAAAAATGAATGAAGACGGTGCTGCACAAGGAAGTCTATTTTTTGAACCAGAGTTAATTGTACGAGAATCAACGCTGTAAGCGCCTTATTCTGTTATCGGTAACAGGGTGAAAAGGATTGTTCCCACAATTTCATCATGATACTTTCAAACTATGAGCCGGCTTCAATAAAACGGAAATCAAAGGGGGAAACATGATGGAATATGCAGCGATTCACCACCAGCCATTCAGCACAGATGCTTATTCTTATGATGGGCGGACTGTGCATATCAAGATTCGGACGAAAAAAGGTGATGCAGATCACATTCGATTCATTTGGGGTGATCCCTATGAGTACAACGACGACAAATGGTCGGCAAACGAGCAGCCGATGAGAAAAATTGCTGCAACAGAAATGCATGACTATTGGTTTGCTGAAGTGGTGCCGCCATTTAGGCGTTTACAATATGCGTTTGTTGTAACAGACGATCATGAAGACATCTTTTTCGGAAGTTCGGGTGTATGCCCTTATAACGAAAAAACACTGGAAACGATTCATTATTACTTTAAATTTCCGTTTGTTCACGAGGCTGATACATTTCAAGCGCCTGAATGGGTCAAGTCAACGGTTTGGTATCAAATTTTTCCGGAGCGTTTTGTAAATGGAAGAGAAGACTTGTCACCGAAGAATGCATTGCCGTGGGGGAGCAAGGACCCGGGCGTCAATGATTTTTTTGGAGGAGATTTGCAAGGGATTGTTGACAAGCTTGATTATTTAGAGGATTTAGGGGTGAACGGCATTTATCTGACGCCGATCTTTTCCGCGCCTTCTAATCATAAATACGACACGCTGGATTACTTTTCTATTGATCCGCATTTCGGGGATCCAGAGATTTTTCGTACATTGGTCAGCCAGCTTCATCAGCGGGGGATGAGAATTATGCTAGATGCGGTTTTTAACCATATAGGAAGCGCGTCTCCGCAATGGCAGGATGTCGTCAAAAACGGAGCTCGATCCCGCTATAAAGACTGGTTCCATATTCACTCTTTTCCCGTCACAGACGACAATTATGACAGGTTTGCTTTTACAGCTGATATGCCGAAGCTAAACACGGCTAATCCCGAAGTGCAGAAATATTTGCTTGATATTGCTTTGTACTGGATTCGCGAATTTGACATTGACGGCTGGCGTTTGGATGTCGCAAATGAAGTGGATCACGTGTTTTGGAAGACATTTAGGCAGGCTGTATCTACTGAAAAGCCTGACGTTTATATTTTAGGTGAGATCTGGCATTCTGCCGAACCCTGGCTTAGAGGGGATGAATTTCATGCGACGATGAATTACCCTTTTACAGAGCCTATGATTGAATATTTTGCTGACCGGACGATCCCAGCCTCACGTATGGCCTACCGTGTCAATGCACATTTGATGAATGGAATGAAGCAGGCCAATGAGGTGATGTTTAATTTACTGGATAGCCATGATACAAAGCGCCTTTTGACCAGGTGCCGCAATGATGAGAAGAAAGCACGCGCGTTGCTGGCCTTTATGTTTGCCCAGACAGGCTCACCATGCATTTATTACGGAACGGAAATCGGGCTGGACGGCGAAAATGATCCATTATGCCGGAAATGTATGGTTTGGGAAAAGGAGAAGCAAAACCAAGACATGCTGCAATTTATGAAACGGTTAATTGCTTTACGCAAGCAGGAAAGCACTTTATTGACTGAAGGACATCTTGAGTGGAATCTGCTGGACGACAAAAATGATTTCATTAGCTTTTCGCGGACTCTTGATGAAAAAATACTGATTTATTTCTTTAATCAAGGGAATGTGGTTCAACACGTCAGTTTACGAGAGTTGAACATTGAAAGGAATAAGAAAATCTGTGATGCATGGACAGAGCAGCCGCTACAGCATCACGATGTCATTGCCGTTCAGCCGGGAGAATTTTTGATTTTGAGTGCTGCCGCCCCTGTATAACATTCTGTTATCGGTAACAAATCAAAAGTTGTTGTAACCGCTTTCTATAGGACAATACAATTGTTATAGTTTCGTAAATAGAAGGGGGAAAAGAGATGGTTCTTTTAAAAAAGGGGTTCGCCATATTGGCGGCATCATTCCTGGCAATCGGCCTTGCCGCCTGCTCAAATTCAAAAAATCCAGCAAGCTCTGATGGCAAAAAGGTGCTGACTGTGTCTGTCGAAGAAACGTATAAAGAATACATTGAAAGCATAAAAACAAAGTTCGAAAAAGAAAATGATGTCACAGTAAAAATTGTTGAAAAGCAAATGTTCGAACAGTTAGAAGCGCTTCCTCTTGATGGCCCGGCGGGTAATGCGCCTGATGTTATGCTTGCTGCATATGACCGGATCGGCGGTTTGGGACAACAAGGACATTTACTTGATATTAAGCCATCTAACACAAAAAGCTTTGGTGATAAAGAAATGCAGCAGGTGACAGTTGACGGCAAAGTGTACGGAATGCCGCTAGTCATTGAGACACTTATTTTGTATTACAACAAAGATCTTTTAAAAACAGCGCCAAAAACATTTAAAGACCTTGAAAAGTTAACGGAAGATCCTCGATTCGCGTTTGCTTCGGAAAAAGGAAAATCAACCGGATTTTTAGCAAAATGGACTGACTTTTATATGTCGTACGGCTTATTGGCTGGATACGGCGGATATGTGTTTGGAAAAAACGGCACAGATTCCGGGGACATCGGCCTGAACAATAAAGGAGCTGTAGAAGCGGTGAAATATGCGGAGAAATGGTTTGAAACATATTGGCCGAAAGGAATGCAAGACAATTCAAGCGCAGACGACTTTATTCAGCAGATGTTTTTAGAAGGCAAAGCGGCTGCGATCATTGGCGGTCCTTGGTCAGCTGCCAATTATAAAGAGGCTAAATTGAACTACGGAGCGGCTCCCATTCCGACATTGCCCAATGGAGAAGAATATGCCCCTTTTGCGGGCGGGAAGGGCTGGGTAGCTTCAAAATATACAAAAGAACCCGAGCTGGCTGAAAAATGGCTTGAGTATGCCGCAAATGATGCCAATGCTTACGGTTTTTATGAGGATACAAACGAAGTTCCGGCCAACACGGCTGCAAGGAAGAAAGCCGATGAGCAAAAGAATGAACTGACGTCAGCTGTGATTAAACAATATGAAACAGCAACGCCGACTCCAAATATTCCGGAAATGGCTGAAGTATGGACAGGAGCGGAAAGTTTAATTTTTGATGCAGCTTCAGGAAAAAAATCGACACAAACATCAGCGAATGATGCTGTAAACGTCATAAAGGAAAATATTAAAGAAAAGTATGTGAAATAAAACGGCGGGATAGCGTCCGGAAGAATAGAGGGCGGAAAAAAATGAATAAACATCACACACTTGCAAAGCAAAAACGAAAGGCAGGGCTTTTATCGATCATTCCAGGACTTGGGCAGATTGCGAATCAGCAATTGTCAAAGGGGCTCTTATTTCTTGCCATCACAGGCTTGTTTGCTTTTGAATTATGCGTTTTCGGTATACAGGCGCTAACCGGATTGATGACATTGGGAAGTGTTCCCGGTGAAGATCACTCGCTGTTTATGCTGATTGAAGGCACGCTGCAATTGATCGTGACGGTGATTTTCCTCATGTTCTATATCTTTAATATCCATGATTCGCGTAAGACCGCCGCTATGAAAGCGGCGGGTTTGGAAGTCAATACAACAGCCAAGGATATGATCTGTCATGCGGGCGATAAAGGGTTTCCATATCTATTTACACTTCCGGCATATATCATGATGGTGTTTGTGATTATTTTTCCGGTTTTGGTGACTCTGTTTGTTGCATTAACAAACTATGATTTTTATCATATTCCGCCTAATCGTCTGATTGACTGGGTCGGGTTTAAAAATTTCTTAAATATTTTTTTCCTTGGCTCCTATCGTGAAACATTTGTGAATGTACTGGGCTGGACGGTTATCTGGACAATCTGTGCAACAACGCTGCAAATCATTTTAGGTATTGTGACGGCACTTTTCGTCAATCAGGATTTTATAAAAGGCAAGCGGATATTTCGAATGATTTTCTTATTTCCATGGGCTGTTCCGGCGTTTATTACAATCATGAGTTTTTCCAACATGTTTAACGACAGCATAGGAGCGGTGAATGCACAGGTGATTCCACTATTCAATCACCTGCCGTTTGTTGAGCTGCCTGCGATCGCGTGGAAGACTGATCCTTTCTGGACAAAGACAGCCCTCATTATGATTCAGACGTGGCTCGGCTTTCCATATATTTATGTCATGGTAACGGGAGTGCTTCAGGCGATTCCAGGTGAATTGTATGAAGCGGCAAAGATTGACGGGGCCACTTTTATTCAGCGTTTTCGGCATATTACATTCCCGATGATTTTATTTGCCACAGCACCCGTGATGATTACTCAGTATACGTTTAATTTCAATAATTTCTCGATCATCTATTTATTTAATGAGGGAGGGCCAGGCAGTGCGGGAGCCGGGGCCGGATCGACCGATATCTTAATTTCGTGGATTTATAAACTGACAACAGGCACATCACCCCAATATTCCGTTGCGGCGGCTGTGACACTGTTAATTTCTTTCATTGTCATTGGAATTTCACTGATTGCTTTCAAAAAATCGAATGCTTTTGGCAATGAGGAGGTTATGTAGGTGAACGCGAGCACTGCCAGAATGCTTAATAAAATCTGTACGTATTTATTTTTGACGCTTTTAAGTATTGTCATTATATATCCGTTGCTGATTACGGCATCATCAGCCTTCCGTGTGGGGAATTCGGCGGCTTTTCAGCTCGATTTTTCGGGTCCTTGGACATTGGATCATTTTAAGCGGCTATTTGACGAAACGCTTTATCTCAATTGGTACAGCAATACACTTGTCATCGCGCTATCGGTCATGGTTTTGCAGGTTACGATTGTGACACTTGCCGGGTACTCGTACAGCCGCTATCGGTTTGCAGGCAGAAAAAAGAGCCTGATATTCTTTTTAATCATTCAAATGGTGCCGACAATGGCGGCGCTGACTGCTTTTTATGTCTTGGCGATGCTAATAGGCGCACTCGATCAATACTGGTTTTTAACAGCGATCTATATCGGCGGCGGAATTCCGATGAACACGTGGCTGATGAAAGGTTATTTTGATACTGTGCCGAGAGAAATTGATGAAGCCGCGAGAATTGACGGAGCGGGACATCTGAGGATTTTCGCTTCAATTGTTCTGCCTCTTGTTAAGCCAATGCTCGCGGTACAAGCGCTTTGGGCGTTTATGGCACCGTTTGGCGACTATTTGCTGGCGAAATTTCTGCTTCGCTCACCGGAAAGGCTGACCATCGCTGTAGGATTACAATCCTTTATTTCTAATCCGCAGCAGCAAAAAGTAGCTCTATTCGCAGCCGGTGCCATCCTTGCCGCACTGCCGATATGCGTTCTATTCTTTTTTCTCCAAAAGAACTTTGTGTCCGGTTTGACAGCCGGCGGAACAAAGGGGTAATGCCAATGAAGAATCTGGAGAATAAAAGCTTTATCATCCGCTGCCTGAAGGCGGCTGCATCCCCATCAGGTGTTTGCCGTTACGGGAATACCTTCAGCTGGCTGCAGCTCTCTTTTCTCTTTCTGTTTTTAACGGCCTGCTTAATGGCGCCGTTAGCGGTTTCGTTTGTGAAAATGGATCGCTTCAGCGTTGCATCTTTCATGCCGTCAGCGATTCAAGGGGTTAATGATCAATTTGCTGATCAATTGCAGGGTTTTCAAATCAGGAACGGAAAACTAACAGGCGGGAAGAGCTCTGAGAGAATTGAAGATGGGCAGAATGTGATGGCAGTCGATATGAAGCATGAATATGAGACAAGCGGTGAAAATGGGCGATTGAAAGTAACTGGATTTGAAAACGCCATCATATTTCAACCTGATCAACTGGTGATCACCGATCAAAACGAAACGGGGTTTTCTGTTGGCTATGCGAAAATGGACGTTAAGCTCGAGAAACCAAACGTCCATGATGTAGAGGTCTTGATCGATACATTGTGGTTGGCACAGTATAAGCCGATGATCATGATGCTGGCATATACGGTGGTTTCTATGATCCAGCTTTTGTTAACGTTTGTTCTTGCCGGAGGTCTCTGGATCACAAAAATATCAAACATGGTCTCTATTGCATCATTCAAGGAAGCGGCCTCTATAGCGATTTGCGCATCAGCACTGCCGGCATTTGCGGCAGCTGCTATCGGCATGGTTCATTTTGATTTGATTACTGTATTGATGATCCATTCGTGTGGCGTTACTTTGATGATCTCTTTTGCATTTAGATATTTGACCAAAATCCGCCGTGATAATGGAAACTTACATTCGGGAGGAAATGATGATAAATCAGCGGTTATTTGAGATTGATGAATGGAAAATCAAAACAAATACATTTAATAAGGAGCATACACGGCTGCTGGAAAGCCTGACGTCTCTTGCCAATGGCTATATGGGGGTCAGAGGGAATTTTGAAGAAGGCTATTCAGGCGACAGTCACCAAGGCACATATATTGCAGGCGTGTGGTTCCCCGACAAAACGCGAGTCGGCTGGTGGAAAAACGGGTATCCGGAATATTTCGGAAAAGTGATCAATGCAATGAACTTTATGGGCATAGGCTTATATGTTGACGGTGAAAAAATCGATCTCCATCAAAACCCAATCAAATCATTTGAGGTAGAACTCAATATGAAAGAGGGGATTCTGCGGCGAAGCGCTGTTGTCCGCATTCAAGATAAATCCGTCAGAATCAGGTCAGAGCGGTTTCTTAGCCTTGCTGTAAAAGAACTCTGTGCGATTCATTATGAAGCGGAGTGCTTGACGGGAGATGCTGTCATTACGCTTGTTCCTTACCTGGATGGAAACGTGGCAAATGAAGATTCTAACTACCAAGAACAGTTTTGGCAGGAGGAAGCGAAAGGTGCTGATTCTCACAGCGGCCATTTAGCGGCAAAAACGATCGAAAATCCATTTGGAACACCGCGCTTCACGGTATTAGCCGCAATGGCAAACGAGACGGAGGGTTTTGTCCATGAAAGCTTTAAAACGACTGAAATGTATGTCGAGAATCGCTACAGTTATCAAACGAAGGCATCATTGAAAAAGTTTGTGATTGTCACGACTTCCCGTGATTTTCGGGAGGAAGAGCTTTTATCGAAAGCCAAGGAGCTTTTGGCGGATGTGGTAGAGAACGGCTATGAAGATGCAAAACGGAGGCACACTGATCGATGGAAGGAAAGATGGGCAAAAGCGGACATTGAGATTAAAGGAGATGAGGAGCTTCAACAAGGAATCCGCTACAATATCTTTCAGTTATTCTCGACATATTACGGGGGCGATGCCCGTTTGAATATCGGGCCGAAAGGATTTACTGGCGAGAAATATGGAGGTGCCGCATATTGGGATACTGAGGCGTACGCCGTTCCGATGTATTTGGCGACAGCCGAGCCGGAGGTGACGAAAAACCTGCTTTTGTATCGCTATCATCAGTTGGAGGCTGCCGAACGAAACGCGGCAAAATTGGGGATGAAGGGGGCACTTTATCCGATGGTGACGTTCACCGGTGATGAATGCCACAACGAATGGGAAATCACCTTTGAAGAAATTCACCGCAATGGCGCGATCTGTTATGCGATCTACAATTATATCAATTATACAGGCGACTGTGACTATATGGAAGAATACGGGATAGACGTACTTGTGGCAGTCAGCAGATTTTGGGCCGACCGTGTTCACTTCTCGAAACGAAAAAACAAGTATATGATCCATGGCGTCACAGGGCCGAATGAATACGAAAACAACGTTAACAACAATTGGTATACGAATGTCATTGCGGCTTGGACGTTGGAGTATACTCTACAAAGTCTCGAAAGTATCTCAGCGGAGAAACGCCGCCTTCTGGATGTGCAGGAAGAAGAATTGAAAGTCTGGAGAGAAATCATCCAGCACATGTACTATCCGTATAGTGAAGAACTGCAAATTTTCGTTCAGCATGACACGTTCTTGGATAAAGACCTGCAAGCAGTTAACGAATTAGATCCAGCGGAACGGCCTCTTTACCAGAATTGGTCATGGGACAAGATTCTCCGCTCCAATTTTATTAAGCAGGCAGATGTTCTCCAAGGCATTTATCTTTTTAATGACCGTTTTACAATGGAAGAAAAACGGCGAAACTTTGAATTTTATGAGCCGATGACTGTTCATGAATCAAGCCTATCGCCCTCTGTCCATGCGATTCTCGCAGCCGAACTCAAGCTGGAAAAGAAAGCGCTCGAATTATATAAGCGCACAGCAAGGCTTGATCTTGATAATTACAATCATGATACGGAAGAAGGCTTGCATATTACTTCAATGACGGGTAGCTGGCTGGCAATCGTTCATGGCTTTGCAGGCATGCGCACCGCGAATGAGACGCTGTCATTTGCTCCGTTTTTGCCGAAAGAATGGGACGAATATTCATTCAACATCAATTATCGAAATCGATTAATCAATGTGACGGTTGACGAAAAGCGCGTTATTTTTGAGCTTGTAAAAGGCGAGCCGCTGCACATGAACGTTTATGAGGAACCAGTTGTCCTACAGGGACGATGTGAAAGGAGAACGCCTAATGAGTGAATGGTGGAAAGAAGCTGTCGTTTATCAAATTTACCCGCGCAGTTTTTATGATGCCAATGGAGATGGATTCGGGGATTTGCAAGGTGTGATTCAAAAGCTGGATTACATCAAAAATCTCGGGGCGGATGTCATCTGGCTCTCCCCGGTATTTGATTCCCCGCAGGATGACAACGGATATGATATCAGCGATTACAAAAACATGTATGAAAAGTTTGGGACAAATGAAGATATGTTTCAGTTGATTGATGAAGTCCATAAACGCGGAATGAAAATCGTCATGGATTTGGTCGTGAACCACACATCAGATGAGCATGCTTGGTTTGCTGAAAGCCGCAAGTCGAAGGACAATCCTTACCGGGATTATTATTTTTGGAAAGATCCTAAACCGGACGGCTCAGAGCCGAATAATTGGGGATCGATCTTTTCAGGCTCAGCGTGGACATACGATGAAGGAACAGGGCAGTATTATTTGCACTACTTTTCGAAAAAACAGCCTGATTTAAATTGGGAAAACGAAGCCGTTCGCCGGGAAGTTTATGATGTAATGAGATTCTGGATGGATAGAGGCGTTGACGGCTGGCGGATGGATGTGATCGGCTCTATTTCTAAATACACCGATTTTCCGGACTACGAAACGGATCACAGCCGCAGCTATATTGTCGGCCGTTATCACTCTAACGGCCCACGTCTTCATGAGTTTATTCAAGAGATGAACAGGGAAGTGCTTTCTCATTACGACTGCATGACAGTCGGAGAGGCAAACGGCTCTGATATTGAAGAGGCGAAAAAGTACACAGATGCAAGCAGGCAAGAGCTGAATATGATCTTTACATTTGAACATATGGATATTGATACAGAACAAAACTCGCCAAATGGGAAATGGCAGATCAAGCCGTTTGATTTGATTGCTTTAAAAAAGACGATGACAAGGTGGCAGACCGGGTTAATGAATGTCGGCTGGAATACCCTGTATTTTGGGAACCATGACCAGCCGAGGGTTATTTCCCGCTGGGGCAATGACAGGAAACTGCGTAAGGAATGTGCGAAGGCATTTGCAACGGTTCTGCACGGCATGAAAGGAACGCCGTTTATTTACCAGGGAGAAGAAATCGGCATGGTCAACAGCGAGATGCCGCTGGAGATGTATGATGATCTTGAAATAAAGAATGCATATCGTGAACTAGTCGTCGAAAACAAAACGATGTCAGAAAAAGAGTTTGTCAAAGCCGTGATGATAAAAGGAAGGGATCATGCGAGAACACCTATGCAGTGGGATGCCGGAAAACATGCGGGATTCACAACCGGAGACCCGTGGATACCGGTAAATTCCCGCTATCAAGATATCAATGTGAAAGAGTCCTTGAAAGATCAAGATTCGATTTTCTTTTACTATCAGAAGCTCATTCAATTACGAAAGCAATATAAGATTATGATATATGGCGATTATCAGCTTTTGCAGGAGAATGATCCGCAGGTCTTTTCTTACCTTCGAGAATATCAAGGGGAAAAGCTTCTTGTCGTTGTGAATTTATCGGAAGAAAAGGCTCTGTTCGAAGCGCCTCCAGAACTGATTCATGAGCGTTGGAAAGTGCTGATTTCAAACTATCCGCAGGAGCGGGCTGACTTAAAGAGTATTAGCCTCAAACCTTATGAAGCTGTGATGGGCATTAGTATATGAAAGCGGTCATTTTTGATTTAGACGGAGTGATAACAGATACTGCTGAATATCATTTTCTCGCTTGGAAGCACATCGCAGAACAAATCAATATCCCCTTTGACAGAGACATGAATGAAAGGCTAAAAGGAATCAGCAGAGAAGAGTCACTTGAAAGCATATTGATCTCTGGCGGTGCGGAAACAAAGTATACAAATGCGGAGAAACAAGAACTAATGCATCGGAAAAATCACGATTATCAAACGTTGATCAGCAAATTGACGCCGGAAGATCTTTTACCGGGGATTGGCAGGCTCCTATGTCAATTGAAAAACGAAAATATAAAAATCGGGTTAGCATCTTCAAGTCGCAATGCTCCTAAGATTTTAAGACGTTTGGCAATTATCGATGATTTTGATGCCATTGTTGATCCGACGACTCTTGCGAAGGGGAAGCCTGATCCTGACATCTTTTTAACAGCTGCAGCGATGCTCGATGTTTCCCCTGCTGATTGCGCGGCAATAGAAGACGCAGAAGCAGGCATTTCCGCAATCAAATCTGCAGGGATGTTTGCGGTTGGTGTCGGTCAAGGACAGCCGATGCTTGGTGCTGATCTGGTTGTGAGGCAGACGAATGATCTAACACTTGAGCTGTTACACGAGGAATGGGAGCAGTTTAGAATCAAAAGTGTTTAAATGAAAAAAACCTGCAAGAGACGCAGCTCTTGCAGGTTGTGTTATTACTTTTTGTCTTCTGTGTGAGTCAAAATTTTGTCAATCAGGCCGTATTCAAGCGCTTCTTCAGCAGACTTGAAGTTATCACGGTCTGTGTCACGTTCGATCACTTCAAGCGGCTGGCCAGTACGTTCAGCTAGGACTTTGTTTAATTTGTCGCGAAGCAAGAGAATGCGTTTCGCAGCAATTTCAATTTCTGTCGCTTGACCTTGCGCACCGCCAAGAGGCTGGTGAATCATGACTTCACTGTTTGGAAGCGCATAGCGTTTGCCTTTTTCGCCGGCTGCAAGCAGGAACGCGCCCATTGACGCAGCCATACCGATACAAATTGTAGATACCTTCGGCTTAATAAACTGCATGGTATCATAGATCGCCATACCGGCTGTAATAGAGCCGCCCGGGCTGTTGATGTAAAGAGAAATTTCTTTTTCAGGGTCTTCTGCTGCTAAGAATAAAAGCTGTGACACGATGGAGTTCGCAACGTTGTCATCAATCGCAGATCCAAGCATGATGATACGATCCTTTAATAGACGAGAATAAATGTCATACGCTCTTTCTCCGCGGTTCGTTTGTTCAATGACTGTAGGTATTAAATTCATAATGCTCCTCCTTCACCTTTTAGGTAAGTATGTAGTTACATGATACATTTTTGGTCAATAAAGGTCAAACAAAAAGCTGGCCTAATATGCAAAGTCGTCTCTTTTTCCCATTTTCCCCAAAAATACAGGGGTTCAAACCATCGTATGTCAGATTGCCAATTAAGATGCTTTGTCTATTTAAAAAACGGCCTCTCACAAATAGAGGGTTGTTATTTGAATGGAATTATCGTATAATTAGTAGTGCTGACGTTCTCATAACGCAGTCATTCTGCGCTCGTAGCTCAGTTGGATAGAGCGGTGGTTTCCGGTACCACGTCTGTCGGGGGTTCGAATCCCTCCGAGCGCGTCCAATAGAACAACAGGAAAGACAAGGGTTTGGCGATTTGCCGCTCTTGTCTTTTTTGTTTTGTTTCATAAATCTCTCACGCTGAAACATAAATTTTCCTTCTCTCGGGCACGTTATGGAATGTGTGCGATATTGAATTTGCGAGGAGGATGAACATGGGTATTTTAAGCGGAAATCCGCAGGATGAACCGATGCATTATGGTGAGGTATTCGGCTTATGGAGTTATGTGATGGCGGGCAATAAAATGGTCGGCAATTACCAAATGCTATTGAATCATGTCGGTGATGACGACCTGAAGAAGCTGCTTCGTGAGTCTATTGAGAAATGCCAAGATGAAATCAAGCAGGTCAGCACGATCCTGAAAGAAAACGGGGTGGCGCTGCCGCCGGCTTCTCCTGAACCGCCGACAGCAGATATTAACGATATTCCGCCTGGCGCACGGTTTCTCGATCCGGATGTGGCGGCCTCCGCGGCAGCACAAAATGCTGCAGGTCTTGTGACATGCAGCAAAATGATGGGGCAATCGATTCGTGAGGATATTGCCATGATGTTTGGGCAATTTCATATGTCGAAAGCGGCAACCGGCGCAAAATACTTAAGGCTGCTAAAAAACAAAGGCTGGCTCATCCCGCCGCCGCTTCATCTTCAAAAACATCACGAAGCTTAATGGCAAAGGCATATACAGCTGTATATGCCTTGATTTTATGAAGATGACGTAAGACGCAGGCCGATGACGCCGGCTAGGATAAGGCAAAGTGAAATCACCTGTGATAGCTGAAACCGCTCCTTAAACCAAATGAGCCCGACCGCCGAAACACCAATGCTTCCAATGCCAGTCCAGACGGCATATGCGACTCCGGCAGGCAGGACGATCATCGCTTGGGACAGGCAGTAAAAGGATAAGCCGAATCCAACAGTCATCACAATGATCGGCCATTTTTTTCTTGTTCCGTCTATATATTTCATGGCAATGGCAGCTATAATTTCTTCTATGCCGGCAATCACTAATAAAAACCATGCCATTATTGTTCACCTCCCGGCTGAGATTTGCTTTCTTTCGTAAATAATTTCATTCCTAAAATGCCAGCCAGCAATAAAGCTAAAAAGAACATCTGGGCTGCTGAGAAGGATTCGCCCAGAACAATTCCAGTCAGATATGTTCCGACGGTTCCGATTCCGACAAACACAGTGTACGCGGCGGCCATCGGGATTTTTTGATAAGAGCGGATCAACAGGATAAAGCTGACCGCGATTAAGATAAAAATGATGATCCAATCCAAAAGCGAATCGGCATGTTTGAGGGAAGAGGCCCAAACAACTTCTAAAAGCCCTGCAATAAAAACAAGAACCCAATTCAAATGAAACACCTCTCTATTTTATGAATGAACGTCAGTCATTTTTAGGGCATTAAAAAATGAGCGGTGTTACCCAGTCATTTTTTAAGCAGTGCCTAAGCTCCGTTTTAAGAAAGTAAAAATTTCCTTTTTATACACTTCAACATTTTCATCTTGTTCAAATCCGATATAGAATCGTTCCGCAGTGTTCTCGACCAAGTTGATAATTGTTCTGGCCGTCCATTTTGAATTGATTCCTTCCGTTACCTCAAGGTTTGCAATGGCCTTGTTGATGATTTTTTCAAGCCAGGAATAATAAGGCTGATAGATCGTCTCCCATTTTTCCATGGAGTGGTCGATCGCAAGCCCGGAATAACAGAGGACAATAATATCCTTATGGCGTTCAGTAATGAGAAAAGTCTCATCAATTAATATATCTAAAACGGTCCAAAAATCCTCGTCCCCATGCAGCCTGCCTTTGATTTGATCAAGTGTATGGGTGAGAAGATTTTCTGCAATGGCCGGTATGAGGGCATTTTTAGATGAGAAATACAAATAGAATGTTCCTTGGGCAGTGCCGGCCTTTTTGACAATATCAGAAATAGAAGCTTTGTCGAGGCCTTTTTCAGAAATGACTTCTATGGCAGCCTGCAGAATTTTTTCGTATTTACCCGATGATTGTTTTGGCATGAGGAACACCTCCGATAATGACTGACTATCATTCATTTTATCGCGTGTATGTATGTTTGTAAAGAATAAAGAAGCAAGAAAACCTCTTGCTTCTTTATTTATCGTAATCAATGGCGGCTTTTGGGAGCCCGGTATACTTTGCCCAGTAATAAATAGCAAGTGAGCCGATCGCGACTAAAATGAGGTCGACGGGATTGCTGATAATCCCTAAACCATGTCCGAAAGAACCGATGTAGGAAAAGATCAGCATCATAATATAAAACCCGATAAGCCACCAGGCTGATTTCAGCTGCTGAGCGAGGCTGACATCTTCTTTAGGCGTATATTTGCTGAAACAGAGATAGATCAAAAACATCACGAGCTGTGAACCGAGCAGCCAGGAGACTGTTTTCCATCCTGACCAGTACACGATAAACGCTGTAAATATAAAGGAAAGCGGCCCGATAATGCTCATTCCCTTTAAATAAAACGGCCTGTTTAAGTCCTTCGCGTTGACCCTCAGCGCAGCTGAAGAAATGGGTGCAATCGCATATGAAAGAATGAGCGCGACTGAACAGACATTGACGAGCGCGTTCCACGAAGGAAAGGGAAGTGTCCAGAAAATGGACAGGGCAAACGAAAGCCAAAGCGAAGCGCGGGGTGTCCCCGTATCTTTATTGACCTTTGAGAATATGCCAAATAATGTGCCGTTACGCGCCCAGGCGTAAACAAGGCGGGATGTCGTATTCATAAAGATATTCCCGTTTCCACCGGGAGACAGAATGGCGTCTAAAATGACAAGCGTTGCAAGCCAGCCTAACCCGAGCATGACCGCAATATCCTTAAACGGCAATGAGAACTCCCGGCCAATTGCCGGCCAGCCATGTTTCAGTGTTTCTGTCGGGATTGCACCAATAAAGGTGACCTGCAAAACAGTATAAATGATGGTTGAAACGATGATGCAAATGATTAAAGCGATCGGGATATTGCGTTTTGGATTTTGGACTTCACCTGCTACAGATACAATCGGATGCAGGCCGAGATACGCAAACATGACGCCGCCTGTCGAGATGGCAGCCTGAATACCTGTAAATCCAAACGGTGCAAATCCTTGAACGGATAAATTCTCCGGCTGAAAATGAAAGATCAGCACAATAATGATGGTAATCGGCACAATATATTTAAAAATCGATATGATGAAATTCGCCTTAGCGAAGGTTTTGACGCTCCAATAATTCAGCAGGAAAAACAAGCATAATAGGGCAAATTGCAAGATCCAGCCGGAAATGGTCGGCGAATCAGACCCTTTAATAGTCAGGCCGGGAAACCAATAGGCCACATACTGGCGCACAGCTGTCACTTCAATTGAAATCAAGCTTGTATAAGCGACAATCGTGACAAACGAAATTAAGTAGCCGACAAGGTGGCCATGTGAATAAACGGGGTATCGAATGATGCCTCCGGTACGGGGCAGAGCGGCTCCGAGCTCTGCATATACGAGCCCGATTAACAAAATAATGGCTCCTCCGAGGATCCAGGAAAAAGCGCCGGAGGGCCCTGCTTTTGAAGCGACATTACTGACAGCGAACAGCCACGCTGATCCAAAGATGGCTCCCATCCCAATCAAAATCAGATCAAACAGCGACATTGATTTTTGAAAATTTCCTTGTTTAGACATTCGCTTCCTCCTTTGAAACCAGCCTTATATTTCTTACAATGCCCAATATGTAACAGAGAATACCGCTCCTAATAAAAAAACAGGGAAGCCTGCGCTGCCCCTGTTTTTATTCATGAACCGAATCAAAGTGTTTCACTGTTATATTTTTGAAGGAGGCTGTGCCGCCGTCAGAATAAAGGGTAATTCCTTTATCTTCAGGCTTTGGGAAGACTTCATTTGAAAAAACGGTTTTCCCGTCGCCAACAAATACTTCTATCGTTGTTTTATCGACAAGTATTTTCAAATGCACCTTACGTTTGCTTACATCATAAGGAGCTTTGCTTTCGACATAGGTATTGCTTTTGTCAGGCTGATTTGTGGCTGCTCTATTGACATAAGCATAGCCGCCTTCAGCGAAAATACCGACATCAATATGGCGTATTTGGTCTTCTGATTCTCTGAGCCTGACGCCTGCATTCTTTAGCTCTGACCAAGAAAGATCCGTATCAAGCTGGTACGTATCACCTGTTATCGACAATGTTTTTGATCCGTTCACATCCTGATCCTCTATTTCGTCAGTTGAAACAGTCAGCTGCTCCAAAGCTTCAATCGGCTGTGAGACGAGGCTGTATGTTCCATCCTGCTCCTTCAGCCGGAGTTCGCGTATGACAGAATCTGTGCCGTTAAAGCCGTTCTTCATTGTCGGGGTGTTGTTGGCATAATCCCAATTGTTCATCCAGGCAAGCGCATACCGCTTTTCTAATGGATCTGTGCTTTTGCTGTCTTCGAACGTCACACCGCCATACCAGTCGAAGCCATAGTCAAGCCATTGGGCTTCAGTCTGATCCGCTTTGAATTCTTTTCCGTCGAAGCTTCCGGTCCAGTAGGCGTACGTATTTGGTTTGCCCCACGGTTTGCCATTCGCGCTGGCACCGAGAACCCACTTATTCGTTCCGTCGCTTGCCCGCATCATGTAGAGGTCGGGACATTCCACCATTCCCGCCTGTTCTGGGAAGAATCCGCTTGTGTAATGCCAGTCCTTAAGATTATCGGATTCATAAAAGCCGATTTTTGATCCTTCAGCCATGACCATGACCCATTTGTTATCCTGGTCATCCCATATGACTTTCGGATCTCTGAAATCGTCTGTGCCCGGATTAGGCATAACGGGGTTGCCACTGTAGAATTTGAATGATTTTCCCTTATCTGTGCTGTACCACAAATATTGTTCCTGTTTTTTGTCTTTGGCTGAGGGCTGTGTCACAATCGCGACAAGCGCATTTTTCCCGAAGCCGGCTGTGTTCTCTTTATCAACCACGACGGAACCGGTCCAAATGTCACCGTCCGGGTTTGTATATTTCGGAATCGCCACGCCTTCATCGGTCCAGTGCACCAAATCCTCTGAGACGGCATGGCGCCATTCTGTGCCGTTGCCTTTTGGGTAATCTCGGTTATATAGATAGAAATAATGATACTTGCCATCAAAATAGATCGGTTTTTGAGGGTCATTTTTCCATTTATCCGGCGTCGTAAAATGATATGCCGCCCGGTAGTCCGGCTTCTGTTTTGATTTTGTTTTTTGGTCATGTTCTTCTTTTGGAAATAAGTCGATAAACAGCAATATTCCTAAAAAGGTTAGGAATACGGTTAGCCATTTGCCTGCTTTTATATAGTTCATATGGGATTCACCTTTATGTTGATAAGAAATAAAAGAAAATGCCAATAGGATATCGGCATTTTCTTTTGCGTTTTTATTTGTTAACTGTTAATTGTCCTTGTTCAAGGATGCTGTCTTTGACAACAGATGTTTTCTTGCCTTTGATGTTCAGCAGGAAGCTTGGTGCAAACGTTGATTGTTTGTCTGCGTAGAATCCTCTGTTTGTCATATAGCTTGTAATCACGACATTGTTTCCTTTCGCTTGAGGTACAGCGAAGTGTGAGTAAGTAAAGGTTACATCGTTAGGATCAAGATCCATTTTTAACACAAGGCCAGTTTTGTTCAGCGGCTTGTATGGGCCAGTTAAAGAATTAGAAACATAGCCAAGCATGTAAATATCGTTAGACGTGATGCCGTCAATCGTCATTTTTGACCCGCGGGAGTCAGTGAACAGGTACCATTTGCCGTTCATTTTAAAGACGTTCGCACGTTCAATTTCATCTGTTACTGTGTTAGATGCAATCAGCGGTTTCATCACTTTTTTCAGTGTGTAATCATCGTTTAGCTCAATCATACCGAGAGCGCCGTTTGCTAACTCAGCCGTGCGTTTTTTATCGCTTTGCAGAAGTTTTTGACTTTCTTGACGGAAGAATGATGTGCTTTTGCCATAGTATGCTTTGTTAAATAAAGATTCTTCGCCTTGGTAGCCATCTTCAGTTCCAGTGTTTGCTTCAAATACTAAGTATTTGTGGCCTTTATCTTCTACGTAGTGAGGATCTCTCAGCGTATGGTTGTCGCCTGAGCTGTAGTTGCCTTCATCGATGAACTGCTGTACATTTTGATACGTTTTGCCGTCACCGTCAAAGATTGATTTATAATCCTCTACACCGTTGATGTTCAGTGAGCTGTCTGATGCTGATACGTTTACCTGTGCAGTTGTCAGTGTTTGTTTGCCGTAATGTTTACCGGAGAAATCAGTGTAGAATAAACGGATTTTTCCGTCAGATGTAAATGTGGCTGAACCTGACCATTCTTGCGTTTGGTCTTTTAGGATAGAATCATTTGCATCGAATTTGTCGCTGTCTTTAAAGACGCGGCCAGCGTTTTTCCAGCTATCAATAGAAGTCTCGCCGACTTTTTGATAGAACATGTAAATCGATGTGTCATCCGCATTTTTAGGATCTCCGGCTAATGCAAAGACGATGTGGTAGCCGTGATAGTTTGCGACTGTGCCGTCAGCGTTTTGTAATGGCCAGCTGTCCCAAACGTCTAGGCCTTTTGCAGAAGAGATGTTTTTGATTGTGGACGGATCGAATTCAGGCACTTGATATTTTTCATTTTTTTGCTGTTCAGGGATTTGCAGCATATCATGGCGTGTAATATGGGAAATGCCGTATGTTTCCTTATATGGCTTTTGGTTCGTTTCTTTCGCAAACGCTTGAGTTGCGCCTCCTGCCAGCAGTGCGGTAGTAAAGGTTAATACTGTTGCTTGTTTTGCAAACTTTTTGATGTTCATCGTTCATGTCTCCTTTTTTATGTACTGTGTTAGCGGTCTGCTTCTTCCAGCCCTCCTATTTGAAGATGGCAAGTTAGTTACGCACAATAAAAAAAGACCTAAAATATGTAAGGGGCGACGCCAAAGTATACACTTTGCCCTTTACACATTTTAGGTCTTGCCTGCTTTATCAGTAACAAACCCGCGCGATTTACTTTTCGACCTCATTCTATTAGACTCTCGTTTGGATTGCAACTGGTCTATTTTCCTCTTTTGTTTGATAGAAAATCATAAAAGGATTTACGGACTACGGGCCTAAAGAACTAAAAAATCTATCTGCTTCTTTTCGTTCGCCGATTTTTTATAATTCTGTCGCATGGGCATAAAGTTGCCTTTTTAATCACAATTCAGAAAATATCATAATATCTCATTTCACTAAATAATAGTGAACGGCAGGTATATGTGATGGGTTAAAAAGGATCTCTAACTGAGGTCTTTCATATAAGATCGTCTGATGCCTTGATGAAGCATGCCTCTTGGATCAAAAGCAGTAATCTGTTTTGGGAACATGCTGCTGTGATTTCTATTTTTGAATACAGTCGGGCAGATACCGTTTCAATGTCTGTAACGATTAATATAATAATGTATTAACTAGCAAACAAATGATAGAAGCGTAAGGCTTATAAGGAGGAAAAAGTTATGCAGCCCCGGCCAACTAAATGGATTAAGAGGAACGATCGACCGGAACCTCTTTTATCACCAAGTGTCACAAATGGAAATACCCCATCAGCTCAACAAAACCAGTCCTTCGCACCAATGACGAACCAGCCTATTTCTGCTTTCAGAGCCACCAGCAATATGAATCTGTCAGTTGCTGCAAATGCAGCCAGCGGAGTTCTTTTTCAAAATGTCCAATTTGATTTGGCGAATGAATATAACCCCGGCACATCTACATTTTCCCCGAGAACAGCAGGCGTGTATTCTCTTAATGCATCAGTTGAATTTCAAGCGAATGCGAATGTTGGCTTCAACTTAGAAGTCGTATTTCTCGTGAATCAAGATGTGGTAGGCGGCGGAAATAACCAATTTCAAGCAGGGAATCTCCCCGCTGTCGTAGCCATTACGGAAATTCTTCAGTTAAACGCCGGAGATACGGTGACAGTTGCAATGAGGAGTACTGCCGCAGGAGTCATTCAAGCGACTACGAGAACCCATTTTGCAGCCGCTAGAGTTCCTTCTCCGACTTCATAAAAGAGGATTTTTTGATTCATGCAGATCTAATACCGCTATATTAAAGTTGATTTTTCCTATTTGAGGATTAATCAGCTTTTTTTATTGTTTTCAAAATATTTGAAACGTTAGTAGGTTAGTAACGTACAGAGATATGGGAGGTGGAGGAATGAAGCAGAATAAAAGAAAGAATCTTCAGACGTTATTTGAGACATTAGGCGAAAAACATCAGTTTAACGGGACGGTTCTAGCTGCGGAGGGTGGCGATATTTTATATCACCACTCTTTTGGCTATGCGGAAATGACGGAAAAACGCCCGTTGAAAACCAACTCTTTGTTTGAGTTAGCGTCTTTGTCAAAGCCTTTTACAGCATTGGGAATCATCTTGCTGGAGGAGAAGGGGATTCTTGGCTATGAAGATAAAGTGGATCGCTGGCTGCCCGGTTTTCCGTACCAGGGTGTAACGATTCGGCATTTATTGAACCATACGTCAGGGCTTCCTGATTATATGGGTTGGTTTTTTGCTAATTGGGATCCGCACAAGATTGCGGTGAATCAGGATATTGTCGATATGCTGATGAATGAGGGGCTGCCCGGTTATTTTGAGCCGAATGAAGGCTGGCTGTACAGCAATACGGGGTATGTGCTGCTGGCGGTTATCATTGAAAAAGCATCTGGCATGAGCTATGCGGATTTTATGAAAACAAGTATTATTTTACCGGCAGGCATGAATGAAACAAGAGTGTATAACAGGAGGCTTTCGCCTGAGCGAATTGATCATTATGCATATGGATATGTGTATGATGTACACTCCGAAACATACGTCCTCCCTGATGAGCTGGAGGAAACGAACTATGTTGTGTATCTCGATGGCATACAGGGAGATGGGACGGTGAACTCTGTCACAAGCGATTTGTTTCGATTTGATCAGGCTTTATATCAGGACGATTTCATCAGCAAGGCTTCTAAGGAATCCGCGTTTTCTCCAGTGCGCCTCAACAATGGAGAAACAATTGATTATGGCTTTGGCTGGGTACTGCAAAACAGTCCTGAAAAAGGGCGGGTTGTCAGCCACAGCGGAGGATGGCCCGGCTATTCGACGTTGATGATCCGATATATCGATCATCGTAAAACACTGATCTATTTGAGTAATAAGGAAGAGGATACTGAATATGAACAAGCGATTCTGAAGGCGGCGGAACATATTCTATTTGGCCAGCCATATGAGGTCCCGGAACGTCCTGCTGATAAAAAGAAAAAAGTAATTGATACGGCGATATACAGCCGCTATGTTGGCAGCTACCTGTTGCAGGATGGGACGGCTGCACAGGTGACAGCCGAGAATGAACGGCTTTATTTGGAGATCGCCGGACAGCTGAGACTCGAGTTATTTCCTTCCTCGGAAACCCGTTTCTTTCTGCGAGCATTGTCTGTTGAAGTCGAGTTTACGTTAGGTGAGGATGCTGCGAAAAGCTTTATCCTCTATGAGGATGGCTCAGAGGAAGAAGCGGTCCGTACGAAGTAGAAAGGAATGAATTTGATGATCGGAATATTAGCCGGAATGGGGCCGAAATCGACCTCGCCGTTTATTGATAAGGTGATTGATTACTGTCAGAAGCTGTATGGGGCTTCAAACGATATTGACTACCCGCACATGATGATCTATTCATGCCCGACGCCCTTCTATGCAGATCGTCCAATTGACCATGACGAGATGAAAAAAGCGATTATCGACGGAGCGGTAAAGCTCGAGAAAACAGGCGTGGATTTCATTGCGCTGCCTTGTAATACGGCGCATGTCTACTATGAAGAGATTCAGCAGGCATTGTCGGTTCCTATGTTGCATATTGTTGAGGAAACGATAAAAGAGATTCCGCATCCCGCAAAAAAAGCGGTGGTTTTAGGAACAGAGCCAACCATCCAATCCGCCATCTACCAAAAAGTTCTGAAGGGAAATGGACAAGAAGTTATTCACAAGGACCATTGGCAGCAGGCTGTGAACCAGCTTATCGCCGCAATCAAACAGCCAAATCATATGCAGCATACACAAGCATTGTGGCAGACGCTATATGAAGAAATCAGTCAGCATGCAGACATCATCATTTCAGCCTGCACGGATTTAAATGCGGTGTTAGATCATATTCAAAGTGAGATTCCGATTATAGATTCCTCTGCCTGTCTTGCCAAAAGCACTGTCAGCACATATCTTGCTTATCAAAGCTAGCTTCAAACAAGGACTGTCTTCAAACAGTCCTTGTTTTTTTATGTTCCTATTGTTTGACAGTTAACTGCAATGGTGTTAAAGTAAACATGTAAATAGTTACATGATTTTTTTCTGAAGGTGAGGTGGTTCTCGTGAAGAAGCCGGTTTTAAAACCATTCGCCTCTTTAGAAATCAAGGTTGATCCGCCTATCACGATTGGTGAGACAAGCCTGGGACTGAGACGATTCATTCCGATTCGTTCGGGAACAATAACCGGGGAAGTAAAGGGACGTATTTTGCCGGGCGGTGCCGATTCACAAATGATTCGCGCTAACGGCAGAACAGATTTATCTGCCAGGTATGTGATTGAAACAGCAGATCATGAACTGATTTACATTGAAAACAATGGAATACGGCAAGTCAGCGAGCCGTTTCGAAAACAAGCGGCAGCCGGGGAAATTATTGAACCGGAGCATGTTTATTTTCGTACGGTACCGACGTTTGAAACAGGCAGTGAAGTCTATCAATGGCTCCATGACCGCTTGTTTATCGGTTCCGCAGAAAGAACCCCTGATTACGTTCTACTAGACATTTATGAAGTACAGTAAAAGACTAAGGAGAGTGTGTAAGATGGAAAACTTTATCGGAAGCCACATGATTTATACGTATGAAAACGGATGGGAATACGAGATTTATATTAAAAACGACCATACAATTGATTATAGAATTCATAGCGGAATGGTTGCCGGACGCTGGGTTCGGGATCAGGAAGTGAATATTGTCAAACTGACAGAAGGCGTATATAAAGTGTCTTGGACAGAGCCGACTGGCACGGATGTTTCATTAAACTTTATGCCAAATGAAAAACGCATGCATGGCATTATTTTCTTCCCGAAATGGGTGCATGAACATCCTGAAATTACGGTTTGCTACCAAAATGACCACATTGATTTGATGAAAGAATCCCGCGAAAAATATGAAACGTATCCAAAATACGTTGTACCTGAATTTGCGGAAATTACATTTCTGAAAAATGAAGGAGTCGACAACGAAGAAGTGATTTCGAAGGCTCCTTATGAGGGAATGACAGACGATATTCGCGCGGGAAGATTATAATAAACATAAAAACCCGGAAAAGAGAATTACTTCTCTTTTCCGGGTTTTCTTTTTGCTGAGTATGCGGGAACCATCACAATTCCCGCGAAAAACAGTATGATGCCAGTCCAGCGCATAGGCTGGTAATAGACTGTGTCCCGTAAACATACCACGGCCGACAAAATAATGATACAAGCTGCCACAACAATGGCAGCACCAATGTATCCTGTTTTCCCCATATTTATTCTCCTTTTGAAGGGAATAGCTTCTGCCTTTTTTCAGATTCGGGATCGTTTTCGATCGTAATCTCTGAGTCTAAAATCAGCGTCTCTCTCGTTTCTTCATGATACGCAGGCCAATTCACAGCTTCGGTGCTTGGGTTTCCTGTTTTAGCGAACGTGATCCACGCTGATTGTATCGTGTGAGAAAGCTGTTTCACCTCATCCGTAATCTCCGCTTTTGCCATTCGTTCCAATCCGTCCAGATTTCCAAAGACAAAAGGAAGCTCTAATGCGTGAAACGCTTTATTGTACGGCGGCTTCTTCGGGTGCCAATCGAACCTGTACATCCAGACAGGGGCGTAATGAGACTGTGCGGATGCATAGGCGACGGCAGGGCGCCAAAATAATAAATCAGTCATCATATGAATTTGGCTTTCCAGAGAACGCGGATACAAATCGGCAACTTTCTCTGCCAGCGGCTTCCCTAGTAAATACTCGAGCGCTGCATCAAGCGTTTCCTGAGAATGAACGTCTGAATCCGGGGTGAAAAATAAATATCCTTCATCACGGGTTGTTCCAATTAATAGCGGAATACCGGAAGCAGCCCCTTCTGCGATCGCTTTTTCTGGTTCTTCAGGCAGCGTTTTCGGATCAAGGGCGGGCTGGAAGAACAGCTGAAAGATATTTTCTTTTTCTGCAATCCGAAGCTGATCAGCCGCTTTTAGCAAATCTTCCGCAGAAACCGTATGCAATTTATCCAGTTGGCCCTCGTTAATCCCAAGGACCTGTAAAAAGGCTGCCGAGGTGCTCGCCGCTTGTTCTTTCGTCATCGTTCGAGAAGCGCCGCTTTCCATGATTGCTTTCTGGAACAGGCCTTTTGCCGCAGGCATAGCAAGCAGCGCGGCAATGCTCATGCCGCCGGCGGATTCTCCAAATACTGTTACGTTATCGGGATCACCGCCAAACGCTGAAATATTCTCCCGCACCCATTTCAGTGCGGCGGCTTGGTCTAAAAGCCCAAGGTTATCGGAATACGCCTCATCAAACGAAGACAAGTGCAAAAAGCCAAACGGCCCCAGCCGATAGTTCAATGTAACGACAATAACTTCTCCCTGTGCCGCAAGTTTTGATCCGTCATACAATGGCTCACTGCCCGCTCCTAGATAAAAAGCGCCTCCGTGAATCCACACCATGACAGGAAGATTTTGACTTGGAGTGTCAGGCGCAAATACATTGACATACAAGCAATCCTCGGACTGGCGGGGCAGCTCTGTATACGACAGTGACAGCAAATCAGACGGCTGCGGGCAAATAGGGCCGTACGCTGTGGCATCAAGCACATCTTCCCACACTTCAGGCGGCTCAGGTGCTTTAAAACGCCATTGTCCGACAGGCGGCTTGGCATAGGGGATGCCTTTCCACTTATGTACGCCGTTTTCCGTTGTGCCTTTTACTTTGCCATATTGAGTCGTTACTATTTGATGAGTCATTGTGTTCTCTCCCTTTTTCCCCCATTATAAACAGATTTACCCTATAGATGCGAACGTTAGCCCTTAACCGATCATCATCTTCCCATTGTTTTTAAAAAGGATTTGACTTCATGGACAGTCAAGCCGATTTCTCTTGCTTCCGCCATCAGCGCTTTCCATTCTTCTATATTGGATTCCGTCAGTTTGCGGTTGCGGTAAGAGGCAGTTTCAGGCTGTTCTTTCTTGAGCCTGTTCGTAAAAGTGAACAATTCTTCCTTTTCCATCCCCGCTTGTACGGCTTGCACTAAATGTACGCGCCATTCTTCTTCATCGCCGCTGATTTTTTCATACATCATTGTTTCTGCGTCAAATAATTCTGTTAATTCAACTTCCAGTGTGGCAGAAACTTTTTTTAAAAATTGAACGGACGGATTCTTGTGAACGCCTCTTTCAATCTTGCTTAAATAGGATTTGGATACGCCTGACTCAACAGCCAGCTGATTAATAGAATAGCCTTTTCTTTTACGGTACAAACGGATAATTCTTCCAATCATAATATGAAATTCTCCTCTATTCCTGTCGTTATTTCGTTCATTATAAGGAATATTTCGTTCTTTATAAAATTTAAAATAATAAGGGAAGTGCAGTAAATTAGAGGAAAATCATGATTTTGTTCTCTAAAGAGAACTTATTGGCTTATTTTGCAATTTTTAAATAATAACGTTTTCTTTTATAATCCAATCATTAACAGAAAGGGGCGCGGGAAGCCAGCCGCGGGAAGGCTGAAGGCTATGAATACATGAATGAGAATATGAGTTTCAAAGAATTATATGCGATTGTCAGACACAGATTCGTGCTGATTCTGCTCATCACAATCGGCGTCACCCTTATGATGGGTTTTGTGCAATTTAAGGTCATTTCACCGACCTACCAGGCGTCGACACAGGTGCTGGTTCATGAATCAGACGGTGAAGAAAACTCGAATCTCAGTGACATCCAGCGAAATCTTCAGTATAGCAGCACGTTCCAATCGATTATGAAAAGCACTGCCTTGATGGAAGAAGTTAAGGCGGAATTGCACCTATCTGAATCGGCTTCCTCGCTGAAAGGAAAAGTGGTTACCAGCAGTGAAAATGAATCAGAAATTATTAACGTTGCCGTTCAGGATCACGATCCGGCGAAAGCGGCTGAGATTGCGAACACGTTAGTGAACAAGTTTGAAAAAGAAGTAGATGAAAGAATGAATGTACAAGGCGTACATATATTATCAGAGGCGAAGGCTTCTGAAAGCCCGATGATCAAGCCAGCCAGGCTGCGAAATATGGTCATGGCTTTTGGCGCTGCTGTCATGGGCGGCATTACACTGGCATTTTTTCTGCATTTTCTCGATGATACTTGCAAAAGCGCACGGCAGCTCAGCGAGAGAACCGGATTGCCATGCTTAGGCTCCGTTCCTGATGTCCACAAAGGGCGGAATCGCGGGATAAAACATTTCGGGGAGTGAAGCGAGTGATCTTTAGAAAAAAGAAAGCAAGGCGAGGTTTGGCTCAAATATCTGTTTTACACAATAAATCAGTTGTTGCGGAACAATATCGCACCATTCGGACAAACATTGAGTTCTCATCTGTCCAGACCAACTTGCGATCTATCCTCGTCACCTCCTCTGTGCCTGGTGAAGGTAAATCGTTCAGTGCAGCGAATCTTGCGGCTGTCTTTGCGCAGCAGCAGGAAAAGAAAGTACTGCTGGTGGATGCCGATTTAAGAAAGCCGACCATCAATCAAACGTTTCAGGTTGATAATGTAACCGGGCTGACAAATGTGCTGGTCGGCAATGCTTCACTCAGTGAGACGGTGCAAAAGACGCCGATCGATAACTTATATGTACTGACAAGCGGGCCGACCCCGCCAAACCCGGCAGAACTGCTGTCTTCAAAAGCAATGGGAGACTTAATATCTGAGATCTATGAACAATTCAGCCTCGTCATCTTTGATTCCCCTCCTCTTTTGGCTGTTGCAGATGCTCAGATTCTAGCAAATCAGACAGACGGCAGCGTGCTCGTCGTTTTAAGCGGAAAAACAAAAACCGATACCGTTCTGAAAGCAAAAGATGCACTGGAACAATCCAATGCGAAGCTGTTAGGCGCTCTTTTAAACAAAAAGAAAATGAAAAAATCGGAACACTATTCCTACTAGTTTTTGTAAAGGTGATGTCTCCTGACCTGTATCAATGGAGGCACTCGGCTCTGCTGTGGGCAGCTGAAGTTGCTGCCTTAGATGCTGGTCGTCGCTGGCGGGGCGTGAGGATGGGTTAAATGCCCACTTATCTGATATATACATAGGACGTATTGTCGGTTTAGCTGCTGCCGATTTTTTGGAGAGACGAAAACCGCCGCAGCTAAACCGATAAAAGAATTAGGGGGGAAAAGGTTGAGTTACCGGAGAAGACTGTCAATGATTATTGCGCTGGATACTTACCTCGTTTTAAATTCAGTTATTGCAGGATATCAATTTTTAAAAGATTCCTATCAATTTTATGACTCCGGAGCATTACTGCTTACCGCTGTCAGCTTGCTCCTCAGCTATCATGTGTGTGCTTTCCTGTTCAATCAGTATAAACAGGTGTGGACATACACCGGACTTGGCGAGCTGATTGTCCTGCTTAAGGGCATTACGCTTTCCGCCGCTGTGACCGGTATCATTCAGTATGCTGTGTATCACACGATGTTCTTCCGTCTGTTAACCGCGTGCTGGGTGCTTCAGCTTTTGTCTATTGGAGGGACCCGTATTTTATCCAGAGTATTAAACGAAAGCATCAGGAAAAAACGTTGCGCCTCGTCCCGCGCGCTGATTATCGGGGCGGGCTCAGGTGGGACTCTGATGGTCAGGCAGCTGCTTTCGAAAGATGAACCTGATATCATACCTGTCGCTTTTATTGATGACGACCAAACGAAGCATAAATTAGAAATTATGGGACTGCCCGTAATCGGCGGAAAAGAAAGTATCATGCCTGCGGTGCAAAAGCTCAAAATTAATTATATTATTATTGCCATTCCTTCACTCCGCACCCATGAGCTTCAGGTGTTATATAAAGAATGTGTGCGAACCGGAGTAAGCATTAAAATTATGCCTCATTTTGATGAAATGCTGCTTGGCACACGAACTGCAGGACAAATCAGAGATGTAAAAGCTGAGGACTTGCTCGGCAGAAAGCCGGTAACCCTCGACACTAGCGAAATTTCGAACCGCATCAAAGGAAAAACAGTTCTCGTCACGGGAGCGGGCGGATCAATCGGCTCGGAAATCTGCCGTCAGATCAGCGCGTTTCAGCCTAAGGAAATTATTCTGCTCGGCCATGGGGAAAACAGCATTCATTCGATTTATACAGAGCTGAACGGACGATTCGGCAAACACATTGTATTCCATACGGAAATCGCTGATGTGCAGGACCGCGATAAAATGTTTACCTTGATGAAAAAATACGAGCCGCATGTTGTCTATCATGCAGCTGCCCATAAGCATGTGCCTTTAATGGAACACAATCCTGAAGAGGCGGTCAAAAACAATATTATCGGAACAAAAAATGTCGCGGAAGCAGCCGATATGTCGGGAACAGAGACATTCGTGCTGATTTCATCGGACAAAGCGGTGAACCCAGCCAATGTAATGGGGGCGACAAAACGATTCGCAGAGATGATTATTATGAATCTTGGGAAAGTCAGCAGAACCAAATTTGTCGCTGTTCGCTTCGGCAATGTACTCGGGAGCCGCGGCAGCGTCATTCCGATTTTCAAAAAACAGATTGAAAAAGGCGGCCCGGTGACAGTAACACATCCGGCAATGACCCGCTATTTCATGACGATTCCCGAGGCATCAAGGCTTGTGATTCAGGCTGGGGCACTGGCGAAAGGGCGTCAGATTTTCGTTCTCGATATGGGAGAGCCCGTAAAGATTGTGGATCTTGCCAAAAACCTCATTCATTTGTCCGGCTACACGACTGAGCAGGTTCCGATCGAATTCACAGGCATTCGTCCGGGCGAAAAAATGTATGAAGAATTGCTGAACAAAAATGAAGTCCATGCTGAACAAATCTTTCCAAAAATTCACATCGGTAAAGCGGTGGACGGCGATTGGCCGGTGCTGATGCGCTTTATCGAGGATTTTCATGAGCTGCCGGAAGCCGACCTGAGAGCGAGGCTGTTTGCTGCAATCAATACATCAGAAGAAATGACGGCTGCCAGTGTTCATTAGGGGGAGTGAAAATGACGAAAAAGATATTGTTTTGCGCGACTGTTGATTATCATTTTAAGGCCTTTCACCTCCCTTATTTTAAATGGTTCAAACAAATGGGCTGGGAGGTTCATGTCGCCGCGAACGGACAAACCAAGCTGCCGTATGTGGATGAGAAATTCTCCATCCCGATTCGCAGGTCACCTTTTGACCCTCAGAACCTGGCCGTTTATAGGCAGCTGAAGAATGTGATCGACACCTATGAATACGACATTGTCCATTGCCATACACCGGTCGGCGGCGTTCTCGCCAGACTGGCGGCGAGGCAGGCACGGCGGCACGGAACAAAGGTGCTGTACACAGCCCACGGCTTTCACTTCTGCAAAGGGGCACCGATGAAAAATTGGCTTCTTTACTATCCGGTTGAGAAATGGCTTTCAGCATATACAGACTGCCTGATTACGATTAATGAAGAGGATTACATACGGGCGAAAGGACTTCAAAGGCCGGGCGGAAGGACGCAGAAAATTCACGGCATTGGCGTCAATACCGAGCGTTTCCGGCCTGTCAGTCCGATAGAGCAGCAAAGACTCAGAGAAAAGCACGGGTTCCGTGAAGATGATTTTATATTGGTTTATCCGGCTGAGCTCAATCTGAACAAAAACCAGAAGCAGTTAATTGAAGCCGCAGCCTTGCTAAAAGAAAAAATTCCCTCACTCCGCCTTGTGTTTGCCGGGGAAGGGGCAATGGAACATACGTATCAAACGTTAGCTGAAAAGCTTGGTGCCTCCGTCAATGTCTGTTTTTACGGCTTTTGCAGCGACATACATGAGTTGATTCAGCTTGCGGATGTATCTGTCGCATCCAGCATTAGAGAAGGCCTCGGTATGAATGTGCTTGAGGGAATGGCGGCAGAAAAACCGGCGATCGCCACAGATAATCGCGGGCATCGGGAAATCATTCGCGACGGAGAAAACGGTTTTCTGATCAAAATCGGTGACAGTGCTGCTTTTGCCCGCCGGATTGAACAGCTTTACCATAAGCCGGAGCTCTGCCGAAAGCTGGGACAGGAAGGCCGAAAAACAGCCTTGCGCTTCTCGGAGGCGCGAACGGTGGAAGAAATGGCAGATATTTATTCCGCGTACATGGATATGGATACAAAGGAGAAAAGCGTATGAACTCAGGACCGAAAGTTTCTGTCATTATGGGCATTTATAATTGCGAACGCACTTTGGCAGAAAGCATAGAATCCATACTCAGCCAATCCTATAAAAATTGGGAGCTGATTTTGTGCGATGATGCGTCAACAGACGGCACGCTCCGCATCGCGAAGCAGTATGCCGCTCATTACAGCGACCGCATCAAACTGATTCAAAACAAAACAAATAAGCGGCTTGCCGCATCATTAAATCATTGTCTTTCGCATGCGACAGGCGATTATATCGCACGTCAGGATGGAGATGACCTTTCGTTTCCGCGCCGTCTGGAAAAGCAGGTCGCGTTTTTAGAAAAGCACCGACATTATCAGGTGGTTGGCACCGGCATGCTTGTGTTTGATGAATTTGGCGTAAGAGGCGCCCGCATTCTGCCTTCTGTTCCGGAGCCGGGCATCATGGCAAAAGGGACCCCATTTTGCCATGGCACGATTATGATGAGAGCGAGTGCCTACCGCACGCTGAAAGGCTACCGGTCGGTGCGGCGGACGAGACGAATGGAAGATATTGATTTGTGGCTTCGCTTTTTTGAAGAGGGCTTCAGGGGCTATAATCTTCAGGAAGCCTTGTATAAAGTGAGGGAAGACAGCGATGCATTCAAACGGCGGTCATTTACGTATTCAATCGACAATGCCATCCTTGTCTATCAGGCGTGCAGACGCTTGAAGCTTCCTTTATCTGATTACATATATATCGCAAAACCATTAATCCGCGCGTTTATGCCTGCAGCCGTGATGAATCGCTACCATAAAAAAAGAGTGATGAACCAAAAAGAAGGGCTTGTCAAGCATGAATAGCAGCCAAAAGCGCGTACTCCATGTTCTCAGCGGCATGAACAGGGGCGGCGCGGAAACCATGGTAATGAATTTATATCGGAAGATGGACAAAAGCAAAGTGCAATTTGATTTTTTAACGTATCGAAATGATCCGTGCGCTTACGATGAAGAGATTTTATCTTTAGGCGGGCGGCTTTTTTATGTCCCGAGCATTGGGCAAAGCAATCCCCTTACATTTGTGAGGAATGTGAGAAACGCGATAAAAGAAAACGGGCCGTTCAGCGCCGTTCATGCGCACACGGATTTCCAAACGGGTTTTATCGCCCTTGCGGCAAGGCTCGCCGGAGTACCGGTCAGGGTATGCCATTCCCACAATACGTCTTGGAAGACCGGCTTCAATTGGAAGGATCGCTTGCAGCTGCTCGTGTTCAGGCGGCTCATTTTGGCAAATGCGACAGCGCTGTGTGCTTGCGGAGAGGATGCGGGCAGGTTTTTATTTGGACAGTCCAACATGGAGCGGGAGCGTGTTCACCTTCTTCCTAACGGGATTGACCTTGAGTTGTTCGCCCCAAATGGGCAGGCGGCTGATGAAGAAAAAGCAGCACGCGGCATTGCAGCCGACCGGCTCATCATTGGCCATGTGGCCCGGTTTCATGAAGTGAAAAACCACGCGTTCCTGCTGAAACTTGCCGCACATCTCAAAGAAAGAGGCGTTCGCTTTCAGCTCGTTCTGGCGGGAGACGGGCCGTTGCGCGGGGAGATAGAGGAGGAGGCGCGGCAGCAGAATTTGTTATCAGACGTCCTCTTTTTAGGCACGGAAGAACGGATCCATGAACTGATGCGAACATTCGATGTATTTGTCATGCCGTCTCTGTACGAAGGCTTGCCGGTTGTGCTTGTGGAAGCGCAGGCATCGGGGCTTCCATGCATCATTTCAGACAGCATTACAGAAAAAGTCGACGCCGGTCTCGGGCTTGTCACAAGATTAAGTCTTTCTGAGCCGATCAGCGTCTGGGCTGAAACCATTGCAAGGGCGGCCGCCGCAGGCAGGCCGAAGCGTGAGTTCATCAAAGAAACACTCGCTCAACTTGGCTACGATGCACAGCAAAATGTAGGAGCGCTGCTGAATGTATACAACATCAGCACGGAAAAGGACCATAACCGATGATTGTATATGCCGTCAATATGGGGATTGTATTTATTTGGTCTTGGTTCGCTAAAATGTGCGGCGGCCGTGACGATTCGCTTGCCACGGGGTATCGGCCGAATAAGCTTTTGATCTGGATTCCGCTCGCTTCACTTGTGCTCGTGTCAGGTCTCCGCTATCGAGTCGGCACGGATTTTCAGACGTACACGCTGCTGTACGAATTGGCGGGCGATTATCAAAATGTGTGGCAGATATTCGGTTTCGGCACAGCAAAAACGGCGACCGATCCGGGGTTTACCGCACTCCTTTGGCTGATGAATTTCATCACGGAAGATCCGCAAATCATGTATTTTACGGTTGCGGTCGTGACCTACAGCTTTATTATGAAGACACTCGCCGACTATGGCAGGCCGTTTGAGCTGAGTGTCTTTTTGTTTTTGGGAACCTTTCATTATTACGCGTCTTTTAACGGCATCAGGCAATACATGGTCGCAGCTGTTTTGTTTTGGGCGATCCGTTATATCATCAGCGGGAACTGGAAGCGATATTTTCTGATTGTACTGGTCAGCTCGCTCTTTCATTCGTCCGCGCTGATTATGATTCCAGTGTACTTTATTGTCAGAAGAAAAGCCTGGTCACCGGCGATATTCGGCCTATCCGCTTTATTTCTCGGCATGACATTTTTATATCAAAAATTTATTTCTGTGTTTGTCGTTGTACTTGAAAACAGCTCATACAGCCATTATGAAAAATGGCTCATGACGAACACAAATGGAATGAATGTGATCAAAATCGCTGTTTTGGTTCTGCCGCTGTTCCTTGCATTTTGCTATAAAGAACGATTGCGGAGTCTGTGGCCGCAAATCGATATTGTCGTTAATTTGTGCCTGCTAGGTTTTTTGTTCGGCCTTTTGGCCACAAAGGACGTGATTTTTGCCAGATTCAATATTTATTTCGGTCTGTATCAAATGATCTTAGTCCCTTATTTCGTCAGGATATTTGATGAAAAATCGAACGCCCTTATCTATATCGCTATCGTTGTTTGTTATTTTCTTTACAGTTATTTGCTTATGCCGGTCGATTCATCCGTTCTGCCTTACAGAACGATTTTTTCCCGGTAATTTATGCAAGAGGAGCCGGTCATTATGGAAACACCTGCGGTTAGTCTGTTAGTCGCTGTTTATAACACAGAAACATATATCAGAACGTGTCTCGAATCACTGCGGAACCAGACAGTGGACAATATAGAAATCATCATTGTTAATGACGGTTCAGCAGACGCCAGCCCGGATATCGCAGAAGAATACGCCAATATGGACAACAGGTTCAAGGTGATTCATCAAGAGAACCAGGGTCTCGGTGCGGTACGGAATAAAGGCATTAAGGCAGCACGCGGCGAATTTATCGCGTTTATTGATTCAGACGATTGGATTGAGCCTGATTATTGCGAGCAGATGCTCCGGGCAGCAGGCGATGAAACTGATCTGGTCATTTGCAATTACGCCGCAGAGTTTGAGGACACTGGCAAAACCATGGACTCAGACATTGCCCAAACCTATCAGGATCAGCCGAAGGAGCACTATATCAAGGCGTTATTCGAAGGGAAGGTCAGAGGGTTTTCATGGAACAAACTGTACAGAAGAAGCATGATTGAAGCCCATCGGCTGTCGTTTCCGCTCCGAGGCGAGCTGGAGCATGTCGAGGATCAGTTTTTCAGCTTCAGGGCTCATTTTTTCGCCCGCTCAGTATCCTACGTAAAAACGCCGCTCTATCATTACCGAATTCACCTTTCCTCCATTGTGCAGCGCTATCAGAAAAAATTGTTTGAATCAGGACTTGCGCTGTATGAGGCGAATGCGGCGTTTTTACAGGAGAACAACAAACTGGAGGAGTATCGCAAGGAGCTTGATACCTTTATCGTTCTTCACAGCAGCATCTGTATGCTGAATGAATGGAAAACGAGCGGCAGCCGCCGGCTGTTTGAAAAGCTTCGAAATGTTGGCGTGATATGCGCGGACCCGGTGTTTCAAGAAAGTCTTTCAAAAACGGGTACCGCTCCTTTTGACGCAAAACGGTCATGCCTGCTTCTGATGGCGAAATACAGAATAATTCCGTTCGTCGCTATGGCATCGGCTGTGTATCAGCGGGTGATCGAGTACAAAATGAGAAACAGAGGGTGAGGACATGTCGTTACAATCGTTGAAAATCAATTTTGCAGAATGGCTGCTGCTTAAGGTCAAATACCCGTCCCAATATTGGCTGGGAGCGGCAGATCAACCGGTAAAGGCCGCAGCACATCAGAAAAAAATCATACTGACCCTGCTGCCGTCCCATGACAATTTGGGAGATCACGCAATTGCTTATGCCAGCAAGGCATTTCTTGAGCAAGAATACCCGGACTTTGACATCGTCGAGGTCGATATGAAGGACATTTACAAATCAGCAAAAAACCTGATCCGCTCGCGCCATCCGGAGGATATGGTCTTTATCATCGGCGGCGGAAATATGGGGGATTTATACCGTTATGAGGAGTGGACGCGCCGCTTCATCATTAAAACATTCCATGACTATCGGGTTATCCAGCTTCCGGCAACGGCTCATTTTTCTGACACGAAAAAGGGGCGCAAAGAGCTGAAACGGGCACAGAAAATTTATAATGCGCACCCCGGCCTATTGCTCATGGCACGGGATGAAACAACGTATCAATTTATGAAACAGCATTTTCAAGAAAAAACAATTTTGAAGCAGCCGGACATGGTGCTGTATTTAGATAGAAGCAAGACCCCCGCAGAACGCGAAGGGGTTTATATGTGTTTGCGCGAGGATCAGGAAAGCGTGCTTCAGGAGGACCAGAGGAACCGGGTCAAGGCTGCGCTATTTGAGGAATTCGGCGAGATCAAATCCTTTACGACAACGATCGGCCGCCGGGTCAGCCGGGATACACGCGAACAAGAACTTGAAGCACTGTGGTCTAAGCTGCAAAGCGCAGAAGCCGTCGTCACTGACAGGCTTCATGGCATGATTTTTTGCGCGCTGACAGGAACGCCGTGTGTTGTCATTCGCTCCTTTGACCATAAGGTGATGGAGGGCTATCAATGGCTTAAAGACATCCCGTTCATGAAGCTGATAGAACATCCGGAGCCAGAGCGCGTAATAGCCGCAGTCAATGAGCTTTTAACAAAAGAAACACCCCGTGCAGGCTTTCCGAGAGATGTGTATTTTAAAGGTCTGCGTGACAAAATCAGCGGTGAAGCGCAATGACCCCGCTCGTCAGCATTATTGTCCCGATGTATAATGTTGAACCATTTATAGAAGAGTGCATTGATTCTTTGCTTCGTCAAACGCTTTCTGATATTGAAATCATCCTCGTGAATGACGGAACACCGGATCGTTCAGGCGAGATTGCAGAGGACTATGCAAAACGGGATGCGAGAATCCGGGTCATTCATCAGGCAAACGGCGGGCTTAGTTCAGCGCGAAATACGGGAATAAAGGCCGCGCGGGGCACTTACATCGGCTTTGTAGACGGAGACGATTATGTATCATCCGCCATGTTCCAGAGGCTGACTGAAGAAGCGGAGCAAAATCAGCTTGACATCGTCGGATGCGGTTTTTACAAGCAGTCATCGGACAGGCGGACATATGTGCCGCCGCAGCTTGAGGCAAACCGCGTGCTGACGAAACCAGAAATGACTGAACAGCTTAAACATGCTCACGAAACGAGATTTATCTGGTATGTATGGCGTTATCTTTACCGTCGTGAGCTTTTTGAAAGGGCGAATCTGTTGTTTGATGAAGACATCCGTTTTGCTGAAGACTCTCCCTTCAATTTGTCCGCTTTTTGCGAAGCGGAGCGGGTGAAAATGCTTGATGAAGGATTGTACATTTATCGTGAAAATCCGAACAGCCTGACAGAAATTCCTTATAAGCCGGCGATGGATGAACATCTTCAAAAACAATATCAGGCTAAAATCGCATTCTACAATCACTACGGCTTAGCAGGCGCATGCAAAGAAGATTTGAATGTGTACATTTGCAGGCATCAGCTTCCGATGCTTTTGGCAAATGCCTGTGCTTCTCCGAATTCGCCGAAAGACATCAAAAAGAAGATCAGGCAGATTTTATCCTATGACATGGTGCGGCAGGCTGTCAGACATACACCGTTTCAGCATGAGAAATTATTAAGAGGAGAGCGTTTGGTATTAGCACTGTGTAAATGGCGGCTCACTTTTCTCATCAAGCTGTTTTTCGAGCATCGGGGGACAATGAAAGGCAGTGCGAAGCAGGCATGAAATTCACGATAAACTTCAGCGCTAATCTCACGGCTTTTCTCTTGTCCGTTTTCCTATCGGTTTGGATGACGCCTTTTATTGTCAAAACGCTCGGTGTCGAAGCGTTTGGCTTTGTTCACTTGACACAAAATGTGATTAATTACTTTTCGGTTATTACCGTGGCGCTCAGCTCGGTTGTCGTTCGGTTCTTTTCTGTTGCTGCCCACAGGGGAGAGCGGGAGAAAGCAAATGCGTATATCAGCAATTATTTAGCGGCCTCTGTTTTGATTTCATTGCTGCTCTTGCTGCCGCTTGCGGGTTCGGCTTTTTTTATTGACCGCGTCATGAATGTGCCGCAAGCGCTTTTGGCAGATGTGCGCTTGTCGATTTTAATCGGCAGTGTGCTGTTTATTTTAACGTTTCTGATGGCGGGTTTCGGTGCTGCACCATTTTATGCCAACCGCCTTTATATCACCAGTTCCATTCAGGCGGTGCAAATGCTTATACGGGTGCTGTCTGTGCTGCTCCTGTTTGCATGCTTTGCGCCGAAAATCTGGCAGATCCAGCTTGCAGCTTTAGCTGGTGCTGTCATGGCGTCTGTGCTGTCTTTCTATTTCTTCAAAAAGCTGATTCCGTGGTTTTCGTTTCGTATGAAGGATCTTTCATTCCGCACAAGCAAGGAGCTGTTTCAAGCGGGCGCATGGAGCTCCGTCAATCAAATCGGCGTCCTGCTTTTTTTGCAGATTGATCTGTTAACCGCCAATTTGATGCTTGGGGCGTCCGCATCTGGGAAATACGCGGCAATTATCCAGTTTCCGCTGCTTTTGCGCAGCTTGGCCGGAACGGTCGCATCCCTGTTTGCGCCTATCATGACTTCATATTATTCAAAAGGCGATATGGACGGATTGATGAATTACGCCAATAAGGCAGTGAGGCTCAATGGTCTTTTGCTTGCACTTCCTGCTGCCTTATTGGGCGGATTGGCGGGACCTTTTTTGACAATCTGGCTCGGACCGTCCTTTTCGTCGATAGCACCGCTTTTATTTATTCATGCCGGATACTTGGTTGTCAGCCTCGCCTTTATGCCGCTGTTTTATATATGGACCGCTTTTAATCAACAAAAAACACCGGCGATTGTTACCCTGCTGTTAGGTGCGGTGAATGTGGTGCTGGCGGTCACGCTGAGCGGGCCGGCTCATCTCGGTCTGTACGGCATAACATTGGCAGGAGCCATTTCTCTTATTTTAAAAAATGCCATCTTTACGCCGCTTTACGTATCCCGCATTACAGGCTACAAAAAGCACGTGTTCTTTAAAGGCATCATCGGGCCTCTTTCAGCGGCTGTGTTTGCCTGGACGGTCTGTAAGGCAATTCAGTTCATTGTGAAGATTGACAGCTGGCCGTCATTGATAGCGACGGGAGTGACAGTCAGCTTTTTCTACGCTGTTTTCGCTTTTATGCTCGTTTGTACAAAAGAGGAAAGACAGCTGGTATTAAAACGGTTTCGAAAAACGAAAGGAGCTGTGAATCTTTGATCCTGAAAAGACTTTTTGATCTGACGGCCGCCATTTTTTTGTTGTGCTGTACAAGTGTGATCATTCTGTTCACCATCGCCGTTGTCAGGCTGAAAATAGGATCACCTGTCTTCTTTAAGCAAGTAAGGCCGGGCCTGCACGGCAAACCGTTCACCCTATATAAGTTCCGGACAATGACGGATGAACGGGACGGTGAGGGAAATCTGCTGCCCGATGAAGTCCGGCTGACGAAAACGGGCAGGCTGATCAGAAAGCTGAGCATTGATGAGCTTCCGCAGCTCCTGAATGTCCTGAAGGGCGATCTGAGCCTTGTCGGGCCGCGGCCGCTTTTGATGGACTATCTGCCTCTTTATACAGAAAAACAGGCACGGCGCCATGAGGTGAAGCCGGGTATCACAGGCTGGGCACAAATCAATGGCAGAAACGCGATTTCCTGGGAAAAGAAATTTGAATTAGATGTTTGGTACGTTGACAACCGGTCATTTTTTCTCGATTTGAAAATTTTATGTTTGACGGTGCGAAAGGTCCTTGTTTCAGAAGGGATTCAGCAAACCAATCATGTGACCGCGGAACGGTTTACCGGAAGCGGAGATGTGTCCTCATGAAAAACGTGGCCATTGTGGGTGACGGCGGACACGGAAAGGTGATCAGAGAGCTGATAAACGCCCGCTCAGATACGCGCTTAGCCGCGGTGCTGGATGATAAATTCAAAACGTTCGAAGGCGGAAAAGAATGGTACACAGGACCGCCGGAAGCCGTTACTGAACTGCGTAGGCTCATTCCTGATGTGCTGTTTCTGATTGCTGTTGGGAATAACAGTGTCAGAAAACAGCTGGCGGAGCGACTGGGACTGAGGAAAGACGATTTTATTACATTGATTCACCCGTCAGCCATCGTCAGCAAGTCTGCTGTCATCGGGGAAGGGACAGTGATTATGGCGGGCGCGATCATTCAGGCGGATGCGCGTATCGGCGCTCATTGCATCATCAATACGGGTGCAGTGGCAGAGCACGACAATCAAATCAGCGATTACGTTCATCTGTCCCCGCGTGTCACGCTGTCAGGAGCGGTTTCCGTTCAGGAAGGCGCTCACGTTGGAACAGGTGCGTCCGTCATACCGCAGCTTACAATCGGGGCTTGGAGCATTGTCGGTGCCGGCTCCGCGGTGATCCGTCCCATACCGGACAGGGTAACGGCGGCCGGTGCTCCGGCACGCATCATTTCTTCCATTCAAACATCAAACAAAGGATGATTCTATGCATAAAAAAATCTACTTATCTCCCCCTCATATGAGCGGCAGGGAGCAGCACTATATTTCAGAAGCCTTTTGCTCAAACTGGATCGCGCCGCTTGGGCCGCTCGTGAATTCATTTGAAGAACAGCTGGCAGAACGAGTCGGTGTAAAAGCAGCAGCTGCGGTCAGCTCAGGAACGGCGGCGATTCATCTCGCGCTGCGTTTGCTTGAGGTAAAAGAAGGTGACAGCGTGTTTTGCCAGTCCTTCACATTTGTAGCAACCGCCAATCCAATTCTATATGAAAAAGCGGTGCCCGTCTTTATTGATTCTGAGCCTGATACGTGGAATATGTCGCCGACAGCTCTTGAAAGAGCATTGGAGGAAGCGAAAAGAAATGGAACACTGCCAAAAGCGGTGATTGCCGTCAATCTATATGGGCAGAGCGCGAAAATGGATGAAATCGTAAGCCTGTGTGATGCATACGGAGTTCCTGTCATTGAGGACGCAGCCGAATCTCTCGGAACAGTCTATAAAGGGAAGCAAAGCGGAACTTTCGGGCGCTTCGGCATTTTTTCATTTAACGGGAACAAAATCATCACCACATCAGGGGGAGGGATGCTCGTTTCAAATGATGAAGCCGCAATTGAAAAAGCAAGATTTCTCGCTTCGCAGGCACGAGAGCCGGCTGTTCATTATCAACACAGTCAAATTGGACATAATTACAGGCTGAGCAATATCTTAGCCGGCGTCGGCATTGCCCAGCTTGAGGTGCTGGATGAGCGAGTGGAGAAAAGAAGGACCATTTTCACGAGATACAAAAATGCGCTCGGTCACATAGCCGGCGTCCGCTTTATGCCGGAGTACGCAGCAGGCGTATCCAATCGCTGGCTCACCACGCTCACATTTGATAACGGGCTCAGCCCATATGACGTCGTTCAACGTCTTGCTGAAGAAAACATTGAAGCCCGTCCGCTGTGGAAGCCGCTCCATACCCAGCCGCTATTCGATCCGGCTTTATTTTATTCTCATGAAGATACAGGAAGCGTATGCGAAGATTTGTTCAAGCGAGGAATCTGTCTCCCATCGGGGTCCAATATGACAGAAGATGAGCAAGACCGGGTCATTGAAGTGCTACTGCACGTATTCCAAACTGCCGAGGTGAAGAAATGGACAGCAAGCATTCGATGATCAGCCTGAAACAGAAACTGTCCGGGCTGCTCGACGTCATTCCGAAACAATCCGAAATCATTTACGCCGACTATCCTCTATACGGAAATGTAGGGGATTTATTTATTATGAAAGGAACAGAAGCCTTCTTTAAAGAACACGGGATTCGGGTCAGAAAACGCTGGAATCCTGACAATTTTCCAGTCGGGCGAAAGCTGGATCCTAATCTCATCATCGTCTGCCAGGGAGGCGGAAACTTCGGGGATTTGTATCCGTATTATCAAGGCTTTAGAGAGAAAATCGTCCAAACCTATCCGAACCACAAAATTGTGATCCTGCCGCAATCGATTTATTTTCAAAACAAAGACAACCTCAAACGGACGGCAGAGATATTTTCTAAGCATGCGAACCTTCACATCATGACAAGGGAAAAAGCCTCCTATGCTACGGCACAGTCTTATTTTTCAAGAAATCACATTCAGCTTCTGCCTGATATGGCTCATCAGCTGTTTCCCGTCATTCCCACGCAGCAGCCGTCCAATCAAAAGCTGAGATTTATCCGAACAGATCATGAAGCAAACCAGGCGCTTCAGGAACACACAGAAGCGGAAAGCTACGACTGGCGCACGGTGCTGTCAGCTTCAGACCGCCGGACGATTGCTTTTCTGCAAACGCTGAACGTCCTGAATAAAAAAGCAGGCAACCCTTTGCCCATTGCGTATATATGGGGAAAATACTCGGATTATATCGTCCAAAAAGCCATTCGGTTTTTCAGCCGTTACGAATCGGTGGAAACGTCAAGGCTGCACGGACACATCTTGTCCTCTCTTCTTCAAAAAGAAAACACGGTCATTGATAATTCCTATGGGAAAAACGCCAATTACTTTCATACCTGGATGGAAGGAGTGCCAGGCACCCGGCTCATCCAGCACGCCTCAAAGAAGGAAAACCTTCCTGCTCACATGTGAGCGGAAGGTTTATTTTGATTCTCCACGTTTGACTTTGTTGTATGCTTCATCTAAATGCTGAATCCGTTTCAGGACAACTGCGTTTTTCGTCAGCTGGTCCTGCACTAGTGTTGAAACAACGGAACGGTAGTAGCTGTTCATCGCGTGGATTTTATCCTCAGACTGATTCATTTCAATATGCTGTTTTAAATTCTCAATAAAATAAGGGACGGAAAAAAGTTCAGACATTTCTTTGGCAGCTCCTTTTTCATAAATGTATACGGTGTGATCTCAATCATGTACAATGAAGAAAGGGGAGTGAGCATGATGGATATGAAACTTCAGCAAGTACAAGTATTAAAGCCTCAACTGACACAGGAGCTCAGGCAGGCCATCACACTGCTTGGCTATCATTCGGCAGAACTCGCCGAGTACATTGATGAGCTCTCACTGGAAAACCCTCTTATTGAACGAAAGGAAACAGACACACCGCCACTATCTTACCATAAAACAAACAAAAACAGGATGAATGCACAGGAAGCGGGCCTTCAATTAAGTAATCCGCAAAAAACATTGCAGGATGCGTTAAAACAGCAGTCACTCGATATGAATCTGACAAACACTGAAAAAAAGATTTTTAATTATCTGATTCATTCGCTTGATTCAAACGGGTACTTGGAAGAAGATGTGGAGGAGGCAGCACGGCACCTATCTGTATCGGCTAAGGAAACGGAGGCTGTTTTGGCAAAACTCCAGTCATTAGAACCGGCTGGAATCGGTGCGAGATCTTTGCAGGAATGCATCCTTCTTCAATTACAGCGGCTGCCGAACAGAAATGAACAAGCAGAAATGCTGGTTTCAGCTCATTTTGATGCTTTTGCGCAAAAAAAATGGAAAGCGCTTTCAGTAGAGACAGGAATTCCGCTTCATACCATTCAAGATATCTCAGATGATATCGCGGCTCTTCATCCTAGACCTGGCCTTCTGTTTGCCCGGCCAGAGCAAGATGTGTATATTGAGCCTGACATTTTTATCACCGTAAAAAACGGGCACATCGCAGCGGAACTGAATACCCGCTCGTTTCCCGAGATCGATTTGCATCCGCAGTACAGAACGCTTTTATCATCCGGCTCTTGTCAGGATACTGTCTCCTATTTATCTGCGAAATATCAGGAGTGGCGCTGGCTGAGCCGCGCGCTGCGGCAGCGAAAACAGACAATCACGAGAATTATCAATGAACTGATCACACGCCAAAAGGATTTCTTTCTGAAAGGGCGAAGCGCAATGAAGCCGCTGACTCTCAGAGAGGTGGCGGACTGTCTAAGCCTTCATGAATCAACTGTGAGCCGGGCCATTAAAGGGAAAACAATACAAACGCCTTACGGGCTGTTTGAGATGAAACTCTTTTTCTCAGCAAAAGCCGAGGCTTCAGGAGAGGGAGATGCGTCGAATTATGCAGTCAAAATGCATCTGGAAGACCTGATCAATCAAGAGGACAAAACAAAACCGCTTTCAGATCAAAAGCTTGTCGATTTGCTGTATGAACAACACGGCATCCAAATCTCAAGACGCACCGTGGCAAAATATCGCGATCAAATGAATATTCCGTCATCGGCAGCGAGAAAGCGATATAAATAAAATCCTCCCTAGACGGGAGGATTTTTTTAAGGAATCATCCAGCTGAATACGTGATGCTGCAAAAAGGTGATGATACAAACGAGCAGCAGCAAAAACAGACTGTGTTTAATGGTAAAGCGGAAAAGATCTGACTCCTTTCCGGCGAGTCCTACGGCGGCGCACGCCACCGCTATCGACTGCGGTGAAATCATTTTTCCTGTGACACCGCCTGAAGAATTGGCGGCCACAGACAGAACGGGGTCCATGCCGACTGATAATGCGGTGACTTTCTGCAGGTTGCCGAACAGCAGGTTGGCGGAAGTATCCGAGCCGGTAATGAAGACGCCGAGCCAGCCGAGAACGGGCGAAAAGAAGGTAAACATCGAACCTGTCAGCGCGAGTGTCATCCCGAGTGTCGTGCTCATTCCCGAGGAGTTGGTGACATAGGCAAAACCAACGACAGAAGCGATGGTCAAAATCGGAAGCTTCAATTCCTGGACTGTTTCTTTAAAAACGGCTCCCCAGTCTTTCCACGAAATCGCCGTGATGAACTTTGACAGCACTGCGGCAATCAATATCGCGGTGCCGGCCGAACCAAGCACCTCAAGCTTGTAAACCGCCTCAATCGGCGTACCGTCAGCATTGACAATCTGATTGTTCAAAAAAGGCACACCGGGGGCAAAAGTCAGTTTTTCTCCAACAGCATTCAGCCACTTTAAGAACACCGCAGAGCCTTCATAATGCCCGGTCAGTGCAGATTTGACAGATGGAATGCCCCATACGGAAATCATCGCCGTCAGCAGCAGAAATGGCGACCAAGCCTTAAAAATCTGTCCGCCGCTGTACGCAGGCGCCGCCGGATTTGTGCGCGCCGTTTCAATTGAGGCGGCCGACTCTTGTTCACCGGCAAACCGGAATGTTGTTTTCGGCTTCCACCATTTTAAAAACACAGCAAGTGCAGCCATTGAAACAAGAGCTGACAAAACATCGGGCAGCTCAGGCCCTAAAAAATTGGAACTGAGATATTGAACAACGGCAAAGGAAACACCAGATACGAGAATCGCCGGCCAGACCTCCAAGGCTTTCCTGAAACCGCTCATGATAATGATTAAATAAAGAGGGATAAATACTGATAAAAACGGCAGCTGCCGCCCGACCATTTGCGAAATCTCCATCGCCGGAATCCCTGTCGGCCCTTCTACGGCTGTAATTGGAATCCCAATCGCCCCAAAGGCAACGGGTGCCGTATTGGCGATCAAACAGATCCCCGCAGCATAAAGAGGATTAAAGCCGAGACCGACCAGCAGCGCGGCAGAAATGGCGACCGGCGCTCCGAAGCCTGCTGCCCCTTCTAAAAAAGCCCCGAATGAAAAAGCGATCAAGAGAGCTTGAAGCCGTCGGTCATCAGTAATTGAGAGAACAGAGCTGCGAATGATATCAAACTGTCCCGTTTTCACAGTGATTTTATACAAAAAAACAGACGTCACAATGATCCAGCCGATCGGCAACAATCCGTATACGGCTCCTTGTGTCGCGGACATCAGCGCTTTTTCCGCCGGCATCCGATAAACCAATACAGCAATGATAAGGGCGATCCCCAATGTGGCCAAGCCTGCTGTATACCCCTTCATCCGTTTAATCGCGAGTGCCCAAAAAAAGAAAATAATCGGTACAAGTGCGGCAAGCGCTGATAATAGCAAATTTCCCCCTATAGGCGTATATGCCTGTGTCCATTGCATCCCAAACCCCTCCTTGAAACATAAACTGGCGCCATATGTAAGCGGTTTCTATAGATGATATGATCATCTGATGACTGGGTAATAAGACCAGTTACCTAGCATTATATTTTGAAAAAAATCAAAGTACAAGACTTTTTGACAAAATAGTCAAAATCTTTTGGCGGCCCACAAAACAGAGTATAATAGATCGTAAACAGACAGACCTACAAGTTACGGGGTGAATTGCATTGAAATACAAACAGATTAAAACAAAAAAAATATATGAAGAAGTAGCAGATGCCCTATTAGATATGATCAAAAACGGCGAATTGAAGCCGGGGGATAAACTGGACTCTGTTCAGGCGCTTGCTGAGAGCTTTCAAGTCAGCCGTTCAGCGGTTCGCGAAGCACTTTCTGCGCTAAAAGCGATGGGGCTTGTCGAAATGAAACAGGGAGAAGGCACGTATCTGAAGGAATTTGAGCTCAATCAAATTTCTCAGCCGCTCTCAGCCGCCCTTCTGATGAAAAAAGAGGACGTCAAGCAGCTGCTCGAGGTCAGAAAACTGCTTGAAATCGGAGTGGCTTCACTAGCGGCTGAAAAAAGGACAGAAGCAGATCTCGAAAGAATTCAGGATGCACTAAAGGAAATGGGCAGCATTGAAGCGGACGGGGAGCTGGGAGAGAAAGCAGACTTCGCATTTCATCTTGCGCTTGCGGACGCTTCTCAAAATGAACTTCTTAAACACTTGATGAATCACGTGTCATCATTGCTGCTGGAAACAATGAGGGAAACGAGGAAAATCTGGCTGTTTTCCAAGAAGACCTCCGTTCAGCGGCTGTATGAGGAGCACGAACGGATTTACAATGCTGTGGCTGCAGGGAACGGTGTACAGGCGGAAGCCGCCATGCTGGCGCATTTGACGAATGTGGAAGATGTGCTTTCGGGATATTTCGAGGAAAATGTGCAATAACCAACTCATTTCCCGGGCAATTCCGCCGGTTCCGAATGATACGAACAACTGAGACTGAGCCGCAAATGGTTCAGTCTTTTTACATGGAAGCCAGAGGGCTTTGTGCACTTGACATTTGTGAAAAATAAAGTAAAATATTTTACTAAAACAATCCGAGCTGAATAATGGAGGCAGATACAATGGCGACAATTAAAGATATCGCGCAGGAAGCGGGATTTTCAATCTCAACCGTTTCCCGCGTTTTAAATAACGATGAAAGCCTTTCTGTTCCTGATGAGACACGGGAGAAAATCTATGAAGCGGCGGAAAAGCTCAATTACCGCAAAAAAACAGTAAGGCCGCTGGTGAAACATATTGCGTTTTTATATTGGCTGACAGATAAAGAAGAATTAGAAGATGTCTATTTTAAAACGATGAGATTAGAAGTAGAGAAACTGGCGAAAGCATTCAATGTCGATATGACCACTTATAAAATAGCGGATGGAATCGAGAGCATTCCTGAACATACGGAAGGGTTTATTGCCGTTGGCACATTTTCAGATGAAGAGCTGGCTTTCCTCAGAAATCTCACTGAAAACGGCGTGTTCATCGATTCAACTCCTGATCCCGATCATTTTGACTCGGTAAGGCCCGATTTGGCACAAATGACAAAGAAGACGGTAAACATCCTGACTGAGAAGGGGCATAAGAGCATCGGTTTTATCGGCGGCACATACAAAAATCCGAATACCAATCAGGATGAAATGGACATCCGTGAACAAACCTTCAGATCCTATATGAGGGAAAAAGCCATGCTGGACGAGCGCTATATTTTTTGTCATCGCGGATTCTCTGTAGAAAACGGCTACCGCCTGATGTCAGCAGCGATCGACACATTAGGCGATCAGCTTCCGACTGCTTTTATGATTGCAGCGGACCCGATTGCAGTGGGCTGCCTGCAAGCCCTGAACGAAAAAGGAATTGCCATACCAAACAGGGTAAGCATTGTGAGTATCAACAACATCAGCTTCGCGAAGTATGTCTCGCCTCCTCTGACGACGTTTCATATTGATATACATGAATTATGTAAAAATGCTGTTCAATTACTGCTTGAACAAGTGCAGGACAAGAGAAGAACGGTAAAAACATTATATGTGGGCGCAGAATTAATCGTCAGGAAGAGTATGAATGAAGGATGACTTAGGACACTAAGTCATTTTTTTATTTAGGTAAAAAAATTTACTCTATAAGGTAAAAAGTTTGTTTACACATTTTCTCAGGCGTGCTATATTATCTTTAAAGCGCTTTCATTCCTACCGAAAGGGTGACAATCAATGAAAATGGCAAAAAAGTGTTCCTTATTCATGCTCTGCGCAGCTGTCAGTTTATCCTTGGCGGCTTGCGGCCCAAAGGAAAGCAGCAGCGCCAAATCGAGTTCAAAAGGGTCAGAGCTTGTTGTATGGGAGGATAAAGAAAAGAGCATCGGCATTAAAGACGCCGTTGCTGCGTTTGAAAAAGAGCATGATGTGAAGGTCAAAGTCGTTGAAAAACCGTATGCCAAGCAGATTGAAGATTTGCGAATGGACGGACCGGCCGGCACAGGCCCTGACGTGTTAACAATGCCAGGGGACCAAATCGGAACCGCTGTCACGGAAGGATTACTCAAGGAATTACATGTCAAAAAAGACGTTCAATCACTTTATACTGACGCTTCCATTCAGTCTCAAATGGTAGATCAAAAGCTTTATGGACTGCCAAAAGCGGTCGAAACGACTGTCCTTTTTTACAACAAAGATCTCATCTCCGAAAAGGAATTGCCCAAAACGCTGGAAGAGTGGTACGACTATTCCAAAAAGACTGCTAATGGCAGCAAATTTGGCTTTTTAGCCCTATTCGATCAAATTTATTATGCAGAAAGTGTGATGAGCGGATATGGCGGATACATTTTTGGAAAGGCCAAAGATGGGAGCTATAACCCGTCAGACATTGGAATTAATAATGAAGGAGCTGTCAAAGGTGCGGCGCTGATTCAGAAGTTTTACAAAGATGGCCTGTTCCCGGCTGGCATTATTGGAGAACAAGGGATTAACGTATTGGAATCGCTGTTCACAGAAGGAAAAGCCGCCGCAATTATCTCTGGGCCATGGAATGTAGAAGCTTTTTCGAAAGCAGGAATCAATTATGGCATTACGAAACTGCCGAAGCTGGAAAATGGGAAAAACATGAGCTCCTTTATCGGCGTCAAAAGCTACAACGTTAGTGCATTTTCAAAGAATGAAGAGCTGGCGCAAGAATTAGCCGTTTTCCTGGCAAATGAAAAAAATTCTAAAACACGATATGAAGAAACGAAAGAAGTTCCTGCTGTGAAATCCCTAGCCAATGACCCGGCTATTATGAAAAGCGAGGCGGCACGGGCTGTTACTGAACAATCCCGTTTCTCAGAGCCAACACCAAATATTCCGGAAATGAATGAAATATGGACGCCGGCTGATTCAGCATTACAGACGGTTGCAACAGGGAAGGCAGATCCGAAACAAGCATTGGATCAAGCAGCTGAAACGGCCAAAGGACAAATTAAGGCAAAGCACAGCGGAAAATAAAGAGAAAGCTAGATTTGTATTGTAAGAGAGGTGAAAACGGTGCAGCATCGTCAAGTCGCTTTGTTGCTTTCTATCATTCCGGGACTCGGGCAATTTTATAACAAGCAATGGATAAAAGGTATTGTCTTTCTTTTCTTAGGCGCATCGTTTTTTGCGGTCTTTGGAGATCTGCTCAATATGGGGTTTTGGGGAATCTTTACACTGGGAACAGAAGTGCCGCGGGATAATTCCGTTTTTCTGCTGGCGGAAGGGATTATTGCTGTCATCGTGACCTGCTTTGGCCTTGCGGTGTATTATGTAAATCTTCGCGATGCGTTCCAAAGCGGAAAACAGCGTGATGAAAATAAGCCATTAAGTTCCTTAAAGGAACAATACCAGCATATCATTTCTGAGGGCTATCCTTATGTCGTCAGCGGCCCATCTTTGTTTATTTTAATTTTCGCCGTGATCTTTCCTATCTTATTCAGCTTTGCATTAGCGTTTACAAACTATGATTTGTATCATTCTCCTCCTGCAAAATTAATTGATTGGGTCGGTTTTCAAACGTTCGCAAATATTTTCACAGTTGATATTTGGAGGTCGACTTTTTTTGATGTACTGGCTTGGACGGTGGTTTGGACACTTGCTGCATCCACACTGCAAGTCACCTTGGGGATTTTTCTCGCGATCATTGTTAACCAGAAAGACCTTCGGTTTAAACGTTTTTTTCGGACGATTCTGATTTTGCCATGGGCCGTTCCCGGTTTTGTGACGATTTTAATTTTTGCGGGACTGTTTAATGATAGCTTCGGTGCGATGAATCACGACATCTTGGCTTTCTTTGGGATAGATCCGCTTCCGTGGATGACAGATGCCAATTGGTCGAGGCTTGCATTGATTCTCATGCAGGGCTGGCTCGGATTTCCGTACATCTTTCTCGTCTCAACAGGCGTATTGCAATCCATCCCGGACGATCTGTATGAAGCAGCTACGATTGATGGCGCTTCTGTCTTTTCAAAGCTGAGATACATCACGCTTCCGATGGTGTTCATTGCAATGGCTCCGATTATCATTACCCAGTTTACGTTTAATTTTAATAACTTTAATATTATCTATCTATTCAATGGCGGAGGTCCGGCTGTAACCGGATCAACAGCCGGCGGGACAGATATCCTCGTTTCATGGATTTATAAATTGACAATGCAGTCAAGTCAATATTCTCTTGCTGCGGCTTTAACCATTTTATTATCTGTATTTGTTATCTCCATCGCATTGTGGCAATTCAGACAGACAAAGTCTTTTAAAGAGGGGGCATAAGGTATGCTGGCAGATATGAAAGTCAGGAAATATATCCGTCTCCTTTTCTCTTACTTGTTGCTAGCCTTTATGGCGGTCATCATTGTTTATCCTCTCCTTTGGACGGCAGGCGCAAGCTTTAACCCTGGCAACAGCTTAATCAGTACATCCATCATTCCGAAGCATCCGACATTCGATCATTACAAGGAATTATTTGCGGGCAAGGAAAGCCTTCAATATGTGCAGTGGTATGTCAACTCTATGAAGATCAGCCTGTTTACAATGGCAGGGTCTTTGCTCTGTGTGACGTTTACAGCCTATGCGTTTTCGCGCTTTCGCTTCAAAGGCAGGAAATACGCTTTAACGCTCTTTTTATTGCTGCAGATGATTCCTCAGTTTTCAGCTTTAATTGCCTTGTTTGTGCTGGCGCAAATCTTGGGAATGATCAATAGCCACTGGCTGCTAATCTTGCTTTATATCGGCGGCCTGATCCCGATGAATACGTATTTGATGAAAGGGTACATGGATTCCATTCCGATGGATTTAGACGAAAGCGCCAAGATTGACGGAGCCAGCAGCACCAGAATCTTCTTCCAGATCATTCTGCCATTATCAAAACCGATGGCGGCAGTCGTGGCCATGAACGGCTTTACCGGTCCGCTCGGAGATTTTGTGCTGTCCTCAACCATATTGAGAACGCCTGAATCATATACATTGCCCGTCGGTCTATTCAATTTAGTGAATGATGTCATGGGGGCCAGCTATACGACATTTGCGGCCGGAGCCCTGCTTATCAGCATACCGGTTGCCGTCATCTTTATTATGCTGCAAAAGAATTTTGTGTCCGGATTAACCGCAGGCGGAACGAAGGGCTAAGAGAACAAGGAGGAGAATGTGATGTCAAAGCTTGAAAAAACGCACGTAACAGAAGCGAAATTTATGCTCCATGGGGGAGACTACAACCCCGATCAGTGGCTGGATCGGCCCGATATTTTAGCTGACGATATCAAACTGATGAAGCTTTCTCATACGAATACGTTTTCTGTCGGCATTTTTGCATGGAGCGCACTTGAGCCGGAGGAGGGCGTATATCAATTTGAATGGCTGGATGATATTTTTGAGCGGATTCACAGTATAGGCGGCCGGGTCATATTAGCAACGCCGAGCGGAGCCCGTACGGCCTGGCTGTCGCAAACCTATCCGGAAGTTTTGCGCGTCAATGCTTCCCGCGTCAAACAGCTGCACGGCGGAAGGCACAACCACTGCCTCACATCTAAAGTCTACCGAGAAAAAACACGGCACATCAACCGCTTATTAGCAGAACGATACGGACATCACCCGGCGCTGTTAATGTGGCACATTTCAAACGAATACGGGGGAGATTGCCACTGTGATTTATGCCAGCATGCTTTCCGGGAGTGGCTGAAATCGAAATATGACAACAGCCTCAAGGCATTGAACCATGCGTGGTGGACTCCTTTTTGGAGCCATACGTTCAATGACTGGTCACAAATTGAAAGCCCTTCGCCGATCGGTGAAAATGGCTTGCATGGCCTGAATTTAGATTGGCGCCGGTTCGTCACCGATCAAACGATTTCGTTTTATAAAAATGAAATCATTCCGCTGAAAGAATTGACGCCTGATATCCCTATCACAACGAATTTTATGGCTGACACACCGGATTTGATCCCGTATCAGGGCCTCGACTACAGCAAATTTGCAAAGCATGTCGATGTCATCAGCTGGGACGCTTATCCTGTCTGGCACAATGACTGGGAAAGCACAGCTGATTTGGCGATGAAGGTCGGCTTTATCAATGATCTGTACCGAAGCTTGAAGCAGCAGCCCTTCTTATTAATGGAGTGTACGCCAAGCGCGGTCAATTGGCATAACGTCAACAAGGCAAAGCGCCCGGGCATGAATCTGCTGTCATCCATGCAAATGATTGCCCACGGCTCGGACAGCGTTCTCTATTTTCAATACCGCAAATCACGGGGGTCATCAGAAAAATTACACGGAGCGGTTGTGGATCATGACAATAGCCCGAAGAACCGCGTCTTTCAAGAAGTGGCCAAGGTAGGCGAGACATTGGAACGGCTGTCCGAAGTTGTCGGAACGAAGAGGCCGGCTCAAACCGCGATTTTATATGACTGGGAAAATCATTGGGCGCTCGAGGATGCTCAGGGGTTTGCGAAGGCGACAAAACGTTATCCGCAAACGCTTCAGCAGCATTACCGCACATTCTGGGAACACGATATCCCTGTCGACGTCATCACGAAAGAACAAGACTTTTCACCATATAAACTGCTGATCGTCCCGATGCTGTATTTAATCAGCGAGGACACCATTTCCCGTTTAAAAGCGTTTACGGCTGACGGCGGCACCTTAGTCATGACGTATATCAGCGGGGTTGTGAATGAGCATGACTTAACATACACAGGCGGATGGCATCCGGATCTTCAAGCAATTTTCGGAATTGAGCCTCTTGAAACTGACACTCTGTATCCGAAGGATCGAAACACTGTCAGCTACCGCGGCAAAACATACGAAATGAAGGATTATGCAACCGTAATTGATGTAAAGACTGCTTCAACAGAAGCGGTGTATCAAGAAGATTTTTATGCGCGCACGCCAGCGGTCACAAGCCATGAGTATCAGCAGGGCAAGGCGTATTTTATCGGCGCGCGTTTGGAGGATCAATTTCAGCGTGATTTCTATGAGGGTCTGATCACAGACCTGTCTCTTTCTCCAGTTTTTCCGGTTCGGCACGGAAAAGGCGTCTCCGTACAAGCGAGGCAGGATCAGGACAATGATTATATTTTTATCATGAATTTCACGGAAGAAAAACAGCTGGTCACGTTTGATCAGAGTGTGAAGGACATAATGACAGGAGACATATTGTCAGGCGACCTGACGATGGAAAAGTATGAAGTGAGAATTGTCGTAAACACACATTAGGCTGATGCTCCGCTCGATATGGGCGGATTCTTTTTTCTATAGAGTGAAAACGCTTACTGAGTCTTGGGGGGATGAAATCATGAAAAGCAAAGTGAAAATGTTCTTTGCGGCTGCCATCGTGTGGAGTGCATGTAGTTCAACAGGATATGCCGCTGCCATTGAGAAGGAGAAGCACGTGTCAGAGCTTCGGACAGAGGATCTTTTTGTTAAAAAAGTAGAGGGGATGAACAAGGACTTTATCAAAGGGGCAGATGTATCCAGCGTTATTGCTTTGGAAAACAGCGGTGTCACCTTTTACAATACAAGCGGAAAACGCCAGGATATCTTTACAACTTTAAAACAGGCTGGGGTCAACTATGTTCGCGTCCGCATCTGGAATCACCCGTATGATTCAAATGGCAACGGGTATGGCGGGGGAAACAATGATGTTCAAAAAGCCATCGAAATCGGAAAAAGAGCGACAGCGAACGGAATGAAGGTGCTGGCCGACTTTCACTACTCTGATTTCTGGGCCGATCCAGCGAAACAAAAGGTGCCCAAAGCCTGGGCGAATCTCAGCTTTGAAGCAAAAAAAGCAAAGCTCTATGAGTATACGAAACAAAGCCTGCAAAAGATGATCAAGGAAGGCGTTGACATCGGCATGGTTCAGGTCGGAAATGAAACAACAGGAGGATTTGCCGGTGAGACTGATTGGACGAAGATGTGCCAATTATTTAATGAAGGAAGCCGAGCGGTCAGGGAGACAAATTCAAATATTTTGGTCGCCCTGCATTTTACCAATCCTGAAACGGCTGGAAGGTATTCATTTATTGCGGAAACACTCAGCAAAAACAAAGTGGATTATGATGTGTTTGCGAGCTCCTATTATCCTTTCTGGCATGGCACATTACAAAATTTGACCTCCGTGCTGAAGGCTGTTGCCAATACGTACGGCAAAAAAGTCATGGTGGCGGAGACATCGTACACCTATACCGCTGAGGATGGCGATGGGCATGGAAATACAGCACCAAAAAGCGGGCAGACGCTGCCATATCCAATTTCTGTTCAAGGCCAGGCAACTGCAGTAAGAGATGTAATGGAGGCAGTGGCGAATACGGGCAAAGCAGGACTTGGTGTTTTCTACTGGGAGCCGGCGTGGATTCCAGTCGGGCCGAAGACACAGATAGAGAAAAACAAAGTGTTATGGGAAACATACGGGTCAGGGTGGGCGTCCAGCTATGCTGCTGAATACGACCCTGAAGACGCCGGGAAGTGGTATGGGGGAAGTGCTGTAGATAATCAAGCTTTATTTGATTTTAATGGACACCCGCTGCCTTCCTTGCAGGTGTTTCAATATGCGGAGTCAGGACATATTCCAAAGAAACGCTGAAACAAAAAAATCCATGAGATGTAACAAATCATTGTTATGTCTCATGGATCATTTTATTTTACATCAACTAATATAAAACATTCGTCATCACTCTTATGATGAGCTTCCTTTTGATGCTGCAGTGATGTAAGGATTTTCTCCTTCAGGTCAGCGATTGGCGAATCAGGATGATCCTTTAGTAAATCAAATAAATAACATGAAGCCGTAGGATCCATCACGCCATCCGTATACAGAAGCAATCTTCCATCCTCCGTGTATGAAAGGCTGCTTGACTGAAACTCTAAGTCTTCAAACATCCCGATCGGAGGTGAAGTCGCGTGAAGCAGATGTTGAGTTCCGCTATCGTCCTGCCAAAGTGCCGGCGGATGCCCTGCGTTGACATAATCAATTCTTTGCCGTGCTATATCAATCTCGAGATAAATAGCAGTGCAATAATGTCTTGCTTCCTCATCATTTTGAAACAAGCTGTGAAGGTGCCGGTCCAATTCCTTCATAACTTTAACGGGGCTGAGACCTTGCGTGATCTGGCGCTGGAACAAAGGATGAAGAGACATCGTAATCAATGCAGATGAAATTCCGTGCCCCATCACATCAAGGATAATAATGCCGTAACGGTGTTCATCGATTTGATAATATCCGTAAAGATCACCTGACAATTCACTCGATGCGTTGTAATAAGAGTCAATCTGAACCTGATCGTTTACAATCGGTTCAGTCAACGAGTTTTTCTGGATCTTTCTGGCGAGTTCAAGCTCTCTTTTGGTGTTTAATTTAAATTGTTGATTTTGTTTATTGATCTCAAGAAGTTCTTCTTGTTTTGCTTTCAGCGTTTCCAAGGCAATTTCTAACTCCGCATTGGCTTTCTGTTTGGCAAGCAAAGCTTCCTGAGCCTCATTTCTGGCTATCAGCAGCTCATTTTCATATTCATTTCGTTTTCGCATTGGAATCAGAACACAATCAAAGACAGAAGCCCCGCTACCGTGTCTCGCAATAGCATTGATAAGGACGGGAATTTCTTCTCCATCTCTTGCTTTCAGGGAAATGTATATTTCTTCGATGTGATGCTCCAATTTCAAAAGCGGAAAAAAATAAAGCTGGCAGAAAAGCTGTGCGGGAATGGTCAACATCATATTCATGTGCTGGCCGATAACCTGCTCCGGTTCATAATCCAGAATCTTGATAAGGGTACGGTTGGCAGCTATGATCGACCCCTCTTCTGACAAAGCGAGGAAACCGCATGGTGCATCATTCAATTGTTTGTCCATCTAAGAGGGTCACCTCTATCCCTTTCGTTCCTATATCACACGTATGCTTTTAAATAATCGCCGATCAGCTGTATCGTCTCATCTGGATGGCTCATATGAGGGCAATGTCCGCGAGCCTCCATTTGTTTCAGACTGCTATAGGGCAGATGCTGATGCATATACTTACCTACTGTTGCAGGTGCGATGATATCATCTGCACATTGGAGAATAAGAGAGGGAACCGTTACCTTCGAAAGATCCTCTCGGTGATCAGAAAAAAACGCCGCTTTCGCGAATTGGCGGGCAATGACAGGATCAGTAGAACAAAAACGGCTTTCAAGCTCTTCCTTAATTTCAGGCCGATCTGGCTGATTCAGCACGGTTGCCGCAAATACAGTTGCCCAGCCGATATAATTTTTCTCCATCATCTCCAGCAAGCCAAGGAGCTGCTCCTCTTCAAATCCTCCGTAATACTCAGGCGGATCATTCAAATAGCAAGGAGAAGGCCCCACCATCACCAGATGGGAAAAAAGCTCCGGGCGGCGGATGGATGCAAGCATCCCAATCAAGGCCCCGACGGAGTGACCCACAAACACGGTTTCCTTCAGATCTAAAGCTTCACAAACATCAAGAACATCCTGGGCATAGCCGTCAAGTGTCTGGTAACGATTCAGGTCATATGCGCGCAAATCTGAATGTCCCGAACCGACGTAATCAAATAAAATCACCCGATGATCTTCTTCAAAGGCAGGTGCCACGGCATTCCACACACTTTGATCGCATCCAAAACCAGGTGCGAACATGATAGATGCTTTGCCGCTGCCTTTCACCTTCACATGATTTCTAGACAAAATCGCTTCGTTCATGATTGGCTCCTTTCAGCCGGAAAGTAATATAAAGTTCAATATTTCTATCATAACACTCGGATGGTTTGAAGAGTGTATCTTTCTATGAATGTCACAGCAGTTTAAAAGAAAGAGGACATGGGAGATAGAAAAGATGGATGAATTGGAAGATGCAGGAGGAGGATTGCCTAGACACCGGCGGTGAGAAAGAAAATGACATTTGTCACTTTATCATCATGACACCCCATACTAACATCGTCTTCTCCCTCATTTTACAATCAATGTAAACGATCAGGAGGTGCTCATGTGATGAAAGAAGCAGTAACAGTAAGCAACGTGACAAAACATTTCCAGCGAAAAACCGCTGTAAACCACATCAGCTTCAGGATTGAAAAAGGAGAAATTGCAGCCATTCTCGGGCCAAATGGGGCAGGGAAGACGACCGTCATCTCTATGATATTAGGATTGCTGAAACCGAGTGAGGGAGAAATCAAACTATTTAACCGGGTTCCCGATGATCAACAGGTTCGTGAAAAAATAGGTGTAATGCTTCAGGAAGTAAGTGTCATGCCGGGCCTTAAGGTGGATGAAATCCTTGAACTCTTCCGGAGCTATTATCCGAATCCATTGTCCATGAAAGAACTCGTTTCGTTAACAGCACTCACCAAAGAAGATTTGAAAACAAGAGCAGAAAAATTATCCGGCGGACAAAAACGCCGTTTGAGCTTTGCTTTGGCTCTTGCCGGGAACCCGGAGCTGCTTATACTTGATGAACCGACAGTCGGCATGGACACTTCATCAAGACACCGATTCTGGCAGACCATTCACGGACTGTCGGACCAAGGAAAAACGATTATTTTTTCAACTCATTATTTACAGGAAGCAGACGATGCCGCACAGCGAATCCTAATTTTTTCTGAAGGACAGCTTGTTGCAGACGACTCACCAATGCAAATCCGCTCAAGAATTCAAAAACAGTCTGTTTCCTTTACGCTTCATTCAAGTGAATCATTGGAAAGGCTGTCTTGTCATCCGGAAGTCGAGAGAGTGATCCACGAGCATGAGAGAACCATCATCCAGACATCAAATACAGACAAAGTGTTGGCGCTGATCTTTCAAGAAAACATCCCAGCCCGGGATATTCAAATTGAGCAAGCGACGCTCGATGAGGCATTTCGCCAGCTGGCTGACGGCAACAGGGAGGCGATGTGAGTGAACATGCTGCAAAAGCAAAGCATCGCTGAAATGAAAAGGGTGCTTAGGAACAAGTATTTTGTGCTTTGGTCTCTGATCATGCCGATTGCCTTTTATTATTTCTTTACAAATGTAGTGAATACCAACGTCCCTGATCAACGTGCATGGGAAGCCCATTACCTGGTGTCGATGACAGTCTTCAGCGTGATGGGTTCCTCTATCATGACGCTTGGCATCCGAATGGTACAAGAACGGTCACAAGGCTGGGCCGCCTTTATCCGCCTTACGCCTCTTCAGGATCATATCTATTTATCAGCTCAGATGATCGGCCAAAGTGTCATTCACGTTTTATCGATTACCGTCATATTTCTGTTCGGCGCAATCATCAATGATATTGCCTTGTCACCGTTTGAATGGATGATGAGCGGACTGTGGATTTTGTTTGGCGCATTGCCTTTTTTAGCATTAGGCACACTAATCGGCCTCATGAGAAAAGTAGAAACAGCGGCCGGAATCAGTAATGTGCTTTATATGCTGCTGGCTTTAGGCGGAGGGATGTGGATACCGTTTGAGGTCATGCCTGACATGATGCAGAGCATTGGCCAGTGGCTTCCGTCTTATCATTTCGGGAGCGGAGCGTGGGAACTTGTCCGGGGTGGGAGTCCGACTTGGAAAAATATTCTGATATTAATCGCTTATATGATGCTCTTCATGCTACTATCTAAATATATAAGAAGAAAACAAGAAGCGGTGTAATACATGAAAAAGGCAATATCTATTTTCCCGAAGGAATTCGGGTTTTTCCCTTATATCTTTCTGGTGTATACGATTATGCCGTTCCTCTCTTTATTGAAAGAATCAGGGGTCAAACAGGGGATCGGATATGGTATGCTGCTCCTTTTTGTAGCGGCATATCGCCAGTTATTCTGCAGCGTGGGCAAAGCTTCGTTTACATATTGGCTTATCGTGCAAATGGCGGTTATTTTGATGTATAGTGTGTTTTACAATATCACCTATATATACTTAGGTTTTTTTCCGGCAAACTTTGTTGGTTATTACAAAGAGAAAACGAATTTTAACCGTGCGTTCTGCGCTTTAATCTTTATACTGCTTTTTCCATGCCTATACCAATTTATCGCGAATTCGGTCTCGCTCCGGGAGCTTTTTTCTGTTCTCCCGTTTCTCGTCATTATGCTCATTTCTCCATTCGGCATTCGTTCTATGTTTCGGAGAATTGAGCTTGAAAATAAGCTTGCACAAGCCAACGAACAGATAAAAGAACTCTCTAAAAGAGAGGAGCGTGTTCGAATCGCCCGTGATCTTCACGATACTCTTGGCCACACCCTGTCGCTGCTTACATTAAAAAGCCAGCTCATTCAGCGGCTGGCTGCATCTGATCCAGAACGGACCAAGCTTGAGGCAAAAGAAATGGAAACCAGCTCACGCTCCGCACTCAAGCAAGTTCGAGAGCTGGTTTCTGATATGAGGACGGTCACGATAACAGAGGAGCTCGTAAACATTCAGCACATATTAAGAGCGGGGAACATTACCTTTCAATACGAAGGAGCCGACGACTTTTCAGTGATATCTCCCGTCACTCAAAATATTATCAGTATGTGTATGCGGGAAGCCGTGACTAACATTATCAAGCACAGCAAAGCAACCCACTGTGCCATCACCATTTCTCAGTTTGCTGACAAAATGAGGATCGTGATACGGGATGACGGAAAGGGAGCGCCGAAGGAGAAAATGTTTGGGAATGGCCTGCGGGGAATGGAAGAACGGCTCATACTCATTGAAGGGGGATTAACGGTTTCAGATCATAACGGAACGGTTGTGGCACTGACGATTCCGCTTATTAAAAAAGCAGAATGATTGGAGGACGAAAAGAATGATTCGTCTGTTTATTGCTGAGGACCAGCGAATGCTTTTAGGCGCTTTGGGATCTTTGCTTGATTTAGAAGAGGATATGACAGTCATCGGACAAGCATTAAACGGGGAAGAGGCGCTACATGCTATTTTGAAGCTGGAGCCGGATGTATGCATCATGGACATTGAAATGCCGGTTCGAAGCGGGCTGGATGTGGCAGAGGAATTAATGAAAAAAGGCTGCGTCAGCAAGGTCATTATTTTAACCACCTTTGCTCGCCCCGGATATTTTGAACGCGCCGTAAAGGCCGGTGCACATGGCTATCTGCTGAAAGACGGCGAAATTGACGATCTGGCCGATGCCATTCGAAAATGTGTAAAGGGAAAACGTGTCTTCAGCCCTGAGCTGACGTTTAATATGATGCGAGACGAAAATCCGCTAACCGTTAGAGAGCAAGAAATTCTGAGGCTTGCGGCTTTAGGCAAGACAACAAAAGACATTACGCTGGAGCTCTATTTATCTCAAGGCACAGTTCGAAACTATATCTCAGAAATCATCCAAAAGCTTAATGCGAAAAATCGGACAGAAGCCGCCAGCATCGCTGAGGAAAAGGGCTGGATTTAATGGAAACCTGGTTATTTATAGCCAGGGTTTTTTTTTGTTTAGCTGGTCATTTATGGTTGTAATATTCAGTATAACTGTATATGATGGGATTATACAGTTATACTGAATATTGGAGGCTGTTATATGAATGAAAATAAGCATTTGCCGCTGACTGAGACTGTTTATTATGTTCTTTTATCTTTGTTACATCCTGCTCACGGCTACATCATTATGAAAAATATTGAAGATCTTAGCGGCGGAAGAGTTAAAATGGCGCCTGGAACTCTTTATGGCGCAATCGAAAACTTATTGAAGCATCAATTGATAGAGCCTTATCCAAGTGAAGATCGCCGCAGAAAAACATATATCATCACTGAACTCGGAAGAAATGTGTTGTGGAAGGATATGGAGAGAATGGAGCGGCTGGTTGACATAACGAGGCAGGAAGTAAATAAAAAGGGGGAGACCATATGAATAAATACAGATATTTTATGGACATAGACAGTGAGGAACAATGGCTGAATAAGATGGCAGATAAGGGGTGCGAATTAAAAGGGAAAGTTTTTTTATCCTATTGTTTTTCAGATGAAACATCATCTGACAATTCTACCGTCAAAATAGACTATCGCACCTTTAAACATCCGGGAGATTTTGCTGATTATCGAACTCTCTTTGAAGACAGCGGATGGAAGCATCTTTTCAGTTCGCAAGGCCTGCATTATTTTAGAAAAGAGAAAGCCAGTGCATCAGACGATATTTTTTCGGATACAGAATCCAGAGCGGGAAGATATAAACGCCTATTGCAATCGTACTTTGCACTTTCTTTTATATTCTTATCCTTCATCCTGATCCTCTTTACTACCAATGGTTTGACTACTGATTTATTTATCCGTCCCCAGAGTTTGTATTATACGCCGGGCCTGTGGGATAAGACGGGAGCAGCTTTTATCAGAGCCTTTTTGTTTGAAACACCTTTTGCACTGATGAGAGGGGGAGCGGGCTGGATTGTTCTCCTTAGCGCTCTTAGCTTCTTTTATTCATTTGTAAAAACATTTAAAAGATACAGAAAGTGCCTGTATGGTCATTAAAAAGTGTGTAGTGCTATGAACGTCTGTCCAGTGGAACAGGCGTTTTTTATTGCCGAGATGTTTAGAAAACCCTTCCCTTCCATTGTCAGAATAGTGTACGATATTCATATAGTTATTTTAACTCAGGTCATCAGATGACCTGATCATATATTGGGGATGAGAGAGGGGTTCATCATGAAAGTCTCACTTTTTGTCACTTGTCTTGTTGATATGTTTCAAACAAATGTCGGAAAAGCAACGGTTGAGCTGCTGGAGCGGCTTGGGTGCGAGGTTGATTTTCCGGAAGGGCAGATTTGCTGCGGGCAGCCGGCTTACAACAGCGGCTATGTACATGACGCCAAAAAAGCAATGAAACGGATGATCGAAACGTTTCAGGATTCCGAATATGTTGTCAGTCCTTCCGGTTCCTGCACAACGATGTTCCGGGAGTATCCGCACCTGTTTCAGGATGATCCGAAATGGGCCGATAAAGCGCAAAAGCTGGCGGATAAAACGTATGAACTGACAGATTTTATTGTGAACGTCCTTGGAGTAGAGGATGTCGGCGCGACCCTTCATACAAAAGCGACCTTACATACGTCGTGCCATATGACAAGGCTGCTGGGTGTTCGGGAGGAGCCGATGAAGCTGTTGAGCCATGTGAAGGGCCTGCAGTTTACAGAGCTTCCGGGCAAACATAACTGCTGCGGATTCGGAGGAACGTTCTCCGTCAAGATGGCGCAGATTTCTGAGCAGATGGTCGATGAAAAAGTCGAATGTGTGGAGGAAACGGGAGCAGAGGTGCTGATCGGTGCTGACTGCGGCTGTTTGATGAATATCGGGGGACGGCTTGACCGAAAAGATAAGAATGTCAAAGTGATGCACATCGCCGAAGTGCTCAACAGCAGATAAAACTGGATTCAGAGGGGGAAAGGATCATGGCGATGAAAATCGGTACTGACGCTTTTAAAGAGCGGGTATCACAGGGGATTGATAATGAATTTATGAGAGGCGCTGTTTCGGGTGCGCAGGAGCGTCTGCGGACGCGGCGCCTAGAGGCAGCAGAAGAACTGGGAAACTGGGAGGAGTGGCGCTCATTATCAGAGGAAATCAGGCAGCATGTCCTTGAAAACCTTGATTTCTATCTCGGACAGCTTGCCGAAAATGTGGCGAAAAGAGGCGGACATGTCTATTTCGCGGAAACAGCGGAAGAGGCGTCTTCCTATATTCGTGATGTCATTCAAAAGAAGAACGGGAAGAAAATTGTGAAATCTAAATCAATGGTCACAGAGGAAATCAATCTGAATGAGGTGCTGGAGAAGGAAGGCTGTGAAGTCGTAGAAACCGATCTCGGCGAGTATATTTTGCAGATTGATGATCACGATCCGCCGTCACATATCGTAGCGCCCGCCCTTCATAAAAATAAAGAGCAGATACGCGATGTGTTTAAAGAAAGGCTGGACTATCAACATACAGAAAAACCGGAAGAGCTGGTGATGCATGCGCGCGCCATTCTCCGGAAAAAGTTTCTGGAAGCGGATATCGGCATTACCGGCTGTAACTTCGCCATCGCTGACACGGGTTCCGTCAGCCTTGTGACCAATGAAGGAAATGGACGGCTTGTGAGCACCTTGCCGAAAACACAAATTACCGTCATGGGAATGGAGCGGATTGTCCCGTCATTTTCTGAATTTGAAGTGCTTGTCAGCATGCTGACAAGAAGTGCTGTCGGACAGCGGCTGACAAGTTATATTACAGCTTTGACGGGTCCGAAGCTGGAAGGTGAGGTGGACGGTCCGGAAGAATTCCATCTTGTCATCGTTGATAATGGACGATCCAATATCCTTGGAACGGAATTCCAGTCTGTGCTGCAATGTATCCGCTGTGCCGCCTGTATCAATGTCTGTCCTGTGTACCGCCATGTCGGCGGACATTCATACGGCTCAATCTACTCGGGGCCGATCGGAGCGGTTTTATCGCCGTTGCTCGGCGGTTATGACGATTATAAGGAGCTGCCGTACGCGTCTTCACTGTGCGCTGCTTGTTCAGAAGCCTGCCCGGTCAAAATCCCGCTTCATGAGCTGCTACTCAAGCATCGTCAGAATATCGTCGAAAAAGAAGGCAGAGCGCCGATCAGTGAAAAGCTTGCAATGAAAGCATTCGGACTTGGCGCATCCTCCTTATCGCTTTACAAAATGGGCTCAAAATGGGCGCCGGCCGCCATGACGCCTTTTACAGAGGACGAAAAAATTTCGAAAGGGCCCGGCCCGCTTAAAAATTGGACCCAGATCCGCGACTTCCCGGCACCGCATAAATCGAGATTCAGAGACTGGTTTGCGGACAGAGAAACAAGTGAACGCACGAAGGAGGAGCAGTGATGACGAAGGGAACCATTCAGAATCAAGAGAGCTTTTTAAATCGAATCGCATCCAGCCTGGGCCGTGAAAGAAGAACAGGAGGCGTGGCAGTCCCTGAATGGGCGCATCAGCCGCAATATAAAACACTTGAAGGATATTCAGCGGATGACTTAGTCACAGTGCTCAAAAACCATTGTGTCAAAATCCATACAGAGCTGATTGAAACGGATTCAACCGGCCTTTATGATGCCCTGCGCGAGCAAGTCAGCCGCTTTTCCGGAGGCCCTGTCATCATTCCGAAGGACCCCCGCTTTGAAGAATACGGACTGAAAAGCCTGCTCACCAAGGACTGGCCGAGAGAAGGAACGCCGGTCTGGGAGTGGGATGCTGACAAAGGCGAGGACAATATCAAAAAAGCGGAGCAAGCCAATGTAGGGATTACATTCAGCGAAATGACATTGGCTGAGTCGGGGACGGTTGTCCTCTTCTCCTCAAAAGACATCGGCCGATCTGTCAGCCTTCTGCCGACGACTTATATTGCGATCGTGCCGAAATCAAGCATTGTACCGAGAATGACACAAGCCAGTGATATCATCCGCCAAAACATTGCGGACGGTGTCACTGTTCCTTCATGTATCAACTACATTACCGGACCGAGCAACTCAGCAGACATTGAAATGGATTTAGTTGTGGGAGTGCACGGACCTGTAAAGGCAGCATATATTCTCGTCTCTGACCGCTGAACTCAGGAAGCCCGGCAGGCATATGCCGGGCTTTTTGCTTGAAAAAACTTCAACTTCCAATTTTTTGGCCGATGAGAAGAGTATGACTTGATACAGGAGGAAATGCGATGAAAAAATGGCTGATCATAGCGGTTTCACTGGCGATTGCGATTGTTCTGTTTATGTATACAAAAGGAGAAGCGAAGGCAGCCGGAATGACACTAGGCTACACGACTGGGGATACGGCTTCATACAATTCTCTTACAAAATATCATACATACATGAATGCCATCGCAACCGATACATTTGCGTTTGAAAAAAACGGACATGTGATTGGCGATGCCCCAACTAAGCAGCTGACATATGCGAAAAAGAAAAAAATCAAGACATGGGCTGTCATTTCAAACTATAATGATGCCATTTATGATTTTGACGGAGATTTAGCGAGTCGAGTCATGAGTAATAAAACAGCGAAAAAACGATTCACAGATCAGTTAATAACACTGGCCAAAAAGCACTCATATTACGGAATTAATATCGATTTTGAAGCAGTAAATCCAGAAGACCGCGCTGCGTACTCGAACTTCATTCAATATGTCTCACAGGCTTTGAACAAGAAACATATTAAAACAATGGTATCCGTTCCGGCCAAAAGCGCCGATGATAAAAATGATGACTGGAGCTGGCCGTATGATTATGCGAAAATCGGCAAATATGCCGACTTCGTACAAGTCATGACCTACGACGAACATGGCATTTGGGGTGAGCCAGGGTCAGTGGCAAGCACAAACTGGATCAAAAGCTCTCTGCAGTTTTCAGTCAAAAAGATCAAAGCCAATAAAGTCATCATGGGAATCCCTGCGTACGGCTATGACTGGGATGTAAAAGACGGAAGCGGAAGCGCTATAAGGGAATGGAATGAGCTCAAATCCCTCATCAAAAAACAAAAAGCAAAGCCGGCATTCAACAAAAAATCAGGCTCGATGACGTTTTCTTATGTTGACAAAAAGAAGCATAAACATGTCGTGTGGTATGAAAACGAAAAAACCGTTCAAACGAAAAGCCATCTGGCAAAGCAATATAAAATAGCAGGTGTTTCAGTTTACGCATTAGGAAACGAGTCAGAATCCTTTTGGAAAGCCATTCGAAAAGGGACAAAATAACAGTTTCTTTTTTCTCTGAAGTTATTGACAGTTAAAAGAGAAGCACGTATATTATGTTAATATATTCAGATCATAAAATTTGAGTTTTTCAGAAAACTAAAACACATAGATTGGGAGCAGTAAAAGAAAGTGGTCAGAACAGAGAGCTGCGGGGTGGTGCGACGCAGCCTGATTCTTCTTTGAACTCGCCCGGGAGTGGTAAGACGGAACGGAATAGATTGAATATTCCCTATGTTTTAACGGCTAACCTTCGTTACAGGTCAAAAGCAGGATTCTTCATGAAGAATCAACAAGAGTGGTACCGCGGTCAGCCGAAGGCTCGTCGTCTCTTTATCTATTAGATTAGGTAGGAGACGGCGGGCTTTTTTGTTTTTGAAATCGAGAAGGAGAGGTAGAAGAGGATGAAAAACGACAATCAAACGTTAAAACGCACGATGACGTCCCGCCATATTATGATGATGGCGCTGGGCGGAGCAATCGGCGCAGGTTTATTTAAGGGGAGCAGCTCAGCGATCGATGTGGCAGGGCCATCTGTCATTATCGCATATCTGCTCGGCGGGATTATTTTGCTGTTTATTATGCAGGGGCTGGCGGAAATGGCTGTTCGAAATCGTAACGCCAGAACCTTCCGTGATCTTGTCCAGCAGGTATTGGGAAATTACGCCGCTTACTTTTTGGACTGGATCTACTGGAAAATGTGGGTGCTTAACATTGCGGCTGAAGCTGTTGTAGCTGCGATTTTCATTCAATATTGGCTGCCGGGCTGCCCGATCTGGGTGTTGGCATTAGGAATTTCTCTTATCGTCACGATTGTAAACTTGCTTTCTGTTAAAATCTTCGCCGAAACCGAATATTGGCTGGCAATGATCAAGATTACCGTTATTATTATCTTTATTATTCTGGGATTGCTGCTCTTATTTGTATCATTCGGTGATCATACAGCATCCGGATTTTCGAATCTAACAGACCACGGCGGATTTTTCCCGCACGGCGGCACAGGGCTGATCACGGCGATGCTTGTCGTCATCTACTCTTACGGTGGTACAGAAATTATCGGTGTAACGCTTGCAGAGACAAAAAATCCGGAAAAGGTTGTCCCGAAAGCTGTCCGCAGCACACTGACACGGATTGTCGCGTTTTACCTGCTGCCGTTTTTCATCATCGTCAGCTTGATTCCATGGAACCAAGTCAATTCCGTTCCGGAAAGTCCTTTCGTGATGGTCTTTAAAATGGTAGGCATTCCGGGCGCGGATCATATCATGAATGCAGTCATCCTGCTGGCGATCATTTCTTCTATGAATTCAGGTTTATACGGATCATCACGCATTTTATATACACAGGCAAGTGACGGAAGGCTTCCAAAGGTCTTCTCGAAGCTTTCATCGAAAAACGTACCGATGTTTGCGATTCTGATGTGCACTTCTTCTCTCTATATTGGCGTATTGATTTCTCTGTTCGCAGGAAGCCAAACATTTAATTATTTAATGGGATCATTGGGATATACCGTTTTATTCATTTGGCTGATCATCGGATTCGCTCATTTAAAATCGAGAAAACAGCAAACGGAAACACCGGCCTATTATGTAAAATGGTTCCCGTACACGACATGGTTTGCGATTGTGGCATTACTCGCCATTCTGATCGGGGTCATCATGACAACATCCATTGTCATTACCGGCATTACTGCGGCGATCTACCTTTTGATTACAGTTGCATATTTGGTCAAAGGACGCAAGCATCAGTAAATAAGAAACCCTCTTGCCGCATCCGGCAAGAGGGTTTTTATTATTGTGCAGCTTTCTCGTTTATACCAATCGCCGCAGCTTTCTGCGCTTTTGATTTTGTATTCACGAGACAGATGCTCGTGACAATCAGCAGCAGCCCTGCCAAGAGGCTAAGGGTGAGCGGTTCATGCAGGAAAATGGAGCTGGCCACGATTGATATGAGCGGAATCAAAAAAGTATAAGATGCGACCTTGCTTGCTTCTCCTGAACCGACAAGCGTAAAAAAGACAAGCCAGCCGAGCGCGATAACGAATACGGAGATGAACAGCAGGCTCGTGATAAACGGAGCTGTCCATTGGATCGCCGAAAAGCTTTCTGTCCAAAAGCCGGATATAAGCAGAAACACGCTTCCGATCGTCAGCTGCAGAGCGACCATCCAGATGGAATCGACGCGGCTGCCTGTTTTTTTCATATATACCGTCCCGAGCGCCCAGCTGACTGCGGAGCCGAGAGCCAGCAGAACCCCAATGACAGAAATATGCCCGCCAAAGCCCGCAGCACTAATGACGGCTACTCCCGCAAAACCGAGGATGAGTCCGATCACTTTCATTACAAACATGGATTCGCCGAGCCACAGCCAAGAAAATACACCCATCAGAACAGGCTGGAAGAAGACGATTGCAGAAAACAGGCCGGCCGGAAGATAATTCAGCCCGATCGTTTGCAGGCCGTAGAATAACGTAATATTTAAAAGAGCAGAAACAAGATAAATCGGCCACGTTTCTTTTAAGCGTAATTTATGAATACGCGGCAGTGCGACAATGACTAATAAAAGCCCGCCGATCAGCGTTCGGATGCCCGCGAACAATAATGGCGGAGAATAGGCGAGCGCGGCTTTGGACAGCGGCCAATTGACGCCCCACATGATGACGAGAAATGCGAGCAGGAGAGCTGTCCGCGTTTTTGAGAGCTGCTTCATTGTTTATTCACTCCTTGTAGAACTTTTCCATCATATGATACGGTAGAACATAAGATAAATAAAATGAATCTTTTTTATAAGGAGCATAAGTAAATTGTTATGACCATTACACAATTAAAGGTTTTTGTGAAAATAGCTGAAACGGGAAGCTTTACAAAAGCGGGTCAGGCGCTGAACATGACACAGCCGGCTGTCAGCCATGCGATTTCTGCGATCGAAGCTGAGCTTGATGTAAAGCTGATCATTCGTGACCGCCGCAATGGCCTGATGCTGACAGATACGGGAAAACAGATCTTAGTACACATTAGAGAAGTCTTAAAAGGCATTGAAAAAGTTGAGCAGGTAGCAGCAGCGGAAAAAGGGCTTGAACTGGGAACGATTCATATTGGCACATTCTCAACTGCCTCGGCTTATTTTATGCCAAAGCTGATCAGTGAATTTAAACAAAAATATCCGAAACTTGAGCTCGTGCTGCACGAGGGAACTGTAAATGAAGTCAAGGAGTGGCTTCATACGCGGATGATAGATGTTGGGATTCTTCTGTATCCAACAGAGGAGATGGAGTACATTCATTTGAAAAAAGACAAAATGGCTGTCGTGCTCAGGGACGATCACCCGCTTGCCAGTCATTCAGCCATTACATTGAAAGATCTTGACCATGAACCGATGATCGTCTGTGACGGCGGCTATGAATCACCATTTGTCGATATGTTCAGGCAGGCAGGCGCTACGCTGCACCCAGCTTTTACGGTCTATAACATCAACACCTCGATCAGTATGATCAAAGAAGGACTGGGCCTGGCCATTTTATCAGAAATGTCCATGTCGGGGATGCCGCTGCCGGAGCATGTGGTGACCCGGGAATTGGACCCGCAGGTATACCGTGATGTGCAGCTTGCTGTTCCGTCGCTAAAGGAGGCTTCTCTGGCGGCTAAGCTCTTTATTGAGATGGCGCAGGAGCTGTTTGGAGCAGAATAATGTTCCAAACCGTTCGTTTTACATTGTTCGAATTTCATCGAATCAAATTCTTTTATTCCTGAATGCAGTTGTGTTATGGTGTGATAGAAGTTCTTTCAATCATGACCTGACAGCTTTGGGCTGTTTACTGATAACACATTTGCAAAGGAGAACAATATGTCTAACAACCAACGCAAAGATACCTTGCTTTCTGTCTTGAATTTATCTCCGGTTGTTCAGGGAGGAACGATTGCAGAATCATTCCGAAACAGCATGGACTTGGCGCGCCGGGCAGAGGAATGGGGCTATCACCGTTACTGGCTTGCTGAACATCATAATATAGAAGGTGTTGCAAGCTCCGCCACTGCAGTTTTGATTGGCCATATTGCCGGAGGCACGAAGAAAATCCGCGTCGGTTCCGGCGGCATTATGCTCCCGAACCACTCTTCATTAGTCATTGCTGAACAATTCGGCACACTGGAAACACTGTATCCCGGGCGGATTGATCTGGGGCTTGGACGTGCGCCGGGAACAGACCAATTGACAGCCAGAGCGCTCCGCAGAAACATCAACAGCGGGGAGGATTTTCCAGAACAATTAGAGGAACTGCGCAATTATTTTAAACCGTCAGGAAATGTGCGCAATCAAGTTCGCGCCATTCCCGGAGAGGGCATAGATGTGCCGATTTGGCTGCTGGGCTCAAGCGGCTTCAGCGCCCGTCTGGCAGGTGAACTAGGTCTTCCGTTTGCCTTTGCCGCTCATTTCTCACCGGCGAATACGGTTCCTGCTTTGGAGCTGTACCGCAATTCCTTCACGCCGTCAGACGTGCTCGACGAACCGTATGCGATGGTCGGTGTCACCATTATCGCGGCAGATACAAACGAGAAAGCGCAGCACCTTGCGACTTCGCATTATCAAAGGTTTCTTGATCTTGTCCGCGGTACGCCGAACCAGCTTAAACCGCCAGTTGAGGATATGGATCAAATCTGGAGCCCGTATGAAAAAGCGATGGTCAATGAGCAGCTGAGCTCCACGATTGTCGGAGGTCCGGAAGAAGTGAAGGCGAAGCTTGAAGATTTCGTCAAAACGACACAGGCTGACGAAATTATGGTTAACTCAGAAACCTTTGAACACGCAGACAGAATGCGTTCGTTTGAAATCATCGCTGACGTTTGGAAAAACAGATAACAGCTATAAAAAAAGCAATGTAGCGGGGAGACCCATACATTGCTTTTTTTATTCATTCAGTTTTCGTGCGGACTGGCGAATGATCAACTCAGGCTCATATATGACATCCTCTTGCTTCGGCTTTTTATGCTCTAAGCAGTCAATGACATATTTGGCGGCTGCTTTTCCAAGCACTGATTTCGGATGTTTGACAGAGGTTAGTTTCACTTCTGAGATTTGGGCGAAATGTGAATCATCGTACCCGACAATAGACATATCCTCCGGCACTTTAAGATCCATCTCCCTCAGCATATCAATCACCTTCAGCGCAATTTCATCGTTATAACAAAGAATGGCTGTCGGCATGTGCTTGCTGTTTTTCTCCAGTGTGGCTTTTACTTTCTCCAGAAGTTTTGATTCTTTTTCTTCCGTTGTAAATGTCACGATCATATCCGGAGAAGGAAACAACTCACGCTCCCGGTGCGCCTGTATAAATCCGTTCATCCGTTTCACGCCTTGTGTGTCATCAGCTTTAAAAATACCCATCATATGCGTGTGGCCGAGAGAAAGCAAATGCTCCGCCGCCATCATCCCGCCTTTCACATCATCCAAGGTAAAACTTGGCGCGGCAAGCTCGGCATATGACGCGTTAATCATCGCAAAAGGAATGCCGTTTTTCTCCAAGTTCAGATAATAGCCGATGTTTGGGGTTTGAAGGGCGCTTTTTGTCGGTTCTACGATGAGTCCGTCAATATGCTGGGACAGCAGGTTTTCTAAGCCTCTTCTTTCATTGTCCGGGTTGTTGTTTGTGCTTGTCAAAAGCATAGAATACCCCTGCTCGCTTAAATAGGACTCGATTCCTCTGATGATGCTCGGGAAAATATAGTCTGATATGTAGGTTGTCAAAACACCGATCGTTTTATTGGAATGCAGCGCTGACTTAGCAGAGCGTGAAGCGACAAAGGTGCCTCCGCCTTGCACGCTGTACAGCAGACCTTGTGATACGAGGTCTCCGATCGCTTTGCGGATGGTATGCCGGCTGACGCCGAATTGCTGCATTAATTCGTTTTCGGTAGGGATTTTTTGATCGGGCAGTATTTTGCCTTGATTAATCCATGAACTGATTTCTTCTTTTACTTGCGCGTATTTTGGTAACATATCCATTCCTCCAAAATGTATACGGACAAATTTCAGTATATCACAGCGTTCTTTGTAAGAAAACATTGACAGAAAATGCAAACAAGATTATTCTATATTTGTACGTACTAATTAAATGTAATTTTCGTTAAATTTTAATATAAGTACGTACAATTGAAGGTTTAAATGAAAACGCTTTACTCAACATTCGGGAGGGCAGGGAAATGAAGAATACTCCAACTCAATTAGAACCAAATGTTCCTGTAACAAGAAGCCATTCAATGGGATTTGTCATTTTGATCTCATGTGCGGCGGGGCTTGGCGGCTTATTGTATGGCTATGACACGGCAGTGATTTCTGGAGCCATCGGTTTTCTGAAAGATTTATACAGCCTGAGTCCGTTTATGGAGGGACTTGTCATTTCAAGCATTATGATTGGAGGAGTTGTGGGCGTCGGGATATCCGGATTTTTAAGTGACAGATTCGGCCGGAGAAAAATTTTAATGACAGCCGCTTTGTTATTTGCGATATCAGCAATCGTTTCAGCGCTTTCTCAAGACGTGTCCACCTTAATCATTGCAAGGATTATCGGGGGGCTGGGAATCGGGATGGGCTCATCGCTCTCTGTTACGTATATTACAGAAGCGGCACCGCCCGCCATACGCGGAAGTTTATCTTCCTTATATCAGCTCTTTACGATACTGGGTATTTCCGCAACATACTTTATTAATCTAGCTGTGCAGCGGTCCGGAACATACGAATGGGGCGTGCACACCGGCTGGAGATGGATGCTTGCTTATGGAATGGTGCCGTCCGTCATCTTTTTCCTTGTCCTGCTCGTCGTCCCGGAAAGTCCGAGATGGCTGGCGAAAGCGGGCAAAACAAATGAAGCTTTAAAGATCCTGACACGTATTAATGGAGAAACTGTTGCAAAAGAAGAATTAAAGAACATTGAGAACTCTTTAAAAATAGAACAAATGGGGTCGCTCTCCCAGCTGTTTAAGCCGGGTCTCAGAAAGGCGCTTGTCATTGGAATCCTGCTGGCGCTGTTTAACCAAGTCATCGGCATGAACGCGATTACTTACTACGGGCCGGAAATCTTTAAAATGATGGGATTCGGGCAAAACGCCGGATTTGTGACGACTTGTATCGTCGGGGTTGTAGAAGTCATCTTTACCGTTATTGCGGTGTTGCTGATTGATAAAGTCGGACGAAAAAAACTGATGTCCATCGGTTCTGCTTTTATGGCTATTTTTATGATTTTAATCGGGACGTCGTTTTATTTTGAGTTAACAAGCGGGATCATGATGATCGTCCTTATATTAGGTTTTGTCGCTGCTTTCTGTGTCTCGGTCGGACCGATCACATGGATTATGATTTCTGAAATCTTCCCGAACCATCTGCGTGCGCGGGCTGCAGGCATTGCGACCATCTTTTTATGGGGAGCAAACTGGGCGATCGGACAGTTTGTGCCAATGATGATCGATTCTTTCGGGCTCGCCTATACATTTTGGATATTTGCGGTGATTAACATCCTTTGTTTCCTGTTTGTCGTTACGATCTGTCCAGAAACGAAGAACAAATCGCTCGAGGAAATTGAAAAGCTCTGGATAAAATGAAAACGCTTTAATGAAACAGCCCTTTCTGCGGGAAGGGCTGTTTATATTGGGATGCACCATTTGGCGCTTTCTGTATAAGATAAAGATATATAGGATAAAATATTGCTGGATAAAACGACGCGGCATGAAAACTCTGCGAATATTGTCGATGAATTGGCTCTTAACAGTTGAATAAACAATTCCACCCTGTTAAAATAATTAAAGAAAGCAGAAATGATTTTTTTTGGCTATGACGGGACGTTTTTTGTCATAGCGGGACATATAATGTCCAGCAAAAAAGGAAGGAACGTTTGAGTCATGAACCAGTTAATACAAGCTCAAAAAAAATTATTGCCTGATCTTCTGCTCGTTATGCAAAAGAGGTTTGAAATCTTGCAGTATATCAGGCTGACAGAACCTATCGGGCGAAGAAGCCTGTCTGCCAGTCTCGGAATCAGCGAGCGTGTGCTGAGGGGCGAGGTTCAGTTTTTAAAGGAACAGAACCTGGTCGATATTAAGACAAACGGCATGACATTGACAGAAGAGGGCTATGAACTGCTTTCTGTTTTGGAAGATACGATGAAAGATGTTTTAGGTTTGACTCTTTTGGAAAAGACATTAAAAGAACGTTTAAATCTGAAGGATGCCATTATCGTATCCGGAGACAGCGATCAATCCCCATGGGTCAAAAAAGAAATGGGAAGAGCGGCTGTCGCATGTATGAAAAAAAGATTTTCAGGCAAAAATATCGTCGCTGTAACTGGCGGTACGACAATTGAAGCTGTCGCCGAAATGATGACGCCGGATTCTAAAAACCGCGAGCTTTTGTTTGTGCCTGCAAGAGGCGGTTTAGGCGAAGACGTGAAAAACCAGGCGAACACCATATGCGCGCATATGGCGGAGAAGGCTTCAGGCACTTACCGGCTTTTGTTTGTTCCGGGACAGCTGTCACAGGGCGCCTATTCATCTATTATTGAAGAGCCTTCTGTCAAAGAGGTGCTGAACACCATTAAATCAGCGAGTATGCTGGTTCACGGAATCGGCGAAGCTAAAACTATGGCTCAGCGCAGAAACACGCCTTTAGAAGACTTAAAGAAAATAGATGATAACGACGCGGTGACAGAAGCGTTCGGCTACTATTTTAACGCGGACGGCGAAGTGGTCCACAAAGTGCATTCTGTCGGAATGCAGCTGGATGACATAGACGCCATCCCCGATATTATTGCGGTAGCGGGCGGATCATCAAAAGCCGAAGCGATCGAGGCTTACTTTAAAAAGCCACGCAACACGGTTCTCGTCACAGACGAAGGAGCCGCAAAGAAGTTATTAAGGGATGAATAATCCCTCAATATAAATATCTCTCACTTATTTAAAGGAGGAAACAATCATGGCAGTAAAAGTCGGTATTAACGGTTTTGGTCGTATTGGACGTAACGTATTCCGCGCAGCATTAAACAATCCTGAAGTTGAGGTAGTAGCGGTTAACGATTTAACAGATGCTAACATGCTAGCTCACCTTTTACAATATGATTCTGTACACGGAAAATTAGACGCTGAAGTTTCAGTTGACGGTAACAACCTTGTTGTTAACGGCAAAACAATTGAAGTTTCTGCAGAACGCGATCCTGCTAAACTTAGCTGGGGCAAACAAGGCGTTGAAATCGTAGTTGAATCTACTGGTTTCTTCACAAAACGCGCAGACGCTGCGAAACACTTAGAAGCTGGCGCGAAAAAAGTAATCATCTCTGCTCCTGCTAACGAAGAAGATATCACAATCGTTATGGGTGTTAACGAAGATAAATACGATGCGGCTAACCACGATGTTATCTCTAACGCATCTTGCACAACAAACTGCCTTGCGCCGTTTGCAAAAGTACTTAACGATAAATTCGGCATCAAACGCGGTATGATGACAACTGTTCACTCTTACACAAACGATCAGCAAATCCTTGATCTTCCGCACAAAGACTACCGTCGTGCGCGTGCAGCAGCTGAAAACATCATCCCTACATCAACTGGTGCTGCTAAAGCAGTTTCTCTAGTTCTTCCTGAACTAAAAGGCAAACTGAACGGTGGAGCAATGCGTGTTCCAACTCCAAACGTTTCTCTAGTTGACTTGGTTGCTGAACTGAACCAAGAAGTAACAGTTGAAGAAGTAAACGCAGCTCTTAAAGAAGCGGCTGAAGGCGACCTTAAAGGAATCCTTGGCTACAGCGAAGAGCCATTAGTTTCTGGCGACTACAACGGAAACAAAAACTCTTCTACAATCGATGCTCTTTCTACAATGGTTATGGAAGGCAGCATGGTAAAAGTAATCTCTTGGTACGATAACGAAAGCGGCTACTCTAACCGCGTTGTTGACCTTGCAGCTTACATCGCAAAAAAAGGTCTTTAATTTATAGCTGAAAAAGGACCTGACTTGGTTCTTTTGAATAGAAGCGCTATAATGAAAGCGGACAAGGGAAGGGGACGGACTCCCTTTCCCTTTTTCCATGAAGACCGGCTTTCAGAAAACGCTCTGTGATAGAGAAACGACCGCGTTTTAAGCAGCTTTGCCGGCGCTTTCGCCTAAGGCCGCTGCCCTGGCTTTTAGACGAACTGCCCTGTGCCGAAAAAGACTGCGATCTGCCCTGGCGGAGTTATCGCTTGAACAGACGGTTTCACGTTTTTCGTGCTGTATGCAAACCATTTTGAAGGAGGATCTCCTAGGCATGAATAAAAAAACTCTCAAAGACATCGACGTAAAAGGCAAAGTTGTATTCTGCCGCGTTGACTTTAACGTTCCAATGAAAGACGGGGAAGTAACAGACGATACACGTATCCGTGCTGCGCTTCCAACAATCAAACACCTTGCAGACCAAGGCGCAAAAGTCCTTCTTGCGAGCCACTTAGGCCGCCCGAAAGGCGAAGTGGTTGAGGAGCTTCGTTTAACTCCTGTCGCTGCACGTCTCGGCGAACTGCTTGGCAAAGAAGTGAAAAAAGCGGATGAAGCATACGGCGATGCTGTAAAAGCACAAATTTTCGAGATGAAGGACGGAGACGTTCTTGTATTGGAAAACGTACGTTTCTATCCTGGTGAAGAGAAAAATGACCCTGAGCTTGCAAAAGCATTTGCTGAGCTTGCAGATGTATATGTAAATGACGCATTCGGTGCTGCCCACCGTGCTCACGCATCTACAGCTGGAATTGCCGAGCATCTGCCAGCAGTTGCAGGTTTCTTAATGGAAAAAGAGCTTGATGTACTTGGAAAAGCGGTTTCCAATCCTGACCGCCCATTCACAGCGATCATCGGCGGAGCGAAAGTAAAAGACAAAATTGGTGTAATCGAAAGTCTTCTTGATAAAGTAGACAACCTGATCATCGGCGGAGGTCTTGCTTATACTTTCGTAAAAGCGCTTGGCTATGAAGTCGGTAAATCTCTTCTTGAAGAGGATAAAATCGAGCTTGCGAAATCATTTATGGACCGCGCTAAAGAAAAAGGCGTTAACTTCTACATGCCTGAAGATGTACTCGTTGCAGATGATTTCTCTAACGATGCAAACGTGAAAATTGTGCCGATCTCTGAAATCCCTAGTGATTTAGAAGCAATCGACATTGGTACGAAAACACGCGAAACGTATGCTGACGTCATCAAAAACAGCAAACTTGTCGTGTGGAACGGACCAATGGGCGTATTCGAAATCGACTTGTTCGCTCAAGGAACAAAAGCGGTTGCGGAAGCATTGGCAGAGGCGAAAGATACATACTCTGTCATCGGCGGAGGAGACTCTGCGGCAGCGGTTGAAAAATTCGGCCTTGCTGACAAAATGAGCCACATCTCAACAGGCGGCGGCGCATCCCTTGAGTTTATGGAAGGCAAAGAGCTTCCAGGGGTAGCTGCACTGAACGATAAATAATCTCAAAACTGCTATAAGGAAGTGGAACAGATGAGAAAACCAATTATCGCCGGTAACTGGAAAATGAACAAAACACTCGGCGAAGCTGTCAGCTTCGTTGAAGAAGTAAAATCTTCCATTCCAGCAGCAGACAAAGCTGAAGCTGTTGTTTGCGCGCCAGCGCTTTTCTTAGAAAAGCTTGCTTCTGCTGTTAAAGGCACTGACCTAAAAGTCGGCGCTCAAAACATGCACTTCGAAGAAAGCGGCGCGTTCACAGGCGAAATCAGCCCGGTTGCTCTGAAAGACCTTGGCGTTGACTACTGCGTCATCGGCCACTCTGAGCGCCGTGAAATGTTCGCTGAAACTGATGAAACAGTTAACAAAAAAGCACATGCAGCTTTCAAACACGGCATTGTGCCGATCATCTGTGTAGGTGAAACGCTTGAAGAGCGTGAAGCCGGCAAAACAAATGATCTTGTTGCTGACCAAGTGAAAAAAGGCCTTGCTGATCTTTCTGAAGAACAAGTTGCTGCTTCTGTTATTGCGTATGAGCCAATCTGGGCAATCGGAACAGGCAAATCTTCTACAGCGAAAGATGCGAATGACGTGTGTGCGCATATCCGTAAAACCGTCGCTGAAAGCTTCAGCCAAGAAGCTGCAGACAAGCTTCGCATCCAATATGGCGGAAGCGTAAAGCCTGCAAACATTAAAGAATATATGGCAGAGTCCGATATTGACGGTGCTTTGGTCGGCGGCGCGAGCCTTGAGCCACAGTCATTCGTTCAATTATTGGAGGAAGGTCAATATGAGTAAAAAACCAGCTGCACTCATCATTCTTGATGGGTTCGGATTACGTAACGAAACAGTAGGGAACGCAGTCGCTTTAGCGAAAAAACCGAATTTTGACCGCTATTGGAACCAGTATCCTCATCAAACATTGACTGCTTCAGGCGAGGCTGTAGGTCTTCCTGAAGGGCAAATGGGGAACTCCGAGGTAGGTCACTTAAATATCGGTGCGGGACGTATTGTGTACCAAAGCTTAACACGCGTAAATGTTGCCATTCGTGAAGGAGAGTTCGAACGCAATCAAACATTCCTTGACGCGATCAGCAACGCGAAAGAAAACAACAAAGCCTTGCACCTGTTCGGTCTTTTATCTGACGGAGGCGTGCACAGCCATATCAATCATTTATTCGCACTGTTAAAGCTTGCGAAAAAAGAAGGGCTGACAAAGGTTTATATCCATGGCTTCCTTGACGGCCGTGATGTAGGTCCGCAGACAGCGAAAACGTACATCAACCAGTTGAACGATCAAATCAAGGAAATCGGTGTAGGTGAAATCGCCAGCATTTCCGGACGTTACTACTCTATGGACCGCGACAAACGCTGGGACCGTGTAGAAAAAGCGTACCGCGCAATGGCGTACGGCGAAGGCCCATCTTACCGCAGCGCCCTGGATGTTGTTGATGATTCATATGCAAATGGTATCTACGATGAATTCGTGATTCCATCTGTCATCACAAAAGAAAACGGTGAGCCTGTTGCGAAAATCCAAGACGGCGATTCTGTGATTTTCTATAATTTCAGACCGGACCGCGCCATCCAGATTTCCAACACGTTCACAAACAAAGACTTCCGTGACTTCGACCGCGGCGAGAATTATCCAAAGAACCTGTATTTCGTCTGCCTAACTCACTTCAGTGAAACAGTTGACGGCTATGTAGCGTTTAAACCGATAAATCTTGATAACACAGTCGGAGAAGTATTATCTCAGCACGGGTTAAAACAGCTTCGAATTGCAGAAACTGAAAAGTATCCGCACGTCACGTTCTTTATGAGCGGCGGCCGTGAAGCTGAATTCCCGGGTGAAGAGCGTATTCTCATCAACTCGCCTAAAGTTGCAACGTATGACTTGAAGCCTGAGATGAGTGCGTATGAAGTGAAGGACGCGCTTGTCAAAGAAATTGAAGCTGACAAGCATGACGCGATCATTCTGAACTTCGCAAATCCAGATATGGTCGGCCACTCCGGAATGGTTGAACCAACAATTAAAGCAATTGAAGCAGTGGACGAATGCTTGGGCGAAGTCGTTGACGCGATTCTTGCTAAAGGCGGACATGCCATCATTACCGCTGATCACGGTAATGCTGACATTCTAATTACAGAATCAGGCGAACCGCACACTGCGCATACAACAAACCCAGTCCCTGTGATTGTAACGAAAGAAGGCATTACGCTGCGTGAAGGCGGAATCCTAGGCGACCTTGCCCCAACGTTATTAGACCTTCTTGGTGTTGAAAAACCGAAAGAAATGACAGGAACATCTTTAATTCAAAAATAATTTGAAAATCAAAAGGAGAGACAAAACTCATGCCATACATTGTTGATGTTTATGCACGCGAAGTATTAGACTCCCGCGGCAACCCAACAGTTGAAGTTGAAGTATATACAGAAACAGGAGCTTTCGGCCGCGCATTAGTGCCAAGCGGAGCTTCTACAGGTGAATACGAAGCGGTTGAGCTTCGTGACGGCGACAAAGACCGTTACCTTGGAAAAGGCGTGTTAACAGCTGTTAACAACGTAAACGAAATCATTGCTCCAGAGCTTCTTGGCTTTGATGTAACTGAACAAAACGCAATCGATCAGCTTTTAATCGAGCTTGACGGTACTGAAAACAAAGGCAAACTTGGTGCGAACGCAATCCTTGGCGTATCTATGGCTTGTGCGCGTGCTGCTGCTGATTTCTTACAGATTCCTCTTTACCAATACCTTGGAGGATTCAACTCAAAAACGCTTCCTGTACCGATGATGAACATCGTAAACGGCGGAGAGCATGCTGATAACAACGTGGATATTCAAGAATTCATGATCATGCCTGTAGGTGCTCCTAACTTCCGTGAAGCACTTCGCATGGGCGCTCAAATCTTCCACAGCCTGAAATCAGTATTAAGCGCAAAAGGCTTAAACACTGCTGTAGGTGACGAAGGCGGATTCGCTCCAAACCTTGGTTCTAACGAAGAAGCGCTTCAAACAATCGTTGAAGCAATCGAAAAAGCCGGCTTCAAACCTGGCGAAGAAGTTAAACTTGCTATGGATGCTGCATCTTCTGAGTTCTACAACAAAGAAGACGGCAAATACCATCTGTCTGGCGAAGGCGTTGTGAAAACATCTGCTGAAATGGTTGACTGGTATGAAGAGCTTGTTTCTAAATACCCAATCATCTCTATCGAAGACGGTCTTGACGAAAACGACTGGGAAGGCCACAAGCTTCTTACTGAGCGTCTTGGCAAAAAAGTTCAGCTTGTTGGTGACGACCTCTTCGTTACAAACACGAAAAAACTTGCTGAAGGTATTAAAAACGGCGTAGGCAACTCTATCCTGATCAAAGTAAACCAAATCGGTACATTGACTGAAACATTCGATGCGATCGAAATGGCGAAACGCGCAGGCTACACAGCTGTTATCTCTCACCGTTCTGGTGAAACTGAAGACAGCACAATCGCTGACATCGCTGTGGCAACAAACGCAGGACAAATCAAAACAGGTGCTCCGTCTCGTACGGACCGTGTTGCGAAATACAACCAGCTTCTTCGCATCGAAGATCAGTTGGCTGAAACTGCTCAATACCACGGTATCAACTCTTTCTACAACTTAAACAAGTAATAAAAAGACCGCCGGGATTTTCTCGGCGGCTTTTTTATGTAAACTTTCCTAGCGCCATTCTTATTCTTTAAATACTTCGGAAGAATATTCGCGCTTATTTTTTCTATCGTAAAGATGGAAGAACCTCTTTCAGCAGCTGTTTACACAGTGCTTCTTGTGTTTATGGACGCTGATTATATTTTTCTGGCTGTCGGTCTGACTCTCGTCCTGATTTTTTTTATATTGTCAGTGAGGCAAGGAATGCAGCAGGATACCGGAAAAAAAGCGAATCAGTTTTTTTAATTTCTATATGAAAGAGCTGCCGATGATCATTCGGCAGCTCTTTTATTAAAGATCCAAATAAAGCCTCACCATATCGCGGCATTGAATCCCGTTTTCAAAAATGTCCTCATCATAATGTCTGACAAAGAAATCGTGGTCGATCGCCTGAAGGCGGAATCCGCATTTTTGATAGAGAGAAAGCTGATGAATGCTGGAATTCCCTGTGCCGATTTCAATCGTGTTCGCCCCCAGCTCCTTCGCCTTTTCGATGGCGTCAAGTACAAGCTGTTTGCCAAAGCCCTTCTTCTGAAGAGATTCTTTTACCGCAATATTTACAATTTCAACTGTTTGCGGCCTTGTTTTTAGCAATACATAAACACCTGCAAGCTCATCATCGGCCCAAGCTGTGTAACATTCTCCCCTCTCAAGATATTCATCTACAATGTCTTTGGACGGATCGGCGAGCAGCAGCAGATCATATAATTCGTCATTTGTTTCTTCTCTTAATTCAATCCTGAGCTTTTGCATATTCTTACCACCTTTTTTAGTCTGATAGACATTTAATTTTTTCATTCGTTCCCAATTTCATTCTGTTTTATTATAAAATATGAAAAGCAGTAAATGTTATCAAATTAATAGAATAGGAGGAAAGTCATGTTTTTTTGTAAGAATTGCGGCTCCCAGAATAATGATGGAGCCAAGTTTTGTAAACAATGCGGCACCCCGATCGGAGGGGGCAGCAAACAGGCAAATCAAGAAACAGCTAGCACTGCAGAAACAAGGCAGGCTCCGCGAAAACCGATCCCTAAGAAAACCATCATTTTATGGAGCAGCATTGCCGCGGCGTGCGTTATATTATTCGCCGTATATAAAACCGGAGCGTATTTTACTTCAAAGGATAGGTTAGTCGACAAGTTTGAACAGGCCGTAAATAGTGAGGATAAAGAGCAAATCGCGTCTCTCCTTACACCAGTAAATGACAAGCTTAAGCTCACTAAAAATAATGTAAAACCGTTTCTTACATATTTGAAGGATCATCCTGACAAAAAAGATGAACTTTTTGCATCGCTGCGTGATGAAACAGCCCAGAAGGATATCGTATATGCAAAAAAAGAAGGAAAAAGCCTGCTGGTATTTGACCATTATGACTTAAAGGTAGCACCTGTTTATTTTGAAGTGAGCAGCAATTATAAAAATACCGATCTATATGTCAATAAAGAGGAAGCCGGATCTGTAAAGAAAGCAGATCAAGCACAAACCCTCGGTCCGTACATTCCCGGCGAATATACAGTCTCAGCCAAACTGAAAAACGATGTCGTTGACCTTGTGAAAAAGGAAGACATTCAGGCGGTTGGCGATAGCAGCTTTCGTGTTGATCTATCATTGGAAGCAGACGATGTGACATTCAGCTTAGCGGATGACATTAAGAGCGGGAAGGGAGATTTGCTGATTAACGGCAAGTCGATTCATAAAGATCCATTCAAATCCGTAACATACGGTCCGCTGCTGACAGATGGAACAATGACAGCTTCAGTCGAGGCAGAATTTCCGTGGGGAAAAACAAAAACTGCCGGCGTTCCGATCGATGATAAAGAAATGGAGTTAACGTTAATTCCTGATCAAGATACACAGGAACAGATTATGAACACAATTGTCAAAACAACAAAACAATACTCCAAAGCTCTATCTGATGGGAATACAGCCCAGATGACAGAGGCGAGTGCGAAATGGAAGGCAGAGACGAAGGATACCGTCGATTCCATGAAAAACACGGATTCATACTTAAAAGATAAATATTTAGAAACTGATTTTGACCTGGATACATTCGCGCTCTCTCAAAAAAACGACGGGACGTGGCAGGTATCGGTAACAGGAAAAGAACTTCACCAGTCTTCTTCGTATAACGACTATACAAAATCTGAAATGACTGACGAAAGTCCGAGTTATGAATATCTTCTTTCATATGATAAAAAACAGAAAAAGTGGATTTTCGAGGATGCAGAATTAACATTCGAATCTGCAGGCACAAATATAAAGAAAATCAAAAATGATAAACCAGAGACATACACTTCCGCCTGGGCTGGTTCGAAAAACAAAGGCAGTAAAAGCTCTGCAAGCGGCGATGTTACAGATGAACAAGTGACATTATTTATGGGCAGTTATCTGCAAAGTCAGGCAGATGCCGTGAATCAAAATAATTTCTCACTGATGGAAGACAGCCTTGAAAAAGGCAGTTCCCTTTATTCCGACCAGCAGCATCTCGTGTCGAAATTAAATAAAGAGGGGACAACAGAAGACTTTAATAACTATGAAGTGAAAAGCTGGAGCCAAAATGGGTCGGCTGTCACGATTAAGACGTATGAAGAATTCTATATCACAAAATCAGGCGGCAGTCCAAAGCTCAGAACATATAACTGGACCTACACCGGCGTAGTGAAGAACGGAAGAATTTACTTAACGTCTATTCAATAAAACAACCCCATCACCAGCAGGTGATGGGGTTGTTTTTAAAAGAGCATATAACGGAAAATTTCTTTGACATAGTGTTCGATAATAAGCTGAAATGTAACGCAGATGATCAGATAAATCACAATCGTTGAGTAAATGATATCAATTTTCCCTTTATATGAATGCTGGTAACTGCTCAGCATCGCTGGAGGAGTGGCGAAGAATGCACCGATTAAACCAACGGCTAATATGGTAAAGCAAATGTCTGTATGTAATAAAAAGAAGAAAAGGGCAAGAATCAAAATAGCCGTAAACGGTATGAGAAACGCTCCGAATCTTGAGAATGAATCCTTGAAAGATACTTGGTTTCCCGCGATTTTCAGGGCGAAAAAGATGCATGCATGCAGGCCAAATAGAAATAAAATAAAATAAATGGTTGGCTCTAAGAAGATTGCTGTAAAGCTTACGCTTCCGGGACCGTCTGAAAAAAGAATATAAAACATCAAAGGGGTCAGCAAACTGAAAAGAACCATCGTAATGATTGCGCTGATCAGCTGTTCTCCGCCTGTTGCTTTACATTCCTGATAAGGGCGTTTCAGGACGGATAAGACAAATGAACCGAACTGTTTTGCTGCTTGCTTTGCAGCGGCTCCAGTTTGAGCTGCATGCTGGTGGCCTGATTGACCGGGGAGCGGTGATCCGCATTTCTCACAAAAATTTCCGCCATCTGTTTGATGGCCGCATTGAGGACAATACATAAAATAACTCCTTTATCTGTAATATAGGGAAAATAGACTAATAGTTTTATTATAAAAGAAAAAAGTTGTAAAGTAATCAATATTCATACAAAAAAAGACACGAGCACGATAGCAGCTGTGTCTTTTTTTATCTAGTTATTAATATATTTCTCAAATACATCCCCAAAATCCTTAATATGATACTGCGAGCGAACGGATGTCAGCCAAGTGAATCCGAATTCGGTCAGCTCTTTGTATTGCGTTTCAATATTGACGTGCTCAGGGCGGGTATGGTGAAGAATCGTCACTGCTTTATCTAAGCTTTGCTCCGCTTGATTGATTAAAATGTCATTTTCATAGGTTGTTTCAGCGATGCGAAGCAGTGCTTTATAAAGGTCTTTTAACTTTTCAATCTGGTCTTTGTGGACATCAATGTCGAATTGTTCACCGCCCAGCTTGAACTTAATTTCAACATCCAAATCCACTTTTCCGGCAGTTTCAAGAAAAACGTCAGAGATTTTATATTGCGAATAAGGATAGCGTTTCAACGTTCGTTTCGAGGAAGTGGCGCGTTCGCCGTCTACATGGATCAGGGCCAGGTTCGTAAAGCAATACTCGTCTGCTTTTGTTTTAATCAAGAAATAAATTTTCTCATTATCTTCATGCATGACATAGTCGTCTGCGTCTGTTTTGTCATAGTCCTGAGGTTCGATAATTTTTCCGATATCAGATAAGCCCAAGGCATCTGCCGCAATTTTTTTGAACATCTGTATACGTCCTTCCTATTCAATTTGTCACTTCATTGTAGCATGGCGCGTTTCTGACAGGCTATAAAGGTTTACCGGGAAATCGCCTCCGGGTAAAAGGGTGGAGAATAATTCTATTTCCTGTGCAGAGACTATCAACAAGGAGGTATATGATGTTCTCATTTATCGTTCACGTCTTCATTTCTTTATTCGCAGTATCGAATCCGATCGGAAACGTACCGATATTTCTGACGCTGACAGAAGGCTATACTGCAGCGGAAAGAAAAGCGATTGCCCGGAAGGCAGCTATTTTATCCTTTTTTATTCTCGCAGCTTTTTTGGTTTTCGGTCATCTTATCTTTAAACTGTTTGATATCAACATTCACGCGCTCCGAGTGGCGGGCGGCATATTCATTTTCGGCATTGCCTATAATCTATTGAATGCGAAAGAATCGCACGTGCAATCTCTTCACCATGATGAACATAAGGAAAGCAAGGAAAAAGCGGATATATCAGTCACACCTTTATCCATTCCGATCATTGCTGGGCCCGGAACGATTGCAACAGTGATGAGCCTTTCCGCCGGACATAGCGGCATTGGTCATTATGTGGCTGTCATGATCGGTATAGCCGCCGTTATTGCCCTGACCTTTCTCTTTTTCCACTATTCTGCTTTTATCAGCAGCAAACTCGGAAAAACCGAGATGAATGTGATTACCAGACTGATGGGATTAATCTTAGCCGTGGTTGCGGTCGGGATGATTGGTGCCGGGCTGAAAGGCATGTTTCCGGTCTTAACCTCATGATGCAAAAAGCAGCTCCCTTATTTTAGAGAGCTGCTTTCTTTTGTTTTTGGCACGTACTGAAAGACTTCCTCACTCTCAAAAAATTCAATCAACCTGCTCAGCCAATCATAGTAATGAAGCCATTCTTTTAATTCATTCAGCAGCTGATTGACTTTCTCTTCCGCTTCCGGGGTAAGCCCGTCCCTTTGTAAAAGATCACTCAGCTCCCGGTTTAATTTTTTATACAGCACTTTGTTTTTGCTCACGACCTTTGTCCAATTCGCCGCAAATAAAGAAATGAAGGTTTGATAATAATCCTGCTCGACGTCATAAAGGTCTTTTCGTACGCCTTTTTCAAACACCTTTTCGGCGATATTGGCATCGATCATTTCCCGGACAACCTGGCTCATCCGTGTTTTGCTCATGCCCGTTGCCTCAGAGAGCTCGCTTAAGGTCATTGGTTTTCGATTCATATAAATAATTCCGAGCACACGTCCGACAGTTGAAGGCATTCCAAACGTATGCATATTTTCGGCAATCTTCTCAATGAGATGCTCTTCAGCATGTTCAATGATGTCGAGAGCGGTTTTTTTCACAGCTGATCATCCCTTCAAATGGCAATTGATGGTGTCAATATATCATATTTCTTCCTGGTGTTGAAAATAGCTGAATGCAGAGGAAGTGGGAGGTATCCGGCGTAATTGTAAGAACACCCTTTCCGTCTCGGTCATAACAATAAATAATCTATAAATAACATATAATTTCAACACATTGTAAACTTTTTATTTTATAAAGTTCAAACTATAATAAGGATTATACTTTTCAGAAAATTTAAAGGAAACCTGCGGAGGTGCACGGATTGCTGAAATTGGAACAAGTGTCAAAAGTATATAAAGGCGGCAAAAAAGCTGTGAACAGCATTGATTTAGATATTGCCAAAGGTGAATTTATCTGTTTTATCGGCCCGAGCGGCTGCGGAAAAACGACAACGATGAAGATGATCAACAGACTGATAGAACCATCGTCTGGAAGGATCTTTATCGACGGAGAAAATATTATGGAACAGGACCCGGTTGAGCTGAGGAGAAAAATCGGCTATGTGATACAGCAGATTGGTTTGTTCCCCCATATGACCATCCAGCAGAACATCTCACTCGTACCAAAGCTGCTGAAATGGCCTGAGGAAAAACGGAAAGAACGGGCGCGCGAGCTGTTAAAGCTTGTGGATATGGGCCCAGAGTATTTAGACCGTTATCCGCATGAGCTCAGCGGCGGACAGCAGCAGAGAATCGGCGTGCTGCGCGCCCTGGCAGCGGAACCCCCTCTCATTTTAATGGATGAACCGTTCGGAGCGCTTGATCCGATTACGCGTGATTCCCTTCAGGAAGAATTCAAAAAACTGCAGAGAACCTTAAACAAAACGATTGTGTTTGTAACCCACGATATGGATGAAGCGATTAAGCTTGCTGACAGGATTGTGATATTAAAAGCGGGAGAAATCGTTCAAGTCGGCACACCTGATGAGATTCTTCGAAACCCGGCAAATGAGTTTGTTGAAGAATTTATCGGGAAAGAGCGCCTGATTCAGTCAAGACCGGATATCGAGCGGGTAGAGCAAATGATGAACAGAACGCCGGTGACGGTATCTGCGGACAAAACGCTTTCTCAGGCGATTCAGCTGATGAGAGAAAAACGTGTTGACTCGCTGCTCGTTGTGGACCGGCAAAACGTGCTGAAGGGCTATGTTGATGTGGAAATGATTGATCAAAACCGCAAAAAAGCGAGCGTCGTTGGCGATGTATACCGCTCCGATATATATACCGTGCAAAAAGGGGCGCTTCTTCGCGATACGGTCCGAAAAATCTTGAAGCAGGGCATCAAGTATGTTCCTGTGGTGGATGAGGAGAACCATTTAGCAGGAATTGTGACGAGAGCAAGCCTTGTTGATATCGTATACGATTCCATATGGGGCGAGGAAGACCAGCTTATGACGATCTGACCAGGGGAGGAGCTCTTTTAAGATGAATCAAATGATGACTTTTTTGCAAACGAATGGCGGAGAGCTGTTGTATAAAACAGGAGAGCATTTATATATTTCACTCATAGCCGTTGTATTGGGCATTATCGTTGCAGTGCCGCTCGGCGTTGCTCTTACCAGAATGAAAAAAGGCGCAGGTGCGGTTATCGGTTTCGTAAACATTGTGCAAACCCTGCCGAGTCTGGCGATTTTAGCCTTTTTTATTCCGCTTCTCGGCGTAGGAAAAGTGCCTGCGATTGTCGCTTTATTTTTCTATTCGGTACTGCCGATCTTGCGCAATACGTATACCGGCATTAAAGGTGTAAATAAAAACCTCCTGGAATCGGGGAAAGGGATTGGCATGACAGGCTGGGAGCAGATTCGGCTCGTTGAAATTCCGCTGGCGATTCCCATCATCATGGCGGGGATCCGCACATCAACGATCTACCTAATTGGCTGGGCGACACTTGCGTCGTTTATCGGGGGAGGCGGCCTCGGGGACTATATTTTTATCGGCCTGAACCTATACCAGCCTGAATATATCATTGGCGGTGCCGTGCCTGTCACAATTCTGGCAATTATCATTGATTATGTCCTAGCCGTGACAGAACGAAAGGTGACGCCGAAAGGCTTGCAAGGGATGAAGGAAGTTTCGTAAGGAGTTGGCTCTGTTGAAAACGACAAAAATCAAATGGCTTGGCGCGTTTGCTCTCGTCTTTGTCATGCTGCTAGGCGGCTGCTCTCTGCCGGGTCTCGGCGGCGCTTCTGACGACACGATCAAAATCGGGGCGCAAAGCATGACAGAATCAGAAATTTTAGCGAATATGATCGCGCAGCTTATTGAACATGATACAGATTTGAATACCGCTTTAGTGAAAAACCTCGGCTCAAACTATGTTCAGCACCAAGCGATGCTGGGCGGTGACATTGATATTTCAGCCACGCGCTATTCCGGAACAGATTTAACAAGCACCCTCGGCAAGGAAGCGGAGAAAGATCCGAAAAAAGCGCTGAACATTGTGCAGAACGAGTTTCAAAAGCGCTTTTCTTATAAATGGTTTGATTCCTACGGCTTTGATAACACGTATGCCTTCACAGTAACAAAAAAGTTTGCGGAAAAAGAGCATATTAACACCGTGTCTGACTTGAAGAAAAATGCCTCCCAATATAAATTAGGCGTCGACAATGCTTGGCTGAAACGAAAAGGCGACGGGTATAAAGGCTTTGTCAGCACATATGGCTTTGAATTCGGCACAACTTATCCAATGCAGATCGGGCTAGTCTATGACGCAGTCAAAAATGGGAAAATGGACGCCGTTTTGGCTTATTCAACGGATGGACGGATTAAAGCATATGATCTGAAAATCTTAAAAGACGATAAGCGTTTCTTCCCGCCGTATGACTGTTCACCGGTGATTCCGGAAAAGGTGCTTAAGGCGCATCCGGAGCTTGAGGGTGTGATCAATAAGCTGATTGGGCAAATCGACACGGAAACGATGCAGGAACTTAATTATGAGGTGGATGGCAAGCTGAAGGAGCCGTCTGTCGTAGCAAAGGAATTTTTAGAGAAACATCATTATTTTGACTAAGAAAAGAGGTGGATCATATGGAAGTACTACAGCAGCTTGGCACATACTATTCGCAAAACGGCGGTTATGTGATGCAGGAGTTTTACCGCCATTTTCTGATGTCGGTGTACGGCGTTTTATTTGCCGCCATTGTTGGAATTCCGCTTGGCATCCTGATAGCCAGATACAGAAGATTAAGCGGATGGGTTTTTGCGGTCACGAACGTCATTCAGACCATCCCGGCTCTCGCCATGCTCGCCGTGCTGATGCTTGTCATGGGGCTGGGCGCTAATACGGTGATATTGTCATTATTTCTGTATTCTCTTCTGCCGATTATCAGAAATACGTATACAGGGATTATCAGTATTGAGCACGCCTATCTTGAATCGGGAAAAGCAATGGGGATGACAAAATTTCAAGTGCTGCGGATGGTCGAGCTTCCGCTTGCGCTTTCTGTCATAATGGCCGGCCTGCGCACCGCGCTTGTCATTGCCATCGGCATTACGGCCATCGGGACATTTGTCGGTGCTGGCGGTCTCGGGGACATCATCGTCAGAGGATCAAACGCCACAAACGGAACCGCGATTATATTAGCGGGAGCGATCCCCACAGCTCTGATGGCGGTGATTGCCGATTTGGTCATGGGCTGGCTTGAACGAGCATTAAGCCCGATTAAAAAGAGAAAGAAGAAAAACTTGGCAGGTGCCGCATAAGAAAAAACGCCTTGTAATGACAGGGCGTTTTTTACGGCTTCGGCACATATTTAAAAATTTCTTCGCTCTCAAAAAACTCAATCAAACGGCTGAGCCAATTATAATAATCGAGCCATTCCTTTAATTCCTTCAGCAGCTCATTCACTTTTTCTTCCGCTTCAGGAGTAAGCTCTTCATCCAACACGCTAAGCAGCTCCCGATTGAGTTTTTTATGCATCATTTTGTTTTTGCTGACGACTTTGCTCCAGGTGGCTGAAAACAGCGTGATAAATGTTTGATAGTAGTCCTGCTCAACCTCATATAAATCTTTTCGGACGCCTTTTTCGAACACCTTCTCGGCAATGTTGGCATCAAGCATTTCCCGCACTACCTGGCTCATGCGTGTTTTGCTCATGCCGGTAGCCTCAGATAATTCCGTAAGCGTCATCGGTTTTCGATTCATATAAATAATGCCCAGCACTCGTCCGACGGTAGAGGGCATTCCAAATGCATGCATGTTTTCCGCGATTCTTTCTATAAAATGGTCCTCGGCTTGTTCAATGATCGTTAACGGATCTTTCTCCAACGGTTTCATCCTTTCAGCTAACAATTCCGATGTCAATATACCACATTTTTGATACGGCGAAAATGCTGTCAAAAGAGAATTTGGCAGGAAATTGGAGCAATAAGGAGATCAACACACGTCACTGCGGGTAAATCAGCGTTTACACATACTTTATAAATAATATGAACAAATTGTAAACTTTTTATTTTATAAACTTTATTCTATAATGGGAAGCATTCAATTGTCTGAAAAATTAAATTTAAACTGAACAAATTGAATAAACTTAATTTTGGAGGTGCGATGTTTGCTGACATTAGAAAATGTCTCGAAAACATACAAGGGCGGCAAAAAAGCCGTGAACAACGTAAATCTTAAGATTGCAAAAGGCGAATTTATCTGCTTTATTGGGCCGAGCGGCTGCGGAAAAACGACAACAATGAAAATGATTAACCGATTAATTGAGCCTTCCGCCGGAAAGATTTTCATTGACGGCGAAAACATCATGGACCAGGATCCTGTAGAGCTCAGGCGCAAAATTGGCTATGTGATTCAGCAGATCGGCCTGTTTCCCCATATGACCATTCAGCAGAATATCTCACTCGTCCCAAAACTGCTGAAATGGCCGGAGCAGCAGCGGAAAGAGCGGGCGCGTGAGCTTTTAAAATTGGTCGATATGGGGCCAGAATATTTAGACCGTTACCCTCATGAATTAAGCGGGGGGCAGCAGCAGCGAATTGGTGTATTACGGGCACTTGCCGCGGAGCCGCCGCTTATCTTAATGGATGAACCGTTTGGGGCACTCGACCCGATTACGAGGGATTCCCTCCAGGAAGAATTTAAAAAACTGCAAAAAACCTTACATAAAACCATCGTATTTGTTACCCACGATATGGATGAAGCGATTAAGCTGGCAGACCGGATTGTGATTTTAAAAGCGGGAGAAATCGTTCAAGTTGGAACGCCCGATGACATTTTAAGAAATCCGGCAGACGAATTTGTTGAGGAATTTATCGGCAAGGAGCGGCTGATTCAGTCATCCAGCCCGGATGTTGAACGGGTTGACCAAATTATGAACACACAGCCTGTAACGATCACCGCGGATAAAACGCTTTCTGAGGCCATTCAGCTGATGAGGCAGGAACGGGTCGATTCATTGCTGGTCGTCGATGACAAGCACGTTCTGCAAGGCTATGTCGATGTTGAAATCATTGATCAATGCCGGAAAAAGGCCAATCTCATAGGTGAGGTTTTACATGAAGATATATACACAGTACTGGGCGGCACACTGCTGCGCGACACGGTCCGCAAAATTTTAAAACGGGGTGTCAAATATGTTCCCGTTGTGGATGAAGACCGACGCCTGATCGGAATTGTGACGAGGGCAAGTCTGGTCGACATCGTGTATGACTCCCTCTGGGGAGAAGAAAAGCAGCTCGCAGCATTGTCATAGGGAGGGGCGATAAGTCATGCATCATATTGTTCAATTTTTGCAAACCAATGGGGGCGAGCTTCTTTATAAAACATACGAGCATATTACGATATCGCTCATTGCTGTGATCCTGGGCGTGCTGGTTGCCGTCCCCCTCGGGGTTGTGCTTACCAGAATGAAAAAAGGAGCCGGCACCATTATCGGCATTGTCAATATCATTCAGACGCTGCCGAGTCTGGCCATCCTCGCTTTTTTTATCCCGCTCCTTGGTGTAGGGAAGGTTCCGGCCATTGTGGCTTTGTTTTTCTATTCCGTATTGCCGATTCTTCGCAACACGTATACCGGCATTCGCGGCGTCAACAAAAATCTGCTCGAGTCTGGCAAAGGCATCGGAATGACGCCGGCTGAACAAGTCCGCTTGGTGGAGCTGCCGCTTGCCGCGCCAGTGATCATGGCGGGAATCAGAACATCGACGATTTACTTAATCGGCTGGGCCACGCTTGCTTCCTTTATCGGAGGCGGCGGATTGGGTGATTACATTTTTATCGGACTGAATTTATATCAGCCGGAATATATCATCGGGGGCGCGGTACCTGTCACGATATTGGCAATTGTGATTGATTATGTGCTGGCAGTTGCTGAACGAAAACTGACACCTGCCGGCATGCAGAGATTGAAGGAATTGTCATAAGGAGGCGGCTCATGAAAAGAAAATATCTCAAATTAATGATAGGTTTAGCACTTGCGGCAACGCTGACGCTGAGCGGCTGTTCGCTTCCTGGTCTCAGCGCTGCTGCAGACCAGACCATTAAAATCGGCGCGCAAAGCATGAGCGAATCAGAAATCATCGCCAGTATGCTTGGCCAGTTGATCGAACACCATACTGATCTCAAAACAACAACGATTAAAAATCTTGGCTCCAACGCGGTGCAGCAGCAGGCTTTAATGAACGGGGAAATCGACATTGCCGCCACAAGATATACGGGAGACGCGCTGACAGGCACGCTGAGAATGGAACCTGAAAAAGATCCGGACAAAGCGCTGGCGCTTACTCAGCGGGAGTTTAAAAAAAGATATGATTTAAAGTGGTATGACTCCTACGGGTTTGATAATACATATGCCTTTACAGTCAGCAAGGAGCTGGCCGACCAATACCATTTAGAGACCGTATCAGACGTTAAAAAATGGGCGCCGCAATTAAAGCTGGGCGTTGATAACTATTGGATGAAGCTCAAAGGAAACGGCTATCAGGATTTTACGAAAACCTACGGCATGACATTCGGCGGCACGTATCCGATGCAGATCGGCCTTGTGTACGACGCGGTGAAAAGCGGAAAAATGGACATTGTGCTTGCGTATTCAACCGATGGAAGAATCAAGTCCTATGGTCTCAAAATGCTAAAGGATGATAAACAATTTTTCCCGCCGTACGACTGTTCTCCGGTTGTTCCGGAAAAGGTGCTCAAAGAACATCCTGAGCTTGAAGGCATCATCAAGAAAATGCTCGGAAAAATCGACACAGCCACGATGCAGGAACTTAACTATGAAGTCGACGGCAATCTCAAAGAACCGTCTGTCGTTGCCAAGGAATATTTAGAAAAACATCACTACTTCGAATCGTGAAAGGGGGAAGAGGTCAATGAACGTGCTTGAACAGTTAATGACGTATTACGCGCACAATGGCAGTTACGTCATGGATGAATTCGGCCGCCACTTTCTCATGTCGGCTTACGGCGTTTTATTTGCCGCTGTCGTCGGGGTTCCGGCCGGAATCCTCATCGCGCATTTTCGCCGTTTGTCAGCCTGGGTGTTTGCCGTAACAAACGTTATTCAAACAATCCCGGCGCTCGCTATGCTGGCCGTCTTAATGCTTGTTATGGGGCTCGGCGCAAATACCGTGATTCTATCATTATTTCTGTATTCCCTGCTGCCGATTATTCGAAACACGTACACAGGCATTATCAGTATTGAGCATGCCTACTTAGAATCGGGAAAAGCAATGGGCATGACGAAATTCCAAGTGCTCAGAATGGTTGAGCTCCCGCTCGCACTTTCTGTCATTATGGCGGGCCTTCGCACGGCTCTCGTCATTGCCATTGGAATTACAGCGATCGGCACATTTGTCGGTGCCGGAGGCCTTGGGGACATGATCGTCCGCGGCTCAAACGCGACAAACGGAACTGCGATTATTCTAGCCGGAGCGATACCAACTGCGGTGATGGCGGTAGGGGCGGATTTGCTCATGGCCTGGCTGGAGCGGGCATTAAGTCCGGTGAAGAAAAAAAGAACCGGGGCGAAACACGTTCAATCAGCTGCATAGAATAGAAAAAAGAGGCTGGAGTCCAGCCTCTTTTTTCTATTTAAATCGTAAACTGACCCATCTTCTCATTAAGCTCCTTCGCCAGCTGCTCAAGCTCTTCAGCATTTTGAAGCACTTGATCCATCGAATGGGCGGATTGCTCGGTTATTGAAAATGTTTCTTCAATGCCGGCGGCCGACTCTTCGGATACAGAAGCGATATTTTCAATCGATTGATTGATAGTAATCGATTGGTTTGTTAACTGTTTCAGGCCATCCGTTACTTCCTTAATGCTGTCTGCAACATGAGTGACGGATTGCTTGATATGCCGCATAGCCTGTCCGGTGTCTGTCAGGTTTTCCGTTCCTTTTTCGACTTCTGTAAAGCTGCTTTCCAAGTACGTAATGACAGTGTGGATCTCCTGCTGTGTCCCGCCTACAATCCGGGTAATATCCTGCACGGAATCAGAAACGCCGTCAGCCAGCTTTCTGACCTCCTCTGCCACAACGGCGAAGCCTTTGCCGCTTTCTCCTGCGCGGGCAGCTTCAATCGCGGCGTTAAGGGACAGCAAATTCGTTTGCTCGGCAATTCCGTTGATGACTTGAACGAGCTTGTTGATATCCTGAGAATGCTGTTCCAGTGATCTCACTTTATGCACGGCCTCTTTAACAATATGGTGGATGGTTTTCATTTGCTGTAATGACGTAGCCATATTTTCGTTTCCGCTTACCGCGAGTTCGAGAACGTTTTGAGACGTATCGCTGATGGTGATGCCGTGATTATAGGCTTTATCAATGCTTTCAGTGAACTCATTCATCGATTCGGCAATCGTCACGGCGTCTTGGGCCTGCTGTTCAGAGCCCTCAGCCATTTCGTTCATCGTCTCGGTAATATGTTTGCTACCGGATCTTGTTTCATTCGTTGCGGTAGCAAGCACCTGTGAAGAAGAAAGGACCCGGCTTGATATGTCTTTAGAATATCCGACAATATCTCTCAGATTCCCTACCATTTTTTGCAGCGCTTCATTCAGATCACCCAGCTCGTCTTTTGAGTTGAGCGGCTCCATATCGTTCGACAGATCGCCTTCGGCAATATGATTGGCAGATTCCTTCATGCGAATGATAGGCTTTACAATGTTTCGCGTGATATAAAGCCAGATGAAAATGCTGATGAGGATCGATGCTGCCACAAGCAAAGCAGTGTAAATGAGCCCTTTATGATAGACGGCCTTCGTTTCTTTTACCGCTGTGTTGCTGCCTTCTTGATTTAAGTCAACAAGTTGAGTGATTGTTTTTTTCATATCCTCAAAGCTGGCCTCAGTCTGAACCAATAAACCTCTTGCTTTGTCCATGTCATTCGTGCGGCCGCTTTCGATAATTTGCGCATGAATATCCATATAGGTATTCACTTCAGTTTGAAGCTGCTCGAACAGTTTCTGCTCTTTATCAGTGGAGATCGTTTTTTCGTAGTTATCGAGCTTTTGGTTAATGTCTTCCATGATTTGATTCATTTCTTGATCAAGTGTATCCATTTTGCTTTTGTCTGTATAAATCAGAAAGTCCTTTTCTTTAGAAGACAGGTGCTCGGTTACATAATTAATTGAAGTGATTCCTTTGATGCCGTCAATCCATTTTGTGTTGATTTCATCTGTTTTTTGAATGATATGCTGCATATTAAGAACGCCTATTCCGCCTACAAGTAAATTGATCAGGATCAGTGTCAAAAATACCAGGCTGAATTTGCGGGAAATCGTCAGTCGCATATAGTGGTCTCCTTTAAAAACGTAATGTGTGGATGTACTATATATCGGCTGAGAAATCGTTTTTTCACCTGGAAAAAAATAAAAAACGGCTCTTTTCTCGTCTTTGAGATCAGAACCGTTTTAGCAATTAGTCAAGAAAGGAAGGGTCAATCCACTCAGTCGCCCATTTAGAAATCTCACCTAAAATGGGTGCTAGTGCCTTTCCTTTATCAGTCAATGAATATTCGATGCGAACCGGAGTTTCAGGGATGACATCCCGCTTCACTACTCCTTCAAGCTCAAGTTCTTTCAGCCGTTCTGACAGAACTCTGCCGCTTAGATTTGGAAGTGCTGCTTCAATTTCGCTAAATCGCTGCGACCCGTTCAAGAGCTGAAATACGATTAAAGCGACCCAGCGTTTACTTAAGATGTCGACTGCTTTTTCAAATCTAGGACACATTTCTGATTGGTTCATACTTTTCACCTCGTCTGTCACTATTATAACGCAAATAACGAGGGAGGGTATGCAAGCGTGATTGATAAAATATAGAAAGAGAAACAGGGGATTATGAGGAAGAGGCGCGTTTTTTTGCTTCTGAAGACAAAAAATCGAAGTATTTGCTGAGATTTTCAATATCCTGCTTTGAGAGATGTTCCCATTTTTGACTATTGAAAATCGGGAGGTGCTCCGCTCCGCGAGTGACAGCCGTCTGGTAAATTTCATAAACGGATTGATAGCTTTCAGATGCTTCGCGGATTTCTTCAGGAAAGGCCTGAATATGGCCTGCGGCGGCCATTAGGTTTTCGTACGGCACTTTCAGGACGGCTGCCAGTTTTTTAATCGTGGCGGGTTTTGGCGTCCCGCGTTTGCCGTTTTCAATTTTTGAAATGGTGGCCGAGCTGATGCCTGAGTACACCGCAAGCTGATTCACTGTCAGTTTGCGGGCGCGGCGCAGCTCCCGTAATTGCTGTCCGAACGGTGACATGGTCTATCGCCTCACATTTCTATCAAGAGTCAGTCATCAGCAGACCGTTTTTTGGCTTCGTCTGAAATAAACGAAAAATAATGATCCAGCATGAGCAAATCTTCTTTATTGAGATATTGCCATTTTTCGTTCTCAAGAAGCGCAAGGTTTTTCAGGTCATAGGCCTCCGCTTTTTCGAGCAGCTTGCACTTCGTTTCATAAGGAGCCTTGGCTTCATGCACTTCTTCGATGTAACCAGCCTTGTACATAAGCCCCTCATAAGGAATTTTTAAGGCCTCTGCCAGTTTTTTGATGGTGGCAGGTTTGGGAACGCCCCGTTTTCCGTTTTCGATTCTGGAGATGCCGGCCGCGCTTACGCCTGAATAAGTCGCCAGCTGGTTGACTGTTAACTTTCTCTCTTCACGCAATGCCCGTAATTGTTCGCCAAAGCTTTCCATATATCTCACCCCGTCCCTCACTGTTACTCATATTTTAGTATGTTTATTGACTAAAGGGAATAGGTAGACTGGAAATGTATTGACAAAAGTTAACATAAGCCGTAATGTAAAAGTATAGAAAAAAGTTTTTCAGGAATGGAAGGTGAGGAAAGTGCCAGTAGAAAAGATACAGATTAGACGTGATTATGTCTTGCAGTATATGGTTAATAACGATTATTCCCTTAATCAGCTTGCGCTGGAAATCGGAGTCTCACCCGCCACACTGAGCCGCGTGCTGAATGGAGAAAGACGGCCGGGGCAGCTTGTGATCGGTAAAATGCTTCACTATTTTAATTTGAAATTTGAGGATCTTTTTTACTATGATTTTATTGACAAAAGTCAATAAAGTAACAAAAAACGCAAGGAAGCCAAGCGTTTTCTATTCCTATGAATGATGTGTCAGCACAAACCCTGTCACCAGCTCATTGCACGTTTTCCATTGTTTTGTCGGCAATTGATGTCCCTGATATTCCAATCTGAAAAATTCGGCATGTCTGCACGATCTTCGGTAATAGCCTGCGTTTGTAAAGGTCCAGTCCCGCAGGCCGCCATACATAAACAGCATTGGCATGTCTAGGCGGGGCAGTTGTTCAATGCAATTGTAGCCAAGCGAATCCAGATAATACTGATGCCAATGGGCCTGGTCTGCTTTTTTCATATGGTCTGTTAATATGCTGCGAAGCTGTCTGTCTTTTGTGTGGCTGCCAGCGAGGATTTTCATGAGCAAACCGGGGTTTTTTCAAGCAGATACATTCCCAGTTTATGCAGCTTCTGGCCGATTACGTTATGAACAGCTGGGTAGGCGCCGGACAGAATAAGGTGTGACACTTTGTCCGGGCGGGTAAAGCCGATATGCTGCGCGATTAAGCCTCCGGCAGAATACCCGAATAACACAGCTTTATCAATGTGCAAAGCGTCCATGAATTGCGCGATCTCGTTTGCGTAATAGGAAATAGACGCTGGCTGATCGATGTGATCACTATCACCGTGGCCGCTTAAATCGGGAAAAATCACCCTGAAATGCTTGGATAGAAGGCGCTGATAATAAAAAACCTTGCGTCCCATGCCCGGCGGGTGGATAAAAATGATAGGGATTCCCTGTCCATATTCTTCATAAAAAAGATGTTTCTTGCTGTCTATGCTGATAAGCGGCATCGCTTTTCTCCTTTGACCTTTTCATATGAATAGGGTAACCAAGATAAAACGTCTTATCCAGCCTTTTGGCGTCTGATACAGCGTGACATGCCAACCCTTTTCATGTAAAATAGAAGTAATGTAGCCAGTGAGTCTGGAGGTGTATGGGATGCACGCAGTTTTGATTACCTTGTTGGTTATCGTCAGCATTGCACTTATTATTGTCGTTTTGCTTCAATCCAGTAAAAGCGCCGGATTATCTGGCGCGATTTCAGGCGGAGCGGAGCAGCTCTTCGGGAAACAAAAAGCAAGAGGTCTTGATTTAATTTTGCACCGCATTACGGTAGTGCTGGCAGTCTTGTTTTTCGTGTTAACGATTGCGCTTGCTTATATCCTATAGGGCAATGTTTGTATAAGGTCTGATGTGAAGTCAGGCCTTTTTCACGTTTCTGGCTGATATTCAAAACGTTTTTTTCTGATTAAACTGTGGAAAACTAAAATGATCGTGCAGATAGAAAGGGAGACATGAGCATGAAAGTTGTGACACCAAAACCATTTACATTTAAAGGCGGAGACAAAGCGGTGCTTTTGCTGCATGGCTTTACAGGCAATACAGCGGATGTAAGGATGCTGGGACGATATTTGAATGAACGCGGCTATACGTGCCACGCGCCTCAATATGAAGGACATGGCGTCCCGCCTGAAGAACTTGTACATACGGGGCCCGAAGACTGGTGGAAAAACGTAATGGATGGCTATGAATACTTAAAATCTGAAGGCTATGAGAGCATTGCTGCCTGCGGACTGTCGCTTGGCGGGGTTTTTTCGCTGAAATTGGGTTACACTGTACCCATAAAGGGAATTGTCCCAATGTGCGCACCGATGCATATTAAGAGTGAAGAGGTCATGTATCAAGGCGTTCTTTCATACGCTCGCAATTACAAAAAGTTTGAGGGGAAAAGCCCGGAGCAAATTGAAGAGGAAATGAAGGAATTCGAAAAAACGCCGATGAATACCCTCAAGGCGCTGCAAGACTTAATTGCTGATGTGCGGAATAATGTCGATATGATTTATTCACCGACATTTGTGGTGCAGGCCCGTCATGACCACATGATTAATACCGAAAGCGCCAATATTATTTACAACGAAGTGGAAACTGATGATAAACAGCTGAAATGGTACGAGGAATCAGGGCATGTCATTACACTCGACAAAGAACGTGACCTCGTCCATCAGGATGTGTATGAATTTTTAGAGAAGCTCGATTGGTAATCAACAGGAGGTCGGATAATGGAAAAAGAAGCATTTATGGAAAAGCTTCTCTCGTTTATGAAGGAAGAGGCGTACAAACCTCTGACCGTTCAGGAACTTGAGGAGATGTTAAATATTACGGAAGCCGAGGAGTTTAAAGAGCTCGTCAAAGCGTTAGTCGCTTTGGAAGAAAAAGGGCTTATCGTACGGACGAGAAGCGACCGCTACGGCATTCCGGAGAAGATGAATTTAATAAAAGGAAAGATTTCAGCCCATGCGAAAGGATTCGCTTTTTTGCTGCCTGAGGATACGTCGTTAAGTGATGTGTTTATTCCGCCTAATGAGCTAAATACGGCAATGAACGGCGATATCGTCATGGTGCGTCTGAATTCACAGTCAAGCGGCTCCAGGCAGGAAGGAACCGTCATACGGATTTTAGAAAGAGCGATTCAGCGGGTTGTCGGCACGTATACAGAAACGAGAAACTTCGGCTTTGTCATTCCGGACGACAAAAAAATCACGAGTGACATCTTCATTCCGAAAAATGGGAAAAATGGAGCTGCGGAAGGGCATAAGGTTGTTGTCAAGCTGACGAGCTATCCTGAAGGCCGCATGAACGCAGAGGGTGAGGTTGAAACCATTCTCGGCCACAAAAACGACCCGGGCATTGATATTTTATCGGTCATTCATAAGCACGGCCTGCCGGGAGAATTTCCAGCTGACGCGATGGAACAGGCATCAAGTACGCCTGACACGATTGATGAAAAAGATCTGAAAGACCGCCGTGATCTCCGTGACCAGGTGATTGTCACCATTGATGGTGCGGATGCGAAGGATTTGGATGATGCAGTTACCGTGACGAAGCTTGATGATGGAAGCTACAAGCTTGGCGTTCACATAGCTGATGTCAGTCATTACGTAACCGAAAACTCGCCGATTGACAAAGAAGCGCTTGAAAGAGGGACAAGTGTGTATCTGGTTGACCGTGTCATCCCGATGATTCCGCACAGATTGTCAAACGGCATCTGCTCCTTAAATCCAAAGGTTGACCGCCTGACGCTTTCTTGTGAAATGACAATTAACAGTCAGGGACAGGTGACAGAGCACGAGATCTTCCAAAGTGTCATCAAAACAACGGAAAGAATGACATATTCAGATGTGAATAAAATTCTTGTTGACGATGATGAAGAGCTGAAGCAAAAATACGAGCCTCTTGTTCCGATGTTCAAAGACATGGAGCGCCTGGCTCAAATTCTTCGCGATAAGCGGATGGACCGCGGCGCCGTTGACTTTGATTTCAAAGAAGCAAAGGTGCTTGTTGATGACGAAGGAGCGGTTAAAGACGTTGTGATCAGAGAACGCTCTGTCGCCGAGAAGCTGATTGAAGAATTTATGCTTGTAGCAAACGAAACAGTGGCAGAGCATTTCCATTGGATGAACGTCCCGTTTATATACCGGATTCACGAAGAGCCGAATGCTGAAAAGCTGCAAAAGTTTTTAGAATTTGTGACGACATTTGGCTATGTGGTGAAAGGAACGGCGGGGAATATTCATCCGCGCGCGCTGCAAAGCATTCTGGACGCTGTGCGTGACAGACCAGAGGAAACGGTTATATCTACTGTTATGCTCCGTTCGATGAAACAGGCGAAATACGACCCGCAAAGCTTAGGGCACTTCGGTCTGTCAACGGAATTCTATACGCATTTCACATCGCCGATCCGCCGTTATCCGGACTTAATCGTTCACCGCCTGATCCGAACGTATTTGATCAACGGCAAAGTCGATGAAGCGACACAGGAAAAGTGGGCTGAACGCCTGCCGGATATCGCCGAACATACATCATCTATGGAGCGCCGTGCAGTTGACGCCGAGCGTGAGACGGATGATCTGAAAAAAGCGGAATACATGCTTGATAAAATCGGTGAAGAGTTTGACGGCATGATCAGCTCTGTGACAAACTTCGGAATGTTCGTCGAGCTGCCGAATACAATTGAAGGACTCGTCCATGTCAGCTTTATGACAGATGACTACTACCGCTTTGACGAACAGCATTTCGCAATGATTGGCGAGCGGACAGGCAACGTCTTCCGCATCGGGGATGAAATCACAGTCAAGGTTGTCGATGTCAATAAAGATGAGCGCAATATCGACTTTGAAATCGTCGGCATGAAGGGCACTCCGCGGCGTCCGAGAGAATTGGACAGCAGCCGGAGCAGAAAACGCGGAAAGCCTGCCAGAAAACGTGTTCAAAGCACCAATACACCTGTTTCTCCAGCTCCGTCTGAGGAAAAAGGGGAGTGGTTCACTAAGCCGAAGAAGAAAAAGAAAAAACGCGGCTTCCAGAATGCTCCGAAACAGAAACGGAAAAAGAAGAAATAGCAGCTCAACCAGCAAATAGGGCCGCAGCGCTCTATTTGCTTTCTTTCGGAAACAGCTTTTCATTGTAGCAGTACGTGACATTTGGTAAAATAGAGCGTATCGCAAAAGGTGGACAGTTTTTCCTTAGAGAGAGGAGGTTCTAGCATGCCAAAAGGGTCAGGAAAAGTATTATCTCAAAATAAGAAAGCCAATCACGATTATTTTATAGAAGAAACCTATGAAACAGGCATCGTTCTGCAAGGAACCGAAATCAAATCGATTCGCGCCGGCCGCGTAAACCTTAAGGATTCCTTCGCCAAAATCGAACGGGGAGAAGTGTTTCTCCACAATATGCACGTCAGCCCATATGAGCAGGGAAACCGCTATAACCACGATCCGCTTCGGACAAGAAAGCTGTTAATGCACCGCAAGGAGATTAATAAGCTGATCGGGTTAACAAAGGAAAAAGGCTATTCTCTCGTTCCGCTGAAGCTGTATTTAAAAAACGGCTTTGCCAAAGTGCTTCTCGGCCTTGGAAAAGGGAAGAAGAACTATGACAAACGGGAAGATCTGAAGCGCAAGGACGCGAAGCGGGAAATCGAAAGAGCGTTCAGAGACAGTCAAAAAGGCTTCTAAGGCATAGTGCTTGATTCGAAAATCAGGCCTGTGCTATACTGTGTTCACGATCAGATCACGACGCCATTCATTTGAAGGATTTGACAATTGAAAAGAGCCGTGATCATGTTATAATAAGACTATAGCCAGTTTGAGTGAGAGCTTGATATTTTCTCCCGTATTTCCCTTATACCAAGGGGACGTTACGGATTCGACAGGGATGGATCGAGCTTGAGCTGCGAGCCGAGAGGCGATCTCGTAAACACGCACTTAAATATAACTGGCAAAACTAACAGTTTTAACCAAAACGTAGCATTAGCTGCCTAATAAGCGCAGCGAGCTCTTCCTGACATTGCCTATGTGTCTGTGAAGAGCACATCCAAGTAGGCTACGCTTGCGTTCCTGTCTGAGAACGTAAGAAGAGATGAACAGACTAGCTCTCGGAAGGCCCGCCCGCAGGCAAGAAGATGAGTGAAACCATAAATATGCAGGCTACGCTCGTAGACGCTTAAGTAATCGATGTTTCTGGACGTGGGTTCGACTCCCACCGTCTCCATACATACTGACAATAAAGCAGAACCTCTTAAGAGGTTCTGCTTTATTTTTTCTCCAAACCACAGGCACCAAAAAGTGCGTACTTCCATTTCAATCCCAGCTGTTTCATACTGATTGCAGAGCAGATGTTTCACCAATCAGATTTCTGTCAATAAATAAGAGGAATCAAAAACGGAGGGATGAATAATGAAGCTGAATTTACAAGGAAAAACCGCATTGGTGACCGGTTCGACATCAGGGATCGGAAAAGCTATTGCCTCTTCATTAGCTGAAGAAGGTGCGGCAGTGATCATTAACGGACGCCGGGAAGAGAAAGTGAATCAGACGATAGATGAACTGAAAACACAACATGCTGAAGCGGTTCTTTATCCGGCCGCATTTGATTTGGGAACTGAAGAAGGCTGCAATGAGCTGTTTCAGGCATATCCAGAGGTTGATATTTTGGTCAACAATTTAGGGATTTTTGAACCGGCGGAGTACTTTGATATTCCCGACGATGAATGGTTTCGTTTTTTTGAAGTGAATATTATGAGCGGTGTAAGGCTGACACGCAGGTATTTGCATAACATGATAGAGAAAAAAGAAGGGCGTGTGATTTTCATTGCCAGTGAAGCGGCGATTATGCCGTCACAGGAAATGGCCCATTACAGTGCGACAAAAACGATGCAGCTGTCCATTTCCCGCAGTTTGGCGGAGCTGGCAACCGGCACGAATGTCACAGTCAACACCGTCATGCCGGGCTCTACCTTAACAGAGGGTGTGGAAACCATGCTGAACTCGCTGTATCCTGGTGAAAACCTGACTGTTCAAGAAGCTGAGGCACGTTTTATGAAAGAAAACCGGCCGACATCTATTATTCAAAGACTGATCCGTCCGGAAGAAATCGCCCACTTCGTTACATTTTTAAGCAGCCCGCTTTCCTCTGCGATCAATGGAGCGGCACTTCGGGCCGACGGCGGTTTGGTCCGCAGTGTCTTTTAAACCTCTCCCAATAGGAGAGGTTTTTTTATATATTGTTGATTTCCATAAATTTCTCTCGTATAATATCGGTACCAAAATAGTTTTATCGGTACCGAAAGCGGGGGATTAATGTGGAAAAAAGAATTATGGCGGAAACCATCCGGCTGATCAAGCAGAAAGGATTTTCATTTACGATGAATGATTTGGCGGCAGCGCTGGGAACGAGCAAGCGGACGCTCTATGCATATTATTCATCTAAAGATCAGCTTGTTGAGGCGGTTGTCGAACAATTTATAGCTGAAATGAAGCAAATAGAAAGAGACATCTATGAAAATGAAAGCTTAAATGTGCTCGAAAAGGTGAAACAAATGCTGATCAGCCTTCCGCAGGGGATGGAACTGCTGAACATGGGATTATTAAATGAACTAAAGAAATACCATTACGATGCGTGGCTTACATTAGACACGTTTATTAAGGAAGAATGGGCGATTGTCCTAGCATTATTAAACGAGTGCAAACAGCAAAAGAGAATCAGAAACATCAATCCGGACCTGTTTGTTCACATCTATATAGGGAGCATCAACCAAGTGTATGACCCTGAATATCCGCTGAAACATCAGTTCACGACAGGAGAGGTGCTTGAATCAATTGTAGATGTTTTGTTTAACGGTATAACAGCTGATGAGGAGGCTGATGCCACGTGAATTGGGTGTTTCTATGCTTGGCGATTTTGTTTGAGGTTGCGGGGACGGTCAGCATGAAGCTATCGTCCGGTTTTACAAAGCTTATTCCCAGTTTGCTGTTGATTTTCTTTTATGGAGGGAGTCTTTTCTTTCTGACGCTTACGCTTAAATCCATTGATGTATCTGTTGCTTATGCTGTATGGTCAGGGATGGGAATTGTCCTCATTACAGTCGTTGGTTTTTTGTTTTTTCAAGAACATGTGAGTGTCATGAAAGTCATTTCAATTGGATTGATTATTGCCGGTGTTGTGTCTTTAAACCTGATCGAGCATGCTGCGGTGTCTGAGCCGGTACATAAAAGCGGGCAGTACAAATGAGATATATGAAGCTGTTTTTTCTCGTGACTGATATCGGTTTTATCTTGTACTGGCTGTCAGCCGGATTTTCGCTCATACCGGAAAGCTGGGCTTTTAAACATCATGAACATCCGTTTATGATCGCTTGGAACTGGTCTTTTTTTCCGCTGGATATCCTGATTTCTGTCACAGGGTTGTACAGCTTGTACCTACAGCGGGTGAATCGTGCTGACTGGAAGCTGATGGCGCTGATTTCTCTTGTGCTGACCTGTTGTTCAGGTCTGCAGGCGCTATCATTCTGGACATTCAGCAGTGACTTTGATCTTGTGTGGTGGCTGTTTAATGGGTATCTATTGATTTATCCTTTATTTTTTATTCACCTGCTCTTGAAGGAAGGCAGAAGGACAAAACAGTCCTGACAGGTGCCGCTTTTATGATAATAAACTGATGTAATGAAGCAGAGGCGGTATAAGTCTCTGTTTTTTTATCGGGCGCACCAATTGAGAAGCTAACCGCGTTTTTGGGCATACTAAAGCGAAGAAACGGGAAAAGTTCTACACATTCATTGAAAAGGATTTTGTCAAATGAACAAAACTGCTGCGAACAATCAAAGAATCATGCCTATCGTGAAGGATGCCTTTCGCATTCATGCAAATCCATTTCCTTGGAAAAAGGCTATCGGATCAGGTTTCGCTTCAGGGTTTCCTGTGCTGGTCGGTGCATTGGCAGGTCACACGGATTACGGATTAATTGCAAGTATCGGAGGCTTTGTTTATTTATATGCTGGCGGTGAATCGTACAAAAAGCGCGCCTTGAAGCTGTTCTTGGTTTCTATTGGGATCGCCCTCTCATTTGGTTTGGGGACGCTTTTGTCCGGGATGCTTTGGATGATGGCGGCTGTTTTGGGGCTGATCGGTGCAGCGGCGATGTTTATTTTTAGCGCGCTCGGCATTCAAGGCCCTGCGCCGATGTTTTTTGTCCTTGCCTTTTTAGTCAGTTCCGGGCTGCCGGCCGATCCTTCACAAGCGCTGTTCAGAGCGGGACTGACGTTTCTCGGTGGCATTTTCGCCATGGGTATCGCTTTAATCGGCTGGTTATGGAACAAACATGGACCGGAGGGAGCGGTGCTGCAAAAAACATATCATCAGCTGGCTGCATGTCTTTCAGCCGTCGGAACGCCAGGTTTTCATAACGCACAGCATCAGACGGTGCTCATGCTTAGAACAGCCCGCCAAACGGTTCTTGGGAAAGGGAACAGACGGAAAAAATCGCGGCATGATGAACGATTTTTTCGCCTCCTTGAGAAAGCTGACGACATATTTATTGCCATTATTCATTTTTCAGCTGAAACGCCGGACAGAGAGACCGCGCAGATTGAAAAGGCACTTCGCCAAACCGGAGATATGCTTGCGCATGCACGGGTTTCCGGTACGTTTCAGATTAATGAGAACGAATCTGAGCCTAGGCGGAAGCTGTTTGAAGAAATCAATGAGGTTTTGCATATCGCTTTAGGACGTTTTGATAAGCAGCTTGACGGGGAACCGAGCCGCCTGCCATCCTCTTTTTACTTTTTGAGAAATGCTTTTGACTGGAAGTCTCCGGTTTTGATTAGAGCGTTAAAGTACGGAATTGTTCTGTTTGCCGCCGATATGTTTGCCCTCGCATTCGGCTTTGCACGTTCCTATTGGATTCCGCTTTCGGCAGCAGCGGTCATGCTTGGCACTACTGTGGTTTTTACGCTTCACAGGGCTATTCAGCGTTCTGCCGGAACGGTGATCGGTGTTATGCTGGCAGGCGCAATCTTGTTTTTTAAGCCGGGCGGTGTTTATATTGCGTTATGTATTGCAGCGCTGCAATGTCTTCTTGAGATGCTGATCGTCCGCAATTATGCGCTGGCTGTTCCCTTTTTAACCGCAAATGCGCTTGTTATCACAGAAAGTATGCATGGCGGCGAGGGCGCCGGTTATTTTATAATAGCGAGACTGACTGATGTAGCTGTCGGCAGCGTGATCGGGCTATTGGGAACAATGCTTTTGTGGCGGCGGTTTTCAACGAAGCGACTGCCTGAACTGATGAGGAACGTCATCCGGCTGGAAGGGCAGTTTATGGAGAAACTGTTAACCGGGCAGAATGCCGACGAACACAAGTTAAGGGTGAGTCTTGTCAGGCTTCGGGATGCGTATGACAAGGCCCTTGGAGAGTTTCCTCATGCGAATGCGGAGGCGCTCTGGCCTGCCATTTCCGGTGCTCAGCACTTAGGGTACTATTTGCTTTCGGCCCAAGCTCACCGCCGTCCGCCTGCTCCGTTTTCTGATGAAGAGATCAACCAGCTGCGGGCGTTTTTTGAACAGGCTGAGCAATCCTTTAACATGAAAAGGATGCCTGCGGATATTCAAGTGCCGCATGTCCCTCATTATCCTCGAATCAGTAAAGAACTGTCCGTGCTGTATTCCGGCTTGAGAACAGCTTTTGAAAAGAAAGCTGTTTGGAAAGTTAAATAATCTTTAATTCGAGATGTTTTACTTGAAAGTAAATTTCTTTGTCTCTATAATAAAGTCTAAGAGAGACAGAATAATCATTATGCATCTGTATGATAATAATTGATGTGTGATTTTTAAAAACGAAAGGGCTGGTAAAAATGGCAAAAGTATTATATATCACTGCTCATCCGCATGACGAAGCAACTTCGTACAGTATGGCAACAGGTAAAGCATTTATCGAATCTTACAAAGAAGCGAATCCAAATGATGAAGTTGTACATATCGATTTGTACAAAGAAAACATCCCGCACATTGACGCAGATGTATTCAGCGGATGGGGAAAGCTTCAGTCAGGTACAGGCTTTGAAGAGCTTTCTGAAAGCGAAAAAGCGAAAGTAGGCCGTTTGGGAGAGCTTAGCGATCAATTTGCATCAGCTGATAAGTACGTATTTGTTACACCTTTATGGAACTTCTCATTCCCGCCAGTGATGAAAGCGTATCTCGATTCTGTTGCTGTTGCAGGAAAATCATTCAAATACACAGAACAAGGTCCTGTCGGCTTGTTAACTGATAAAAAAGCAATTCATATCCAAGCCCGCGGCGGCTACTATTCAGAAGGCCCTGCGGCTGAGATGGAAATGGGGCACCGCTACATCGGCATCATGATGAACTTCTTCGGCGTACCATCATTCGATGGCATTTTCGTAGAGGGACATAATGCGGAGCCTGATAAAGCACAGCAAATCAAAGAAGACGCGATTGCGCGTGCGAAAGAAGCAGGAAAAACATTCTAATGAAAAAGCCTCCCCTTATTTGGGGAGGCTTTTGTTTTATTGCTCCAGCATAATGGTTCGTTTCTCTTTACTGCTTTTCATCGCGGCTTCAATGATGCGGATGACATTGATACCTTCCTCAGCAGTGACTGGCAGCGCAGCACCTTCTCGTATGCTTTCCGCTATTTTACGGTAATAAGTAAGGTAGGAGCCATTTACTGATGGAATCGTTTCTGTTTTTTTGTCGGAGCCACGAATGGTTGTAAGCTGTCCGTAAAACTCCGGATCATCTGCACCCCAGCTGTCATCCTCTGGTTTTCTTCCCGCTCTGAGTGCGTCTTCCTGTCCGTCAATTCCGTATTTGATAAAGCTGGAATCTTTTCCATGGATTTGATAACGAGGTCCGTTTGCCGGAACGATTGATCCTCCGTATAGAATGGCTTGAAGCTTGCCATAATCCAGGGTTAAATGAAAATAGTCAACCGTTTCGGCATTTTCCCGCTGGGCCATCACGTTTGCAGTCACGGCTTTAGGCATCCCAAACAAATGCAGGGTTTGGTCTATGATGTGGGAGCCGAGATCATACAGCGTACCAGTGGCAATGCCTTCTTTTTCCCGCCACCGCGCTTGAACTTCAGGTCTGTAGCGGTCATAGGAAACTTGATATGTATTGATATCTTCAAGGGATCCCTCAGAGATCAGCTTTTTAATCGTTAAAAAATCGTTATCCCAGCGTCGGTTATGATATACGCTTAATAATACGCCTTTTTCATCGGCAGCCCTTTTTAATGTTTCCCCCTCTTCGGCCGTTGCTGTCATTGGTTTTTCCATCACAACATGTTTTCCGGCCTGTATGCATGCCATAGCATGCTCGTAATGAAGGCCGCTCGGGGTGGTGACAATGACAAGCTCAATGGCAGGGTCATTTGTGATTTCCTCAAGCTCATGTACAACCTCAGCATCTGGAAAGTCCCGTTTCACTTCTTCTGTCCGTGATGTCATGATTTTGCTGATTTGATATTCATCCAGAACATCCAGCAGCGGCCCGTGAAAAACAGAACCGGACAATCCGTATCCTAATATTCCAACCTTGATCGTATCCACTTTTCTTCTCCCCTTTAAAAGCGTTATCAACAGAAGTATATACCCTCCTGATCAAATGGTAAAACCGAACTGATTCATTTTTTGCGTCGGCATGCTTAGACAACCGTTTGGACAATCAGTATAATGGGAATTAATATCATTAAACAGAGGTGTACGCATGGAAAAGCATAACGAACATAAAACATTAAACCATAAAAGCTCGAAAGAAAAGGATCAGATTACAAACCGGCTTAAGCGGATTGAGGGCCAGGTCAGAGGCATTCAAAACATGGTGGAAAACGACAGATATTGTGTAGATATTCTTGTGCAAATTTCAGCTGTTCAGGCGGCAATGAAAAATGTGGCGCTTCATTTGCTTGAGGATCATGCCCATCATTGTGTAGCAGATGCCATCAAAAGCGGAGACGGGGAACAGGCCATTTCTGAGCTTTTGGACGTATTTAAAAAGTTCACAAAATCATAAAGCGTTTTTTTATTGTAATACCCTACGGGGGTATGGTAGGATGAAAATAGAAAGAATAAACAGGAGGAATTTGATATGGAACAAAAAACATTGCAAGTTGAAGGAATGTCCTGTCAGCACTGCGTCAAAGCAGTAGAAACGAGCGTAGGAGAACTGGACGGCGTCAGTGCCGTTCATGTCAATCTGGAAGCGGGTAAAGTCGATGTTTCGTTTGATGCTGACAAAGTATCAGTCAAAGATATTGCGGATGCGATAGAAGATCAGGGCTATGATGTAGCCAAGTGATTCAAGGTATCGCGCCTTTAGGGAGGCGCGATATTTCTTTCATTTTTATATACCCCCCAGGTGTATATAAAGGAGTGAGTATGTTGAGTGAACAAAAGGAAATTGCGATGCAGGTCTCTGGTATGACCTGTGCGGCATGTGCTGCCAGAATTGAAAAAGGCCTGAAGCGGATGCCCGGTGTCACGGATGCAAATGTTAATCTGGCAACGGAAACATCAAATGTAATCTACGATCCTGCTGAAACAGGGACTGCAGCGATTCAGGAAAAAATAGAGAAGCTGGGCTATCACGTCGTTACAGAAAAAGCTGAATTCGATATTGAGGGCATGACCTGTGCGGCTTGCGCCAATCGGATTGAAAAACGGCTTAACAAAATAGAAGGCGTCGCAAACGCACCAGTAAACTTCGCTTTAGAAACAGTTACGGTTGAATACAATCCAAAAGAAGCGTCTGTCGGCGATTTGAAAGAAGCGGTAGATAAGCTTGGATATAAGCTAAAGTTGAAGGGTGAACAGGACAGTGAGGCTGCTGCTAGTAAAAAGAAAGAAGAACGGAAGCAAACGGCGAGACTGATTTTTTCAGCTGTCCTGTCATTTCCATTGCTTTGGGCGATGGTGAGCCATTTTACATTTACATCATTCATTTGGGTACCGGATATATTTCTCAATCCGTGGATGCAATTTGCGCTGGCGACACCAGTCCAGTTTCTGATCGGCTGGCCGTTTTATGTGGGTGCGTATAAGGCGCTCAGAAATAAAAGCGCCAATATGGATGTATTGGTCGCCCTCGGTACGACGGCTGCTTACGCTTATAGTCTTTATCTTACTTTTCAAAGCCTTGGCTCTCACGGGCATACAGACGGCCTTTACTATGAAACAAGCGCGATTTTGCTGACGCTGATTTTATTAGGCAAGTTGTTTGAAACAAAAGCAAAAGGCCGTTCCTCGGATGCGATTAAAAAGCTGATGAAGCTTCAAGCGAAAACAGCTACTGTTGTAAGAGACGGACAGGAGCAAATCATCCCGATCGACGAAGTGCTTGTTAATGACATTGTTTACGTCAAACCTGGCGAACGAATTCCTGTCGACGGAGAAGTGGTTGTAGGCCGTTCAGCGGTTGACGAATCGATGATTACAGGAGAAAGTCTTCCTGTTGACAAAAATCCTGGTGACAGCGTGACAGGTTCAACCGTTAACGCAAACGGCTTTCTGAAAATTAAAGCTGTCAACGTCGGAAAGGATACTGCGCTTTCTCATATCATCAAAATTGTTGAGGAAGCACAAGGGTCAAAAGCGCCGATCCAGCGTCTCGCTGACCAGATTTCAGGCATTTTTGTGCCCATTGTATTGGGGATTGCCGTTCTCACTTTTCTCATTTGGTACCTTTGGGCGGCTCCTGGCGATTTTGCTGAAGCGATCAGCAAGTTCATTGCGGTTCTTGTCATTGCCTGTCCTTGCGCCCTCGGTCTTGCCACTCCGACAAGCATAATGGCTGGATCTGGACGCGCTGCTGAATTCGGGATTTTATTTAAAGGCGGCGAGCATTTAGAAAAAACACATCGTCTCGATACCATTGTTCTTGATAAAACCGGAACCGTGACAAACGGAAAGCCGCGTCTGACGGATGCCATTCCATTCGGCTGTTTTGAAGAAAAAGATTTGCTTCAATTTGCAGCGGCAGCCGAAACGGGGTCAGAGCATCCGCTTGGCGAAGCAATTGTGGCTGGCGTGAAAGTAAAAGGGCTTGAGATACCGAAGCTTACCCGCTTTGAAGCAAAAGTCGGCGCAGGCATTTTGGCTGAAGCCGGAGGAAAAAGCATTCTCGTCGGCACAAGAAAATTAATGGAGAGCGAACAGGTTGAGCATGGGGCTCTTCTCGCCCAAATGGAAGAGCTAGAGGCCGAAGGGAAAACAGTTATGCTTGTATCCATTGATGGAGAAGCAGCGGGGCTAGTAGCGGTTGCAGATACGATTAAGGATACGTCACGGAAGGCTGTTGCCCGTCTGAAAGAGTTGGGCCTTGATGTCATCATGATGACAGGAGACAATCGCAGAACCGCAGAAGCCATTGCGAAGGAAGCGGGAATTACGAATATCATTGCGGAAGTCCTTCCTGAACAAAAGGCAGCAGAAATTGCCCGCTTGCAAAAAGAAGGCCGCCAGACAGCAATGGTAGGCGACGGAATTAACGATGCGCCGGCGCTTGCCACAGCTGACATCGGCATGGCGATTGGAACTGGCACGGACATTGCCATGGAAACAGCAGACATTACACTGATTCGCGGCGATCTGAACAGTATTGCCGACGCAATCCGCATGAGCAGATTGACAATGAAAAACATTAAACAAAATTTATTCTGGGCGCTTGGCTATAACAGCCTCGGCATCCCAATCGCAGCACTTGGATTTTTAGCACCGTGGATAGCAGGAGCAGCAATGGCATTCAGCTCCGTTTCCGTTGTTCTGAATGCACTTCGTCTGCAAAAAGTAAAATGAAAAACCGGCTATATGCCGGTTTTTGTTTTTCATTGACACTTTCTTGGAAAACAACATATAATAGGTGTAACTTATATATGAGTATATGCTCATATATATTAAAATGAATGCAATACTCATTGATACGCTTTGAAGAGGGAACCCTAAATCGGAAGGTAAGGTGAGACTAGTGAAACAGGAATACGTTCTGGACGGTTTGGATTGCAGCAATTGTGCCCAAAAAATCGAAAATGGAGTCAAAGGCATAAAAGGCATTGACGGATGCGCGGTAAATTTTGCGGCAAGCACCTTAACTGTCTCAGCCGATGGGAAAGAAGAGCAATGGGTCACGAATAAAGTAGAGAAAAAAGTGAAATCAATTGATCCGCATGTAACGGTTCGCCAAAAGCATACAAAGAAATCAGCTGATGATGGTTATCGTAATCGAATGGTCAATATGCTGATCAGAATGGCGGCGGCTGTCATTCTCGGCGCAGCGGCATATTTGGTTCATTCGGGAACCATTGAACTTTTCCTTTTCCTCGCTGCTTATTTGATCATTGGCGGTGACATTATGATCCGCGCAGCCAAAAACATCATCCGCGGTCAGGTGTTTGATGAGCATTTCTTAATGGCTCTTGCTACAATCGGCGCCTTTCTGATTCAGCAATACCCTGAGGGCGTCGCCGTTATGCTGTTTTATCAAATCGGTGAGCTTTTTCAAGGTGCCGCGGTCAGCCGTTCCAGAAAATCAATTAGTGCGTTAATGGACATACGGCCTGATTACGCCAATCTCAAAACAAAGAACGGCATCGAACAGGTTTCCCCGGAGGACGTTCAGACAGGAGACATCATTGTGGTTAATCCGGGAGAAAGCATACCCCTGGACGGTAAGGTCGTGCAAGGGTCAGCGATGGTTGATACATCTGCTTTAACAGGTGAGTCCGTTCCGAGAAAAGCTGCGGAAGGACAAGATGTAATGTCAGGCTTTATCAATCAAAACGGCGTTCTGCATATTGAAGTCACAAAGGGCTATCAGGAATCAGCAGTATCAAAAATATTAGACTTGGTTCAGAATGCGAGCAGCCGTAAAGCCCGGACAGAAAACTTTATCACGAAGTTTGCCAAGTATTATACACCTGCTGTTGTGATCATCGCGGTATTGCTGGCCTTTGTTCCGCCGCTTGTTCTTTCTGGCGCCGCGCTTTCCGATTGGGTGTACCGCGCGCTTATCTTTTTAGTGATTTCTTGTCCTTGTGCGCTTGTTGTCTCCATTCCGCTCGGTTTCTTCGGCGGAATCGGAGCGGCCTCAAAGGCCGGAGTGCTTGTAAAGGGAAGCAATTATTTAGAAGCTTTGAATCAAGTCAAATACGCGGTGTTTGATAAAACGGGAACACTAACAAAAGGAAGCTTTGAAGTGACAGAAATCAAACCCGCGGAAGGTTTTACAAAGGATAGATTACTTGAAGCGGCGGCATACGCTGAGCTTCATTCACAGCATCCGATTGCTGAATCTGTGCGTAAAGCTTACGGGAAAATGCTTTCCTCCGATGAGATTGAGTCATACGAAGAAATCTCCGGTCACGGCATTTTTGCAAAGGTAAATGGAACTGAGATCCTTGCTGGGAATAAAAAGCTCATGGAAAGAGAACAAATTGAGGATGTCCCGGATGAAAATGCTGGAACAATCGTACACGTTGCTGTTGATCAACGCTATGCCGGAGCAATCATCATAGCGGATGAGATAAAGGAAGACGCAGCACAAGCGGTTGCTGATCTGAAGTCGCTTGGGATCAAACAGACAGCTATGCTGACGGGTGATTCGAAACAAACGGGAGAAGCCGTCGGAAAACAGCTTGGGATTGGTGAGGTATATGCAGAGCTGCTGCCGCAAGATAAAGTCGCGCAGGTCGAAGCATTGGAAGCTAAGCTTTCACCTAATGAAAAACTCATTTTTGTCGGTGACGGCATCAATGATACGCCGGTGCTTGCCCGCGCAGATATAGGGATCGCGATGGGAGGCCTTGGCTCAGACGCCGCAGTAGAAGCCGCAGACATCGTGCTGATGACAGATCAGCCGTCAAAAATAGCGGAAGCGATTCGGATTGCGAAACGGACACGGCGAATCGTGTGGCAAAACATCGGCTTTGCTTTAGGTGTGAAAGCGATCTTTCTCATTCTTGGTGCATTTGGAATTGCGACCATGTGGGAAGCGGTTTTCTCAGATGTCGGCGTTACACTGCTTGCTGTGGCGAACGCCATGCGCGTCATGCGTCTCAAAAACAAATAAATTGTCGGAGAGAATTCATTTTTTCGGGGTTTTCTTATCAGCGCTTGTCTTGTTAAAATAAAGAAGTGGGTCAATTGCGATCCGCTTCTTTTTTAATTTTAAAACGATGAGGTGTCGGAGTGAAAAAGAAACAGCAGTCTTCTGCGAAATTCGCGGTCATCCTTACGGTTGTGGTTGTTGTATTGCTAGCAGCCATTGTCATCATTAATAACAAAACGGAACAAGGTAATGATGCGGTGTCCGGGCAGCCGTCTATCAAAGGGCAGCCTGTGCTTGGCAAGGACGATGCACCGGTAACTGTAGTAGAATTCGGAGATTACAAATGTCCGTCTTGCAAGGTGTTTAACAGTGACATCTTTCCAAAAATACAAAAAGACTTTATTGATAAGGGCGATGTGAAATTTTCTTTCGTGAACGTCATGTTCCATGGAAAAGGTTCAAGGTTAGCGGCTCTTGCATCTGAAGAAGTATGGAAGGAAGACCCTGACTCTTTCTGGGATTTCCATGAAAAGCTGTTCGAAAAACAGCCGGATACGGAACAGGAATGGGTAACCCCAGGCCTCCTTGGTGATCTTGCAAAAAGCACCACAAAGATAAAACCTGAGACGCTCAAGGAAAATCTTGATAAGGAAACATTCGCTTCTCAAGTGGAAAAGGATTCTGACCTTAATCAAAAAATGAACATACAGGCAACACCGACGATTTACGTCAATGATAAAGTGATCAAAAATTTTGCGGATTATGATGAAATCAAAGAGACAATAGAAAAAGAGCTGAAAGGGAAGTAACGATATGAAAAATAGAATCGTATTTTTATATGCTTCTTGGGTTGTAGCTCTTATCGCTATGCTGGGCAGCCTGTATTTCAGTGAAATCAGAAAGTTTATTCCATGTGAACTGTGCTGGTACCAGCGTATCCTCATGTATCCGCTCGTCCTGATTTTAGGCATCGCCACCTTTCAAGGGGACACACGAGTGAAAAAATATGTGCTCCCGATGGCGATTATAGGGGCATTCATTTCGATCATGCATTACTTAGAGCAAAAAGTGCCCGGCTTTAGCGGCATTAAGCCATGTGTCAGCGGCGTGCCGTGCTCGGGCCAATATATTAACTGGTTTGGTTTTATTACGATTCCATTCCTGGCCCTGATTGCTTTTATCCTGATTATCATTTTTATGTGCCTGCTGAAAGGCGAAAAATCTGAATAACAAAAAAAGCGCCCGCGTATGCCGGGCGCTTTTTTAATTTCGCAAACTCATGCCATTCATCAATGCGGCATTCCCTCTAAATTTATCTTTTTTTCTCATAAAAATGTTATTGATTTTACGCTTGAGCGATTATAAAATCTAGAGGTCGTCAGAAAATTTAACAAACATAAAAGGGAGTCATCAGAATGGCTTGGGAGCTGCTCAGTGTGATTGGCATCATTGCGTTTGCAGTCAGCGGCGCAATTGTTGCGATGGAAGAGGAATATGATATTTTAGGAGTTTATATATTAGGGATTGTCACCGCTTTTGGAGGAGGAGCGATCCGCAATTTGCTGATCGGTGTTCCGGTGTCAGCGCTATGGGAGCAGGGAGCGTACTTTCAAATCGCGCTTTTATCTATTACAATTGTGTTTCTGTTTCCGAAGCTGCTGCTGAAGCATTGGAATAAGTGGGGCAATTTATCAGATGCGATCGGCCTCGCTGCCTTTGCTATCCAAGGCGCACTGTATGCTGTCAAAATGGGCCATCCGCTTAGTGCCGTGATCGTGGCTGCGGTGCTGACGGGAAGCGGGGGCGGAATCATCCGCGACCTTCTTGCCGGGCGCAAACCGCTTGTGCTGAAGGCAGAAATTTATGCAGTCTGGGCGGCTCTCGGCGGTTTAATCGTCGGCTTGGGCTGGCTGGGAAACTCGTTCGGCTTGTACGTTCTGTTTTTCGTGCTCGTTGTTTGCCGGGTTTGTTCCTATATGTTTAATTGGAAGCTGCCAAACCGTTCTTTTCGCTTAGATAGTCAGTAAAATAAAAGAAACCTCTCCGTCATGGAGAGGTTTCTTTTATGGTAGCCTGCCTGGATCAAATAAAAAGTCCTTTTCGAATGCTGACCGCGCAGAGCAAAGCTATTTGAAATTAATAGGTAGCCCAAAAGGTATAGCTGATGGTTTTTTTAGTTCCTGTGTTAGTGAATTTGAATCTGTATTTTGTTTTGTAGCTTTTAGAAGCTTGTTTGTAACTTAAATTTGTAGAGCCTTTTTTCGTTGCATAAAAAGTTTTAACATTTTTCCAGCCTTTATTTGTCTTTTGTTGCAGAGTTGCTGTAATTTTCCCGCTGCCTGATCCGTTTGCTGTCATGTTGGCCCAAGTTCCTCGTCCTGGATAATAAATCTGAAATGTTGGCGAGTAAGTATAGTTTTTAAATGAGCCCGAATGGTAATGAGTACTCCATATTTGACCTTTTTTAACCCAATCTTTAGCTTCCGCTTTGTTGTTTACTAGGTCAATTGCCGTAAAACTTGTTACGGCTACGACGAATGCCAGCAACATCATAGATAGCTTTTTCTTCACTGAGTATTTCCTCCTAACTAATTCTGGTTCTTTCTTCATGTTTATATCATAAACCGAGAGAAAGAATGTAACATCGTCCTATTCTCCCAAATGAAAAACTTCAATTTGTTGAAATATGTCGAAATTGGATGAAAAATGACTATTTTACTGCGACTATAGATACGATAGCAAGGATGTAGTTGCTTTATGGAAGATGACAATAACAGCCAGTTTAGTCATTCTTCACGTTAGATGAACAGACAAACACGGTAAAGCTCTGCGGTGTTTTTAAAATGAAAAAGAAATATTATATCGAAGATTGAATGGAATAAGGAATCGATACTGATGAAAGAGAAGATTCGCAACCTAAGAAAAGCACCTCCAACAGTGATCAATGTGAAATCATAAGAGAAAAAACCGATTTCGAGTTGAAATCGGTTTTTTCTGCATATAAATAACCCAAACCTTGATTGGTATTAGGTGAATGTGCTAAGATAAATTGTATTTGCCAGTTTCGTCATACATTCGATATATGTATCCAATTATATTTTACAGTATTTCATCTATGTTTGTCAACTATTTTCTGGAGGTGCCGTTCATGAATCAGCAGGATAAGGAATGGAAGGAAGAGCAGTCGAGAATAGATGAGGTGCTGCAGGAGCTCGAAAAAAAAGAGCGGTTTCTGGAAACGTCTGCGGGCGGGTTGAAGCATGATATCATCGGATTAAGAAAAAGCTTTTGGGAGGATGTTAAGGTTAATTTTGATGATGCCCATGAAGCGATTGAAACGATGGCAAGCATTAAGCAGCAGGCAGAGCTGCTGTCTGATCGGGAACACAATCATCGGCGCATGGATCAGCAGCTCAAACGAATTCATCAATTAAAAAAATCGCCTTATTTCGGCCGGATTGATTTTATTGAAAACGGCGAGGAGCAGGCAGAGCGAATTTATATCGGTTTAGCTTCCTGTTTGGATGAGAAGGAGGAACACTTTCTGATTTATGACTGGAGGGCGCCGATATCAAGTTTGTACTACAATTATTCCCCAGGTAAAGCGGAGTACGAGGTGCCCGGTGAAACGATAGAAGGGGAAATGGTGCTGAAACGCCAGTTTATGATCAAAAACGGCACTCTCAAGGCGATGTTTAATACCGATATGACGATTGGTGATGAAATGCTGCAAGAGGTATTAAGCCATCACTCCGATACCCAAATGAAAAACATCGTGTCTACGATTCAGAAAGAACAAAATCAGATTATCCGTAATGAAAAAAGCAAGATCCTGATCGTGCAGGGAGCGGCTGGCAGCGGGAAAACATCGGCTGCGCTTCAGCGTGTCGCTTATTTGTTATACAGGCAACGTGGCGTCATTGATGCCGGACAAATCGTTTTGTTTTCTCCCAACTTCTTATTTAACAGCTATGTCTCCTCTGTTTTGCCGGAGTTAGGAGAAGAGAATATGGAGCAGGCGACGTTTCAGGAATATATCGAGCATCGTCTTGGCCGCAAGTTCAAATGTGAAAGCCCCTTTGATCAGCTCGAATATTGCCTGACCGAAACAAAGGGAGGCGATTTTCCAACAAGGCTTGCGGGAATCACATGGAAGGCGGGTTTATCCTTTCAGCAATTCATTAATGAATACGTCACACGGCTTTCCTCTGAAGGGATGATTTTTAAAAATATTATATTCCGCGGACAAAAGCTGATCACAAAGGAGCAAATTCAATCCTATTTTTACTCATTGGAACAAAATCACTCCATTCCGAATCGGATGGAGCAAACCGCGAAGTGGCTGCTGAGTGAGCTTAACAAGCTTGAGAAAAAGGAACGGCGAAAGGATTGGGTCGTTCATGAAGCTGAGCTGCTTGACAAAGAGGACTACCTGGACGTGTACAAAAAACTGCAAGAAAGGAAACGGTTCAGCGAGAGTACGTTTAACGATTATCAAAGAGAGCAGCAGCTGCTTGCCGCCATCATTGTGAAAAAAGCTTTCAAACCGCTCAAGCAGGCAGTCAGGCTCCTTGCATTTCTTGATGTTTCACAGCTGTATTTGCAATTGTTTTCTGGCTGGGGAGGGAAATTTCAGCATGAGAAGATGGCCGTGATAGGTGAGCTGACCCGTTCGGCATTTACGGATAATAAATTGCTCTATGAGGACGCGGCACCGTTTCTTTATATGCAGGATCTGATTGAGGGCAGAAAGAAAAATACGAAGATCAAACATCTATTTATTGACGAAGCCCAGGACTATTCACCGTTTCAGATGGCTTACATGAGAAGTATTTTTCCGGCTGCCAGCATGACAGTGCTTGGTGATATCAATCAGTCCATCTACGCGCATACCATACATGGGGATCAGCGTATGGATGCGTGCTTTGAGGATGAGCCTGCTGAGTATGTTCGTTTAAAGAGAACATACAGATCAACAAGGCAGATTGTCGAGTTTACCAAAGCGATGCTTCAAGATGGAGCGGATATTGAGCCGTTTAATAGAAGCGGGGAAATGCCGCTCGTTGTCAAAACTGAAGGACATGAGAGCCTTTGCCAAAAGCTCGCGCAAGAAATTGGCCGGCTCAAGAAAAAAGGGCACGAAACAATAGCCGTCATCTGCAAGACAGCGCAGCAATGCATACAGGCACACGCCCACATGAGTGAATATACAGATGTTCGCCTGATTCATAAAGAAAATCAACCATTCCAAAAGGGTGTTTGCGTGATTCCGGTGTATTTAGCGAAGGGAATTGAATTTGACGCAGTGCTTGTCTATGATGCATCTGAAGAACACTATCATACAGAGCACGACCGTAGGCTTTTATATACTGCGTGCACCCGTGCGATGCACATGCTGGCGGTATTTTATACAGGTGAAGCCAGTCCGTTTGTAACCGCTGTGCCGCCTCACTTATATCAGATTGCTGAATGAAGAGAAGGGAGTCCTTCTCTTTTTTCTATTTACATGAAGCATAGCCGTTTTATCATTAGGATTCTTAATAGTTATCATCATGTAAATATATTTTACTTAAGCCTAGTATTCCGGTAAAGTTCAATTAGATGCAATTTTCGATCAGTTTATAACTTTGTGAGGTGGATACGTTGCAACTTCAGGTAATGAACAGTCCGTTTAATCAGGAGCAGGCAGAGCTCCTTAACCGCCTTCTGCCGACCTTGACCGAATCCCAGAAAATCTGGCTGAGCGGATATTTATCCGCTCAATCTGTTTCCGCCCAAGAAGCTGCGGGTACGCCGGCGGCAGCTGTGTCTGCGGAAGCACCGGCACCGGCCGTTTCAAAAGAAGTGACCGTTCTTTATGGTTCACAGACGGGAAACGCACAGGGGCTTGCAGAAAATGCCGGCAAGCAGCTTGAACAGAGCGGTTTTCAAGTGACCGTCTCATCCATGAGCGATTTTAAGCCGAATCAGCTGAAGAAAGTAAACAATCTTTTAATCGTCGTCAGTACGCATGGAGAAGGTGAGCCGCCTGATAACGCGCTGTCGTTTCACGAATTTCTGCACGGAAGACGGGCGCCTAAGCTTGAAGATCTGCGCTTTTCCGTTTTGGCGCTTGGTGACAGTTCGTACGAATTTTTCTGCCAGACAGGGAAAGAATTTGATCAGCGCTTAGAAGAACTCGGCGGAAAACGGATTTCTCCGCGCGTTGATTGCGATCTTGACTATGATGAACCGGCAGCCGAATGGCTTGAGGATGTATTGAAGGGATTAAATGAAGCTGGGGGCGGAAGCGCCGCGCCTGCGCCGGCGGCTGCGTCTCAAACCGGTGAGTCTTCGTATTCCAGAACAAACCCGTTTCGGGCTGAAGTGTTAGAAAATTTAAATTTAAACGGCAGAGGATCAAATAAAGAAACACGCCATGTGGAGCTGTCTCTTGAAGGATCTGGCCTGACTTACGAGCCTGGTGACAGCCTCGGCGTCTATCCGGAAAACGATCCGGAACTTGTCGAGCTGCTCCTTAAGGAAATGAATTGGGACCCGGAAGAAATTGTGACGCTTAATAAGCAAGGTGATGTCCGTCCGCTGAAAGAAGCGCTGATTTCTCACTATGAGATTACCGTTCTCACAAAACCGCTTCTTGAACAGGCAGCCCAGCTGACAGGGAACGATGAGCTTAGAGAGCTTTTAGCCCGGGAAATGAGGAGAATGTAAAAGCCTATATTGAAGGGCGCGATTTGCTTGATCTCGTCCGTGACTATGGCCCATTTAGTGTATCTGCGCAGGAGTTTGTCTCGATATTGCGAAAAATGCCTGCCCGCCTTTATTCGATTGCAAGCAGTTTATCCGCAAATCCGGATGAAGTGCATTTAACAATCGGCGCAGTCCGCTACGATGCGCACGGCCGTGAACGAAAAGGCGTCTGCTCGATTTTGTGCGCGGAACGACTGCAGCCGGGAGACACACTGCCGGTTTATGTACAGCACAATCAAAACTTTAAGCTTCCGAAAGACCCTGAAACACCGATTATCATGGTGGGCCCTGGGACAGGCGTCGCACCTTTCCGTTCCTTTATGCAGGAGCGTGAGGAGACGGGAGCGGAAGGAAAGGCATGGATGTTCTTTGGCGATCAGCACTTTGTCACGGATTTCCTTTACCAGACAGAGTGGCATAATTGGCTCAAAGACGGTGTGCTGACAAAAATGGATGTGGCGTTCTCACGTGATACGGAAGAAAAAGTATATGTGCAGCACCGCATGCTTGAACAGAGCGCAGAATTGTTTGAATGGCTTCAAGAAGGAGCGGCTGTTTACATTTGCGGAGATGAAAAGCACATGGCGCATGACGTCCATAACACATTACTTGAAATTATCGAAAAAGAAGGCAATATGAGCCGCGAAGAAGCGGAGGCTTATCTTGCCGATATGCAGCAGCAAAAACGCTATCAGCGTGATGTATATTGATTTGACTTGAAAGGAGTTTTTCAACATGGTGACCAAAATTTTAAAAGCACCGGACGGCTCTCCAAGTGATGTTGAACGCATTAAAAAAGAAAGTGATTATTTGCGCGGCACACTGAAAGAAGTGATGCTCGATCGAATCAGTGCCGGAATTCCGGATGATGACAACCGCCTGATGAAACACCACGGCAGTTATTTGCAGGATGACCGCGACCTCCGAAATGAACGCCAAAAGCAGAAGCTTGAGCCCGCATATCAGTTCATGCTGCGCGTGCGTATGCCAGGGGGCGTCTCGACGCCTGAACAATGGCTTGTCATGGATGACCTGTCCCAGAAATACGGGAACGGCACTTTAAAATTGACGACACGTGAAACGTTCCAAATGCACGGGATTCTGAAATGGAACATGAAGAAAACCATTCAGACGATCCACTCAGCACTTTTGGATACGATCGCAGCCTGCGGAGACGTAAACCGTAACGTCATGTGCGCATCAAACCCTTATCAATCTGAAATCCACTCAGAGGTATACGAGTGGTCTAAAAAATTAAGTGATGATCTGCTGCCGCGGACGAGAGCATATCATGAAATTTGGCTTGATGAGGAAAGAGTTGCCGGCACGCCGGAGGAAGAAGTCGAGCCAATGTACGGACCGCTCTATCTGCCGCGGAAGTTTAAAATCGGTATTGCCGTTCCGCCGTCTAATGATATTGACGTTTTTTCACAAGATCTCGGATTCATTGCGATTGTCGAGGATGGCAAGCTGATCGGTTTTAACGTGGCAATCGGCGGCGGTATGGGAATGACGCATGGCGATACTGCGACATATCCGCAATTAGCCAAGGTGATCGGATTCTGCCGGCCTGAGCAAATGTATGACGTTGCTGAAAAAACGATTACGATTCAGCGTGATTACGGCAACCGTTCTGTCCGTAAAAATGCGCGGTTCAAATACACAGTTGACCGCCTCGGTTTAGAAAACGTAAAAGAAGAATTGGAAAACCGTCTCGGCTGGAGCCTGGAAGAAGCCAAGCCGTATCATTTCGATCATAACGGCGACCGCTACGGCTGGGTGGAAGGCATCGAGGATAAATGGCATTTCACGCTGTTTGTCGAAGGCGGCCGTGTAACAGATTACGATGACTATAAACTGATGACAGGCTTGCGGGAAATCGCCAAAGTTCATACAGGCGAGTTCCGGCTGACGGCCAATCAGAACTTAATGATTGCGAACGTTTCAAGCGATAAAAAAGAAGAAATCAGTGCTTTAATTGAACAATACGGATTAACTGACGGCAAGCATTATTCAGCGCTTCGCCGCAGCTCGATGGCATGCGTCGCTCTTCCGACCTGCGGATTGGCAATGGCCGAAGCAGAACGTTATTTGCCGACCCTGTTAGATAAGATTGAAGAGATTATTGACGAAAACGGCCTTCGTGATCAGGAAATCACCATTCGTATGACAGGGTGTCCGAACGGCTGTGCACGTCATGCACTCGGTGAGATCGGATTTATCGGAAAGGCGCCGGGCAAATATAATATGTATCTTGGCGCTGCGTTTGACGGAAGCCGTTTAAGCAAAATGTACCGTGAAAACATCGGTGAAGCAGACATTTTAAGCGAGCTGCGTGTCCTTCTTTCCCGCTATGCGAAAGAACGCGAGGAAGGCGAGCATTTCGGTGACTTTGTCATCCGTGCGGGCATTATTAAAGCAACAACTGACGGTACGAATTTTCATGATTGAGAAAACTAAGAAGAGAGACAGGGAATAGCTTCCTGTCTCTTTTTTCTGTAATTTGCTCTGCTGCAAAAAAGTTCACTATGAGCATATCATGAGAAAAAATACCCTAAAAAGGGTACTATAAAAGAAGACAAGTGTGGAGAGAACTCCTGCGAAACCACATAGCGTATGCAAGGCCACCCTAGCTCAAGGGCTTTTAGACAAACAGATTTTTTGGCTCATCATGCCGACACACAACAGACGAAGGAGGTCATGCATTTGGACATATTTTTAGTTGTGCTCGTATTATTAACGATTATTGCGATTTCTAATATCGTGAACCGGTTTATTCCGTTTATTCCGGTGCCGCTGATTCAAGTGGCTCTTGGGATTCTTGCCGCCTCATTTCCACAGGGTCTTCATTTTGAATTAAATACCGAATTGTTTTTTGTTCTGTTTATCGCGCCTCTGCTATTTAATGATGGAAAGAGGACACCGCGGGCAGAGCTTTGGAATTTAAGGGCTCCGATTTTATTGCTTGCACTCGGCCTTGTATTTGCGACTGTGATTGTAGGCGGCTACACGATTCACTGGATGATTCCTGCTATTCCGCTGGCAGCGGCCTTTGGACTTGCGGCCATTCTTTCACCGACTGATGTCGTCGCTGTCAGCGCATTATCAGGAAGAGTGAAAATGCCAAAAGGGATTCTTCGCCTGCTGGAAGGTGAGGGGCTGATGAATGACGCATCAGGTCTGGTGGCCTTTAAGTTTGCGATTGCAGCGGCAGTGACTGGTGCATTTTCATTAGCACAAGCGGCTGTCAGCTTTGTCTTTATTTCTCTCGGAGGCTTGCTGTGCGGAGTTGTCATTTCATTTTTGATTATTCGTTTTCGCCTATTTCTGCGCCGCCTTGGCATGCAGGATGTCACGATGCATATGCTGATTCAAATTCTGACGCCGTTTGTGATTTATTTGGCAGCTGAAGAAATCGGCGTTTCCGGCATTTTAGCTGTTGTGGCTGGCGGTATTACCCATGCGGTTGAACAGGATCGTCTGGAATCAACGATGATCAAGCTGCAAATTGTCTCCTCAAGTACGTGGAACATTATTTTATTTATTTTGAACGGCCTGGTCTTCGTTATTCTCGGCACGCAAATCCCTGATGTTATTTCTGTTATCTTTAACGACACTGCCATCAGCAACATGAAGGTGATCGGCTATATCCTAGTCATCACATTTACGTTAATGCTCCTGAGGTTCCTGTGGGTGCTGTTCTTCTGGAACGGCAAATGGTTCTTTAATAAAGATCAGAACATCTATAAACCGGGTCTTCGTTCGACGCTGTTAATTTCGATTTCTGGTGTGCGTGGAGCAGTAACGCTTGCAGGTTCTTTTTCCATTCCGTATTTCCTGGAGGACGGCACGCCGTTTCCGGAAAGAAATCTGATTCTCTTTTTAGCAGCCGGCGTCATTTTATGCACGCTTGTCATTGCTACCGTTGTGCTGCCGATTCTGACTGAAAAAGAAGAAGAGGACGAGGAACGAAACAAGAAGCTGCTGACGGCGAGACGCAAATTGATCAAAACAGCCCTTCAAACGATTAAAGAGGACATGAATGAGACAAACAAAACGGCCTCTCTTGCGGTGATAGCTGAATACAATGAGAAAATGAAAAATCTTCGTTTTCAGCAATATACATCGTCTAATCGCATCAAAAAGCACGAGCGTAAAGTCCGTGCCCAAGGGGTTAAGGCAGAGCAAGAGGCGCTGATGAAAATGCTGGAGCGGGGAGACATCCCGGAAGAAACAGCAAATGTGCTGCAAGAACGATTTAACGAGTTGGAAATTTTGTATGCGAACCCGTTTAAAGTCGGATTATCAAAAACAAGGCTCAAGAGGCTGATGTATTGGATTTTCTTCGGTGAACATAAAAAGCCGGAGATGTCGATTTTAAATGAAGCGGGATTGATACGGGCAACAAGAGTGAAAACGGCAAAAGCAGCGATAGAATATCTGGAAAAACACAAGACGGAAGAGCATAAAGAAGTGTTTTTATCTGTCATTACATTCTATAAACAGTTAATTTTCAGGCTGGAGCACAGCCATCATGAGCTGAAATCAAGCGCCCATTTTGAAAATCAGAAGCTGGAAGTGAAGCTGAAGGCTGTACAGGCGATCAGAAATGAAATTCAAACACTTTTCGAGGAAAGAGAAATTTCCCGGGACATCTCCCATGAGCTTCGCCAATACATTAATGATGTCGAAGCCGCCATGCTTGAAGGCGGCGAATAAATGCAGCAAAAAAGCTGGCGTTAGAGCGCCAGCTTTTTTTTATTAAGGGCGATGAAATGCGACAGTGCTGCCATCCCGGTCGAACCAGCCTCTGAAGGCCCAGTTGATCCAGCCGCCATCGCCTTTGTTTGTAAAGGTTCCGTCTTCAAATACCCAAATGCCATACGTAATGCCGTCGTAAACGGCTGAGCCGTAAAATTGCACACCGTTCAAATGATCTTCATATTCCTGGCTTAAATTAAAGACCATGACGTTATATTTTTGGCCGGACGCGTAGAAGGAAGACTCCATGAGGTTTTTCACAAAGCCATCCCTATTCTGTGCGGATTTGATGGCATCAGCGATCTGGTTGGCAATTCCAAGTACATCCAGGTTGACGTTTAAACCTACATCAGCGGCAGTTGTTCCAGCAGTAGTTGTCTGCGACATCTTCGGAGCAGGATTTTCTTCAGCGGAAGCAAAGGACAAAGGGGCAATTGTCAAAGCGGCACCAAGAGCAAGTGTCATTGGGATACGAATACGTTTCAAGTTGTTTCCTCCTTTGTTTTCATTTGGTTACACTACACGCATACCCTGCTCAATGTATTTGTAATCTCAATATTGTTAAAATAGGAAAAAAATAGTGTCTGAATTTGCCTGTGCTGTGAAAAAAGAAGCAAAAAGAGGGTCTTAAGCGTATTATTGGTATCGGCTGAGAGGAATGTGAGATAATATAGACGCTTACATTTCAGTGAAAGGGTGGATGTTCAAGTGCCAACAAGTTTAAAAGATACTGTAAAGTTACATAACGGAGTTGAAATGCCTTGGTTCGGTCTGGGTGTTTTTAAAGTAGAAAATGGTAATGAAGCGACTGAATCAGTGAAAGCGGCAATTAAAAATGGTTATCGCAGTATTGATACAGCAGCGATCTACAAAAATGAAGAAGGCGTTGGCATCGGGATTAAAGAATCCGGTGTGTCAAGAGAAGAGCTCTTCATCACATCAAAAGTGTGGAATGAAGATCAAGGCTACGAAACAACGCTTGCTGCCTTTGAAAAAAGCCTGGAAAGATTACAGCTTGATTACTTAGATTTATATTTGATCCATTGGCCTGGCAAAGATAAATATAAAGATACATGGCGCGCGCTTGAAAAGCTGTACAAAGATGGCAAAATTCGCGCGATCGGCGTCAGCAACTTCCAAGTTCATCATTTAGAAGAGCTGTTGAAAGATGCTGAAATCAAACCGATGGTGAACCAAGTTGAATTTCACCCTCGTTTGACGCAAAAAGAATTAAGAGATTACTGCAAAGCGCAAGGCATTCAGCTGGAAGCGTGGTCTCCGCTCATGCAGGGACAGCTTTTGGATAACGAAGTGCTGACACAGATTGCTGAAAAACACAATAAATCTGTGGCTCAAGTGATTTTGCGCTGGGATCTGCAGCATGAAGTTGTAACCATTCCAAAATCCATTAAAGAACACCGTATCATCGAAAACGCTGATATTTTTGATTTCGAATTGTCTCAAGAAGACATGGACAAAATTGACGCATTAAATAAAGATGAGCGTGTCGGCCCAAATCCTGATGAGCTTCTGTTTTAATCAAAAAACTCCCTGTTATGGGGAGTTTTTTTAGTGCGTTTTTTTCTGTTGAATGAAAAACAGCATCAAAAAGGAAATGACAACAATACAGACGACCCACGCCCAAGCAAGGGTATTGTTGCCGGAATCCAATGCGACATATATCGCCGTCGGCAGTGTTTGGGTAACACCGGGGATGTTTCCTGCAAACATGAGTGTTGCGCCAAATTCTCCGAGCGCCCGCGCAAGGCTGAGGATACTTCCGGTCAGTAACGAAGGATAGGCAAGCGGGACGGAGATATGGATAAACACTTTCCATCTGCTAGCGCCGTCTACCATTGCCGCACCTTGTATATCGGGATCAATGTCAGCAAATCCGGTTTTGGCTGATTGATACATAAGCGGAAAGGCTACAACAGCCGAGGCGATCACAGCGGCCCACCAGGTGAAAATGACAGGCTGCTGGAAAATCCACTCGATGGCTTGTCCGATGAAGCTGTGCTTTCCGAAAATGACGATCAAAATAAAACCGACAACAGTAGGCGGAAGAACGAGCGGAAGCATAAAACATGTTTCGAGTGCCGTTTTTCCGAAAAATGATGCCCGTGACATCCATGCTCCAGCAAGTGTTCCGAGAATAATGACAACAATTCCGGCAACTGCCGCCACCTGAAAGGAAAGCACAACGGGTGTGAAAAATTCTGAAACGCTTATGCTACTCGGCAGTAAAGCCATATTTCTCAAATACTTTCATTGCTTCATCAGATTGCAGGTATTCATAAAATTCCTTCGCTTCCTTACGGTGTTTTGTATCTTTTACGATTCCTAACGGATAGACAATTGGGCTGTGTGTATCTGCTTTTGCCTCGTCAATAATGTTGACCTTTTTCGAGACCAGGGCATCTGTTTTATAAACAATACCTGCGTCTACATTGCCGGTTTCAACATAAGAAAGAACTTGGCGAACGTCTTTTCCATACACAATTTTATCCTTCACTTTGTCCCATAAAGACAGCTTTGTCAGTGATTCTTTCCCATAAGCTCCTGCCGGTACGGATTCCGGAGTGCCAAGGGCGATTTTTTCTGATTCAGCCAGATTGCTGAAGCCTGTCACAGGTGAATCTCCGTTTTTCGGTACGACCAGCACAATTTCATTACCGACTAAATCAGTGCTGTCTTTTTTTGCGATATCTCCATCATCCACCAGCTTTTTAAATTTATCCTCAGCAGCTGAGAAGAACAGATCTGCTCCTGCTCCTTGAGAAATCTGTTTTTGCAAGGCGCCGGATGAGCCATAGTTATCTTGGATGGTAATATTTTGATGCTCTTTTTCATAATTTTTTTGGATTTCCTCAAGTGCATCCTGCGCGCTGGCGGCAGCTGAGATGGTTAACGTTACTTTTTTCTCGCTGTCCGTTGAAGACTGGTTTGAAGAACAGCCTGCTGCAAGGAGAAAAGCAGTTAAGGCTGCGATGAAAATAGAATACTTCTTAAACATGATTGCACCCCTTATCATTAGATATAACTAATTATAACTGATTATGTTTGGTTTATGTGGGTTTTTTTACATTCGGCGAAAAGGTATAATAAAATAGGAGAGTGATGATGATGAATGAAACCTCTTCCTATACGATAGAAGAAGTTGCAGGTCTGCTGAAGGTATCAAAGCTGACCGTTTATGATTTGATTAAAAAAGGCGTGCTGCCTGCTTATCGTGTCGGAAGGCAGATGCGTGTGGATGAAGAAGATTTAAAGCAATATAAAACGAATATGAGAATGTCTCAGCCCATCGCTGCAACAGAAGCGCCGAAACAGGTGCAGGAGGCTGAGCCGGACGGCAGACCGAATGTCATGATCAGCGGACAGGACATTTCGATGGATCTTCTCAGCAAGCATTTGGAGAATGCCATTCAGGAGACGCCGCTCCGTAAATACAAAGGAAGCTTAAACAGCCTGATTGATATGTATCAAGGCAAGTGTGACATTGTCAGCCTCCATTTGTACGATGCTGAAACGGGCCAGTATAACGCTCCTTATGTAAAACGGATTTTGACAGGTGAACCGTTTTGTCTCATCAATGTCGTTCTCCGCAAAGCAGGACTGTATGTGAAAAAAGGGAATCCGAAAAACATTCAAGGCTGGAAAGACTTGAAAAGAGCCGATATCCGGATCATCAACAGGGAAAAGGGTTCTGGCGCAAGGGTGCTCCTTGATGAACAGCTTGGCTTGCTTGGTGTGAATCCGGCTGATGTAAAGGGATACGGCGATATCGTGACCGATCATTACGCTGCCGCTTCACAAGTTTCAAGCGGACAGGCTGACGCGGGAATCGGGGCGCAGCACGCGGCACATATGGGCAGTGTTGATTTTATCCCGCTCATCGACGAACAATATGATATCGTTGTTTTGAAAAAACATGAGCAGCTGCTGAAAGCCGTGAAGGAGATTTTGAATTCTGAGGAATACAAGGCGAATTTGTCTCATTTAAACGGCTATGAAACGAAGCTGACTGGCAAGGTGATGTTGGAAACGTAAAAAATCCCTCTTGATAGAGGGATTTTTTCATTCGGAAAACCTGAGCAGGTCACCATTTAAAATTTTATCAGAGAGAGAAAGTTCTTCGTTTGCTTTCTCCTTGTAAGGGAGGCACGCATCCTGATCTTCCAGCACTTCACCTGTTTTTTGGCTATAGCACGTGTTCTTTGTGTATATATAATCGTTCGTAATAAAGCTGCCGTTTCGCAGAACGGCGAATGGGGTGCGGTCGCCCGACAGCAAATCATTGCCGAATTGGATATCGCCTTTTGTCTCAACGCCGAGCAAATGCATCAGCGTCGGCCTGACGTCAACCTGTCCCCCGGCATCAGGGATGGTTTCCGGCTGTTGATCGGTGATTCCCGGGATATGTATGATAAACGGCACCCGCTGGAGCTGAACGTTGTCATACGGTGTGATTTCATCTTTCCCTAAAAACTCAGCCATTGCCTCGTTATGGGCTTCAGAAATGCCGTAATGATCTCCCATAAATACGATCATCGAATTTTCGTATAAGCCTTCGTCTTTCAGTTTTTTGATAAAATGCTTCAATGCCTCATCCTCATAGCGAACCGTGGTCACATAGCGGTTTAACAGATCACTGCTTGAATCGAATTCATCTATCAGCTGATCCCTTTCATCAATCTCAAACGGAAAATGATTCGTTAACGTGATAAAACTGCTGTAGAACGGCTGCGGCAGGCTTTTCAGCTTTTCGGCGGACTGCTCTAAAAATTCTTTGTCTTTTAAGCCCCAGCTTGTCGATGTCCCGGGAGTGACATGAAAATCATCAACATCAAAAAAGCGGTCAATGCCAAATGTATCGTACATGACATCTCTGTTCCAAAATGTTTTATGGTTAGCATGAAAGACGGCTGAATAATAATCGTGCTGCTTCAGCGATTTATACATCGTATGAAATTGATGGTCGCTTTTCGTGAAAAAGACGGCGCCGCTAAGGGAAGGATACAGTGAGTTAGCGACGATAAATTCTGAATCTGATGTTTTGCCTTGTTCTGTTTGCTGATAGAAATGATCAAAGGAATAGCTTTTTTTAATGAGATCATTCATAAATGGGGTAATTTCTTTTCCATTTACTTTTTCATTCAGAACAAAGCTTTGGGTCGATTCAAGTGTTACAAAGATGACATTGCGCCCCTTTGCAAGACCGAATTTGCTTTGATCAGGCTTGCTGTAATCAGCCTCTGTGTAGTTTTTAATGGCAGTTATACTGTCTTCATCGGCAAAAGCTTTCGCGCTGATATTAACAGTCTGAGAAATTGTATCGTAAATATGGAACTGAAACAGACCGATGCTTTTGACTAGCATTTCCCGGTCAAAAGAATGTGCCAAAAGCTTCGGCTGCTGTACTTCTGCAAGTGCCAGTGTGCATAAAAGCATGCCGCAGGAAGCTGCATAGTACCGTTTGACCGTGCGGGGAGCGGCTTTTGTCTGTGGGTGTTTAGTTTTTCTGGCGAACAGCAGCAGAAAAACCAAATCCACAAACAGGGCGATAAACAGAGGATGGAACAATTCTTTTACACTGCTGCCCATATCGCTCATGTTGCTGGCCTGAAATAAAACCGGAATGGTAATAAAATCGATATAAAAGCCGTAAAAAATCGTATTAGAGATCAAGATAACAGTCAGAACCAAATTGGCAATCAGCAAAAAAGCCCGCTGCTTGTTTCCTTTCAGAAGCAGGCCGATCCCGAATAAAGGAAGAATAAAGCTGAGCGGGTTGACCAGCAGCATTAGCTCCTCCAACAGAGTATCGATTTGCAAATCAAAGCCGAGTTTATATATCACATACGTTTTGATCCACATAAATAAGATCGAAAAACATAAAAACCGCTGATTGTGAAAAAAGGTTCCTTTCATCAATATGACTCCTCACGTTTTCTTGATCATCTGCATGAAATGCTTCTTAAGTAAAACCTACTAAAAACAGCCGGTTCAGACAAGTCTCAGCACTCATGTTTAAAACATGCGGCCATGAAACAGCATATAAAAGTAGTAACATGAAGCAAGGGTCAGGCCGGCTAGCACGAGCTGCTCAGAAAAACTGCCTGTCTTCATATATAATGGAAGCCGAACGCGGATCGTGGAAGGGAATAATAATTTGATTCCGTTCACCGTCCAAGCGTCAAGAATCAAGTGGCTCGCCATGCCGATCATCAGGCCGGCTGATATGTTTTTATCTGGAATGTATGTAGAAGTGATAAAAAACATGATGAGCATAAACAGCAAGCTGTGTGTAAATGTACGATGGCCAAAAACGGAGCTGACCACTTTCGATAAAATAGGAAATTTTCTCCCGATTTTGCTTTGTGTGTGGCAGATATCGGGTATTAATGCTCCAACCGCGCCTGACGCAGCCATAAGCACTGGATCAAATCCATAATAATAAGCCGCTGCCGTACAAGAAGCGATGCCTCCCATGATGTGTGTTTTTCCTGTCATTTGCCGCTTCTCCTTTTATCTTTTGCAAAAAATCTCTGAATTACAAATATATCAAGAGAATGTATGTTTGATCAACAGGACTTTGGACGATAAAAAATATCCCGCATAATTTTTCATAAAAGAGGCATCTTAAACATGTACCTATTTTTTAAAAGAGGTGATACGAATGGGTTTCTTTAATAAAGATAAAGGAAAACGTTCCGAAAAAGAAAAAAACGTAATCCAAGGAGCTCTTGAAGATGCTGGTTCAGCTCTAAAAGATGATCCGCTTCAAGAAGCTGTGCAAAAAAAGAAAAATAATCGATAACCACATGCGGATAGAGCTTGGCTCTATCCGTATTTTCCATCTGTTCCCTTTGACAGATCATCCTTTCTTTGATAACCTTCTGGGAGTAACTGAATAATTAAATCCTCACTCTTTCTCAGTGAGGTAGAGGTTGCGCGGATGATAAGTCACACATGCCAGGCTGACAGGAGCTGTTAAACATGTGTAAAAGGCATCAGCGCCGAAGTGTGGAGAAAGCCGATCCTTCTCTATGCTGGGACTGTATCTGAATAAGTGCAGGACTGCCGCGTGCTTTTTCGCGGAGGGCTATCCGGAGATCAAGGGTGTGTGTTTCTTTAAGCATGGACTTTTGTTCAGGCTTTTTTTGCGTTTATATGATCTCGGGGTCTGGTCCGTACAAAGAATCATGGAGGTACTGGAATGGAACAGACAAAAAAATGGGGTTTTTGGTTATTAACGGCGTTTGTCGTTGGAAATATGGTTGGATCAGGAATTTTCTCCTTGCCGAGCTCGCTTGCTTCAATTGCGAGTCCGTTTGGAGCTACGTCCGCCTGGCTTTTGACAGGTGCCGGCGTGCTGATGATTGCACTTGTGTTCGGACACTTGTCCATTCGCAAGCCTGAACTGACAGCGGGACCGCAAAGTTATGCAAGAGCGCTGTTTTCTGACCCGAAAAAAGGCAACGCTGCCGGTTTCACAATGGTGTGGGGCTACTGGGTGGCGAGCTGGATCAGTAACGTGGCGATCATCACAAGTCTCGCCGGTTACTTGACTTCGTTCTTCCCGATCTTGGTTGATAAACGTGAGATGTTTTCGATCGGCGGGCAAGAGGTGACACTCGGCCAATTACTGACGTTTGCCGTATGTACGATCTTGTTATGGGGAACGCACGCGATTCTTGTTGCCAGCATTAACGGCGCAAGTAAACTAAACTTTGTCACAACGCTTTCTAAAGTATTAGGTTTTGTCTTCTTTATCGTTGCCGGTTTGTTTGTGTTTCAAACGGCATTATTCGGTCATTTTTATTTCCCGGTTCAAGGAGAAAACGGCACAAGCATTGGAATTGGTGGCCAGGTTCATAACGCCGCGATTTCTACACTGTGGGCGTTTGTCGGAATTGAATCCGCGGTGATCCTGTCCGGCCGTGCGCGCTCTCAGCGTGATGTGAAACGTGCGACAATTACCGGCTTGCTGATTGCCTTGAGCATATATATTATTGTGACTTTAATTACGATGGGTGTTCTGCCGCATGATAAGCTTGTCGGCTCTGAAAAACCATTTGTTGATGTACTCTATGCGATTGTTGGAAACGCGGGAAGCGTGATTATGGCGCTTTTGGCTATCCTTTGTTTATTCGGAACGATGCTCGGCTGGATTTTGCTTGGCTCTGAGGTGCCATACCAAGCAGCTAAAGCAGGAGATTTCCCGGCATTTTTTGCAAAAACGAATAAAAAGGGAAGTCCGGTTATTGCACTCATTATTACAAACGTCATGTCACAGGTCTTCATTTTCTCGGTTATTTCCCGGACAATAAGTGACGCATTTACATTTTTAACGACAGCGGCTACACTTGCATATTTAATTCCGTATCTTGTATCTGCAATCTACAGCTTGAAGGTAGTCATCAAAGGTGAAACGTATGACCAGCTGAAAGGCTCCCGTGTAAGAGACGGATTGATCGCAATACTGGCGTGTGCATACTCCGTGTTTGTTATCGTAACAGGCACAGCAGATTTAACGACATTTATCCTCGGCATCGGTTTATTCTTTGTCGGCTTAATCGTTTATCCATTTGTGAGTAAAAAGTTCCAGAAAGAAAAACATGCATAATGAAAAGACACCTGATTTGCTCAGGTGTCTTTTTTATAAAATCACAATTTCTCCTGTTACGAATCCGTTCGTTAAATATGCAAAAAACGTTTTTCAGTCTCTCCAGCATAAAAAAACTGATCGTGATGAGGATGCAGCTTAATATGAATGGCTCAAAGAAAATATCCGATATGATTCAAATCGAGCCGTTCCTTATAAATCAGCAAAAGAGCCGCGGGCAGGCGGCTCTTTTGTTTATTTAGTCAAGCTTTCGGTAATAAACTTCAGTTGTCCTTCTAATGAAATCGGGTCAGAGAAATAGAAACCGATCGGATCCATCTTGTAGACATGGCCATTTTTAACGGCATTCAGGTTCTTCCAAATGGAGCTTTCAAAAACGCCGCCATCATCACCGCCTGATTGCCATGGCCCCGCGAAAATGTAATCCCCGGCGAAGTCAGGGAGCTTCTCTAATGAAATACTTGTATAACCTGGCCCCTGGTCAATGGCTTTTTCTTTTGTCAGCTTTGTAGCCTGCAGGCCGAGGTCTTTGTAAATGATGCTTCCGCCTCTTCCAAAGTCTTTACCGAATACGTAAATGTCTTTTCCGTTCGTTTGCATAATGGAAATGGTTTTGTCACCGACCGCTTTTTTGATTTTTGTTTTAGCGGTTGCAACTTTTTTATCCCACTCGGCCAGCCATTTTTCAGCTTTATCTTCAGTTCCCGTCATTTTTGCAAATTCTTTCAGCTGTTCGATGTTGTTGAGCTTATCGTATTTTACTGCGACAGTCGGCGCAATTTTTTCAAGCTTTTTAATATCTGCGCCCTGTGTTGTCCAGACGATAATCAGGTCAGGGTTCAAATCAATGACCTTTTCAACCGAAGTGCCGTCTCCGATGTTTTCGACGCCGTCAGTTTTTCCTTTGTAGTAAGGGTTTTTAAATACATTCTCAGGCGCACCGACAACGTTGATGCCGAGTGTTTTGAAGTAGCCGTAATAGCCGTCTGCCATGACAACCACCCGTTTAGGATGCTTCGGGATTTTTACATTTCCGTTTTCAGCCTTGTATGTAAAGGTTTCTGCGCCTTTTGAATCAGAGGCAGAACCTTTGCTTTCTGAGTTATTCCCGCAGGCTGCCAGCGCTGCAATCAATAACAGGGCAAAAAACGCGGCTCCGAGTTTCTTGTATATATGGGTCATATCTCATACCTTCTTTCTAAAAAAATAAATGAAAAAGAGAATCATTATCATCTGTGATTATACCACTGCAAGTGCCGGTTGACACGATATTTTTGCAAATGCATTTTCATTTTTGTTCAAAACACTCTATTAAATCAGCTGAAAAAAGTGATATACTGAAACAGCAATTGATAATCATTATCAGTAACAGAAAGGAAGTACGGCAGTTGAGTCAACATAAAAATATACAGACTGCATCAGAAGAAATCCAATGGACGTCAAGGACATATGGCGCGGTCATCGTCCTTATTGCAGGTCTATGCCTGCTTTGCCTTGGCGCATTTTTATCCATATCTCTCGGTGCAGCGGATATTCATTTGCGCACTGTATGGGACGCCATTTTTCATTATCAGCCGACAAAGACATCTCACCAAATTATACATGATCTTCGGCTGCCGAGAACGGCGGCTGCCGCGCTTGTAGGCGCATTGTTGGCAGTGTCGGGAGCAATCATGCAGGGGATGACGAGAAACCCTTTGGCAGAGCCTTCGATTATGGGTGTGACTTCAGGCTCTGCGTTTGCGGTTTCGATTGCGTTTGCCTTTTTTCCCGGGCTTTCTGCAATGGGGCTTGTGCTATGGTCCTTTGCGGGAGCGGGGCTGGGGGCATCGACGGTAATGGGCATCGGCATGTTTTCAAGGGGCGGACTTACGCCTGTAAAGCTTGCTCTGGCGGGTACGGCAGTTACTTATTTCTTTACCGGCATTTCAACTGCCATTGCAATCCGCTTTGATGTCGCTCAGGATATCAGCTTTTGGTATGCAGGCGGGGTAGCGGGTGTGAAATGGTCGGGGGTCCAGCTTTTGCTTATTGCAGGGGCTGTCGGTTTAACGCTCGCGTTTTTCATCGCCCGGTCTGTGACAGTGTTAAGTCTCGGTGACGATCTGGCAAAAGGGCTTGGACAATATACATCAGCGGTGAAACTGGTTGGCATGCTTATTGTAGTAATTCTGACCGGAGCTGCGGTTTCCATTGCCGGCACCATTGCATTTATCGGGCTGATCATTCCGCATATTACCCGTTTTTTGGTCGGTGTGGATTATCGGTGGATCATTCCTTGCTCGGCGGTGCTCGGTGCTGTTTTGCTTGTTTTTGCTGACGTAGCGGCCAGACTCGTAAATGCGCCCTTTGAAACGCCTGTCGGCGCGCTGACTTCTCTTATCGGCGTTCCCTTTTTCTTTTATTTGGCACGTCGTGAAAGGAGAGGGCTGTAATGAAAACAAAAACAAACAAACCGCTCGTTGTAATGGCTGTGACCTTTTTGCTTATCGTGGTGGTCTTTTTTATCAGTCTCAATTTGGGCGTTATCAAAATTGCACCGCTTAAAACGCTTCAGGTCTTTTTCGGCCAAGGAACGGCGCGTGATGAACTTGTCTTATTTGAGTTCAGGCTGCCTCGGATCATCCTTTCTTTGCTTGTTGGAGCAGGGATCTCCGTAGCTGGAGCCATTTTGCAAAGCGTGTCTCAAAATGAACTTGCCGAGCCTGGTATTCTCGGAATTAACGCCGGCGGTTCACTTGCTGTAGTGCTTTTTATATACTTTTTTCAAGGGTCAGCTTCAGATATCAGCTTTTTCGGAACATTTATGCTGCCGTTCAGTGCTTTGGCAGGAGCGATCCTCGCTGCGTTTCTCATTTATATTCTGGCATGGAAAAAAGGCGTGACACCGATTCGGCTGATTTTAGTCGGCATAGGGGTGAATGCCGGGTTCAACGCCCTGTTGCTGATTTTTCAGCTCAAGATGGACCCTCATGATTTTATGCAAGCCGCGGTTTGGATATCCGGCTCAATATGGGGGGCGAACTGGAATATGATCTGGGCGATTCTCCCTTGGATTGTGATCTTGCTTCTGTTTACTTTATATAAGGCGCGCTATTTGAACATTATGCAGCTCGGAGACCAATTGGCGACCGGGCTGGGCACCGCTGTTGAAAGGGAAAGACGGATTCTTCTTCTGGCAGCGGTCACTCTTGCCGCTTCATGCGTGGCAGCTGCGGGGGGCATTGCGTTTCTCGGATTGATCGCGCCGCATGTGGCTAGAAGGCTGACCGGTCCACGTCACCAGACGCTGATACCGGTCTCCGCCTTCATCGGCTCATTCCTGTTTTTGCTTGCTGATACGCTGGCGAGAAATGTATTGGCACCATCAGAAATTCCGGTCGGACTTGTCATTTCCGTGCTAGGTGCGCCTTACTTTATTTATTTATTGATGAAAGCGAATTAGAGGAGGGGGCCGAATATGAATTCATTATCAACGGAACAGCTTGGAATCGGTTATGGCGACAGGGTGATTGTAGAGGATTTAAATATATCGATTCCTAAAAGGAAAATTACCACCTTAATTGGCCCGAACGGCTGCGGGAAATCAACGATTTTAAAAACAATGTCCAGAATTATGCGTTCACATGCAGGTGCCGTCTATTTAAATGGCAAAGCGATTCATAAAATGTCTACAAAGGACATTGCAAAAGATATGGCGATTCTTCCACAGACACCTGAAGCGCCGAGCGGCCTAACAGTGCACGAATTGGTGTCGTACGGCAGGTTTCCGCATCAATCAGGATTCGGCAGATTAAATGACGAAGACCGCCGGATTATCAAATGGGCGCTTGAAGAAACAGGCATGGCTGAATATGCTGAACGGCCGATTGAGGCATTGTCAGGCGGACAGCGTCAACGCGTGTGGATTGCCATGGCGCTTGCGCAAGGGACGGAACTGCTTCTGCTGGATGAACCTACAACGTATCTTGATCTTGCACATCAGCTTGAAATTCTGCAGCTGCTTGACAGACTCAACAAAGAGCAAGGGCGGACGATTTTAATGGTCATTCATGATCTTAACCATGCAGCTCGTTTTTCTCATTATATGATCGCGCTCAAAAAAGGCACGGTCATCAAGGAAGGAACTGCACTGGAGGTCATGACACCGGACATTTTGAAGCAGGTATTTCAGATTGATGCCGAAATCGTGACTGATCCCCGCACAAATAAACCTGTATGCTTGACATATGACTTGATTAAAAATGAAAAAGAGCTAGTTACTGTATGAAAAAATCCCGGTTTGAAGCCGGGATTTTTTTTATTCGGCTTTGAAAATACAATTTTTCTATTTGATTCCGTCATTTCAATAAAAGGATTGCAAGTCTTTTTGAATTAATAGATAATATTGGTTAGAATGTTTCGAAAATATTACATAGTTTACAGAAAGAGGAGATCGTTGTGTCCAAGAAGAAAAAATGGCTTATTGGCGGTGCGATATGTGCCGGTGTGCTTGTATTGGCTGGGATCGGCGCTGGCGGTTTTTACTTTTTTACCCACATGAACCAAGTTGCCGTATCATCGGAGCCCTATGCTGAATCGGTCGCGGTATACATGGGAGGAGATTCAGAATCAGGCCAAACGTTTTCTGGAAAGGTTGAACCTGAGAAACAGCAGAAAGTATACATAGATTCAGAAAAAGGCAGCATTAAAAAAACATACGTCAAAGAAGGCGATCAGGTTAAAAAGGGCGATAAGCTTTTTGAGTATGAGGGCGAGGATCATTCTGATGAAGTGGAGCAAGCCAATTTGCAAATTGAAATGACAAATCTGCAAATCAACCGTTTGCAAAAATCAATAACGGAAACGGAAAAGAAGCTGAAAACGGCAGGAAAAGAAGAGAAAACCCAGCTTCAAGATGAACTTGATCAGTCCAATTTCGATTTGAAAACAAGCCAGCTTGAACTGAAGCAGCATCAAAAAGAACTGGCTGGCCTGACGAAAAACAAAGGTTCCAATGTCATTACAAGCAAGCATGACGGAATCGTTCAAAGCGTCAATCAGGATATCGCTGACGGTGCAACAGGTGACCAGGCAACGGGCCCGTATATCCAGATTGTTTCGACGGGCAAATATCTGGTCAAAAGCCAAATCAATGAGCTGTTAATGGACACGATCAAAAAAGGCAGCAAAGTCAGGGTCACGCTGAAAACAGGCGGTGAGGGCGAGTGGAAAGGAAAGGTCACCTCGATCGGCAAGCTTCCAGCGGGAGCAGGCGAGGGTGAAGAATCAGAAAGCTTTGCTGAGGAAGAAATGAACCCCCAGTCCTCTAACTATCCTTTCACCATTTTATTAGACAGCCATAAAGGTCTTGAAGTCGGCTATCATGTCAACATCGAAGTGATGAGTGATAATGCTGATGCGGATACGATCAAGCTGCCGTCCGACATGGTCATTCAGGATGACGGCGAACCGTACGTATGGAAAGCTGATGAGAATCAGAAAGCGGTTAAGCAGCCTGTTGAAATCGGAGGGACTGATGAAAATGACATGGTGGAAATTAAGAGCGGCCTGACGCCGGAAGATTATGTGATCTATCCTGATCCCGCGGTCAAGGAAGGAAAGCAGGTTACAGTCAATGCTGACACTGAATAATATTTCGAAGTCATACAAGCTGGGAAAAGAAGAAGTTCCAATCTTGAAACATATCAATCTGACCGTTCAGGCGGGGGAGTTTTTAGCTATTATGGGGCCTTCCGGTTCTGGAAAGTCAACGTTAATGAATATTATCGGCTGTTTGGACAGGCCAACCTCAGGAACCTATACGCTTGACCAGATCGATATATTGAAAGGGAAAGACGGGGCTTTAGCCGAAATTCGCAATGAATCAATCGGGTTTGTGTTTCAAACTTTCCATTTGCTGCCGCGTCTCACCGCGCTGCAAAATGTCGAGCTGCCGATGATCTACAATAAAGTGAAGAAAAAAGAGAGAAGGCAACGGGCATATGAAGCGCTGGAAAAGGTCGGATTAAAAGACAGGGTCTCTTACAAACCGCCTAAGCTGTCCGGCGGCCAAAAGCAGCGGGTGGCGATAGCGAGGGCCCTTGTCAATCAGCCGAGGTTTATTTTAGCTGATGAACCGACCGGGGCGCTTGATACCAAATCAAGTGAACAAATTTTGTCACTGTTTTCTGAACTGCATCGGGAAGGCAAGACCATTATTATGATAACCCACGACCCGGACGTCGCCAAAAAAGCTGACAGAACCGTTTTTATCAGAGACGGAGAGCTGGTATTAGATGAGAGAGGGGATATCAGCCATGCTTGAACATATTCGAATCTCCTTTCAGTCCATTTTCTCTCATAAATTAAGATCCATTCTGACAATGCTCGGCGTGATTATCGGCATAGCAGCAATCATCGCGATTGTTTCAATGCTGAAGGGCCAAAGTGAGCAATTAAAGCAAAGTATGATCGGCATGGGAAACAACGCCATCAACGTTGTCTACCAGCCGTCTGGCGGAGAAGAGGAGAGCGGCGGCCCTCAGATGTCGTATGCGTCCGCGCCGCCTGTAGCGGAAGAAACTATAAAGGCAATCAAATCAGATCCGATGGTCAAAGGATTATCCTTATATTACTTGTCAGAAGGCGCGAGCGTTTTTCATTTAACAAACGTTTCGTATCCCCAAGTGTATGGAGTGGACGATGATTACTTCGACATGTTTCCAATCCGAATAACCGAAGGGAGAAAGCTGACGGAAAACGATTTAAACAGCACACACCAATTAGTGATGATCAATGAAGCTGTCAGAGATGAACTGTTTCCAGACGGAGAAGCTCTGCATAAAAACATTGAGATGAATGGTGTGCCGTTTAAGGTCGTCGGTGTTTTTAAAGAAAAAAATCAACAGGAAAGCATGTTTGAAGGCGACTATGCGAACCCGGTTTTGTACGTGCCGAAAAAAGTGTGGCCGCTTATTGAAGGGTTTGACGCGCCAACGCAGATTGCCGTGCAGGCTGATTCTTCTGAGCATATCCAAGAAGCGGGTGTAATGGCTGCAGATCTTTTAAATCAGGGACTGTCAGAAGCTGAGCTGGAAAAAGCAGAGTACAGTGTAATGGATCTTCAGGAGATCGCGCAGGAAGTGGAGTCCTTTAATCAGTCATTTGCATTGCTGCTTGGCGGAATCGCCAGTATTTCACTTTTGGTGGGCGGTATCGGCGTCATGAACATTATGCTCGTTTCCGTAACGGAGCGCACGAGGGAAATCGGAATTAAGAAAGCGCTCGGTGCTAAGCGGCGTGTGATTTTATTTCAATTTTTAACCGAGGCTGTCGTGCTGACAAGCATTGGCGGAATACTCGGTGTGCTGGCGGGCTTCGGCATCGCCAAGCTGCTGACGGTCATTTTTCCGATGCCTTTTATCGTCTCCATTCCAGCTGTTGTCGGAGCACTCATCTTTTCAATGGCAGTCGGTATTATCTTCGGCTTGCTTCCGTCCATCAAGGCATCGAAGCTTCAGCCTGTAGACGCGCTTCGCTATGAATAAAAAGAACGCATCCAATTGGAATGCGTTCTTTTTTTAGCTGGGAAGAGCCGAGTTGCATTTGTCTAAAATCAAAAAAACGGCTGCGACAATCATTTCTTCTGTGGTGGACAGCCAGATGTCGCTGATCAATTGGTCTGTTGTATGAGCAGTCATCCACAAAAACAGCAGCTGTACGATGCCGGCAAGGAGAATGAATAGACGTTTTCCTGTCTTGAAAAATGTAAAGCTATGTATCATCAGCCTTTCAAATGGTTCAAAGCATAATCCGAGAACAAGAAATATCACGGCAAAAAGCAGGACATGAGCTGCTGAGCGGTAGCTCGTTCCCGCTAAAGAAAACAATATATAGATGACAGCAAAATAGGTCAACACCACTGCTGCTGCGGCCAGCAAGTACTTTATGGAGAGCCGCAATAAGCGTTTTGAAGGGTTTTGATGTTTCACTGGTTCAGCTCCTTATGAAGGCTTGCAGAGAACGAGTGCTCTCTGCAAGCCGCAAGTCTTTTATTTACTGCATTTCTTTTTCACTACTGGGTGCTTTTCTTTTGAAAGCACATCAGTAAAGTCTTTGCCCAAGTCAAGGTGCGCTTGAACAAATGTTTCAGGAAGCATGGCAAGCCATTGGTTTAAAGATACATCAGCATAATGGTCGTCTTTGAAGATTTCTAAAAAGACAAGCGGTTCATCCCCGATGTTTTCAACGTAATGACCCATTGCAAATGGTACATACCCGACATCACCGGCTTGGTAATTAAACGTTCTGGCATGGCCGTCAGATGCAAAAACGGTCATTCTAGCTTTACCGGAGATGTAGTATTGCCATTCGTGGGTATTCGGATGCCAGTGCAGTTCTCTCATGGCGCCGGGTTCTACTGTTACGAGCGCTGATGCGATGGTTTTAGACACTTTGAAGTTTGTCGAATCTGCAATGTATACTTTTCCTCCCTCAGATTCGATCGGCTCTTGTTCAAGAAGGCGGTAAGTAAATGGATAAGGCACTTCGCCATTCGGCCCTTCCACAATATCATCTTTTAAACTGCCAGGAAGTGGGTTTTCAAATATATATTTTTCTTTGCCAGGTAAATTGGCAATCTCTTCTTTTGTCACGCCGAAGTTCGCAGCAATAACTTCTTTTGGAGTGTGGGCAAGCCAATCTGTCAGCTGGAACGTGCTGTTTTCAGAGAATGATCCATCGTCAAACACGAGCAGGAACTCAGCTCCCTCATCCAGCGCTTGGATGGAGTGCGGCAGGCCTGACGGGAAGTACCAAAGGTCTCCTTCACCTACATCGTCAATAAAGCTGCGCCCTTTTTCATCTACAATTGTGACTCTTGCACTTCCGTAAATCATATAAGCCCATTCAGCTTCTTTATGCCAGTGAAGCTCGCGAATCGCACCTGGCTTCAGCCGCATATTTACGGATGCAAGGTTTTCTGAAATCGGCAATTCACGTACTGTCACTTCACGGGCATATCCGCCTTTTTCTAATCGGTTATGAGTATCAGAGAACGAAAACTTCATATTGCTGACGGTGCCATGATCGGTTTCAGGCGGAACGAGCATATCAGGGTTTTGCCGGTCTCTTTCAATATTGCGCGGGATTTTTACCGTTGCTCCTTTGTCTCCTCTAATTGGCTGCGGAATGTCATTTTGTTTTTTCATGAAATATTTCCTCCTTAAATTTAATGTGATAGCAGAAAGAGAAGGTGAAAGGCCTTTCGTTTTCCCTTCTGTTTTGTTAAGTGAAAAAAACCAGTGAAAAGTCAACTTCGATTGAAAAATTATTTTTTTGCATGATCTTTCAGTTCTGTCATTAGTTCTATTAGTTGATCAAACTTCTTTTCGAATCGGGTCAGCAGATACATTGCAATCAGCGCGGGAAACCCCAAATTGCCGATCTGTTTTACGACTTCCTCTATAAAAACCTGATCCATAGGAAAATACCTCCCTTCTTTTTCTGCAGTCATGTATGTAAGTGAAGGAAAACCGATAAAACGTAAACTGCTGCAAAGTATTTTGGAAGACACTAGTCGGAAAGTAGTAGTTTACTTTTTTTTGCTTTCCTTCATTTAATTTAGTAGGGAGGCGGTTTGATGGACTATCAAAGTCTTTTACGGTCAAAATGTAAGGAGATAATGAAGCATCCCATCGTGAAGCATTTTTTGAGCAATCCTCAGCATTACCGTTTGTTCAAAAACGTAATGGAAAGCCCTAACGAAAAAGATGCAAAATCATTGGACGAGCTATTTAAGCAGTTTTATAAAGAAATCCGCATCGTCAAGTATATGAATTCAATGATTCGCATCTTTTCTATTGATTTTGATAAGCGGGTTCGCAAAAATCAAAAACGGTATCCGCTGACGGTTGATCATCCGGAGGCAGGAGATCGGCTTCCTTCCGAAACAGGAAGCGATGCATTTGAAGAATTTTTAGACAGGCAGGATGATTTGAGCCAGCATGTTCAGGATTATCAGCTCTACCAAGCGATTCAGAATCTGACTGACAAACAAAAAAGTGTGCTGACAAAAGTGTATCTTCACGGTGCCACGATGCAGGAGATTGCAGATTCATTAGGGGAGTCCCGACAAAACATCTCCAACATTCATAAAAAGGGGCTGGAGAATATTAGAAAGCAGCTAGCGGCGCAAAAAAAGGGGGAAAAGTAAGCTGTGAACGGCCAGTTTGAACAAAAAAAGAAACAAAAAGACGAGACTTATGACATTGAGCACCTGATTGCATGCTTTTCACCGATGATCAGAAAAAAACTCAGCAATACGTCCTATCAAGAAAGAGAAGATTTAGAGCAAGAGCTGAAGATCAAAATGTTTGAAAAGGCTGATATGCTTTTATGTCAGGATGTCCCGGGATTTTGGGAGTTTATTTTGTACATGGTAGATGAGAACTCATAATATTTTCATATGAAAAAACATCAAAAGGGAGCGCTTGTTTGCTCCTTTTTTGCTGTTTTGATTTGCCAAGCTCCAATGTATTCAAAAATGTACCATAAATAAACGATATAATGATAAGATGAAAAAAAACAGTGACAGAAAGGAACATAAAAGTGGAAAATGCGTCAATTTTAATCGTAGACGATGAGAAAGCGATTGTGGACATGATCAAACGCGTTCTCGAAAAAGAAGGTTATCGAAATATACTGGATGCGGCAAGCGCAGAAGAAGCGATTCCCGTTGTGAAGGCCAATAAGGTTGACTTGATTGTGCTGGATGTCATGATGGGCGGAATGTCCGGTTTTGAAGCCTGCACATTGATCAGAGAGTATTCAGACGCTCCGATTTTTTTCCTGACGGCAAGATCATCCGACGCGGACAAATTATCGGGCTTTGCGGTTGGAGCTGATGACTATATCACAAAACCATTTAATCCGCTGGAATTAGCGGCGCGGATCAGAGCGCATCTCAAGCGTACATATCAATCGAAAGAAACGAGTTCAAATCAAACCTACACATATGATTACTTTACTTTTTCTCCGCAAAATGCCGAGTTGATCGTAGGCGGGGAAGCCGTTGCCTGTTCAGCCCAGCTTCTGCAGCTTTTGCAGTATTTTTGTGAACACCCTAACGTGGTGCTTTCCAAAGATCAAATATATGAAAAAGTATGGGGCTATCCTTCCTACGGTGACAACAACACCGTCATGGTACATATTCGCAAGCTTAGGGAGAAGATTGAGCGCGATCCGAGCAATCCGGAGTATATTGTAACCGTTCGAGGTCTCGGCTATCGTTTTATCCCAAATCCTGAAGGCAAGCGGTCATGAGGTTAAGATGGAAGTTTTTGTTTCACTTTTTCGGCCAAATGCTGATTGTGATCCTGCTGCTTACGGTTATGCTTGTTGCGTCGTTTTTCTATTTAGACGCTCGTTTTAGCGATGCGGAATCCAATTCAGGGCTGACGAAGGCAACGACCGACACACTTGAGGCATATCTCGATGTAAACGAAGACGGGACATGGGAAGTGGATAATTTCCTGAAGAAATCTGTTGATAAACAGCACGGCTGGATGCAAATCATTGATTCGGAAGGAAACACTGATTATTCTTACGGCGTGCCAAAAGACGTGCCGGGCACCTATACCAAGAAAGAGCTTTTGTCTATTTATAAAACCAAAAAGCTTCATAACTATAAACTGAATTATTGGGCCATCAATATTGAAGATAAGTCGTATCTTCTATTGTCCGGCTGGAAATCAAAAAGTGAACAGCTCCTGACTTCCGTTGAAAAGCGCGAACAAAAGATAGACTCGCTAGCGCACTATAAGTCCAGTACCGTCGACTATATTAAGCGGAAAAAAGGCGCCATTTACCTGTTAGACAGCAATGGAAAGATTCTCGACAGCATCAACAGCACAAAAAGCGAAAGAAAAACGATGAACCAGCTGGAGCTGCTTAAATACAGCTCTAAGCCTTGGAACTATAAGCGGGAAATTTCCGTTAAGATCCTCAATAAAGACAGATGGATGGTCGCTACGGTGCCAAACCCAGTCTATGTAACCGATCAGGAGTTTAACAAATCATTCCTGAAGGTTGTATTAAAAGCGATGTTTCTCGTGATGGCCGTTTTGTTCATGTATATCATTTGGATGACCGTTTGGTATATGTTCCGATTCGGGCTGCCGATTTTTCACACGATTAGATGGCTGGTCAATCTGTCAAAAGGGAAGCTTGAGGAGCCCAGAAACCGGGAAGGCCGTCCTGTCAGCAAAAATAAAAAGGGAAAAATCAAACAGCCGTACCGCTTCTTCGGTGAGATATTTGAATCAATGGATCAGCTGACTGAAACGCTGAGAAGGGATAAAAGAAACAGAGAAAAAATCCAGGCGACAAGGGAAGAATGGATTGCCGGTTTGTCACATGACTTAAAAACACCGCTCAGCAGCATTTACGGCTACAGCATGATGCTCGAGTCGAAGCAGTATGACTGGTCGCCGGAAGAAGTGAAAGAAATGGGGCAGGTTGTCAGAGAAAAATCTGAATACATGTCCAAGCTGATTGAAGACTTAAATTTAACGTATCGGCTGAAAAATGATGCTCTTCCTATTGAGAGAAATCTCACTAGCCTTATCCCGTTTTTTAAAAATGTCATTGAGGACTTTAAGAAAAATCCGTTTTCTGAAGGCTATGATATCTCGTTTGTATCCAAAGAAGAGCATATTGAATTTGCCCTTGATGAAGCGTGGTTCAGGCGCATATTAGAAAACCTCCTTGGGAATGCCGTGAAGCACAACGACAAAGGAACAGAGATTCAAGTCATTCTGGAGCAAACAAAAAATCATATATCTTTAAAGGTGAAGGACAATGGGAAAGGAATGGATGAAGAAACGATTACCCATTTGTTTAACCGTTACTACAGAGGGACGAACACAAAAGATTCAACTGCCGGAACGGGTCTCGGGCTCGCGATTGCCAAGGAGCTTGTCCATCTCCATAACGGAACGATCCATGTGAACAGCAGAATGAACATTGGAACGGTCATTACCATCCTTTTTAAAAAACAATAAACATCAAGTGGTTTGGACACCTCTTTGCCGGGAATAACAATATATAGACTGAAGCTAAAGAGGTGTAACACATGGATGCAGTATTGGAAGCAGACACTCGGGCAGTGATTGGAGAAGGCCCGTTATGGGATGAAGAAAACGGCCGCTTATATTGGGTTGATATCCTGGGGAGCGAGCTCCATATCTTTGACCCTGAAGAAAAAATCAACCGATCAATCAAATTCAAATCCTTTGTGACGGCGCTTGCGAAATATTCAAAGGATGAACTGATTATGACGATGAAGGACGGGTTTTACCTGTATCATCTTCGGGATGACAGCTTGGAAAAAATTAAACAGCCGAAGGACATGCATGAGAGCCTGAGATTTAATGATGCTAAATGTGACCCGTACGGAAGGCTTTGGGCGGGGACAACGAGCATGGAAGGCGAGCAAAAACAGGCGTCGCTGTACCGTTTGAATCTAGACGGCAGTCTTGTCAAAATCAAGGATCAAGTCTCCACCTCAAACGGTTTGGATTGGGACCGCGAGCGGAATTTGATGTATTACATCGACACGCCGACGCAGGAGATTGTGCGTTACAGCTATGATCCTCAAAGCGGAGATGTTTCGAATCCAGAACCTGTCTATCGTTTTGATCAGTCAGACGGATTGCCGGACGGCATGACAATTGACCAAAATGGCATGCTGTGGGTGGCGCTGTTTGGCGGCAGCCGCGTTGTTCACATTGACCCGTTTCAGAAAAAAGAAATCAATTCAATCAGCGTGCCGGCTAAATATGTCACGTGCTGCGCGTTCGGCGGCAGAGACTTAAAAACCCTTTACATTACAACGGCAACAGAACAAATGACAGAAAAAGAGAGATACGAGCAGCCTCACGCTGGAGGGTTGTTTTCAGCACAACTGGAAACAGGCGGATATCAGCCGGTACCATTTGCTGGAGACGTATAAAAAAAACGCATCCGAAACACGGATGCGTTTTTTTATACTACAGAGAACGGATAATGCCGCCTTCCACACGCTGTGCCGTGCCGTTAATGGCGGATGCGGCGTCAGACGCGAGGAATACGATTGTGTTAGCGACTTCTTCTGCTGTCGCGTATCGCTGAATAAGTGAGGTTGGCTCATTGACCTTGAAATAGTCTTTGATAAATGAATCTGTATCCTGGCCGGCTGCTTGTGCGGCACCTTCCATATAGGATGCCACGCCCTCTGTCCAAGTAGGTCCCGGGAGCACTGAGTTAACCGTCACATTTGTGCCTTTTGTCATTTCAGCCATTCCTCTTGAAAGGCTGATCAGCGCCGTTTTTGTCATTGAGTATGGAATCATCGTTGGCAGCGGTTTGACGCCTGCTTCACTTGCAATATTTAAAATGCGGCCGCTGTTTTTGGCAAGCATTTTTGGAAGGAAGTGACGGCTTGTCCGAACGGCGCTCATCACGTTCACTTCGAAATATTGATTCCACTCTTCATCTGTCACATCGGCAAAGTCTTTTACCTCGAAGAAACCAAGGTTGTTGACAAGGATATCAATATCACCGATTTCATTTACTTTCTCGATAAAAGCCGCTGCTTCATCTGTTTTTGACAAATCGGCAGCAGCACCGTGCACTGTTCCATAGCCAGAAAGCTCTTCAATGGTGCGATCGACAGTCTCCTGTTTGCGTCCGTTGACAATGACTGCCGCACCCTCTTGCAGAAAGCTTTTTGCGGCGGCTTTCCCGATACCGGACGTCGAGCCGGTGATTAAGACGAGTTTGTCTTTTAGCTGTAAATCCATAAGAATCATTCCTTTTGATTGATGATGGTATTAAGTATACAAGATCAAATTTAGTGTTTACGAGGATTTTGCTCCCATACACAATATGGGGAAAAGTCATTCAGGACACATATACAAGCCTGTCAGTCATATAGTATAATTACTCCGAAAAAAGGATACGAATGTCAAATAGGTGCCGGTCCGTGAACAACAGCCGGCTTAAAAGGGAAACCGGTAAAAGCCGGTGCGGTCCCGCCACTGTAATTGGCCAAGCGCCAAGAGCCAGGATACCTGCCTGTTTGATCAGCACGAATTCTGCGAGGACAGATGATGTGTAAACAATAGGCTTTTTTGTGTTGTTTACAGCATCTTTACCGTCGTAGAGATGCTTTTTTAGTTCGTTTAGGAGGAAAAAATTATGAAAAAACGAGCCGGGATATGGACTGCGCTCCTGTTGGCTGTTGTTATGCTGGCAGGCTGCGGCAATCCTGCGGATCAGAAGGATTCAAAGGCAAAACAAAAAACAGAAGCGTTTCCTGTCACCATTGATGATGCGTCAAATCAAGATGTAACCATCAAAAAAGAGCCAAAAAAGATTGTTTCATTAATGCCGAGCAACACAGAAATTACATACGCACTCGGCCTTGGTGACAAAGTGGTCGGTGTCACCACAAACGATACCTATCCAAAGGAAGTCAAAAAGGTTGAGAAAGTCGGAGATATGAATGTAAACGTTGAAAAAGTCATTTCTCTAAAACCAGATCTCGTTCTGGCCCATGAGTCTTCCATGTCAGCATCAGCGGATGCCATCAAACAGCTGAAGGACGCGGGCATTACAGTGCTGACTGTCAATGATGCACAATCATTCTCCGAGGTGTACAAATCAATCGAAATGATCGGAGAAGCTGCCGGGGCGGAGAAAAAAGCTGATCAGCTCGTGAAAAGCATGAAATCAGATCTAAAGGATATTCAAGAAAAAGCGAAAACCATTTCAAAAGACGAGGAGAAAAGCGTATTTATCGAGGTTTCTCCTGATCCTGACATTTATACAACCGGAAAAGATACGTTTATGAATGAAATGCTGAATGTCATCCATGCTAAAAACGCAGCTGCGGATCAGACAGGATGGGTGCAAATGACAGATGAGGCGATCGTAAAACTCAATCCTGATGCAATTGTTACAACGGACGGTGTGAAAGCGAAAGCTGTGGAAAAACGCGATGGCTGGAGCGAAATCAATGCTGTGAAACATCATCGTGTATATGATGTGGACCCTGATCTTGTGACACGTTCCGGTCCCCGTCTGATCGAAGGGGTCGAAGAACTTGCGGAAAGCATTTACCCGGATACGTTTAAGGAATAATCGTTATGCCGCATATATCATTGGTTTCTCATTTTTAGCCGTGAGCATCATCTTAGGAATTTCTTGCGGCAGCCTGCATATTCCTATTCCCGCTGTTTTTCGTGTCTTTTGGCATCAAGGCTTCGGCGGCTCTATTGGTTCTGATGATCCGATGTACACTAATATTATGATGAATATCAGACTGCCGAGAGTTGTGCTGGCCGCCCTTGTGGGGGCGGCTCTTTCTATTGCAGGGGCCGCTTTTCAAGGATTGTTGAAAAATCCACTTGCTGATCCCTATACGCTAGGTGTGTCATCCGGTGCTTCAGTCGGAGCTGTTGTGACTCTGTTCTTAGGTCTGCACCTTCCTGTCATCGGAGGGTTTACACTCCCGGTTGTGAGTGTAGCCGCGGCACTTGCCACGATGGCGGCGGTCCTTTTTTTCAGCCGCCTCGTTCATGCTTCGATGTCTGTTTCCACCCTCATTTTGACCGGTGTCATCACCAACTCTTTTTTGGGCGCATTTATTTCTCTTATCATCGCCTTGACAGGAGACAACCTGCTTCCGATTGTGCATTGGCTGCTTGGCAGCGTCTCAATGAGGGGCTGGAGCTATGTTATTTTGTTTCTCCCGTTTTTTCTTTTGGGAACCATTTTATTGATTATAAACGGAAGGGAACTGAACGTGATGACATATGGAGAAGATAAAGCAAAGCTTCTTGGAGTCAGCGTTCAGCAGAGGAAGATGATGATTCTAATAGCCGGATCTCTTTTGACGGGAAGCGCTGTGGCAGTATCGGGCACGATTGGCTTTGTCGGCCTTGTGATTCCGCATATCACAAGGCTTTTGTGGGGAACGGACCATCGGCATTTACTGCCGCTGTCCGCCTTGCTCGGGGCAGGATTTCTCGTTTTAGCCGACCTGCTTTCCAGAACGATCATTGAGCCGATTGAACTGCCGATCGGGATCATTACGTCCTTGGCGGGAGCGCCTGTGTTCGCTCTTATTTTAATTCGGCAGCACCGCGGGAGGAGAAGCTTATGATGAAGGCAGAAGGGCTGTCGGGAGGATACGGCGACAGCCGCCTAATCAACAATGTCAGCTTAACAGTGGAGAAGGGAGAATTTCTCGGAATTCTTGGCCCTAATGGAAGCGGAAAAACCACGCTTTTGCACTTGTTGACAGGTACGCTGCCGGCCAAGGAAGGTAGCGTTTATCTGGCCGGAAAACTGCTGGCGGACTATAAACCGAAGGAACTGGCGCAAATCATGGCCGTCCTGCCGCAAAAAACGAATCAAGCCTTCACCTTTACCGTCGAAGAAACTGTAGCCTTTGGCAGATATCCATTCCAAACGGGGCTGTTCAGACAGCAGACTGAAAAGGATGAAGCCATTGTACAGGAAGCAATGGAGCAAACAGGAGTGGCCGATTTTGCGCAAAAGCCGATTCGTGAACTAAGCGGAGGGGAACAGCAGCGGGTGTATTTGGCACAAGCTTTGGCGCAGCAGCCGCGTATTTTATTTTTGGACGAGCCGACTAATTTTCTCGATCTGGCTTATCAAAAAGACCTGCTTGATCTGATCAAACGCCTGACGAGAGAAAGCGGATTGGCAGCTGTCAGCGTTTTTCATGATCTGAACACCGCAAGCCTGTACTGTGATGAGCTCATGTTTATGAAAAACGGTGCCGCTGGTCCTAAGCAAAAACCGGAATATGCTGTCACAGAACAAAGCATAAAGGCGGTGTACGATACAGATGTCACCGCCTTGGTACATCAAAGCTCACCTAAACCGATGATTGTGATTCAGCCTGAAAAAGATAGCGCGAAGCGGCAGTCTATCCCATTTGAAGCATTGCTCCAAGCGGGGCGTGATAACATTCTTCTGCAAACGGAAATCCCGCTTCGAACATTGTCCTCGACGCCTATCGGCGCAGGGTTTTCGTGGAGCAGGACGCTGATCCATAAACGGCTGCCAGATCAGCCAGATCCGATAGAAGGACTTACGGCCTGTCTTTCAGAAAGCGGTTTTCAACTGCAGGAGACGTGTGCGATGGCTTCTTCAGAAAGACTTGACCGTTTCGTGTATCGAACGTATGAAGACAGAGAGTTATCCGTTTTCATATGCGTTCAGACCGGCTTTTCGATTTGGATTTTGATAAACGGCTATGCGGCAGATCAATTCTTCATCAAAGCTCTTATGGCTGCCGAAGCAGAACGGACGAAAGTGCTGGGAGACGGAGGAGGCACAGGTGATATTCTCATCGCCGCGACTCAAACTCAGCAATCCGAAAACATAGAACATCGGCTGAACCAATTGATAAAGAAAGGGACAGCTGAATGTGTAAAAGAGGCTGCTGAGTTGTTTGAATAAGTCTGTAAAGGAGATTCAGGGTATGAAACTATACACAAAAACAGGCGATAAGGGACAAACGGGCTTAGTCGGGGGCAGAACGGACAAGGACAGCCTACGCGTCGAAAGCTACGGCACGATTGACGAGCTTAACAGCTTTATCGGGCTTACTTTGGCAGAGCTTTCCGGGCAGCCCGGCTTTGAAGATCTGACAGCCGAGCTGCTGACCATCCAGCATGAGCTGTTTGACTGCGGAGGCGATCTGGCAATCGTCACAGAAAGAAAAGACTACAAACTAACGGAAGAATCTGTTTCCTTTTTAGAAACGCGCATTGATGCCTATACAGCAGAAGCGCCGGAACTGAAGAAATTTATTCTTCCAGGCGGATCAAAGTGTGCTTCGCTTCTCCATATCGCCCGCACCATTACAAGGAGGGCAGAACGAAGAGTGGTGGCGCTGATGAAATCGGAGGAGATTCATGAAACAGTGCTGCGTTATCTCAATCGTCTGTCCGATTATTTCTTTGCCGCCGCACGGGTTGTGAATGCAAGAAGCGGTATTGGCGATGTAGAATATGAAAGAAGTGCCATTGTGTTTCGGGACCGAGACAGCAGTGAATCATAAAAAGTGAAAACGAAAGCCGGCGTGTTCAAATACATGCTGGCTTTTTTGTTTTTCACTCTGTCAATTTCCCATTTTACGACAAAAAATGAACCTTATGAATTATTGACTGAAAAATGGAAAAATGAGATATTGTAATAAATAGATGTAAAAAATAGGCAGTGGGGGGCTCTGATGGATGGTGAAATTGATTGAAAGTGATAGCATCTGGAAGAGAAATTTCAATTATCTGTTTTTCTCAAGAATAGTCAAGATATCCGGCGATATGTTCGCATTTAATTCAATATTATGGTTTTTAATTTATGACGGCAAAGGTGCGATCGGCACTGCTTTATTGATTGCTGTCACGTTTTTGCCGGAAGCCGTTCTGGCGCCTGTGACGGGGCCTTTTATGAAACAGACCACGCTGAAATTTTGGATGTACTTTTCAGATCTGACAAGGGCGGCGATTGTTTTGATTATCCCTCTATGTCATTTTGCGGGCTTCTCTCCGCTGTGGTTTGTCATGACGCTTATGATTGTGCATTCAGCTACTGGAGCTGCCTACAATCCCGCCTCTATCGCTTTGATTCCTCAAATCGTCAATGAACAGGGCATTCAAAAAGCAAACGCTGTGCTGCAATCCTCCGCTCAAATTGTCCGGCTTGGGGCTGTCACATTATGCGGCGCTTTTCTTACATTTATCAGTCCTTCTTATACCATGCTTATCGCACTCGTGCTCTATTTGGTGTCAGGTTTTCTCGTTCTTTTTATTAAGTACACTGCGGTTGAATCTCAATCAGAGTCTGCGGTTGTTACACAGAGAGGCACATATATCGGAAGACTGAAACGCGGCTTTAGGCTCGTCAGAAAACACCAGATTTTATATCCGCTCGCCATTTACTGTATCTTTATGAATTTCGCGGCTGCCCCATGGGAAGCGCTCTCTGCCGTATACGTAGCGGAAGATTTAAACGGCCAGCCGATCGTATACTCGCTTTTAAAGGCCACCACCGCCGCGGGCGCGTTTTTATTAGGGTTTGTGCTGGCGAAAGTCAAGGTAAACAGGTACGGCTTGTTATTCGTCACTGCCGGCATTATTGAAGGATTTGCTTTCTTTATTACCGGGATGAATACCTTTTTGCCGCTCGTCTTTTTCGCTGCTTTTACCTTTGGCGCCGCAGTCAGTGCTGTTAATGTTCCTGAGTACACAATTATCCAGACGTCTGTGGACAGTGAGGATCAGCCGCAGGTTTACGCCGTTATACATATGATCTCAAATATTTCGATCCCTGCCGGAGCTGTCATTTGCGGGTATGCCGCTAATGCTTTCGGCTCAGGAACAGTGATTGCTGCCGGCGGGATTGTCGAAATTATTGCGGGTATCGGAATCTTGCTGTTTACAAAACTGGCCAAAGCAGAAAGGTCCGACCTGATTAAAGAAAGGGAAGCAAGTGTTCATCTGTAAAGGGTTTTAAAACGCCATGCCTCGTGCATGGCGTTTTTTTGTGCCAATGGGTCCGGTGCGAGATACGACTCCGGTCTTATATAAAAATCAATCTCTGATTCGTTTTGCATATCTTCCAACTTGTATAAGATGAAGACAAGGAAAACGAAAGGAGGATCTGCATGAAGATCAACAAGAAAACAATAGGCGGATTCTTATTAATTGTATTTGGGATCTCTGTCTTTTTTGGAGGAGGAAGCTTCGGCTTTATCATCCCGCTCGCCATCGGGAGCTTGATGACATACGCAGGAATCAAAAGGTTTGCCGCGGGAAAAACCATTACGGGAATCATCGTGGGCGGTATCGGGGCCATTATGCTCATCTGCTCACTTCCGTTTGTCGTCGGAATCGCATTGGCGGCCGCTATGGTTTATTACGGCTGGAAGCTGATGAAAAACGGATCAGCTGATAGCGGTGTATCATCTTTTGATCCTGAACCGGCTTCTGCTGCCTACCAATCTCACTTTGATGACGAATGGGAAGAATTTTTGAAGAAAAAATAATATCAATATATTAGGAGGAATTAGGTATGGTATTAAAAAGAATCAGAGACATGTTTGTTGCGTCAGTTCATGAAGGACTTGATAAAATGGAGAATCCAAAAGTGATGCTGAATCAATATGTACGCGATATGGAAAGCGACATCGCAAAAGCAAAGCAAACAATTGTGAAACAGCACACGATTGCCTATCAATTTAAGAAAAAATATGAAGAAGCCGCTGAAGTGGCTGGCAAACGGAAAAATCAGGCACAGCTCGCATTTGACGCAGGTGAAGAAGAACTGGCGAAAAAGGCGCTGACTGAAATGAAGTATTTAGAAGGGAAGGCGGCTGAGCATAAAGCTTCCTATGAACAGGCAAACAGTCAGCTGGCTGATCTGAAAGAGCAGCTGGCTGCACTTGAAACAAAGCTTCAGGACGTAAAGGATAAAAAACAGGCGCTGATTGCGCGGGCAAATGCGGCGAAAGCTAAAGAGCATATGAATACGACATTTGACAAAATTGACAGTGAAAGCGCGTATCGTGAATTTTTGCGTATTGAAAATCGTATTGAAGAAATGGAAATCCGCGCGAATTATTCAAAGTCAGCGGAAGCCGGCGCAGAACTTACACGTAAAGAATTCGCAGACGATGTGGAAGCGGAGATTGAAAAAATGCGGACACTTTCACTGCAAAAATCAGACCAGACACAAGCGGCAAATGAATAAGCGGAACGGGGAAGGATTTGCGGTCAAGTCCTTCCCTTCCGCACGTATCAATTCGCAAGCTTTTCCTTTATAATAGAATGAATGAGAAGGATGAAACCGAATGAAAAAAATGCTTGGCAAACTGTTGATCACTGCCGGTATTCTGGTTTTTTTCGCCGTCGTCGTAAAAGATGTGTTTGCTGCAGGCCTGAGTTTCATAAATGGCACAGAAGCCGATTCAGCCAGCGCATCGCCGCGGGACATTGACAGCATGGTCATTGAGTCGGATAGCAAGGATGTCCGGATTATAGCGGAAGAACGAAGTGACATATCGGCAGGCATTTCAGGAGACTCAGGAAAGTTATTTGTTACTGAAAACAAAAGAAAACTGGAGCTGACCGTAAAGGAAAAAGAATTTCAATTTTTGAATGGGTTTAACCGTTCAACTCTTATCGTCAGGCTTCCGTATGATTATAAAGGTGATCTGGCAGTACGAACCTCAAGCGGTGACGTGTCTGTGGCCGGGAATGACCATCTTGCGCTTTCCGGGCTGAACGCAGTATCTGCGAGCGGAAATACGAGCGTGACGGACGTCCGCATTCAAGACCTGAAAGTGAAGGCATCATCGGGGGATGTTTCCATTTCAAATACCGTCTCCAAAACAGCCGGCATTGATTTAGCTTCAGGGGACGCAAATCTGGTTCATGTATCAGGCTCTCTTGATGTGAAAATGACTTCAGGAGATTTTAATGCTGTATTGACAAAGATAACCGGCCCCGTATCTGTCACGCTGACAAGCGGTGATGCCAATCTAAGCCTTCCCAAAAACGGCAGCTTTACAGTCAAAGCGAAATCAGCGAGCGGTGACGTCAGTTCGCCGTATTCATTTGCTGACAAAGCACATAAAGAACAGCATCACATCACAGGCACGCAAGGAAGCGGCCGGCATCCAATCGACATCAAAACGGACAGCGGGGATCTAGCGATACGGTAGCACCAGGCAGAAGAAAGGAGGCGGACACCAGGAATGACAAAAAAACAGCTTCTCGGATTGATCATTGCTTTATTCGGCATCAGTATGTTTTTGCAAATTATCGGAATAGGCGATCTGCTGTTTTGGCCGCTCTTTTTTCTGATTGCCGGCTATTTCCTTAAAAAATATTCCCGTGATTGGCTTGGCTCCGTCATGTATATCTTTGCCGCGTTTCTATTTTTGAAAAACCTCTTCAGCATCACCTTTAATTTATTCGGCTATGCGTTTGCCGCATTTCTGATTTACGCCGGCTACAGGCTTGTCAAAGGGAAGCCGATATTCGAACCGAATGAGAAACAGGTCAACCTCAATAAAAAAGAACATCATGATCCGCCAAAAGATGTAAAACATCCCGACATGCGCAGCTTTTTTATCGGTGAGCTGCAAATGATGAAGCAGCCGTTTGACCTGAATGATTTAAATGTCTCTGGTTTTATCGGTGATATCAAAATCGATTTATCTAAAGCGATGATTCCTGAGGGAGAAAGTACAATCGTCATTAGCGGAGTCATTGGAAACGTTGATATTTATGTACCATCGGACCTTGAAGTGGCTGTCAGCTCAGCTGTTTTTATAGGTGACATCAATCTGATCGGCTCGAAGAAAAGCGGATTAAGCACGAAGGTATATGCCGCGTCAACCGATTTCAGCGAGTCAAAGCGCCGTGTCAAAGTGTCCGTTTCCTTATTTATCGGTGATGTGGATGTGAAGTACGTATGAGAAAAAAAATGCTTGCCAGCCTCCAATGGCGCGCCATCCGCATGACAACGGGAATCAGCCTGCTCCTTTTTGTTTGCCTGATTTCCTTTATGATGTTTTACTATCGGCTCGATCCGCTTGTTTTGCTGTCATCAAGCTGGTTCGGAATTCCGTTTATCCTGATTTTGCTTCTGATCAGCGTGACCGTCGGTTTCGCCTCAGGGTATATGTACGGCAACCGGTTGAAGACAAGGATTGATACATTAATTGAATCCATTTTAACCTTTGAAAACGGCAATTTCGCTTATCGGATACCGCCGCTCGGTGATGATGAAATCGGCCTGGCCGCCGATCAGCTGAACGAAATGGCGAAGCGCGTGGAGCTTCAAGTCGCATCCCTGCAGAAACTTTCCAATGAACGTGCGGAATGGCAGGCGCAAATGAAGAAGTCGGTTATCTCAGAAGAACGCCAGCGATTGGCTAGAGATCTTCATGATGCGGTCAGCCAGCAGCTCTTTGCCATATCGATGATGACATCAGCCGTGCTGGAACATGTCAAGGATGCTGATGATAAAACAGTCAAGCGGATCAGGATGGTCGAGCATATGGCAGGCGAAGCCCAAAATGAGATGAGGGCGCTGCTGCTCCATTTACGGCCTGTTACCCTTGAAGGAAAAGGGCTGAAGGAGGGCCTTACGGAGCTTTTGGACGAGTTCCGAAAAAAGCAGCCGATTGATATTGAGTGGGATATACAGGACACAGCGATATCCAAGGGTGTTGAAGACCATTTGTTCAGAATCGTGCAGGAGGCCCTTTCAAACGTATTTAGACATTCAAAAGCGTCAAAAGTAACCGTGATTCTGGGCATAAAGAACAGCCAGCTCCGTCTGAAGGTGATTGATAATGGAAAAGGCTTTAAAATGGACCAGGTGAAAGCCTCCTCATACGGCTTGAATTCTATGAAAGAACGTGCAAGTGAAATCGGCGGGGTCGCCGAAGTGATTTCAGTAGAAGGAAAAGGCACCCAAATCGAAGTGAAGGTCCCGATTTTTCCGGAAGAAAAAGGAGAGAACGAACGTGATTCGAGTATTATTGATTGATGATCATGAAATGGTCAGAATGGGGCTCGCGGCTTTTTTGGAGGCGCAGCCCGATATTGAAGTCATCGGCGAAGCATCGGACGGCAGCGAAGGTGTTCGGCTTGCTGCGGAACTATTTCCTGATGTCATTTTAATGGATCTGGTCATGGAGGGTATGGATGGCATCGAAGCTACAAAGCAAATTTGCCGGGAGCTTTCCGACCCGAAAATTATTGTGCTCACTAGCTTCATTGATGATGACAAAGTGTACCCGGTTATTGAAGCTGGCGCGCTCAGCTATCTGTTGAAAACCTCAAAAGCGGCAGAAATCGCCGATGCCATCCGCGCCGCAAGCAAGGGAGAGCCGAAGCTGGAGTCAAAAGTGGCGGGAAAAGTATTATCCAGGCTGCGCCACTCAGGTGAAAACGCGCTCCCGCATGAATCGCTAACGAAACGGGAGCTCGAAATACTCTGCCTAATCGCAGAAGGAAAAACAAACAAAGAAATAGGCGAGGAACTGTTTATTACAATTAAAACAGTCAAAACGCATATTACGAATATTTTATCAAAGCTGGATGTCAGTGACCGGACGCAGGCGGCGGTGTATGCGCATCGAAATCATCTCGTCAAATAGGCGGCTCCTATTTGTTTGCGCCTTTCGTTCCGAAGTCTCTGACAATCACATTGACCCGGTAGTCTATTTCCGCATTGCTGAAATAATCATCATCCCATTTTCTTGCGATCTTTTTCCACTTTTGAGGATAATGAATTCTGACTTGGTTTCCCAATCCAGTCACATCCGCTTTGATCTCTTTCTGCAGCTTCTCTGTAATAAATGTCGTTACTGTTTTGTGTACTTGTTTTTCGACTGTCTTTTCAATGCTTTTAATATATGAATCCTTAAACGAATCTTCACTTGGATTCCAGTCCTCAGATAGACGACCTTCAATAGTGCGGGTGACGGTGAATTTGAACTTTCCGTCCTTATAGGCCGTCTTGATCTTCCGATTGCTCGAATATACTTCATAAGAAAAGAGATGGCCATCGTGCTTCATCTCAATGACGCCTCCCTCGACAGTGCCAGAAAATAAGTTAATATTTTGAACCTCAATCGGGGTGAGATTCCGGTGCCATAATTTATTTTTGATGATAGAGGCTCCGTTTATCGCGAGCTTGCCGTTTTCCTTACCGACATGAGGGATGAGGAATGAATCGTCAGAGGTTAAGTGTTCTGAGATCTCCCCCAGTGTAACTGGCTCCATCATTCTGATCGTCACTTTATTATTCTCTGTCAGATCATATATCACGTTGGATGCGGGCTCGTCTTCATCATTCATTTTAAATATATCCTTAGTTCGGCCGTTGGTGATAAAGACGTAGGAACTCCTCCTTGTTCCGTTGTCTCTGACAAACTGGTTAATGATCGCGTCCATTCCAATTTGATCCGCAATCACGCTTTTGGAAAGCAGAATGAGACGCAAATGCTGTGAAAACGTAGGATTATGCTTTAATGCAGAGGTTCTCATCATTTGATGGACAGTTTCACCCTTTGTGATAGAAAGCTGTGTCGGATCAGATGAAGAGCCCTCCTTGGCGCTGATTTTTTTCGGCACGAGAATTTGCTGTGTCAGCTCTAAATTTTCATCGTCAGGCTTGTCTAGCCCTACTCCGATCACTAAGCTTAATTCCTCGATATTCTCACTGTCCCAGCATCCGGACAGCAATAGGGTGCATATAAACATACATAAAATCCGGATTTTCATTTTGCTGTAATCCTCCTCTTGAGAGCTACAATGAAAAAGAGAATGAAGGGAAGCAGAAACAGGGAGACAAAAATATAGCCAAGATAATCGCTATACACCATGACTTGATTGGCGTCATCCGGCCAGAGAGAAAAATAAAAGACCGTTATGCCGATAATCACCATGCTTGTTTTAGTCGATAATCCGAATGTCTTCTTTAGCCCGTTAGCGGCAAAGTATCCGTAAATGACAAATGTGGTGAAAAACTGGATGATCCAGACCACCAGTAAAAACGATTCAAACCGTTCAATAAATATGCCTTTAAGCTCAAAGGACTGAAAGAGAGAAATAGTCGGCCAAATCAGCGTTTTTACCTCGGGAGCGGTCAAAGCTCCGACAACGATAATATACGTAAGGATATATAAGATAATCGGAATCAGAAATCCTAGAGACGCATATCTAAACGTGTATTTCTTTTTCTTCATATGTTCAGGAAGAAACAGCATCACTTCCATTCCTAAAAAAGAGATGGAAACGACGGTAAGGGAGTTTGCAATGGGTCCAAGGCCTTCGCCTAAAACAGGACGCAAATTATTAATATCAAAAATTTTAAAACTGATCCCAAACACAACCAGCAAAATAATAATGGTTACCGTTAAATAAAAGGGAAACAGCCGCGACACATCACTTAAACCCCCGACGATTAAATAAATACCGCAGCAAATAAACGTTAAAATGATGACTTGAATTGGGGTTCTCTCCAGCAGGAAAAACTTCACCATTTCAGCCATTGCCCGTGTCTCGAAGCTGGCTACGCCGAGGAAATAGCCGCAGATCAAAAGGCCGATGATGCTGCCGATCCATTTCCCAAGCCCTTCCTTCAAATATTCAAAGAGTGAAGGGTATTGATGTTTTTTCTGAATGAGCGTGTTTAAATAAATGAAGAAAATAAAAATGAAACCTTCTAATATCAGCGTGATCCAGCCGTCAGGCGTATTAGCCTTAGTGGTCAGCGCTCGCGGCAATGTTAAAAGTCCGGCCCCAAGCATTGTATTTGCAACAATAGAAATACCTTGAAAGGTATTAAGTTTCAGTGGAGTCTGTTTTTGGCTCATTTGGATTATTCGCCTCTTTTGGTTTGTTTTTAATTGGGAGACGGATAATGGAGTCATCCGTATTTTTCAGGCTAAAGAATCCGTTTGGCGAAAAATACGGAGACCCAAAGCTCGTTTGTCTCGTTAAGTGCGTATAAACGACAAGCATAAATAAAATAATGCCGTACAGCCCTAAAATAGCGGCGGAAAACATCGAAATAAAACGCAGCACCCGGAAAGACAGACCCATTCCGTATTGAGGAACGGTAAAGGATGCCAGGGCAATGACACTGACAACAATGACCATAATCGAACTGACGAGATTCGCTTCTACAGCAGCCTGTCCGATTACTACGCCCCCAACGAGGCCGATCGTCTGTCCGAGCGGATTGGGGAGTCGCAGTCCGGCTTCCCTTAGCAGCTCGATGGTGACTTCCATCAGCAGGGCTTCAAATATCGGAGGGAACGGCACGTTTTCCCTGTTCGCCGAAATCGTGACGGCGAGTGCGGTCGGCAGCAGCCCCTGATGGAAGGAAACGAGTGCAATATAAATCGATGACAAAAACAATGTGATGAAGATAGAAGCAAAGCGCAGCGACCGGATAAGAGATGCTGAAATCCAGCGTTCATAGTAGTCATCCGGGGATTGCATCAGGATGCCGAGAGAAACCGGCACCAGCAGCACAAATGGTGAACTGTCGACCAAAATTGCCACACGGCCGTTAAACAGGGCTGAAGATACTTTGTCAGGTCTTTCCGTATTTTGAATCTGCGGAAATGGTGAATATTTATTATCTTCAATGAGTTCCTCGAGCGTTCCGCTGTCCTGGATATCTTCCAGCTGGATATTTTTAAGCCGCGCCTTCACTTCTTTTATGACGGACTTTTTTGCTTTACCTTCAATGTACATAATGGCTGCAGGCTTCAGCTTGTTTTCGCCGATCATGATTTTTTTAGTGATCAATTTCGGATGAGAGGTTCTTTGTCTAATCAGAGCGAGATTTGTATCGAGATCCTCTACAAACGCTACTTTTGGGCCGCGAACCACTTTTTCAGTTGTCGGCTCTGTCAGGCTTCTTGTTTTTTTCTTTCCTGTGGTCAGAATATAGGCTTTATCCAATCCGTTGATAAACACAGCACAATTGCCGTTGAGAATCGATTCAATCGTTTTTTTTGCGGTTTCAACAGGTCTTGCGTCAAGCTGGTCAAGGCGTTTTTTGACCTGGTCAAGCGTTAAGGTCTCCTCATCTTTAATCAAAGTTTTAATGGCTTCTGACACCTTATTCTCATCAGTCATTTCACTGAAATAGAGATAGTAAAAAACCAGTCCGTTCGCAAGCATTTTTTTGTTTTTCACCAGATCATCGTTTTCTTTTAATTTTGGCAGCACCAATGCTAAATTATCGTGTATATATTCCTTAAACTCTGTTTGTTCCAATGAGGTCACCTCTTATCCAAAACCTTAGTAGAGGTTATCTTTTCCTGTTAAAAAAATGATATACTGTGTTAGAGTATTTCATGGAATAAGTTTTTTTATGAAAGCGGAGGATACGAAGTGGCACAGGTAAGGCTAGCTGGAAAACAAGAAGAAATTGAACAGCTCATTAGATCATTTGAAAAGCATTATGATGTCTCTTATACATCAAAGGAGTACGGAAGGACGAATCCAAAATACAAATATTCAAAGGATTCCCGCGTATATCTTGAATTAAAATTAAAATCTGCCAAGATCGAAAAATAAAAAGGATTTTTTGTGTCATTGGCGAATTATGATCTATTGAAGCAACCGTTATGGAGGGATACATAAATGGAATACAGAATTGAACGAGACACCATGGGAGAAGTAAAAGTTCCTGCTGATAAATTTTGGGGCGCCCAAACACAGCGAAGCAAGGAGAACTTTAAGATCGGTTCTGAAAAAATGCCGATGCGTGTTGTGAAGGCGTTTGCAATATTAAAACGAAGCACAGCTCTAGCTAATAAACGCCTCGGCAATCTGGATGCTGAAAAAGCAGAAGCGATTGCAGCGGTTTGTGATGATGTGCTCAAAGGCAAGTACGATGACAACTTCCCGCTTGTCGTATGGCAGACCGGAAGCGGCACACAAAGCAATATGAACATGAACGAAGTGGTAGCCAACCGTGCGACTGCTTTATTAAAAGAGAAGAACTCTGATCAAACGATTCATCCAAATGATGACGTGAACCGAAGCCAAAGCTCAAACGACACATTCCCGACTGCGATGCATGTTGCCGCTGTTTTGGCTGTTTACGAGCAGCTTGTGCCAGCGCTTGATCAGCTTCGCAATACACTGGATGAAAAAGCAAAAGCATACAATGATATTGTCAAAATCGGACGCACACATCTTCAGGATGCTACGCCACTGACCCTCGGACAGGAAATCAGCGGATGGGTTCACATGCTGGACCGTTCGAAGGAAATGATTTTGGAAGCGACAGATAAAATGCGTGCGCTTGCAATTGGTGGAACGGCTGTCGGAACGGGTATCAACGCCCACCCAGAGTTTGGAGAGCTTGTCTCAGAAGAGATCACTAAGCTGACCGGCCAAACGTTCAGCAGTTCACCGAATAAATTCCACGCGCTGACAAGCCATGACGAAATCACTTATGCGCATGGCGCATTAAAAGCGCTTGCGGCTGACTTAATGAAAATCGCGAACGATGTCAGATGGCTCGCAAGCGGACCTCGCTGCGGCATCGGGGAGATCGTCATTCCTGAAAATGAGCCGGGAAGCTCCATTATGCCTGGTAAAGTCAACCCGACACAAAGCGAAGCGTTAACAATGATCGCAGCGCAAATCATGGGGAACGATGCGACAATCGGCTTTGCGGCGAGTCAGGGGAACTTTGAACTGAACGTGTTTAAGCCTGTTATTATTTACAACTTCCTGCAATCTGTGCAGCTGCTCAGTGACGGCATGAATTCATTCCATGATAAATGTGCTGTCGGTATTGAGCCTAATAAAGAAACCATTCAGGAAAACCTGTCAAATTCATTAATGCTTGTTACGGCGCTGAACCCGCATATCGGTTATGAAAACGCGGCGAAAATCGCCAAGCTTGCCCATAAAGAGGGATTGACACTCAAAGAAGCAGCTTTGAAGCTTGAATTGCTGACAGAGGAGCAATTTAATGAAATGGTTAAGCCGGAAGACATGGTAAAACCAAAGGCGTAATAGAAAGAAAGAACGGCTGCTTTTTAAGCAGCCGTTCTTCTAAATATGTTGCTGTTTTAATAAATATTTAAGCTGCTCCGCATCTTTGGCGAGAGCTTCAGACTCCGTCAGATTATGAATCATTCCTTTTATGATCGCCAGCTTCGGTGTTTTTTTCTTCATTTCTGCTTCAAGTATGTCCAAGCTCTCCGATAATTCAAGAGAGGAGTTTGTGTTTAAGCTGTTAATTTTGTCACGTAGGCTTTTCACAATCGATTCAGTCAGCGGGTCAGGCCGTCCGTGCGTAAGAGGCCCGAATAAAGAGCTCGCCTCTTCCAATGTGATGAAAGGCTTATCGTTTCGTTCAGACATGCCTTTTACCATATCATCAATTCGATTCATAATGATATCAGCTAATTGAGACGGCTTCACAGTGTACCCGAGCAAAATCATGCATTCCAGGTAAATCTGGCTGATGCCCTCTATTAAAAAACAAAGCTCAGCAGTGTACGGTTCCGCTTTTTTTCCATAGATGTTCAGCAGGCTGTCGATATGAAATTGAAGTGAGGACTGGCGGATTTTTTTTGCGCATTGCTCCACTTCTTCTGTGTAAGGCAGAGAACCCTCCTTCAACTGCATGCTGATAAAATCTTTGTGTTCAAGAATGTTTTCATAGAGGACGGTCAGCTGTTTACGGTAAGCCGTTCTGGGGCTGTCGCCCTTCGTTTTAATATTTAAAATTCGGGTAAACGTTTTATCATAATAGTAGTTCAGCATAGAGAGAAGAAGCGCTTCTTTCGAAGGAAAATAAATATAAAAAGCGCCTTTAGATATTTTGCATTCTTTTGCGATTTCCTGAACTGATGTTGAGTTGTATCCTTTTTGGGCAAATAGTTTTAAGGCTGTTTCAATAATCAGTTTTTCTTTTTCCTTCAATGGTTCCACCCTTTCGGAGCCCGGAGGCCTGCTAGGATATGACCATATAGTCACACCGTCTGTTATAAAATTAACCTTATTGTAACTTGTTTTTTTATCATGTATTATTTATATTATAAATTGAGATGACCGAATGGTCAAAGCTCAAGCGAAAGGGTGAATCTAGAATGAGAGAATTGGACGAAATGATCAGCCGCTTGCGAAACAGAGGAATCAAAGTGGAGAAAGTCAAATATCCGAAGCAGACCTTGTCAGAGAAAAAATGGGTTCATCAATGCAAACAGCCGCTCAAAACAAATTACAGAGATTTTAACGGCTATTCTTTCACATAAAAAAATAGACTGCAAAACATCTACAGTCTATTTTGGCACTGCTATGCGGTATGTTACACCCGTTTTGTCATTTTCAATTGAGATAGATGCCTTATGAAGAGTTAAAATTCGTTTTACGATGCTTAGACCAATGCCAAATTCGCCTTTCTTCCCTTTATTAAAAGGCTCATAGAGGCTGGAGAGCATCTCATCTTCAATATGCGGACCGTCATTTTTAATGGTGATCACGATATTTCGATCATCTTGTTTCATGCTGATTTCTATTTTTGTCTCAGCATAGCGGATTTGATTTTCCAGAATGTTTTCGAGGAGTTTGTTCCATTGCTCCGGATCGCCCGGCATCAAAATATCCTCTTCTACATCAATTTCCCACGATAGTTCTTTCCGCGCCCACTTCAATCGTTCGATGACTTCTTCTGTCACTTCCACAATACTGAACATGTCGTGCTGCACTTTTTGCTTCGCTAAATAATCCAGCTTCGTTAAATATAATAAATCCTTTATTTTTTTCTCCAGCTTAAGGGCTTCGCATTCAATAACATCTACAGTGTTTTCAAGGTCTCCTTTAGGAAAAATCCCGTCTTTAATTGATTGTGTATAGCCTCTGATGACCATGACCGGCGTTTTTAAATCATGAGAGATATTTTGCAATAGAGTTCTTTCTGTTTCATCCTTTTGCACAAGCTTTTGGCGCATCTCTTCGATGGTATGGCCCAATTTGCCGATTTCATCTTTCCGATCCACTTTTACTGGGTCATCCCAATCCTGTTCAGAAATCCGTTTGACGTGTTTTTCAAATGATACAAGAGGCCTTGATAAATACTTTGCAAGCCAAATAGCCGGAATCCAGCTTAATAAAATGACGACAGCTATAATAAACAGAAGCTGTTTGAATAAGGTATAGGCCAAATCGTCCCGATAAGAATCAAGCGCGTAAGAGAGCATCATCGCTGATTGTCCATTGACGGAAAGTCCCTTTTTAATGACAAAAAACACTTTCTCTCCATTGACGTCGGCGCTGTAACGTTTCTTTTTAGCTTCCTGCTTATCAGCCAGCTTGTACACCTTGTGGATAAATGAAGATGACAGAATGCTTAAATCCTTGTCTGAAGAAGCCTCTTCATTTTCAGGAAGGAGCACGTGCTGTACGGAGCGGACAGTTGTCGGCGCCGTCGCTTCCTCGCTGTAATAGCGCCTTTCAATCGAACCTGGCAGGCGGTACTCTGTCAGAACATGCTGCTCATTTTCAATCGTCGTATACGTTTCATTAGTGAAAAAATCTCGCAGCGTGTTTGAAAATAACACAAGCAGTAAAATCGATATCGCTAACAGGATGCCGGATATGACAACCCATATCTGAAACGCGAGCGGCTTGTTTTTCATGATGACATCATCCTGTAGCCGAAACCGTAAATCGTCTCCACCTTCAATTCAGGCATCTTTCTGCGCAGTCTCCGGACGAGATCATCAACGACCCGGTCTGTTCCGAAGTAGTCATGTCCCCACACTTTTAGGAGGATATCCTCACGAGAGTATGGATGCCCTTTATGATGGATAAATAATAGCAGCAGATCAAATTCCTTTGACGTCAAATTGATGATATTCCCGTTTTCGTCATAGACCTCGCGGGCGTCTTCAGCGACCCGATACGAGGAGACGGCAATTTCATTTTTTTGTACAGGAGGAGCTTCCTTATATACGAGCTGCAGCAGCTTTTGCACACGGATAATCAGCTCCCGCGGCAGAAACGGCTTTGAAATGTAGTCATTGCTGCCAAGCTCTAAGCCAAGCACTCTGTCAATATCCGCATCTCGGGCGGAAATAAAAATGACCGGCACGTCAGGATCTTTCGCCTTGATTTCTTTTATTAATGTATAGCCGTCGGTATCCGGCAGCATGATATCGAGAATCCATAGGTGGGGAGACGGTGTCATTTTCTTTCTGGCGTCTTCACCTTTCGTAAAAGATGTAATGTTCCAGCCCTCATTCTCTAAATACTTCGTAAGCAGTTCATTCAGGTTATCCTCATCTTCAACTAGATAAATGGTGTATGACAAGGCACTTCACATCCTTTCAACGTCATTATAAACTAGTTTTAACATACGGCAGGCAATTTTCATAATTTCACATATTCTTTTCATTTTTATCCCACAATGTTTGTTTATGATATGTATAAGGGAAGAAAGGAAGAGAAAAAGAGCGAGGAAGATGTAGGATGATCAAACATATTCTATTTTGGTGCTTTGCTTTTCTCCTCATTATTGGGACAATTGAACTTGTACATGCGATGAATATGTAACGATAAATGAATAACCGTTAAAGGAGTGTAAGAACATGGATTATCGACGTGATGGCCAAAACGATCAACATCAAACTGAACCTTCACATACAGAACAGCAGAATAAAGAAAACCAGAAGCTGATTGGACATTCTGAACAAGAATTGCTTGACGCGCCTGTATCGTATGAAGCGGGACGGCAGGAAATGGCTTCTGCTTTAGAAATGGAAAAGCAAGAAACGGCTGTGAAAAAAGAAAAGAAACGGAGAGCCGCATGGCTGAGCCCGATTTTAGGCGGTATTATCGGCGGGGGCCTCATGCTTGGCATCGCGCCTTATCTGCCGTCAGACCAAAATCAGGCGACCGAGACCGCTTCCGCAAATAAACAGGTGCAGTCTGATAATTTTACAACGGCGCCGATAACGAACGCATCAAACATCGCTGATATGGTAGAGGATTTAGAGCCTACGATTGTCGGAATCTCAAATATCCAAACCTCTCAAAATAACACATTCGGCACGGGAGGAGGCTCCAGCTCAGAAAGTGAAAGCGGAACCGGGTCAGGTGTTATTTTCAAAAAAGACAGTGATAAAGCGTATATCATTACAAACAACCATGTCGTTGAAGGCGCGAACAAGCTGACTGTTACGCTATACAACGGAGAAACGGAAACTGCCAAGCTTGTCGGCAGCGATACCATTACTGATTTGGCAGTTTTGGAAATCAGCAGCAAGAACGTCAAAAAAGTGGCGAGCTTTGGTGATTCTTCACAGCTGCGCACTGGCGAAAATGTAATCGCTATCGGTAACCCGCTCGGACAGCAGTTTTCCGGTACGGTGACACAAGGCATCATTAGCGGACTGAACCGGACAATTGATGTGGATACAACACAAGGGACGGTGGAAATGAACGTGCTGCAAACCGATGCAGCGATCAATCCGGGGAACAGCGGAGGCCCATTAATCAATGCAAGCGGCCAGGTCATCGGCATCAACAGCTTGAAGGTGAGTGAAAGCGGCGTGGAATCACTTGGATTTGCGATCCCAAGCAATGATGTCGAGCCGATTGTTGACCAGCTGCTGCAAAACGGGAAGGTGGACCGTCCGTTCTTAGGCGTGCAGATGATTGACATGTCACAAGTTCCTGAAACCTATCAGGAAAATACGCTCGGCCTGTTTGGAGATCAATTGGGCAAAGGTGTTTATGTAAAAGAAGTTCAAGCAAATTCGCCGGCAGAAAAAGCAGGTATTAAATCTGAGGATGTCATTGTCAAACTAAACGGTAAAAACGTGGAAAGCAGTGCGGATATCCGTCAAATCCTTTACAAAGACTTAAAAGTCGGAGATAAAACAACAATCCAAGTGCTGCGAAAGGGAAAAACTAAAACGTTGAACGCGACACTGACCAAGCAGACAGAAAGCAGTTCAAGCTAAGAAAAAACAAAAAGCTGAACCCAAATAGGGTTCAGCTTTTTTTATCCTAAGTAAGAGGAAAGCATCCACACTTGTTTTTCAACTTCTTCAATTAATCCGACAAACAAGTCCGCTGTCGCATTGTCTTGATTTTCTTCAGCCAGGCCGATCACGAATTTAGATTCGCTGCTGATTTGTTTGTAGTCGTTTACCAATGCTTGTACCATTTCTGAAGCTGATGTTTCGTTTCCGCCGTCTGTGATAGATGCATGCTCAGTGTATTCTTTCACTGTGGCAACAGGCTGTCCACCAATCGCCAGCAGGCGCTCAGCGATGGTATCCACTGTTTCAGCCGCATGGTCATAAAGTTCTTCAAATTTCTCGTGCAATGTAAAGAAATGAGGCCCTTTCACATACCAATGGAAACGGTGGAGCTTAGAGTATAAAAGAAACCAGTTTGATAATTGTGTGTTCAGTGAATTCTCAACTAATGTTTGATTTGTTTTTGCGTTTTCAGTTTTCATAAGATAACGTCCTCCTTGTGATCTGTTGTTTTAATTATATCATATACTAAATAAAAATCAATACTAAATTATAATAATTATAATTTAGGTTATTTGAATAGCTTTTTCTTCAGGATAGACTCCCACGCAGACCAAGGAAAAAGCGATCGGAATAGCAGGGTGAGCTTGATGCCCTTTCCGATCGGGTATCGCAATTTCTTTATGTGCTGTTTTGTTGCCAATTGATAAATGAGGTCGGCAACCTCTTGGGGATCTCCGCTTTCTTCTCCGTTTTTTTGAACATAGGAAAGGATCTTTTTATAGTATTGATGATAGGCTGAATCGTCAGCAGGCACCGACATAAAATTTGATAATGACGTTGACCAGATCGATGTCTTGTATGAGCCAGGCTCGATCAAAGCGGTTTCGATACCGAACGGAAGCAGCTCGATACGCAGGCTTTCAGAAAAACCTTCCAATGCATGCTTGGAAGAAACATATGGCGACAGCGCTGGGAATCCGGTCAGTCCGCTGATGCTGCTCACGTTTATAATCTTTGCGCCGCCATGCTTTCTTATGTAAGGCAGAACGGTTTTTGTCACATGGATCACACCGAAGACATTCGTTTCAAATTGTTGTCTGAAATGTTCCATCGGCACATCTTCGATAAATCCTCCATAAGCCGTTCCGGCGTTGTTAACGAGTAAATCGATCGGGGCGTAAGCACTAACGGCTTTTCCGAATGAGACTATAGATTGTTCATCGGTGACATCGAGAGCTGTAATGTGAATAGAATCAGACACATTGTGTGCTGCAGCCAATTCCCGAAGCTGTTCGGCTTTTTCAGGCTGTCTTGATGTGGCTATCACGAAAAATGATCGGGCAAGCTTTACAGCTGCCAGCAGACCGAAGCCGCTGGACGCTCCTGTTACGATGGCTATTTTTTTATTCATCCTATACCTCCTATTAAACTGCTACAGCTATTGTACTATCCTGAACAGGAGATGACGCCTGTAAAAAGAAATTTTTATACAACAATTCAGAATTGTTCTATAATAGAACGAAAGAAGGAAAGGGGTTTTGTGATATGGCGCTGCAAGGGGTAGGCCAAAGATGGGATCTTGATTCATTTTTTAAGGGCGGGAGCCAATCAGAAGAATTCAAAGGATATATTGAGAAGCTGTCACAAAGTCTGCGTGCATTTCAAGACAGGACTGATGCGTTTCAGGTGCCTGAATCGCCTGAAGAGGCTGAAGGGCTGACCGCGTTGCTTGATTTATTCGAACAGACATCCGTCAAGCTTCAGCAGGCCGGCGCTTTTGTTGCTTGCCTCCAGGCCCAGAATATCAATGATCAAAAGGCTATAGAGCATCAGGCGCTCATGAATCGGCTTTCTGCAGATTTTCAATCGTCGCTCGTTACATTAGATCATAAACTTGTGGACATTAATCAAGACGTGTGGAATGAATTGTTAACAAAACCGGGATTGCGTGATGTTTCTTACATATTAAATGAAAGAAGACAGAGGGTTGCCGAAAAGCTTAGCCCCGGTAAAGAAAAACTGATCGGAAACCTTGCGGTGGACGGATATCACGCTTGGAGTGACTTATACAATATGGTTGTCGGGAAAATGACGATCCCGTATGGGGAAAACGGTGAAAACAAGCAATTGTCTGTCGGTCAGGCGGAGAATATGATGGACCATCAAGACCGTACTGTCAGAAAAACAGTATATGAACGTTTCCGCCAAGCTTGGGAGAGCAAGCAAGATATTTTCAGCAGCACGCTGAATCATTTGGCGGGATTCCGGCTCGAAACCTATAAAGCGCGCGGCTGGGAGAATGTCCTGAAGGAACCGCTGCAAATTAACAGGATGAAAAAAGAAACACTTGATACGATGTGGCAGGTCATCACTGAAAACAAGAAGCCGTTCGTTCAGTTTTTGAACCGGAAAGCATCCATGCTCGGCCTTGAAAAACTCAGCTGGTACGATGTTGAGGCACCGATCGGTTCTGACGGAAAGGTCTATTCGTATGATGAAGCCGCAAATATCATTACCAGCCAGTTTTCAACGTTTGGCAAAAAGCTGTCCTCATTCACTGAAAAAGCGTTTCGGGACGCCTGGATTGAGGCGGAAGACAGGAGTGGAAAAAGAGTCGGCGGCTTTTGCACGAGCTTTCCAGACAGCGGGGAATCCCGGATTTTCATGACATTTTCGGGCAGCGCCTCAAATGTCTCTACCCTTGCGCATGAACTCGGGCACGCGTTCCATCAGGAAGCAATGCTCAACGTCAGGCCGTTAAACCGTTCCTACGCCATGAACGTTGCAGAAACAGCTTCAACGTTTGCAGAGATGATAGTGGCGGACGCGACTGTCCAGCAGGCCGAGACGAGGGAAGAAAAGCTTGTTCTTCTGGAGGATAAAGTGCAAAGAAGCGTTGCGTTCTTCATGAACATTCACGCAAGATTTCTATTTGAAACGAGATTCTACGAGGAACGAAAGCGGGGAGTGGTACCGGCCAGCCGCTTGAATGAGCTGATGGAAGAGGCGCAAAGAGAGGCATACTGCAATGCGTTAGAAGAATATCATCCGCTTTTTTGGGCATCAAAGCTTCATTTTCACATCACGAGGGTGCCGTTTTACAATTTCCCTTATACATTCGGCTACCTGTTTTCTCTTGGCATTTACGCGCTGGCGCTTGAAGAAAAAAATGCATTCGAAGAGAAGTATATGGCGCTATTGCGCGATACGGCTTCTATGACAGTGGAGGATTTGGCGATGAAGCATTTGGGCGCTGACATCACAAAGCGCGATTTCTGGGAGAATGCCATCAAGCTGGCTGTGCGTGACGCCGAAACCTTTTTACAAATGACCGAATCTTAAAGAAAAAGCCGTGGCGTTAAATGCCCCGGCTTTTTCAATTCTTCTCTGAATGAGGATTTCATTCTCTGGATATACCTAAAATAAATGGAATCCTACAGGGGGGAAACATATGCATTTGATCAGAGCAGCCGGGGCTGTATGTCTCGCAGTGGTTCTGATTGCGGGCTGCCGTCTCAATGAAGACCAGCAGCAGGCAGAAGGAGAAAATACAGCCGTTACCCAGCTGAAGTCCGTTCCTTACAGCAATTTTTCGCTTCGTGTGAGCTACGGGGATGGTGAGCATAACCGTTATGAAGGAATCTATACAAAGAACGGGACTCAGGAAAAAGCGGAAATACAGGATAAGCTCTCCGGTGTCAATCAGGAGGGAGAAGAAGCATTGGATGAGATGAAAATGATTTTGAGCGAGCTTTCCGTGACAGACCAAATGGCTGAAACAGAAGTGATACACAGTGTGCTGGCAGCATTTAATCTGGACAGTCATTATGATCATATCGATTTAAAATTGAAGCTGAAGGACGGCTCCATCAGAGAAATCAAGAAGTAATCTTGTGATAAAAAACCCATAAACGTCAATTATGTCCATAAAACTAATTGAAAATGATTTTCAAAGTCAGTGTTTTCTGCTACAATGAGGGATATATGACCATATCAAATGGCTGAATATCAGAATCACTTGCATTGATGACAATTGACTTAAAAGCATGTATATAGAAAACGTGCAATACATAGTGCTGCTAAAAAGCCAGCAAAAAGGAGCGGTTATGGGTATGAGTGCAATTTCTACAGAAACGCTGAGCTTAGGATACGGGGATGCCGTTATTATTGATGAGTTGAATTTAACAATTCCCAAAGGTGAAATTACCGTATTTATTGGCAGCAATGGCTGCGGAAAATCGACACTTTTACGTTCATTAGCGCGCCTGATGAAGCCGAGAGGCGGTTCAGTGCTGCTGGAAGGAAGAGCGATTGCCAAGCTTCCGACGAAGGAAGTCGCAAAAGAGCTCGCAATCCTGCCCCAAGGTCCTTCGGCTCCAGAGGGGCTGACGGTGCATCAGCTGGTGAAGCAAGGAAGATATCCTTACCAAAACTGGCTGAAGCAGTGGTCAAAAGAGGATGAGGAAGCAGTTGAAAGAGCGCTTAAAGCAACAAAGCTTGAGGACATGGCCGACCGCGCCGTTGATTCTTTGTCAGGCGGACAGCGCCAGCGGGCTTGGATCGCGATGACGCTTGCCCAGGAAACGGATATCATCCTTCTTGACGAGCCGACGACGTATTTAGACATGACGCATCAAATTGAAATTCTTGATTTGCTGTTTGAGCTGAATGAAAAGGAAGACCGGACGATTGTTATGGTTCTCCATGACTTAAACTTGGCGTGCCGCTATGCACATCATCTCGTGGCCATAAAAGACAAACGGATTTATGCAGAAGGCCGTCCGGAAGAGGTCATCACTTGTGATCTTGTGCAAAATGTGTTTTCTATGAACTGTCAGGTTACACAGGACCCGCTCTTCGGAACGCCTCTTTGCATTCCTCATGGCAGGGGCAGATGCATTGTCCAGGAAGCGGCTTTCACATCACATGGATAAATAACGCAGCGAAGGAGCTTTCAATTGAGAAAGCTCCTTGCTGTTTTTTCGAAAGGAAGATGGAAAATGGAACAAAAACTTCAGGAGCAGCTGGATGGATTGCTGGAGAAGTATACTGAGCTTCTGCTTGGTGAAACAAACGATGAGCTAAAAGAAGAAGTGAGGCAATGGATTTTGTACACCCATATAGCCAAAAGCATGCCTCCGCTCGCTAAGCATTGGAATGCGACATACCCCGACGCAAAGCAGGGCATTAAAGAGATCATTCAGCATATTAAGGAATTAAATGAAGCGCATCGAAACAAACAATAGCCAAAAAGCAGTCTGTTCATTATAGCAGACTGCTTTTTTGTGATTCAGCCGTTTTATCTGGCGTAAAGGAATCCATAAAGGTTCTCAGCGCGCTGCTGATAAATGAATCTTTTCGAACAATAAACTCTGTTTTCATCTGGCTGAGAGCTTCAGGCAGCGGGTACAATCGAATTGATCCTTCTGCTTCATGTTTCTGCACAACCGTTCTTGGCAGCAGCGAGATGCCAAGACCTGCTGTAACCCCGCCGATAATTGCTTCAAGCGTCCCAAATTCCATAATGACCGGCTGTGTGACACCGACGGAACGCAGCCATTTTTCAAGTGTTTCTCGATACGAACAGCCTGTGCTGTAAACGAGAATCGGCTTTGTGATAGCTTCCTCAACATCGGGCACGGAGGCAGCCGAAACAACTACTGGTTCTTCCTCAAACGCAGGATAGGATTCGAGCTCAGGATGATGGCATTCGCATCCGATAAACGCGCCATCCAATTCATAACGAAGAACTTTATCAAGGAGAAATTGCGTATGTCCTGTTGTTAAAGACAGCTGGACGTTTGGATGTTCTTCATAATAAGATGCCAGAAGCTTTGGTAGCCTTACCGCGGCTGTTGTCTGAGTGGAGCCGATCATAAGCGGCCCGCTTGGTTCTGCGGAGGATGAGAGTGCTTTAGACGCTTCATCAAGCAGGCCGATAATTTTATTTGCGTAGTCCAGCAGCAATTTTCCGCTTGCAGAAAGTGTCATGCCCCGATTATGGCGCAAAAACAGAGTGGTACCCAGCTCAGCTTCCAATTGCTGAATTCTGGCCGTGACATTCGATTGCACATAGCCAAGCTGCAGGGCTGCTTTCGTAATGGTCCCTTCACGGGCTACCATTTGGAATACACGTAAATCTCCGCTTTCCATTTTTGAATTCCTCCGTTCGTTTGCTATCAATATGAGTGATATCTAGTATCTTTAACAATCATTATACGTAACATCAAAGCTGGATTACAATGGAATCAGAAATATACTTTAGTCAACAGCAAGGAGTGGCGGCAATGAATGTCTTGAACAAAATAGCTCTCGTAACGGGGGGCGGCACAGGAATCGGAAAAGCAGCCAGTATGGAATTGGCAAAGCGCGGGGCGATTGTGGCGGTGAATTATTCACGCTCGCAATCAGAAGCGGAGGAAACAGTGGAAAAGATTCGAAAAGCTGGCGGGCAAGCCTTCGCCATCCAAGCAGATGTATCCAAAAACAGCGACGTGCAGGATATGATTCAAGCAATCGTGAACACACACGGAACGGTTGATATTTTAGTCAACAATGCCAGCATTACACGGCATATTCCAATGGATGATCTTGAGGCTGCGACAGAAGACATATGGGATGAGCTGTATGCCGTCAATGTGAAAGGGATGTTTTTCTGTGCGCGGGCAGTGGTTCCGTTCATGAAGAAAAGCAAGGCCGGGGCGATCGTAAACGTCGGCAGCATCGCAGGGGTAACTGGTGCCGGCTCATCTATGCCTTATGCAGTATCAAAATCGGCGGTGCACGGTTTAACGAAATCATTGGCCCACGCCTTAGCGCCTGAAATCAGAGTGAGCGGTGTAGCACCAGGAGCTGTGGCAACGAGATGGTGGGCCGGCCGGGAAGAAAAAATGAAAAGCATGATCGGCTCTTTGCCGCTGCAGTGTATTGCTGAACCAGATGATGTTGCCAAATTGATTTGTTCACTAATTGAACAGGAATCACTCACAGGCCAAATTATCACAATTGACAGCGGACAGACGCTGTAAAGAAAGGGATGCAGGGAGATGCCATTTGTACAGATTCATTTACGGTCGGGAAGAAGCGAAGCGTGGCTTCAAAAACTGAGCAGGACTGTCCACCAATCGATGATTGAAGAAATCAATGTGCCGGAAGATGACTATTTCCAAGTCATCAGACAATATGAAAAAAGCGAATTTTTTTATGATCCATTTTATCTCCAAGTCGAGCGAACTGATGAACTGATATACATTCATTTTACACTGAAACAGTCAAGAACAACTGAACAGAAAAAAGCACTTTACCGCTCAATCGCGAGCCGGATTCATTCCGAGCTTGGTGTCAGAAAAGAAGATGTGTTTATCATGCTGGCCGGAAATCAGGCTGAGGATTGGTCTTTCGGAAATGGAAGAGCCCAGATGATTGAATAAAAAACCCCGCGGATTGATACCCGCGGGGTGCTCTATTAATGGGAAGGTGATTCAACGGCTTTTGCCGCTTTCTCTTTTTCTTGTTGGTCTTCCGTTTTCTTATTTGATAGCTTGATAGGTTTTAAGAACAAGGTGAATACGGCTCCGACTGCGATAAAGATCAGGCCCGTATAAAACACGCTGTGGAGCGAATCCATCAACGATGTTTTTAAAATCGGCACAATATGGGATGAGAAAGCCGCAGGGATTTGTTTGACTGCGTCCGGACTGAACAGTGATTGCAGCAGCCCTTGCGGATTTGTATCAATCATACCCTTTAGCTGGGCGGCAAACGAGCTTGCCTGTGCCGGAAGAGAGTCTAAATATGGAACCAATTTATCTGTTAATAGATTTCCAGATCTCGCATTCATTACGGCTCCCAGCATGGTAATGCCGAAGGTTCCGCCGATAGAACGGAAGAATTGGCTGGATGAAGTGACAACTCCAAGCTCCTCCTTCGAAAAGCTTTCCTGTAAAGCCAATGTCAGAATCGGCATAACAAGACCCATTCCCAGACCAATAATCGCCATAAAAGATGTAGCGACAAGCTTGCTCGTGTCGAGATCCAATGTCGTTAACAGCAGGAATCCGCCGGCCATAACCAGCATGCCTGCAATGATTTGCGGTTTAATCCCGATTTTATAAACAAGCTGTCCGCCGATGATACTTGTAATAATCATAGAAATCATCATCGGTGTCATAATTGTACCCGATTCAGACGCACTTACACCGACAATTCCCTGCATAAAGAAAGGAACAAACGTAATGGCGCCAAACATACCGATACTCATAAAGAAGCCGATCAAGTTTAGAAATGTAAATGTTCTGTTTTTAAATAAATACATTGGCAGGATTGGCTCTTTTGCTTTTGATTCTACGATGATAAAGCTGACAATGCCGATCAGTGCGAGAGCGAACAACCCAAGAATCTGCCATGAATCCCATGCATAATCTTTTCCGCCAAAGCTTAAGGCGAGCAGGAGGCTGACCACACCGACAATCATTGTGAAAATACCAGCGATGTCGAAGTTGATCGGACCAGTCTGCTGGCGTCCCTGTAATCCTCTGGCAATAAAAATAACCGCAATAATTCCGACTGGCAGGTTAATATAGAAAACCCATTTCCAGTTTAACGAGTCTACAATCCAGCCGCCGATTTGCGGCCCAATCACTGAAGCAAGCCCGTAAATTGCGCCAAAGACACCTTGGAATTTAGCACGCTGTTTTCCTGTGAACAAGTCACCGATGACAATCATCGCCATCGGCATCATGATGCCTCCGCCGATGCCCTGCAGTCCACGGAAGATAATCAATTCCGTCATGTTGTTGGCCATTCCGCACAAAGCAGAAGCGGCCATAAAAATAATCAAACCTGATACATAGACAATGCGGCGTCCCAATAAATCAGCCAGTTTACCGGCAATTGGAACAATGGTTGTTGATGTTAACAAATATGCAGTTGTCAGCCAGGTCATCATGCTCAAACCGCCCAGATCACCGACAATTTTCGGCATGGCTGTTCCGACAATGGTACCGTCAAGGGCTGAAAAAAACATGGCAATAATTAAGCCTGTTATTAATAACGTTCGTTTTGATTGTTTGCCTTCTTTACTCATTTTCATCCGTTTCCTCTTTTCATGTTTTGCTTTTCATCCGTTTCTGCTGCTTGTGCGAGCTTTGCTGTAATATGCGCCGCCTGCAGCATCTCCTCCTCCGTTAAAAAGGAAAGATAGCGCGCCATAATAGCTTTTCTGCCCGCCAAAACCTCCTCGAACTTTCTGTCTCCTTCGTCAGTAAGACTGAGATCAATCACTCGCCTGTCTTTTGTGTTGTGTGTTCTGGCGATAAGATTTTTTTGTTCAAGGCGATCTGCCATCAGCGTCACCGCGCTTGGCTTTACCTCCATACGCTCGGCAATTTCAGAAATTTTGAGGCTGCCGTGTTTCTTTAGGCTGGCCAGCACAAACAGCTGCGCTGGGGTGACACCTTGTTTCTCCATGCTTTCCAGCATTTCAGGCTGTATCTTTTGAAAGAGCGCCTGAAGCGATAATTGAATATCGGACATTAACTGATCCGCACTCTTCATATTCATTTCCCCTCTGTTACATACACTGTATATATATTTTAATGACAAAATAGTTAATGCTTATTAAATATAAATAAGCGTAAATGAAAAGTCAACTGATTTTACACAAAAAAAGGATAGATGCCCGAAAGAACATCGTATCCTTTTTACTAATGTTGTTATTGCTGATAAGGAGACTGCTGCTGAATGGTCTGCTGGAATTTTTGATAGGACTGCTGCAGCTTTTGTGCATCCTCCGCTTCAACAGAATACCATCCATATTGGAACATGAGATCATATAGTTTTCTTTGCGCTTTTTGTGACTCATCAAAAATGGATTGAATATCCTGATAAAGAGACTCGTGGCTGAATTCGTGCAAGGCAGTGCAATAAGCTGTTGTCATGTATTTTTCGGTTGTCAGCAATTCGTTGACGAAATCTCTGTCATTCATTTCCGATGTTGTCGGTACAGGTGTCTGCGGGTTGCTGATTTTTTGATTTTGCTGATTCATTCTGGCGCCTCCTTATTGGATGTAGCCGGACTGTTGCTGGCCTGGCTGCAGGTGCTTTAATATTCTTTGATAGTGATCATGATGCATGTGTCCGATGCCGTCGAGTTCTTGCTTTAACGTTTGATCCTGGCACTGCTGCGCCATGAAATGCGCTTTTTTCATCGCGAGCAAATTCCAGTTCAGCATGTCATTGAGATACAAATGATCCTTTGTCGAAATAACGGAAGGCGGCATTTGAGATTGCTGCTGATTATCCATTGTGATCCTCCTTTGGTTTCTGTTCATTTTATAGTTTCCTTCAGACTGGGAGTTATATACAGGGTTTTGAAGATGACGGCGGGAGGGAGTCGGATGTTGAGACATGTGTTTTTATTCTTATCTCAAAATAAAACACTTACCAAGTTCGCAAAAGCATACGGAACGCGGCTTGGAGCACGAAGGTTTGTCGCAGGGGATACGATTGAATCGGCGGTTAAGACCGTCAAAAGGCTAAACAGATCAGGTTTGTGTGCAACAATTGATTATTTAGGCGAGTATGCAGCTTCGGAAAAAGAAGCAAACCAAGTCGCAGAGGAATGCAAGAAAGCCATTCAAGCCATTGCCGAACATCAATTGGATTCAGAGCTTTCACTTAAGCTGACCTCAATCGGGCTCGATCTTTCAGAAGAACTTGCTCTTACTCATTTGCGCGCCATTCTTTCCGTTGCGAAGCAATATGATGTTGCTGTGACCATTGATATGGAAGACTATTCCCATTATGAACAGACACTTTCTATTTACAGGCAATGCAAACAGGAATTTGAGAAGCTTGGCACGGTCATTCAGGCGTATCTGTACCGAGCGGCAGAAGATATCAGAAAGATGCGGGACTTAAAGCCGAATCTCAGACTTGTAAAAGGCGCTTATAAAGAATCTGCGGCTGTAGCGTTTCCCGACAAAAGAGGAACGGACCTTCATTTTCAGAGCTTAATAAAGCTGCAGTTGTTAAGCGGGAACTACACGGCTGTCGCCACACATGACGATGACATCATTGCATTTACGAAACAGCTCGTCACCGAACATCAAATCCCCGCGTCGCAATTTGAGTTTCAAATGCTATACGGCATCAGGCCGGAGCGTCAGAAGGAACTCGCCAAGGAAGGCTACAGAATGCGTGTGTATGTCCCATATGGAACGGACTGGTTCAGCTACTTTATGAGAAGAATTGCCGAGCGGCCTGCCAATGCAGCGTTTGTGTTAAAAGGAATTTTGAAAAAGTGAAAGCAGCCGCGGGAAGCAGCTGCATTATGATTGTTCCATGTTATGTTTTTTATACTGCTGATTTTGACTTGTCCGTTTTCCGCCGCCGTAATGCTGAGTCGGACCGGCATCTCCCTTTACGCTCGCCGCGCTGACTGCCGCTGAAGACGGATTTTTTTTCTCTTGTACCATTCCCTTCACCTCCGGGCTTAAGTTGCCCGACTTTTATAGGCTTCATACAAAAAAATAACAAATTAGCTATTGAAGTCGAACCGGAAATCTTTTAAGATGAAAGAAGAAACGGGTTTCATTTTTTTTGGTCAAAAAATGAATGACTATTCATTCAATGTTCAAGGGGGATATCTCATGCACAAACACATTCGGAAGGCAGCCGTTTTAGGATCGGGGGTAATGGGTTCCGGGATTGCGGCGCATTTGGCTAACATCGGAATTCCTGTCCTGCTGCTAGATATTGTGCCGAACGATTTGACAAAGGAAGAGGAAAAAAGGGGGCTGACGAAGGACAGTCCGGAGGTGCGCAGCAGGCTGAGCCGGCAGGCGATGAAAAAACTGCTGAAACAAAAGCCCGCTCCCCTCACATCAGCGAAAAATACCTCCTATATTACACCTGGCAATCTGGAGGATGATGCAGAAAAACTGAAAGAAGCAGATTGGATTATTGAGGTCGTTGTCGAAAACCTTGAAGTCAAAAAGAAAATTTTCGCTCTTGTGGATGAACATCGAAAGACTGGAAGCATTGTCTCAAGCAACACATCCGGTATATCAGTGCAGGAAATGGCTGAAGGCCGGTCGGATGATTTTAAAGCCCATTTTCTCGGAACGCATTTTTTTAATCCCGCACGCTATTTAAAGCTGCTGGAGATCATCCCGATTAAGGAAACGGATCCTGATATTTTAAAATTTATGACAGCTTTCGGAGAAAATGTCCTCGGGAAAGGCGTTGTTACAGCAAAGGACACACCGAACTTTATTGCAAACCGAATCGGGACTTACGGGCTTCTCGTGACAGTCCAAGAAATGCTGAAAGGCGGCTATCAGGTCGGGGAGGTTGATTCGATCACAGGACCGCTGATCGGCAGGCCGAAAAGCGCCACCTTTAGAACGCTTGATGTGGTCGGTCTCGATACATTCGCCCACGTTGCCCGAAATGTGTATGACAAAGCTGATGGCGATGAAAAAGAAGTGTTTCGCCTTCCAAGCTTCATGAACGATATGCTGGAAAAAGGGTGGATCGGAAGTAAGGCCGGCCAAGGCTTTTATAAAAAAGAAGGAAAAACGATTTATGAGCTTGACCCAGTGACGCTTACTTACGGCGAGCGGACAAAAATGAAAACACCTGCACTTGAAGCGGCAAAACAGGCAAAAGGGACAAAATCCAAAATGAAAGCGCTTATTTATTCGGATGACAGGGCCGGCCGATTGCTGTGGAATATCACTTCTCAAACCCTGCTTTACTCAGCCGAGCTGCTTGGCGAGATTGCCGATGATATTCATGCGATTGACCAAGCCATGAAGTGGGGATTCGGCTGGGAACTGGGACCTTTTGAAATGTGGGACGCCATCGGCCTCAAGCAGTCAGCGGAAAAGCTTGAGCAGCTTGGAGCAGATATGCCTGGCTGGATAAAAGAGATGCTGGATAAAGGAAATGAAACCTTCTACATCAAAGAGAACGGAACGGTATTTTATTATGACCGCGGCGAATACAGAGCCGTGAAAGAAAACAAAAAACGAATTCATTTACAAGCACTTAAAGAAACAAAAGGCGTGATTGCGAAAAACAGCGGAGCAAGCTTAATTGACCTTGGAGATGATGTGGCCCTTCTTGAATTTCATTCGAAAAGCAATGCGATCGGCCTCGATATCATTCAAATGATCCACAAAGGATTAGAGGAAACAGAACGGAATTACAAGGGGCTTGTCATCGGCAATCAAGGGAAAAATTTCTGCGTCGGCGCGAATCTCGCCATGATCTTAATGGAAGTCCAAGATGACAACTTTTTGGAAGTTGATTTTGTGATCCGCCGTTTTCAGGAGACGATGATGAAGATCAAATACAGTGCGAAACCGGTCGTCGCCGCGCCATTTGGCATGACGCTCGGCGGAGGAACGGAAGTATGCCTGCCTGCGGCGCGCACTCAAGCGGCAAGCGAAGCCTATATGGGACTTGTGGAATCAGGTGTCGGCCTCATCCCTGGCGGAGGGGGAAACAAAGAGCTGTACATCAATCATCTTCGCTGCGGCCTTGATCCGATGAATGCGGCAATGAAAACATTTGAAACGATTGCGATGGCGAAAGTGTCCGCTTCCGCTCAAGAGGCTCGTGAGATGAACATCTTAAAAGAAACGGATCAGATCAGCGTGAATCAAGACCACCTGTTATACGATGCGAAGCAGTTGGCCGCATCTTTATACGATACCGGCTGGCGGCCGCCTGTAAAAGAAAAGGTCAAGGTGCCGGGAGAAACCGGTTATGCGGCACTCTTGCTTGGCGCTGAGCAGATGAAGCTGTCCGGCTATATATCTGAGCATGATTTCAAGATCGCGAAAAAACTCGCTTATGTCATTGCGGGCGGAAAAGTGCCGTTTGGTACAGAGGTTGATGAAGAGTATTTATTGGAGATCGAAAGAGAAGCGTTTTTGAGTTTGGCAGGAGAAGCAAAATCTCAAGCGAGAATGCAGCATATGCTTGTGAAAGGTAAACCTTTACGGAATTAGGAGGGAGCTTATGAAAGAGGCAGTCATTGTGTCAGGTGCAAGAACACCGGTTGGAAAAGCAAAAAAAGGATCGTTGGCCACCGTTCGCCCGGATGATTTGGGAGCGATTTGTGTAAAAGAGACACTGAAACGGGCAGGCGGTTACGAAGGCAATATTGACGATTTGATTATTGGCTGTGCAACGCCTGAAGCGGAGCAGGGGCTTAATATGGCGAGAAATATCGGTGCGCTCGCGGGCCTGCCGTACACGGTTCCGGCGATTACAGTTAACCGTTATTGCTCTTCAGGCCTTCAGTCTATTGCATATGCAGCAGAAAAAATTATGCTGGGCGCCTACGATACAGCGATCGCCGGCGGAGCGGAATCCATGTCGCAAGTTCCGATGATGGGGCATGTTACCCGTCCGAACCTTGCTTTGGCAGAAAAGGCGCCGGAATATTATATGAGCATGGGACACACAGCCGAGCAAGTCGCGAAAAAATACGGCGTCTCCCGTGAGGATCAAGACGCGTTTGCCGTTCGCAGCCACCAAAACGCCGCTAAAGCCCTTGCAGAAGGAAAATTTAAAGATGAAATTGTACCCGTAGAAGTGACGGTGACAAAAATTGGAGAAAACCATAAGCCTCAGGAAAAACAATTTGTATTTTCTCAGGATGAAGGTGTTCGCCCGCAAACGACTGCAGACATCTTATCGACATTGCGCCCGGCCTTTTCCGTTGACGGGACGGTGACTGCGGGCAATTCCTCGCAGACGAGTGACGGAGCGGCGGCTGTCATGCTGATGGACCGGGAAAAAGCCGATGCTCTTGGCCTGGCGCCGCTTGTGAAATTCCGCTCCTTTGCGGTAGGCGGCGTGCCGCCGGAAGTGATGGGAATCGGACCGGTGGAAGCGATTCCGCGCGCTTTGAAGCTTGCCGGACTTCAGCTGCAGGACATCGGCTTGTTTGAACTGAATGAAGCTTTTGCCTCACAGGCCATTCAAGTAATCAGGGAATTGGGAATTGATGAAGAAAAAGTGAATGTCAACGGGGGCGCAATCGCGCTTGGACACCCGCTTGGCTGTACAGGCACAAAGCTTACACTCTCACTCATCCATGAAATGAAACGGAGAAACGAGCAATTTGGAGTCGTGACCATGTGTATCGGCGGCGGGATGGGAGCGGCCGGTGTATTTGAATTATGCTAAAGGGGGAAAAACAAATGGCAAAAAAAGCGGCTGAAGTACAAAAAGGCGGCGGATTTTTAATCGAGGATGTCACATACGATCAAATGTATACACCGGAGGATTTCACTGACGAGCATAAAATGATTGCGAAAACAACAGAGGATTACATCGAGCAAGATGTTCTCCCTCATATAGATGATATCGAAAACCACCAATTCGAGCATTCTGTCAGACTGTTGAAGAAAGCGGGCGAACTAGGACTGCTTGGCGCCGATGTGCCGGAAGAATACGGAGGGCTCGGCCTAGATAAAATCAGCTCGGCACTCATCACTGAGAAATTTTCGCGTGCGGGAAGCTTTTCTCTTTCTTATGGCGCGCATGTCGGTATCGGTTCCTTGCCGATCGTCTTTTTCGGGTCAGAAGAACAAAAGAAAAAATATTTGCCTGGACTCGCTTCAGGCGAAAAGATCGCCGCTTATGCTCTGACTGAGCCTGGCTCTGGGTCTGATGCACTTGGAGCAAAAACAACAGCTGTGCTGAATGAAGCAGGAACCCATTATGTATTAACAGGGGAAAAACAGTGGATTACCAACTCTGCTTTTGCCGATGTATTTGTGGTTTACGCTAAGGTAGACGGCGACAAGTTTTCAGCCTTTATTGTAGAAAAAGAGTTCCCGGGTGTCTCCACGGGACCGGAAGAAAAGAAAATGGGAATCAAGGGATCATCGACAAGAACCCTCATTCTGGATCAAGCTGAAGTGCCAAAGGAAAACCTGCTCGGAGAAATCGGCAAAGGGCATGTCATCGCCTTTAATATTTTAAACATCGGCCGTTACAAACTGGCGGTTGGCACAATCGGCGCATCTAAACGCGTCATCGAGCTGTCTGCGGCATACGCAAATCAGCGCCGCCAATTTAAAACGCCGATTGCTGGTTTTTCATTGACACAGGAAAAAATCGGGACAATGGCCTCAAGGCTGTATGCGATGGAAAGCTCTGTATACAGAACCGTCGGGCTGTTTGAAGACAATATGAGCCAGTTCACGGCCGAAGATCTCAAGGACGGCCGGCAAATCGCCAAATCGATTGCGGAATACGCCATCGAATGCTCTCTGAATAAGGTATTCGGCTCTGAAACGCTTGATTATATCGTTGATGAAGGCGTGCAGATTCATGGAGGCTACGGCTTTATGCAGGAGTACGAAGTAGAAAGGGCCTATAGGGATTCAAGGATCAATCGGATTTTTGAAGGCACAAACGAAATCAACAGGTTAATCGTGCCAAGCACCTTCCTGAAAAAAGCGCTTAAAGGCGAGCTGCCTTTATTCGAAAAAGCGCAGTCGCTGCAGGAAGAACTCATGATGCTTATGCCTGAAGAGCCTGGAAGCGGCGTCTTAGAGCAGGAGAAATATATCGTCAAGCAAGCCAAAAAAATTGCGTTGTTTGCTGCCGGCCTAGCCGCGCAAAAATACGGAAAAGCGATCGATCGTGAGCAAGAAATTCTCGTGAACGTAGCGGATATCGTCAGCAATGTATACGCAATGGAATCAGCCGTGCTCAGAACGGAAAAGGCCATTGCCGCACAAGGCGCTGAAAAAGCAGCGCAAAAGGTGCTGTACACAGAAATTTTCGTTCAAGAGGCCTTTAACGAAATTGAAGCGCATGCGAAGGAATCCCTTATCGCAATGGAAGAAGGAGATTCACTCCGCATGATGCTTTCCGCTCTGCGCAAGCTGACACGCGTAACGCCTAAAAACGTGATTCAGAAAAAACGCGAGGCGGCGGCAGGCATTTTTGAGGCTGAGAAATATACTGTCTGATTGGCCAAGAGCTCCGAATGCGCGGAGCTCTTTTTTAAGAAGCACTGTTTTAGGTTTTTAAAACAAACTGTGTTAAAATAACCTCGATTATTTTATTGAGGGGGAAGAAGATGTCGTTAACTTTTTACTGGTACCCTAAATGCGGAACGTGCCGCAAAGCAAAGAAGTGGCTTGAAGAGCATGGAAAAGAAATAAACGAAATACATATTGCTGAGCAGCCGCCAAGCAAAGAAGAATTAAAAGCGCTTTATGAAAAAAGCGGGCTGGATCTCAAGAAATTTTTCAACACGAGCGGCATGAAATACCGCGAACTCAATCTCAAGGAAAAGCTGTATCACATGTCAGAGGACGAACAGCTCGAGCTGCTGGCTTCAGATGGTATGCTGATCAAACGCCCGCTTACAACAGACGGTGAAAAAGTGACTGTCGGATTTAAAGAAGACCAATTTGAAGAAAACTGGGCTTAATGTAAATTTTTTTTGAAAAGTGTGGTATCTTCTTATTGTAGTGCTGTAAAAAATGGAGGGATTCAATTGAGCATACCAAAAGATTTGCGTTACTCAGGAGAACACGAGTGGGTAAAAGTTGAAGGAGAAAAAGCCAGAATCGGAATTACGCATTTTGCCCAGTCCGAACTAGGCGACATCGTGTTTGTCGAACTTCCTGAAGTGGGCGCTGAAATCAAAGCGGACGAGCCATTCGGCAGTGTTGAATCCGTTAAAACGGTATCTGAGCTTTATGCACCGATTAACGGAACGGTTGTGGAAGTAAACGAAGATCTTGATGACAGTCCGGAATTCGTCAACGAATCTCCGTACGAAAAAGCATGGATGATCGTCGTTGAGCCATCTGACGCTTCTGAAATTGAAAAACTGATGACAGCAGAGCAATACGAAGAGATGACACAAGAAGACTAAAACAGGATAGCCGTAAAAGCAATTGGACACGCTAACGTTATGGGAGGTGTCCAATATGGCTTTCGACAAACAAAAGCTCGATGTCACCAATGACGTGACAGGCCGCTTTCAAAATGGCCGGCTCTCGTTATATCATGATAATGAGATGATCGGCCAAATGACAAGCATGAATGAATATGAGCTTAAGTCCGGTTATTCCTTTGAAAATGAGAAATTTTATAAGACAGTCGATGTGGTCTCTGGAGACGACGCAAAATATGTAGATTGTGACTACGAAAACGGCTGGTGTTAATGTTGGCGGTGAATTTCACTGCCTTCTTTTACAATCTGAACGTTTCAAATTTGACGCGGCAGGTGAACAAGATGAAGATGGATGAGCTGGAAAAGGTTATGATTGTCGAGGGGAAATCAGATAAAGAGAAAATCGAAAGCGTCCTGAATGAACCGGTGCGCATTATCTGCACAAACGGAACAATCAGCCAGCTGAGGCTCGAGGGATTGGCTGACGAGCTTTATGATAAAGACGTCTATATATTAGTTGATGCTGATGAATCAGGTGAGAAATTGAGAAAACAGCTGAAGCGTGAATTTAATGAAGCCTGCCATCTCCATGTCGACAGAGCCTATAAGGAAGTAGCGGCTGCGCCCAGGCACCATATCGCTTCTGTATTGCTGCGTGCGAATCTGAATGTCCATACTATTTTTCTTGAAAGAAAGTCCCGAGGTGTATAGCATGAAAGAACTCCAAGAACACGAACTTGATCACATTGAAGATGATGTGTACCTTCTATATTTATATACTCCGTTTTGCGGCACCTGCCAGCTTGCAAGCAAAATGCTGACAGTGGTGAAAGAAATGCTGCCGGATGTCGCCTTCTATCAAAACAATGTCAATTACTCTCCGACATTCGCAAAAGCGTATCAAATTGAAAGCGTCCCTTGTTTTCTGCTGTTTAAAGGCGGAAAGATGGTCGAAAGAGGATATGCATTTCATTCCGTTTCTTATTTATATGAGCTGATCAAACAAAAATCATCTTCCGCATCCCATTTATGACATATTTCTCAGCATATCCAATGAAATTGTCGTTCGTTTTATAAAGGGGTTCTTGCGACAAAGAGAGAAATGTGTATGTATGACCAACAAATAGGAGGTTGTACATATGGAGAAAGCGGAAGTTTTAGAAGATGAGTATCAGCATCTGTTTTTAAAACCCCTTTTGAATGCCTCAACATTGCTCATTACCTTCCAAGGAGAAGCAGAAGCCTTAACCGTCTCAATAAACGAACAGGGAGAAATGAAAAAAGTTTCTCCGCCCCAAACGTCCAACCTGACCTTTTACGGAAACCAAACGGAAATTATTGATTTATTGCACGGAGACATTTCCCTTCAGCACCTGATTCAGAGCGGAAGCCTCAAAGTAAAGGGGTCATTCAGGGCCCTGTTAAAGCTGGAAGCCATTCTCTGGCTGACAAATGGATTTTTTCAGAGGATTTTAAAAAATTAAAAAATAATAAATTATTATAATAGTAAAAGTTGACATCATTTATTTTATTGACATTTAATCATTCGCCGTGCTATTCTACATTAAGAATTTCCGGACGAAAAAGACTATATATTTCTCTTATCAAGAGAGGTGGAGGGAAGTGCCCTATGAAGCCCGGCAACCATCAACACTGTTGAAATGGTGCCAATTCACACGAAGCGTTCAGCTTTGAAAGATGAGAGAAAGGCATTTTATATAAGCCTTTCTGCTCAAGTGTGCAGAAAGGCTTTTCTTTTGCAGAAAAAACCGGAAGATTTCTTAGAATAGTGTTAAGGCAGGTGATTGCTTTGATCAATCTTCAGGATGTTTCAAAAGTTTACAAGTCGAAACATGGAGATGTCAATGCTGTCCAAAACGTCTCGCTTTCCATTAAAAAAGGTGAGATTTTTGGAATTATAGGATATAGCGGAGCTGGTAAGAGTTCCTTAATCCGTCTGCTGAACGGCCTTGAGAAACCAACCTCAGGAACCGTGGAAGTGGCGGGAACCAAGATTAATGAAGTAAATGGACGCGGTTTAAGAAAAGCACGCCATGAGATCAGTATGATTTTCCAGCATTTCAATTTGCTTTGGTCGCGGACCGTCAGAGATAATATCATGTTTCCTTTAGAAATTGCCGGGGTGAAAAAGAGCGAGCGGATCAAGCGCGCCAATGAACTGATTAAACTGGTAGGTTTAGAAGGAAAAGAAAAATCATATCCGTCCCAGCTGAGCGGCGGGCAGAAGCAGCGTGTCGGAATTGCCAGAGCGCTTGCAAACAATCCGAAGGTTCTCCTTTGTGACGAAGCGACATCAGCATTAGATCCGCAAACGACAGATTCAATTCTGGATCTATTGTCCGATATTAATGAAAGACTCGGTTTGACGATTGTGCTGATTACGCACGAAATGCATGTCATCCGCAAAATCTGCAACAGAGTCGCCGTCATGGAAAACGGCAAGGTGGTCGAAGAAGGCGAGGTTCTCGATGTCTTTAAAAATCCAAAGGAACAAATGACAAAACGATTTGTTCAACAGGTGACAGAGCCGGAAGAAACGAAAGAGACGCTTCAGCACCTTCTTGATGATACAGCATCAGGAAAAATGGTTCAGCTCACATTTGTCGGTGAGTCAGCTGAACAGCCTCTGATTACAGAGATGATCAGAAACTTCAATGTCAGCGTCAATATTCTGCAAGGGAAAATTTCGCAGACGAAGGATGGGGCTTACGGTTCACTGTTCATCCACATTGACGGAGACGAGGAAGAAGTGCAAAACGTGATCCGATTCATTAATGACAAACAGGTGAAAGCAGAGGTGATCACGAATGTTTGAAAAATACTTCCCGAACGTTGATTTAACTGAATTATGGAACGCGACATATGAAACACTTTATATGACGCTGATTTCTTTACTGTTTGCTTTTGTCATCGGGGTCATCCTCGGCTTGCTGCTCTTTCTGACGAGCAAAGGAAGCCTCTGGCAGAATAAAGCGGTCAACTCAGTGATTGCGGCCGTTGTTAACATATTCAGATCGATTCCGTTCCTTATTTTAATTATTTTACTATTAGGTTTTACGAAATTTTTAGTCGGCACGATCTTAGGGCCAAACGCCGCATTGCCGGCGCTGGTAATCGGCTCGGCACCATTTTACGCGCGCCTTGTTGAAATCGCGTTGCGTGAGGTGGATAAAGGTGTGATTGAAGCAGCTAAATCAATGGGCGCGAAAACGTCTACGATTATTTTCAAAGTGCTGATTCCGGAATCAATGCCTGCTCTTATTTCTGGCATTACGGTTACAGCCATCGCTTTGATCGGCTCAACGGCAATTGCCGGAGCCATTGGTTCAGGAGGCCTTGGAAACCTTGCGTACGTAGAAGGATATCAGTCTAATAACGCTGATGTTACCTTCGTTGCTACTGTGTTTATTTTAATCATCGTGTTTATTATTCAAATCATCGGTGATCTAATAACAAATATTATAGACAAACGATAAGGGAGGATTTACATTGAAAAAGCTATTTTTGGGTGCATTACTGCTTGTATTTGCAGGAGTTATGGCTGCCTGCGGTTCGAATAACGGCGCTGAATCCGGCAAGAAAGAAATTGTCGTTGCGGCAACGAAAACACCGCATGCGGAAATTTTAAAAGAAGCTGAACCATTGCTGAAAGAAAAAGGTTATACGCTGAAAGTGAAAGTGCTTAGTGATTACAAAATGTACAACAAAGCTTTAGCTGATAAAGAAGTGGACGCGAACTACTTCCAGCACATTCCTTACCTTGAGCAAGAAATGAAAGAAAACACAGATTACAAACTTGTGAATGCCGGCGCTGTTCACTTAGAGCCATTCGGTATTTACTCTAAAACATACAAATCACTGAAAGACCTTCCAGACGGTGCGACAATCATTCTGACAAACAACGTTGCTGAACAAGGACGTATGCTTGCAATGCTTGAAAACGCTGGATTAATCACTCTTGATTCTAAGGTAGAAACAGTTGACGCAACATTGAAAGACATTAAGAAAAACCCGAAAAACCTTGAATTCAAAAAAGTAGCGCCTGAATTAACGGCAAAAGCATATGAAAACAAAGAAGGAGACGCGGCCTTCATCAATGTAAACTATGCGATCCAAAATAAATTAAATCCTAAAAAAGATGCAATTGAAGTAGAATCAACGAAAAACAACCCATACGCTAACATTATCGCAGTAAGAAAAGGCGAAGAAGATTCTGCCAAAATCAAAGCGCTGATGGAAGTTCTTCATTCTAAAAAGATCAAAGACTTCATCGAGAAAAAATACGACGGAGCTGTGCTTCCTGTATCTGAATAAGACTGAAACCCCGGATGAGAAATCCGGGGTTTTTTTCGCGTATTTTCTTAAAAGCTGTTCATAATAAAAAGGAATGTTAAACAGATGGAGGGATTTTCTTTGAATCAAGACAGAGGAAGCATGCAGGACGCGTTAAAACAATATAAACATGGTTTAGGCACATTTGAACAAAAGATGCCGCTGATGGGAAGAAAATTTAACGAATTTACTGAACAGTGCTTTGCCGGGAATTCTCTGACTGAAAGAGAAAAACAGCTGATCGCCCTCGGAATTGCCATCAATGCTCAGGACGAATATTGCATGATCTATCATACAAAAGGCTGTCTCGATCAGGGAGCGACAGAAGAAAACATTCTCGAAGCCGTCAGTGTGGCAGCGGCATTTGGAGGCGGCGCAGCTTTCAGCCAAGGCGTGACAGTCGTTCAACAGTGCATTGAGGAATTCGGAAACACCACGCATTAAGAGAAGGAATATTCCGAAAAACCATTCTCATTTGTTCTGAAAGGATGCTTTCGTCTCATCTGCCGCTATTTCACGCCAAATCGTTTTTGCGGCATCCAACGCAGCACTGGTACAATAAAAAGCAAATATATGAAGGGATTGATTCATTATTTGCAGCAGCCAGGACAGACTGAACCTCGATTATACGTCAGAAATGGAAAAAGCGATGCAGCTGTCACACGGAATTGGATACGAGGAATATGGACGCCGGCTGGAAACAAGAATGAAAGTAGAGCGGCAGAGAGAGCTTGATTACGAAAAAAGCAAGCGGATTTCTGCGGGAGCTTATTGAGAAAATCAATCTTTTAAAAAAGGGTGGGAATCCACTCTTTTTCTTTTTCAATCGCTTTAATAAAGTGCTGATCTTTGTTAAACTTGAGGAATGTGCTAGGCACGATAAAAAGTTGTATTTACTTTTCATTTGTTATAAAATTAGAATGAGAATAAAATGAGAATAATGATTATATATTTTTGGAGGTATAGATATGGCTGCTTCAACATTAACGATCAAAGATCTTCACGTTGAAATCGAAGGGAAAGAGATCTTAAAGGGTGTAAACCTTGAAATAAAAGGTGGAGAATTCCACGCAGTAATGGGCCCGAACGGAACTGGTAAATCCACTTTATCAGCTGCTATTATGGGGCATCCTAAATATGAAGTAACAAAAGGCAGCATCACGCTTGACGGCAAAGATGTACTGGAGATGGAAGTGGACGAGCGTGCGCAGGCAGGCTTATTCCTTGCGATGCAGTACCCAAGTGAAATCAGCGGTGTGACAAATGCCGACTTCCTTCGCTCAGCAATCAACGCGCGCAGAGAAGAAGGCGATGAAATTTCTCTCATGAAATTCATCCGCAAAATGGACGAAAACATGGAGTTCCTTGAAATGGACCCTGAAATGGCTCAGCGCTATCTTAACGAAGGCTTCTCAGGCGGGGAGAAAAAACGCAACGAAATCCTTCAATTAATGATGATTGAACCGAAAATCGCCATCCTTGATGAAATTGACTCAGGTCTTGATATTGACGCTTTGAAAGTTGTATCAAAAGGGATCAACAAAATGCGCAGCGAAAGCTTCGGCTGCCTGATGATCACGCACTATCAGCGCCTGTTAAACTACATCACTCCGGATGTTGTTCACGTTATGATGCAAGGCCGCGTTGTAAAATCCGGCGGTGCAGAGCTTGCTCAGCGTCTTGAAGCAGAAGGTTATGACTGGATCAAACAAGAACTTGGCATTGAAGACGAAACTGTTGGCCAAGAAGCGTAAGCGTTAGGGGGATTAATATGACACTAGGTACAAAACTATCCGTAGATCAGGAGTATCTCAAAAGCTTTTCCGAAAAGCACCAAGAACCTGCCTGGCTGAAGAACCTGCGCTTACAGGCTCTTGAACAAGCTGAGGATCTGCCGATGCCGAAACCTGACAAAACAAAAATCACAAACTGGAACTTCACGAATTTCACGAAGCATACAGTGGATAACGAACCGCTTTCTTCATTAGAGGATTTGACTGATGAAGTAAAAGCGCTGATCGACGTTGAAAACGAAGATAAAACATTATACGTACAGCGTGACCAGACGCCGGCATATCTTTCTCTTTCTCAAGAATTGAAAGACAAAGGCGTCATCTTCACTGATATTCTGACTGCTGCACGTGAGCACAGCGACTTGGTGGAGAAATACTTTATGAAGGACGGCGTGAAAGTTGACGAACATAAGTTAACTGCACTTCACGGGGCTCTTGTTAACGGAGGAGCATTCCTTTATGTTCCGAAAAATGTTCAGGTGGAGACGCCGGTTCAGGCTGTTTATGTCCACGAAAGCAATGATACAGCTCTATTCAACCACGTGCTGATTGTGGCTGAAGACCACAGCTCTGTAACATATGTAGAAAACTACATCAGCACTGTAAACCCGAAAGACGCTGTCTTCAATATTATCAGTGAGGTCATCACAGGTGATAATGCCAGCGTGACATACGGTGCGGTGGATAATCTGTCAAGCGGTGTGACAACTTATGTGAACCGCCGCGGTGCTGCGCGCGGACGCGACAGCAAAATCGAGTGGGCTCTTGGCCTGATGAACGACGGCGACACGATTTCCGAAAATACAACAAACCTTTACGGTGACGGCACATACGGCGATACGAAAACGGTTGTTGTCGGAAGAGGAGAGCAAACAGAAAACTTCACAACACAAATCATCCATTTCGGTAAAGCTTCTGAAGGCTATATCTTGAAGCACGGTGTGATGAAGGATTCCGCTTCTTCTATCTTTAACGGAATCGGCAAAATCGAACATGGCGCTTCTAAAGCGAATGCGGAGCAAGAATCACGCGTGCTGATGCTTAGCGAAAAAGCACGCGGAGACGCAAACCCTATTCTTTTAATTGACGAAGACGATGTAACTGCAGGACATGCGGCATCTGTCGGCCGTGTGGACCCTATTCAGCTTTACTACCTGATGAGCCGCGGAATTCCGAAAGAAGAAGCAGAACGCTTAGTCATTTACGGATTCCTTGCACCGGTAGTAAATGAACTTCCGATTGAAGGCGTTAAGAAACAATTAGTTTCTGTTATCGAAAGGAAAGTGAAGTAATGAATATCACAGATATTCGTGAACAGTTCCCGATCCTTCATCAGCAAGTGAACGGACATGATCTCGTTTATCTCGACAGCGCGGCGACTTCCCAGAAGCCGCGTGCTGTCATTGAAACACTGGATAAGTATTATAACCAATACAATTCCAATGTTCACCGGGGCGTCCATACACTTGGAACCAGAGCGACAGATGGTTATGAAGGAGCGCGTGAAAAAGTCCGCAAGTTTATTAACGCGAAGTCAATGGCTGAGATTATTTTCACAAAAGGCACGACCACATCACTGAATATGGTGGCGTTAAGCTATGCGCGCGCCAACCTGAAACCTGGTGATGAAGTGGTCATCACCTACATGGAGCATCATGCGAATATCATTCCGTGGCAGCAGACTGTAAAAGCAACTGGCGCCACATTAAAATATATTCCGCTGCAGGAAGACGGAACGATTTCTTTAGAAGACGTCAGAGAAACGGTCACAAGCAACACAAAAATTGTTGCGGTGTCTCATGTATCTAATGTCCTCGGCACGGTCAACCCGATTAAAGAAATGGCGAAAATCGCTCATGACAATGGGGCTGTCATTGTGGTGGACGGTGCACAAAGCACGCCTCACATGAAAATTGACGTGCAGGATCTCGATTGCGACTTCTTTGCGCTTTCTTCCCATAAAATGTGCGGACCTACCGGTGTTGGTGTGCTGTACGGAAAGAAAGCCCTGCTGGAAAACATGGAGCCTGCCGAATTCGGCGGTGAAATGATCGACTTTGTCGGGCTTTATGAATCAACTTGGAAAGAGCTTCCGTGGAAATTCGAAGCGGGTACGCCGATCATTGCAGGAGCAATCGGTCTCGGTGCCGCCATTGATTTTCTCGAAGAAATCGGTCTTGATGAGATTTCCCGCCATGAGCACAAGCTTGCAGCTTATGCGCTTGAACGCTTCCGCCAGCTTGACGGCGTAACAGTTTACGGACCGGAAGAGCGTGCTGGGCTTGTCACATTCAACCTTGATGATGTTCATCCGCACGATGTGGCGACTGTGCTTGATGCGGAGGGAATTGCAGTCAGAGCCGGCCACCATTGCGCGCAGCCGCTGATGAAATGGCTGGATGTAACTGCTACTGCAAGAGCAAGCTTTTATCTGTATAATACAGAGGAAGAGATTGATAAGCTTGTGGAAGCTCTTCAAAAGACAAAGGAGTATTTTACAAATGTCTTTTAATGCAAACTTAGATACATTGTACAGACAGGTGATTATGGATCATTACAAAAACCCGCGCAATAAAGGGGTTTTGAATGACAGCATCGTCGTGGATATGAACAATCCGACATGCGGAGACCGCATCAGACTGACAATGAAGCTTGACGGAGACATCGTGGAAGATGCGAAATTTGAAGGGGAAGGCTGTTCCATTTCAATGGCATCCGCTTCGATGATGACTCAGGCGATTAAAGGGAAAGATATTGAAACTGCCCTTTCCATGTCTAAGATTTTCTCGGATATGATGCAAGGGAAAGAGTATGATGATTCTATAGATCTCGGGGATATTGAAGCCCTTCAAGGCGTTTCAAAATTCCCGGCCCGTATCAAATGTGCAACCCTCTCATGGAAAGCACTTGAAAAAGGAGTCGCGAAAGAAGAAGGCGGCAATTAAAAGGATTGGAGTGAAAATGGATGGCTAAAAAAATGCCTGATATTGGTGAATACAAGTATGGTTTTCACGACAAGGACGTTTCCATTTTCCGTTCAGAGCGCGGATTGACAAAAGAAATCGTAGAAGAAATTTCTCGCATGAAAGAAGAGCCTCAATGGATGCTTGACTTCCGCTTGAAATCACTTGAGCATTTCTACAACATGCCGATGCCTCAATGGGGCGGAGATTTAAACTCACTGAACTTTGACGAAATTACGTACTACGTAAAACCGTCTGAGCGTTCAGAGCGTTCTTGGGATGAAGTTCCTGAAGAAATTAAACAAACATTCGACAAGCTCGGTATTCCTGAAGCTGAACAAAAATACCTTGCGGGTGTTTCTGCTCAGTACGAATCTGAGGTTGTATACCACAACATGAAAGAAGATCTTGAAGCGCAAGGCATCGTCTTTAAAGACACTGACAGCGCGCTGAAAGAGAATGAAGATATTTTCCGTGAGCACTGGGCAAAAGTAATTCCGCCGACTGATAACAAGTTTGCGGCGCTTAACTCAGCTGTTTGGTCCGGCGGATCTTTCATCTACGTGCCTAAAGGCGTGAAGGTTGAAACACCGCTTCAAGCTTACTTCCGTATCAACTCTGAGAACATGGGTCAGTTCGAACGTACACTGATCATTGTTGACGAAGAAGCAAGCGTTCATTATGTTGAAGGCTGTACGGCGCCTGTTTACACAACAAACTCACTTCACAGTGCGGTCGTTGAGATCATCGTGAAAAAAGGCGGCTACTGCCGTTATACAACGATCCAAAACTGGGCGAACAACGTTTACAACCTTGTAACAAAGCGTACAGTCTGTGAAGAAAACGCAACAATGGAATGGATCGACGGCAACATCGGTTCTAAGCTGACAATGAAATATCCGGCTTGTATCCTAAAAGGCGAAGGCGCGCGCGGTATGACGCTTTCTATCGCTCTTGCGGGTAAAGGCCAGCATCAGGATGCAGGTGCGAAAATGATTCACCTTGCACCAAACACATCATCTACAATCGTATCAAAATCGATTTCAAAACAGGGCGGAAAAGTAACGTACCGCGGAATCGTCCACTTCGGGCGCAAAGCGGAAGGCGCTCGCTCTAACATCGAGTGCGATACGCTCATTATGGATAACAAATCAACGTCAGACACAATTCCTTACAATGAAATCTTAAATGATAACATTTCATTGGAGCACGAAGCGAAAGTGTCTAAAGTATCTGAAGAGCAGCTCTTCTACTTAATGAGCCGCGGTATTTCTGAAGAAGAAGCAACTGAAATGATCGTAATGGGCTTTATCGAGCCATTCACAAAAGAGCTTCCAATGGAATACGCAGTAGAAATGAACCGTTTGATTAAGTTCGAAATGGAAGGTTCTATCGGTTAATGATGAAAACCCCTTTGTTTATCAAGGGGCTGGCGTGCCGAATTTGATTGTAGAAGACGAACTTTTGAAGTTCGTCTTCTTTTATTTTTCAGAGACATATCCACTGTTATTTTAATGGTTTTAATTCCTTATCGATTAGAATATTTCAGACCTGCGCCGGATAGGTTCAGTTTCTATATCACGCAACCATACAGTTGCTTATGCTTGACATGCAACTAATGAGTTGCTTATACTCAATATATGAATTGGAACAAAGACGCTATATTCAAAGCACTCGGCGATTCGACTCGGCGGCTTATATTAGACGAATTATCTGAACGCAACGAGCTGACGTTGTATGAACTTACGATACGTCTTATTACAAAGTACGACCTTTCTATTACGCGACAGGCGATAGCTAAACACCTTTCTGTACTGGAGGATGCAGGACTCGTAACATCAAAACGAAAGGGAAAATATCGAGTACTTATATTCAACAACGAACCGCTTAAAAATTTGCTGAAAGGATGGATAGAGTAATTTTATAAAACCAGCACTGACTTTCTGTAAAATGTTGGTTTGTTTTGCTTGAAGCCGGATTGTTTGCACAGTACCATACACCATAAATATCAAAGGAGGAAACAACAATATGAAAATCATTGTGACTAGTATATTCGTGCAAGATCAAGACAAGGCACTGAAGTTCTATACAGAAAAACTGGGGTTTGTAAAAAAGGAGGATGTTCCCATGGGGAAATTCAGGTGGATAACGCTTGTTTCTCCAGATGATCAAGACGGAACCGAGCTTTTACTCGAACCGAATGAACATCCTGCCGCCAAGGAGTATCAAAAGAAGATATTCTCCGAAGGCTTCCCGGCCACAATGTTTGGCGTTGCAGATATTCAAAAAGAGTACAACCGATTAAAGGAAAAAGGCGTGACGTTTACGATGGAACCGACAAAAATGGGCGAAGTCACAATTGCTGTCTTCGATGATACATGCGGTAACCTTATTCAAATTGTACAGAAGTAACCGATTCAGTCGCGTCCTTTTTGTATGCAGAAGAAAAACCGCTGGCCGAGGGGCCGCGGTTTTTTACTCTTCTTCTGTCTCCTGATTGATAATTTGCTTTACAGATGATCTGCTGTTATTTTCTCTGTTCATCTCTCGCAATTGAGTATAAGCCATATCGAATTCCTCTTTTGTCATCTGCTTTGCGGCTAATGCAGAGCATAATATAGCAAAAGCAATTGGCATTGTATCAATGTGAATGTCGATATGGACCTCTGAGTTGCCGCTGTTTTTGATAACAGATTCAGTAGTGGGTATCTCTTGAGTATGTCTGTTGAGAGGAATGATGTTTTCGTTCATTAGTCTTCTCCGTCTTGTGACTGCGCCTGTGCCTGATCCTGATCTGTATTCACGTTGACCACGACTTTTGCATTACCGCTGTTTTGGACCTTTGCGACTGCCGCATCGCGTCTGTTTTCTTCATTTTCATGACGATTTTCGCTCATGGTATCATCCTTTCTCTATTGATAGTGACAGGATATTCGTTAGGAGAGTAAAGAGATTGGACGAACTTCGCGGTTTTTCCACATTAGGGCAAAAGGTCGAAGGAAAGCATTCTATTTGGTAAAATGAATAGACATTATAATAGAAAAGGTGTTTGCATATGAAATCGTACATCATCGTCGGCGCAGGGATTCTGGGCGCGTCGACGGCTTATCATCTCGCAAAATCAGGCGCTCGCGTTACTGTCATTGATCGGAAAGAGCCGGGACAAGCGACTGATGCGGCGGCGGGGATCGTCTGTCCATGGCTCTCGCAACGCCGTAATCAGGATTGGTACCAGCTTGCTAAGGGGGGAGCGCGGTACTATAAGGATTTAATCCATCAATTGGAAAAAGACGGTGAAACGGATACAGGATACAAACGTGTCGGTGCCATCAGCATTCATACTGACGCGTCTAAACTCGATAAAATGGAGGAAAGAGCGTATAAGAGACGGGAGGATGCGCCGGAAATCGGCGACATTACCCGCTTGTCTGCAAGTGAAACGAAAAAGCTGTTTCCGATTTTAGCTGACGGCTATGAATCGGTTCATATCAGCGGTGCCGCCCGTGTGAACGGAAGAGCGCTGTGCCGGTCGCTTTTAAGCGCTGCAGAGAAACGCGGCGCAACGGTCATTAAAGGAAATGCGTCTTTGCTTTTTGAAAACGGAACAGTCACCGGCGTGCAAACAGATACAAAGCAGTTTGCGGCTGACGCGGTCATTGTGACGGCGGGAGCATGGGCCAATGAGATATTGAAGCCTCTTGGCATTCATTTTCAAGTGTCATTTCAAAAAGCGCAGATTATGCATTTTGAAATGACAGATGCAGATACAGGATCGTGGCCGGTTGTAATGCCGCCGAGTGATCAGTACATTCTGTCGTTTGATAACGGCAGAATTGTAGCCGGCGCCACACACGAAAACGATGCCGGTCTTGATGATCTTCGTGTGACAGCCGGAGGCCAGCACGAAGTATTGAGCAAAGCGTTAGCAGTTGCACCGGGTCTTGCTGATGCGGCTGCTGTTGAAACAAGAGTGGGCTTCAGGCCGTTTACACCGGGATTTCTGCCGGTCGTAGGGGCCGTGCCGAATGTTCAAGGCCTGTACGCTGCAAACGGTTTGGGTGCTTCTGGACTGACGATGGGGCCGTTCTTGGGTGCAGAGCTCGCAAAGCTAGTTCTCGGAAAGCAGACAGAATTAGACCTTAGTCCTTATCATCCAGCCGGAGCACTTGCATAATAAGCAAGAGCATAACAAACAAATATAGTAAAGCTGTTCTAGCTTTTCTTTTCTGTATGTGTTAGCATTTATCTTTAATGAAAAAGAGGACGTGAACTGATTTTGATAAAAATTGATATACCCGCACCGAATGTCACCATCACTGAACGACAGCAGTCAGCTAATGATAACGAGCCGAAGATAAAACCGATTCACGGATTCATCGACTTTCACCAGATACCAAGGGACAAAGGCGGCATTTTTATGTTTTACAACATTCATGATGAGCTGCTGTTTGTCGGTAAAGCCAGAAAGTTAAGACAGAGAATTAAGAAGCATTTCGAAGACACTGTTTCACCGATCAAACATCACAGAGACGAAGTATATAAAATTGAGGTATGTGTAGTTGATGATCCAATGGAAAGAGAGATTTACGAAACATATATCATCAATACACAGCACTCGAAGTACAACATAGACAAGGTATTTTTTAAATAAGACGTCAGTCTGCGGATTGAACAGCGAGCCAGAGCTTAAGTCAAGTTCTGGCTTTTGATTTGGGCATTTTTTCGCATATAGGCCCTTTGTCTATCATTCGAATAAATTATTGAGAAATTTCAGAAAATAATATTGACAATTCTAGCCGCGGACTTTAATATAACGATATATAATGTTATATAACGTTATATAATAAAAACGGGGAGTGAAGGATTTGAGTCAGGCCACAGCAAAAGTAAATCGTGAGGTTCAAGCTTTCTTGCAGGATTTGAAAGGGAAAACCATTGATCATGTATTCTTTGTCGCATGCGGAGGGTCTTCTGCCATTATGTATCCGAGTAAGTATGTGTTTGACAGAGAGTCAAAATCAATAAACTCCGACCTCTACAGCGCCAACGAATTTATTCAGCGCAACCCTGTTCAGCTTGGTGAAAAGTCTCTTGTTATTTTGTGCTCGCATTCGGGAAATACCCCGGAGACAGTCAAAGCTGCTGCGTTTGCAAGGGGCAAGGGTGCACTTACGATTGCGATGACGTTTAAACCGGAGTCTCCTTTAGCGCAGGAAGCGCAATATGTTGCCCAGTACGATTGGGGTGATGAGGCGCTTGCGATCAATACAAACTATGGCGTTTTGTATCAAATCGTTTTTGGAACCCTGCAAGTATTAGAAAACAATACGAAATTCCAACAAGCAATTGAAGGCTTAGATCAATTGCAGGCTGTATATGAAAAAGCCCTTAAGCAGGAAGCTGACAACGCCAAGCAATTTGCAAAAGCCCATGAAAAAGAAAGCATTATTTATACCATGGCAAGCGGTGCAAACTACGGTGTCGCTTACTCCTACAGCATCTGCATTCTCATGGAAATGCAATGGATTCATTCCCACGCCATTCATGCCGGAGAATATTTTCACGGACCGTTTGAAATTATTGATGAATCCGTGCCGTTTATCATCCTGCTCGGTTTAGATGAAACAAGACCTCTTGAAGAGCGGGCGCTTACCTTCTCGAAAAAGTATGGCAAAAAGCTCACTGTGCTTGATGCTGCATCTTACGACTTCACTGCAATTGACGATTCAGTTAAAGGCTATCTTGCTCCGCTCGTTCTCAATCGTGTACTGAGAAGCTATGCAGACGAGCTGGCAGAGGCGAGAAATCATCCTTTATCTCATAGAAGATACATGTGGAAAGTTGAGTATTGATCTGAAAATGAGGAACCATTATGCATTAGACTATAATGTTATATAACATTATAGTCTAATGTCCAGAGGAGGCCAACCCTTTGAAGAAAATGTTGTTGTTCTTGATCATTGCAGCTGTCAGTATGTTCACCATTGCAGGCTGTTCGAGCCAAAGCAGTTCAGCGGACGGAAAGGTGACATTGAAATTTTTCCACAGATGGCCGAAGGAGCCGGAAAAAAGTTATTTTGAAGAGGTTGTTAAGGAATTTGAAAAAGAACACCCAGATATCGATATACAAATTGAAGCCGTTTTAAATGACTCCTATAAAGATAAAATTAAGGTCATGCTGGGAACCACCAGCCCTCCTGACATTTACTTCTCTTGGAGCGATGAGTTTGCTTTTAAATTTATCAGAGGCAATAAAGCACTTGATCTCTCGTCCTACTACAAAAATGACACCGATTGGTCATCACAGCTCGTTCAATCGCAAATTACACCATTTACTTATGAAAACAAGCAATATGGCGTGCCGTGGCAAATGGACGCTAAATCATTCTTCTATAATAAAGACATTTTCCAAAAGCTGAATCTTGATCCCCCGAAGACGTGGGATGAATTCATCGATGTGTCAAAAAAGCTGAAAGAACATGGCTACACACCGATCAGCTTCGGAACAAAGGCGACTTGGACAATCTCGCACTATATCGGCACGCTTAATCAGCGGATGGTCGATGAAAAAATACGGGAAAAGGACTATAACGCCAAAACGGGTGAATTTACTGATGAAGGCTACGTAAAAGCACTTGAAAAGCTTCAAGAGCTGATGCCTTACTTTAATAAACATGTAAACTCCGTCGACCACGAATATGTGAGACAGCAATTTAAGAGCGGAAAGTCGGCGATGATATATGCGGAAACAGCGGAAATCAAGCTGGTTGAACCGGTTAATCTCGGGATGTTCCCATTTCCTGAAATCAGCGGGCAAAAAGGATCTTCAGAAGCGTTAACGGGAGCGCCGGAAGGATTCATGATTTCCTCAAGAACAAAACATCCGAAGGAAGCGATGGAATTTTTGCAGTTCTTGACGTCGAAAAAAATGGGCGAAAAGCTCGTGAAAGATGTCGGGAAATACAGTGCAGTGCAAGGTACGGCTACTGAAGAAAATGCAACAGCTATTCAGCGTGAAGCCGTTCAGCATATCGTTGATGCCAAATCAATGGTTCCATGGTTTGATATGGATGTCGATGTTGAAGTCGCAGATGCGTACCTAACAGGCGTCCAGCAAATGCTTGGCGGCGACATGACACCGCAGCAGGTGATGAAAGCCGTTCAAAAGGCAGCAAAGCAGGTGAGGGCGTCAGCTGAATAAATCAAAGAAAAGGTGAAGCTTCGCACCTTTTCTTTTTATAAAGGAGATGAGATACCCTTGGTCAATCAGAATAAAATAATCCCCTATTTGTTTTTGGTGCCCGCTCTCGTTTTTTTACTTTTCGTTTATATCCCGATTTTTGAGAATGTATTCCTCAGCCTGTTTCAGTGGAGCTCATTTTCTCCGGAAAAAACGTTTATCGGCTTAAAAAACTATGTTGAATTATTTCATGATCCTGTCTTCTATCAGGCACTTACCAATAATGTGCTTTATGCAGTGATCTCAATTGTATGCCAGGTATTTGGCGGTTTGATTTTGGCGGCGGTGCTTGAGGATAAGCTGGTCAGAAAATGGTCGCCGTTTTTTCGTACCGTTTTCTTTTTGCCGGTTGTCATCTCAATGACTGTGATCGCGCTTTTGTTTGATTTTATTTACAATCCGGAGACAGGGCTTTTGAATCAGCTGCTTCAGGCCATCGGTCTTGATCAGCTGACGAGGGCCTGGCTCGGGGATGACAGCACAGCTATGCTTTCTGTCATTTTTGTGTCCCAGTGGCAATCTGTCGGTTATATTGCGATGCTGTACATTGTGTCGATTCAAAAAATACCGGATGAACTGTATGAAGCGGCCCGGCTTGACGGCGCGGGTAAAATTCAGCAGTTTTTTCATATTACTGTTCCCCAGACGAAAGAGATGTCTTTTGTTGCGGTGGTCATGACGCTGACCGGGGCCTTTACGGTCTTTAATGAGCCGTACATTTTGACAGGCGGCGGGCCGGGAAACGCGTCAGAAGTCTTGAGCACGTTTTTATATAAAAGCGCCTTTACAAAGGATATGATGGGCTACGCCTCAGCGATTGCCACTGTCGTGTTAATCATTACGCTTGCATTATCGCTCATGCAAATGAAGTTCTTTAAAACCGGAAAGGAGGAGTAACTGATGCTGCCTCAGAAGAAGACAGATTCGTTCAGGTTGGAGCCTGTGCCTGACCAGCACATTGAGGTTAAAGATAAGCCTAGACGAAAATGGTATATCGGAGAAACGTCTGTGTGGGTTTTTCTGTTTCTTTATCTGATTGCGATTGCCTATCCGCTTCTCTGGATGGTGATGAGCGCCTTTAAAAACTCTGACGATATTTTTGAGCACAGCTGGTCGCTGCCGTCATCGTGGCATCCGGAAAATTTTGTTTCCGCCTGGAACCAGGGGATTTCTTCTTATTTTATGAACAGTGTCATCGTTACGGCGCTGACGTGTGTGATCACTGTCTTTATCAGTGCATGGGCAGCGTATGGCCTTTCCCGGTTTGAGTTTAAAGGAAAAGGATTCTTCTTGGTGCTATGTCTCGGCGGATTGATGCTGACGCCGCAGGTCAGTCTTGTGCCGCTTTATTCTATTATTCAGTCGCTTGGCCTGTACAATACGTATTGGGCGTTAATCCTGCCGTATGCGGCTTATCGGATCCCATTCACCATCATTTTGATCCGCTCTTATTTTCTTTCTATTTCCAAAGAATTGGAGGAGGCGGCCTATTTGGATGGGTGTACAAGTTTTGGGGTATTTTTCAGAATTTTCTTACCAATGAGTGTGCCGATTTTGGTGACATCCGGCATTTTGACGGCTTACCATACATGGAATGAGTTTATGTTTGCGATTATTTTCATAGATGATGAGAATTTGCGGACCATTCCAGCCGGGCTGATGCAGTTCAGAGACGCGCTGCAGACAGACTGGGGCGTTCTGCTGGCGGGGTTAACGATTTCAGCCGCGCCGATTATTATTCTATTTTTATTGATGCAGAAATATTTTGTCCGCGGGATTGCAAGCGGCAGTGTAAAAGGATAAAGGAGGAAGCGCTATGAAATTGATTGCGGTTGGAGATAACGTTGTAGATTATTATCAGGACCAAGAAACATTCTACCCGGGAGGAAATGCCCTAAACGTCGCTGTGCTTGCCAAACGGCTCGGGCATGAGTCTTCCTATATCGGAATCGTCGGCAATGACGAAGCCGCGGCACATCTGTTGAACGTTCTCAAGCTGGAGCAGGTCAATGCAGATTATATCCGCCAGGCGCACGGAGAAAACGGGATGGCGATTGTCACCCTTGATGAACAGGGGGACCGCATTTTTGTCAGGTCAAATAAAGGCGGCATTCAGTCCCGGCTTCGGCTCGTGTTCCAGGAGAAAGATATAGCCTTTATCAGCGGACATGATCTGTTGCATACGAGCGTGTACAGCAGGCTTGAGAACGATCTTCCGCAGCTGTGCGGGCTTGTCCCGGTCTCATTTGATTTTTCAACCAATCGGGAGGATGATTATTTGAGGAGGGTCTGTCCTTATGTGACGTATGCGTTTTTTTCAGGAAGCGATTTGAGTGAGTCGGAATGCGGCGAGCTTGCCAAAACAGCTCATGGGTACGGAGCCAAAATGGTTTGTATGACCCGAGGGGGCCAAGGAGCAATCCTGTCTGCGGGTGATCGAATCTATCATCAGCCGATTGTGGAAACTGATATAATAGATACACTTGGAGCGGGAGATTCTTTTATAGCAGGCTTTTTGACTGCCTTTTGCGTGAAGCAGGATATAACGTACGCTTTGCGCCAGGCCGCCGAAACGGCTGCGAAAACATGCGGTGTGTACGGAGCTTTCGGCTATGGCTATCCTTATCGCTTGGAGGACGGGGGAAGCAGTGAAAAAACGAGAATACTATAAGCAGTGTCTCGTTTTTTATGCCTGTTATGTGTAGGGGCTGTTGATGGTAAAAGTGACACGGTTTGTGTGCATCAAAAACAGTGAGCAATAGATTGGCTGGTCGTTTGATGTAAAAGCCGTTTTATCAATTTCAAACAGCGCATCCCCGATATCGCAATCCAGGTATTTGCTTTCCTCCTGTTGGGCATATACAACGTTTAATAGCTTCGTATTGTGCGTGGGTACAACTTTGTATTGCTGTTTCAAAATATCATGCATGGATACGCCGTCAGCAATAAAGGTATCAATGCCGGGAAACAAATCAAGCGGATAATGCGTCACTTCAAAGGTGAGAGGCTGATCATCATTATATAAAATCCGTTTTAATTCAACGACAGGGCTCTCGGGATGGATTTGAAGCTTTTCTGCGATGGGTTTTGACGCTGGAATGATGTCATGGGACAGCACATGATGCTTCGGTTTTTTGCCGGTTGATTCCATAAATTCCGAGTAGCCGTTTACAGCGATCAGCTCTCGTTTTAATTTAGGGCTTTTAACGAACGTTCCCTTTCCCTGCTGCCTGATCAGATAGCCTTCTTCGACTAAATCGAGAATGGCTTTCCTGACGGTGATGCGGCTGACGTTATACTTGGTGCAAAGCTCGTTTTCGGTAGGCAGCTTGGCGGTTGGGGAATACACGCCCTTTTTGATGTCATCAGTGATGATTTGTTTTAGCTGAATGTATAAAGGTGTAGAACTTCCGTTGTTTAACAAAGGGTAGCCTCCTTTTAACCTATTATTTATATTATAATGTATTATGACGTTATAATACAAATTTACATTTTTTATTTTAGAAATATAGCAAAAATGGGAATCGATTACTCTAAAAATAACAGAAAGACCAAGTTGTTTCCAGTGACGAAATAACGGGTCAAAAGATAGGGGGACTTTTCTGATGGCTTCATTAACATTTGAACACGTCAAAAAATCATATCACTCACAATTAACCGTGAAGGACTTTGATTTAGATGTAAAGGATAAGGAGCTTTTGGTGCTGGTGGGGCCGTCAGGATGCGGAAAATCTACAACGCTGCGGATGGTGGCTGGATTAGAAAGCATTTCTGAAGGAAATCTTCTTATTGATGGGGAGCGGGTCAATGATCTTCCGCCGAAAGAACGTGATATTGCGATGGTATTCCAGAACTATGCGCTTTATCCGCATATGACGGTTTTTGATAATATGGCGTTTGGATTAAAGCTCAGAAAGATGGCGAAACAGGAAATTGCCGAGCGGGTTCATGCGGCAGCTAGAATTTTAGAAATTGAACATTTGCTGAAGAGAAAACCGAAGGCGCTCTCCGGCGGGCAGCGGCAAAGGGTGGCGCTTGGCAGATCGATTGTGAGGGAGCCGAAGGTCTTTTTAATGGACGAGCCGCTTTCTAATCTGGATGCAAAACTAAGAGTGACGATGCGGACAGAAATCAGCAAGCTGCACCAGCGATTAGAGGCAACGATCATTTATGTCACGCATGACCAGACCGAAGCAATGACAATGGGAGATCGGATTGTCGTCATGAATGAAGGGGAAATTCAGCAAGTGGCGAAACCTCATGACATTTATCATTACCCGGCCAATTTGTTTGTCGCAGGCTTCATTGGCTCTCCCGGAATGAACTTTTTGAAAGGCATCATAGAACAGCAGCATGGCGAGCTGTTTTTCACAAATTCTTCGATCCGGCTTCATATTCCTGAGGAAAAAGCAAAGCGGCTGAAGGAAAAGGGATATGCCGGAGAACAGATGATTGCCGGTGTACGGCCGGAGCACATCACACAAATGACAGGAAATGACCAGTTGTTTGATTCAGTGTTTCAAGCGAAGGTGGAAGTGAATGAAAATCTGGGCTCGGAGCTCATAGTGCATGTTATGGCTGGGGACGAGCGGCTCAAGGTCCGCCTGGACGGAAACACGCGAATCGATGCAGGCGATTCAATCCAGCTCTCAGTGAAAATGGACCACGTCGTCTTTTTCGATGCGGAAACGGAAGAGGCTGTGTATTAGAAAAAGGTGCTCCTTAAAAGGAGCACCTTTTTCTTACGGCCAAATCTCATCCGCCCATTCAGGGTGATCGATAAATGGATTGCGGTTGTGCTGATATTTTTCATAAATGATTTCATTTCTTTTCCGCTCGCGGTCGTCAACCGGATCCTGCTTATTCCATTCGAGCAGGACAGATTGTTTGCCATGATAAGGAGCTGAGCCGTTGCCTGTCTTATCATTAAGCTCAAGATCAGGATAGCCGTCATCACCCTCGTAACGGACAGCCATGTAAAACAGCATGCGGGCAACATCGCCTTTCACATCATCGCGGGGCTCCCATGAATCGCCGTCATAATAATTTCCGGGTGCCTTCGCATATTCAGTGCCACCATTGTCAAAATCCATATTTCCTCTGGCGCTGTTAACTTGAACATCAGCCGGGCGCAAATGATGAATATCAGTACCAGGTCCCTTGCTCGTACCAAAATCGCCATGGGATTTCGCCCAGACATGCTCGCGGTTCCAATCGCCGACATTGCCGCCGTTCAGGTTTTTGGACCGCGATTCATTCGTATAGAGCAGGATGACGTTATTCGGATTTCTCGGATCTTCATCCGTTTCTTTCAGCGCGTTCCACACTTCGCTGTAGGACAGCATCGTGTGTCCGCTGATAATACGGTGCAGGGTGCTTTTTAGCGAGTCTCCTGTTTTACCTTCAGCCCCTTCATAATAGGTATCTGTGTCAGCATAGGGTGCAGCTGGGGCGGCTAATGAGAGAAGGCTTCCCGTTCCTGAAGGGGAAGACGCCAATCGGTCATTGAGGCTTAATGCGGTTTGCGCGCTTGCTGAAGCAGCCGGCGCAAGCCATCCGGAAATCAGTAATACACAGACGAGCGGCAGAAACCATGCTTTTTTTGTCATCACTTGCCCTCCTTTTATCAGATCATGTCTATTATCTAAAATTGAAATAAAGGATAGAAGTGTCATTTTGTATATTTTTCATTAAAATTGTAAATTAGTCCCTTTGGAGGAGGCGGAAATCTCCTGTTCCTATATCTTTAGGTCCTGTTTTTTGCGAGCTGCCGGCATTTCCGTTTTCATCCGTTCCGCAAACATCGCCTCTCTGGCAAGCTGAGCTTGACCCTCTCTTTCGCTCTTGCTGGCTCTCTTCCTTACCGTGTTTTCTTTTGACCTTTACATCAAAATAGTTGTGACATGTAGGGTGAATCTGGTTGCTGGATGGATACTGTGACTAAAAAATAAACGTTTTTTTGGTTAATCTGTCAATGAACTATCATGTTGCTCCTTCTATAATGAAGTCACCATAGCGGCCAGAGGGGGGAGTACATGGAAAAGCAGAAGCTTTCAGTAAAAAACAGCATCACAGATTATATTGAATGGCTCGCCCAATACGGTGCGTCTGCGGATGGCGGCGTAACGAGGCTTTTATACACAAAAGAGTGGATGGACGCACAGCTTGCTGTGAAAACGGAAATGTCTTCTTTCGGGCTTGATACAAGATTCGACGATGTCGGCAATGTGTTTGGAAGGCTTTCGGGCACCCAGTCTCCGGATGAAGTCATTGTAACCGGTTCACATATCGATACTGTCATCAATGGGGGAAAATACGACGGCGCCTATGGTGTTCTGGCGGCAATGCTTGCGATAAAGCGGCTCAAAGAGACATATGGAGCGCCGAAAAAAACACTCGAAGCGGTATCCTTATGTGAGGAGGAGGGCAGCCGTTTTCCAATGACCTATTGGGGATCAGGGAATATGACGGGTGTTTTTTCATTACAGGATGGAGCAGAGCCAAGAGACGAATCAGGAGTCTCGCTGCAACATGCGATGCATGAGAACGGTTTTGGCAAAGGTGTGTTTCAGGCAGCATATAGGACAGATATCAGCGCTTTTGTTGAGCTCCATATTGAACAGGGACAGACATTGGAAATGTCAGGACGGGATCTCGGGATTGTGACAAGCATTGCGGGGCAGAGGCGATATCTCGTCACGCTGGAGGGGGAATGCAATCACGCGGGAACTACCTCCATGAAATGGCGCAAGGACCCGCTCGCAGCCAGCAGCCGTATCATTCATGAGCTGTTGCTGCGGTCGGAGGAGCTGCCGGAGGAGCTCCGTCTGACATGCGGAAAAATAACGGCAGAGCCCAATGTAGCCAATGTCATACCGGGCCGCGTCCAGTTTTCAATCGATATTCGCCATCAGCATCAGCGTGTGCTGGAGCAGTTTCATCAAGACATGGTTGCTTTGATCAACGGCATTTGCCTTCAAAAAGGAATTCGCGCCGTGATTGATGAATATATGCGGATAGAGCCTGTGCCGATGGACGAAAGGCTGAAGGCTGCGGCTTTTGAAACAGCATTAGAAAACAGCTTCAGCTGTGAGGAAATGGTGAGCGGAGCAGGGCATGACGCGCAAATGATCGGAAGGCGCTATCCTGCTTGTATGCTGTTTGTGCCAAGCCGAGGCGGCATCAGCCACTCACCGAAGGAATATACGTCAGCCAGACAGCTTGAGATCGGCGTCCGCGCACTGACTGATTTATTATATAAACTGGCTTACTGATAAAGGAGGAATGGCTGTGTCAGGCAGAAGAGAATTATGCACCCCATTAAGAACGATTATGACGCCGGGGCCTGTTGAGGTTGATCCGCGTGTATTAAGAGTAATGAGCACCCCGGTTGTCGGCCAATTTGATCCGGCGTTTACAGGTATTATGAATGAAACGATGGAGATGCTTCGGGAGCTGTTCCAAACAAAAAACCGCTGGGCATACCCGATTGACGGCACTTCACGGGCGGGAATTGAAGCAGTGCTGGCTAGTGTCATAGAGCCGGAAGATGATGTGCTCATTCCCATTTACGGCCGTTTCGGTTATTTGCTGACTGAAATCGCCGAGCGATATGGGGCAAATGTTCATATGCTTGAGTGCGAATGGGGAACGGTTTTTGACCCAGAGGACATCATACGGGAGATAAAAAAAGTGAAGCCGAAAATTGTGGCCATGGTGCATGGAGAAACATCGACAGGACGGATTCACCCGCTAAAAGCCATCGGCGAAGCCTGCCGCACCGAGGATGCATTGTTTATCGTCGATGCAGTCGCAACGATTGGGGGCTGCGAGGTAAAAGTCGATGAATGGAAGATTGACGCTGCCATCGGCGGAACGCAAAAATGTTTGTCTGTGCCTTCAGGAATGGCGCCGATTACATATAATGAGCGGGTGGCGGACGTGATTGCAGCTCGCAAAAAGGTGGAGCGGGGGATTGCGACACAAGCTGACAGGGAAGCGCTTTTGGGAAATCGGCCAATCACAAGCAACTACTTTGATTTGAGCCAGCTTGAGGATTATTGGAGCGAAAGACGGCTCAATCATCATACAGAAGCGACGACGATGCTGTACGCCTTACGTGAGGGAGTCAGACTGGTGCTTGAAGAAGGTCTTGAGGCGCGTTTCGAGCGGCATCGGCACCATGAAGCCGCATTAGCAGCAGGGATAAAGGCAATGGGGCTAAGATTGTTTGGAGATGACAGCTGCAAAATGCCTGTTGTCACCTGTGTCGAAATTCCCGGCGGCATTGACGGCGATTCTGTCCGTGACATGCTGCTGGCACAATTCGGTATTGAAATCGCCAGCTCATTCGGCCCGCTCGCAGGGAAGATCTGGAGAATCGGCACGATGGGGTACAGCTGCAGAAAAGAAAACGTGCTATTCGTGCTTGCCGGGTTAGAGGCTGTGCTTCTCAGACATAACGCAGGAATCGAAGCAGGAAAAGCGCTCCAAGCAGCGCTGGATGTGTATGAAAACGCTGGCTGCCAGGCAGCGGTGTAAAGAAAAGCTTGCGGAACTCCGCAAGCTTTTTAGATATGATTTCGTGTTTTCTCCAATCTGATTTTCTTCGTTTGACTCTTTTTACAAATCCTCTTTCTATGTGTTTTATTTTCTGACAAATCATGAGTCATTTTTTCTTCCATCATCTATTCTTTATACAAGTTACCTATAAAATCACGCTGAACTAGTTGTTTCTCACGGCAATTTTCGAGAGGAGGATGCGGCATTGGGGAATTTTCACACGATGTTAGATGCGCTCCTGGAAGACCAGGAGGAGGCTGTACTGGCGACAATTGTTCAAGTTGAAGGCTCCGCGTATCGAAAAGCAGGCGCCTCTATGCTCTTTAAGAAAAAAGGCAGACGGATTGGCTTGCTGAGCGGCGGGTGTGTGGAAGAAGATGTATTCCAAAGAATCAGTGCGCTGGGCGAACAGCTCACATCAACGCTGATTCCCTACGACATGCGGTCGGAGGATGATCTTTCTTGGGGCATGGGAGCCGGGTGCAATGGCATTATTCATGTTCATGCGGAGCGAATCACTCAGGGAAAAAGGCGGCACTATGAGAAAGTGAGGGACAGCCTTCATTCAGGCAAAGCTGTCACTTCCGTTATAAAGATTGAATCCTCCCATTATTTATTTCTGACGGAGAACGGGCATTTTGGGAACTGGCCGGACGCGCCTCTGCAAGATATTCAACGTACTGTTTCAACGCTTCATTTACCGCATTTCGATCAAACCACTAACATGTTTATTCAGCGAATTGAACCGAAGCCGCGTCTCATTCTGTTTGGGGCGGGACCAGATACTGTACCGCTGGCCAATTTGGCGGCTGACACAGGGTTTTCTGTTATCGTGACGGATTGGCGGCCCGCTTATTGTACATCCTCTCTTTTTCCAAAAGCGGATCAGCTGATCACCGCTTTTCCGGAACAAATGCTTAGCGAATTTCAATTTTTTCCGCATGATGCAGCTGTTGTGGCAACCCATCATTATCAGCACGATCAAACGATCATCAACTTCTTTTTTTCTCAAAACCTCCATTATATTGGACTGTTGGGTTCGGCAAACCGCACGAAACGGCTGCTGAACGGAAAACATCCCCCGTCTCACTTTTACAGTCCGGTCGGGCTTGAAATCGGTGCGGAAGGTCCCGAGGAAATTGCGGTAAGTGTAGTTGCAGAAATTATTCAAACAAGAAAACGGCTGGCGGTTGTATGAGAAACCCCTATCTGATCGGCGTGTTTCTCGCTGCTGGCAAAAGCAGAAGAATGGGTCAAAACAAGCTGGCTTTGCCGCTAAAAGGAGAAAACATAGGCTCCCTTTCTTTGAAAACTGCTCTGTCGTCCCGCCTTGATCACGTGCTGGTCGTCGAGCGGACAGAACATGCTTCCCTTGAGTGGATAGGGGCGCCGTATCACGCTCCGCCTTTTCAAAAACGCTGGAGCCTGCACGTTTGCCAAGACGCAGAAAAGGGTCAGGGGCATTCAGTCAGCAGCGGGGTGAGAAAAGCAGAAAGCATGGGGGCGGACGGCGTTGTCATATTGTTAGCCGACCAGCCTCAGCTTTCCGTCGATCATCTCAATGCCCTTATGGCACTGGCTCCTGAGTCATTTGCCGTGTCATCGTTTTTAGGAACGTTCACCCCGCCAATCTACTTCTCGTCGGCTTGTTTTCCTTATGTAAAGGGGTTAACGGGAGATGAAGGGGCTCGCAGGCTCCTGAAAAGCGGACAGCTTGGAGCAGGAGCGGTTTTGGAGGCAAAGGATAGCGGCGAGTTGGACGATATTGATACACCCGAGGAATATAACATGGTAAGGAGGGCGATGGCTTGAACGGCCAAGTGACAAAAGCAAGAATGAATATTCAATTATGGAGGCCGACAGCGCTTGATGAGGCCTATTCGCTTTTAGAGAAGCTTGCTCCGGATGTGTGTGCCGCATCGGGAAGCACGCTGCTTCAGCTTCAGTGGGACAAAGGAACTCTACCGAAACAGCACCTTGTCAGCCTTGAAGGGATTGACGAGATGCGAGGGATCAGCGCCAGTGACACCCACGTGTCGATCGGGGCGCTCACATCACTGAATGAATGCAGAAAGAACCCTTTGATCAAGAGCGCGCTTGGCTGTTTCAGTGACGCTGCTTCCGCTGTCGCCGCACCGGGAATCCGCAGCCGTGCCACGATTGGCGGCAACATAGCCAGTAAAATCGGTGATTTTATTCCGCTTCTGCTTGTGCTTGATGCTGATCTTATCGTATATCAAAAGAAGCTAATCAGGCTGCCGCTTGGCGCTTGGCTCAGTGAGGAAGACTTTAGAACGGCTATCGTCACGCGTGTCATCATCCCGCGGGCGGAGGGAGAGCGTGTATTTTATCACAAGCTTGGAAGGCGCCAGGCTTTTACAGGAGCGGTTGCTGTTGCAGCTGGACGTTTTTTGAAAGACGGCGGCATTCGCCTCGCCGCTGGCCATGCCGATATCACTCCTAGGAGATTATTGGACAGCGAAGCGAAATGGATGGCACCAGGGTGGGACTCGCATGATCTGTACAAAACACTTATCCATGAGCTGCCGTTTTCCTCAGATGCTTTTATGTCAGCGGCATACAGAAAAAAAGCCGCTGCCAACGTCATCATGGCAGAGCTGATGGCTGAGGGAGGGGAATAAATGATCATCAACAAACCGTCAAGAGTCAGGCCGGATGGAAGGGGTAAGGTCACAGGGGAATTGAAATATATGACCGATCTCAGCTTTCCGGGAATGCTGTATGGCAAGGTGCTGAGAAGTGCTTATCCTCATGCAGAGATTGTGTCGGTTTGCACCATAAAAGCTGAGAAAATGGAAGGCGTGCAGGCCGTCGTCACACATAAAGACGTTCCCGGCTTAAACCGATTTGGCATTGTCATCCCTGATCAGCCGGTTTTATGTGAGGACAGGGTGCGGTATGTCGGGGATGCGATCGCCGCAGTTGCTGCGGAAACGGAAGAAATCGCGGAAGCGGCGCTGGAGCTGATTCGAGTTGAGTATAAAGAGCTGGAAGTCATGGATTCACCAGAAAAAGCGCTTCGGCCGAATGCGCAAAGACTGCATGAGGACGGGAATATCCTGCACCGCGCATTTTTTTCAAACGGCGATGTGGAAGAAGGGTTTCAAGCATCTGACACAGTCCTTGAAGAAACCTATGAGCTGCCGCGGCAGATGCATACGTATATGGAAACGGAGGGAGGCGTAGCCGTTCCGGAAGACGACGGGGGTTTTACGATGTATGCAGGAACCCAGCACGGCTATAAAGACCGTTTCCAGCTTGCCCGTATTTTTGACATTCCTGAAGAGAAGATCAGGATTGTGTCAAGTCCGATGGGCGGCTCGTTCGGAGGGAAGGATGAGCTGAATATTCAGCCGTATGCCGCGCTTTTGTCACTGAAAAGCGGACGTCCTGTCAAAATCCATCAGACACGAAAGGAATCTGTACGGTCTGGCATTAAGCGCCATCCGATGAAGATTACGATAAAAACGGGTGCGGATCATTCAGGAAATCTATTGGCGCATGACGTGAAAATTGTGGCGGACACAGGCGCATATGCTACGCTCGGACCGGCTGTTCTTGATTTTTCTGTCGAGCATGCCGCGGGGCCGTACCGTATTCCGAATATCCGGACTGAAGGAATATCAGTATTTACGAACAACGGGGTGGCGGGTGAATTTCGAGGCTTTGGCGGCAACCAAATCACATTTGCACTCGAAACCCATCTCGATCGTCTCAGCGGCATGCTCGGCATCGACCCGCTGGAGCTGAGAAGAAAAAATATCAGAAAACCGCATGACTTGGGGCCGCTTGAGCATCGGATTGCATCGACTGACGGAGCGGCACAGGTGTTGAATGCCATATCTAAATCTCCCATTCTTAAAAAAACAAGCCGGAACTGCGGGTATCTGCAAAGAGGCACGGGAGCGGCAATTACAATGCACGGCGGCGGGCTGGGGTTTGGCCGAATGGATGCGGCAGGAGGCCGTTTGTCTCTTTCGAGTGAAGGCAAAATCACTGCTTCGTTTGGATTTGAAGAATGCGGACAGGGGATTCTAGCAGCGATTGAACAGATTGTCATGGAGGAGTTAGGTTGTGCCGCAGAGGATATTTCCATTGTTATTGGGGATACCGCAAAAGTGCCGAAGTCAGGCTCCTCCACAGCATCCCGCGGCACAAGCATGGTGTGGCACGCGATCCAGCGTTTGAAGAAGCCGTTTCTAGCCCAGTTGAAAAAACGGGCGGCAGAATGGAGCGGCTGTTCAGCGGAAAACCTTATTCCCGGCGCTGCAGGCTTGCGTGACAAAAACACAAAGGCGCTCGTGGTGACGTATAAGGAGCTGGCTGAAAAAGGCCCTTTGGCAGAGGAAACGGCCTTTGACTTTCCAACAACGCCTGATCCTGTCGTAGCACCAGGCAGTCATTTCTTGTATTCTTTCGGTGCAGCTGCCGTTGAGGTGGAGGTAGATCTGTTAACAGGCGAGGTCAAAGTGATAGATTGTGAGCACGCTATTGCGGCAGGTCCGGTTGTCAGTCCGCAGGGTTATCGGGGTCAAATTGAAGGCGGCGCCGCCATGGCGCTCGGCTATACGCTGATGGAGGAAGCGAAAATGACGGACGGCCGTTATGCGGCGGAAAATCTCGATCATTATTTGATCCCTAGTGTCAAAGATGTTCCTAGCATGAAGGTGATCGCAATAGAAGAACTAATGAATGGAGACGCATATGGACCGCGGGGAGTTGGCGAAATCGGAACGATCGCCATCACTCCCGCTATTGTAAAGGCTGTACATGATGCGGTCGGCTGCTGGATAAACAAGCTGCCGATTTCAAGAGAAGAGCTGCTTGAAGTGATAGACAGAAAGGGGCTGAAGCAATGGACGTAAAAGAGGCCGGGCCATTTCCTGTAAAAAAGGAACAGTTCCGGATGACCGTGAATGGGCAGGAGTGGGAGGTTGCTGCCGTTCCTACGACACATCTGAGTGACCTGCTTAGAAAGGAATTTCAGCTGACCGGGACAAAGGTGTCCTGCGGAATCGGCCGCTGCGGAGCTTGCTCCATCCTAATTGACGGGAAGCTTGCCAATGCGTGCATGACGATGGCCTATCAAGCAGACGGCCATTCCATCACAACCATCGAGGGGCTTCAAAAAGAAGAGCTGGATATGTGTCAAACCGCTTTCCTGGAAGAAGGCGGCTTCCAATGCGGCTACTGTACGCCGGGAATGATCATTGCGCTTAAAGCATTGTTTCGGGAAACCCCTCAACCTTCTGACAAAGATATAGAAGAAGGGCTGGCGGGGAATTTGTGCCGGTGTACCGGGTATGGCGGGATTATGCGGTCAGCTTGCAGGATTAGAAGAGAGTTGAACGGGGGGAGTCTGGAGTCCGGCTTTTAAGAGCCGGACTTTTTTAGCCTCAGTCAGACAGCGCGGTCAAGACGCAGAAGCGCTGTGGGAAACATCACGATAAATCTCGTAGAACTTGATAGCTTCTGGATTAGAAAATGATTAGTGAATCCATAGCAAAGACGCCATAAAAACTTCTTATGGCGTCTGTCGGACAGGGAGGTGTTGGATACGGCGGAGGCAAGGAAAGTTAAACTTAATAATTAAAGATAGCTGCTCCAACAATGATCAACAAAATGAATAGCACCACGATCAAAGCGAAGGAGTTCCCGAAACCGTTTGAGTAACCAGAGTTTCCACTGTATCCACCAGAATTGTAGAATCCCATAATGTCACCTCCTTTAGTGGAGATAGTATAAGATATGCCAACGATTATTTTCGACATAGATTTAAGTCTAAAAAAGAAAAAATGAATATTTTATCTAAAGGTGTAAGAGAGAACGCGTTATCAAAACTATTAAAAACGCAGCAATTGTCTTCAGAGTATTTTTTCGAGAAAAAACGCGGTCTGTTTATAGGATTGGAGAAGGGAGCTCGGCTGCTAAGAGCTGACTTATTAGTTTGAAACCTCGATTTATAAATGAAAGGACTACAGGATATTTTTCTCGTAGGCAATTATCCTGAAAAATATAGGTGAATGTTTATTCTAGCTGTTGTTTCACTAAGTGTGGGGATCACTTCAAGTACTGTCCTAGGATCAAAAGTTTATTGAAGTGCAAATAGAAGCCCGCCGGTGAGGCGGGCTTCCTTCTTAACTCCCCCTATACACCTGATAACCAAACGGCGACAGCAAGAGCGGGATATGATAATGTGCATCTGGATCTGCAAGCTGAAAACGGACGGTGACTATGGTTAAAAACGGCTGGTCGATCGTATTCACGTTTTTATTCGCAAAATAGTCTCCTGCATGAAATTCCATCACATACTCTCCGGACACCAGCTCTTCACCAGCCAGCAGAGGGACATTGGCTCTGCCGTCATTGTTAGTGTAAACCTCTTTCATAATACTTTCGCTCAGCCGCTTCAATTCAATTTTTACGTTCGCCGCTGGTTTGCCGCTGGTTAAATCTAAAATATGGGTTGTCAGTTTTCCCATCAGGCTTTCAGGCTCCGACATTTTTCAGCGGCTTTCTGTTTTTCTTTCTCGGCGTCTTCCCTTGTCACGGTAAAATGTTGGAAACCGTATGGCGGGCGCGGTTCGGTGTAGACTTTTCCTTTTGAGCCCGGGATTTCTTCGACAACCGTATCCCACGTGTGATTTTGAGATTGGAAGCTGACATCAGTGAGCTGCGGGAACCTCGCTAATATTCTGCAGCCGATATGATAGATTAGGTTTTGGATTGAAGGGGTTTCGAGCTCGTGAAAAACGGTGCTCGCCAAGTCGCGGACTTGTTCAGCCGCAACGTAGCGGGCTGGATCAGAAGCGTATGCGTCATTTGTATTTTCATATTGCCAGCTGATGTTTAAATAGACAAACAGCGGGCGGTTGCCGTCTTCGGGGAGAGTCGTATATTCGTCCCGAATGAAGCCGACGAAGGAGTTGCCGCTCACCTTGACGAGCTGAAGATCCATGATTTCGCTGTATTGCTCGGTAATCGTTATGGTATTCCCGCTTCGTTCTGTTTTCAGCACAGAGCGGCTTCGTTCATTACGCGATCTTCTGAAGACGAGGCGGCTTGTGCTGAGCTCTTTCTCCTCGTATGCAGGCATTGCTTCAAACGGAATGTCTTCGCCAGTCAGAGTGATCTTGTCCATATGAGAATAGGTATCTAAAAATCGGTGAGCTACATAGTGTAGGAACCCCTCGGTTGTCGTTCCTTCATAGGATGCGAGATGGCGCTGGATAAAGTTTTTCATTGAATCCGTTGCCACGACGAGAGTATTGTCTCCGTCTGTAAATGATGGCAGGAAGGCTTCTCCGCCAATTTCGCATGTCACATCAACGCCGACAACGGTATTGCTTCTCCCGGCAAAAGATGATTCTGGGATTTGCTTCACTCCAGTGAGCGGTTTTAAAAACGTTCGGTATGCAAATACATTTCCTTTGCCATAAGACATGGTTCTTTTCATTTGCGTCTCTCCTTTTTCAGTGATGATGTCAGCCAGACGAAAGCGGGCGATTCGGTAAATTTCTATAAGGGCCTGCTGGAACTCCGTTTCTCGTTCGCTCTCAAGCCTTGCCAGCAGGGCTTGGTGAATGTCCTGTTTTGTCTTTCCCTTCACCGCTAAAATAAAAGGAAAGCCGAAGCGATCATAATAGTGTTCATTCAGCATGAGAAACTCCTCGTATTCCTGCTGTTCTAATTTGCTGAGCCCCGCGTTCTGCTGCTCTCGTACCGAGTCATCGCTCATTGTTTTCTTTGTTCCGAGCCGGGGATGCTTTTTGATTAAATCAAGCTGTGTCTCGCGATCCGCGGCTTTTACAATGCCAGTCATTTTGCGGTGAAGATCAGAAAGGGACGAAAACGGCCGTAGTGCTGCGGATCTCTCCGCAATCCATGAAGAGTGTTCAAAAATAGAACCAAGTGTGCCTGTCAGTGTTTGTGTGTCCATTTTGTTCAGGTCATCCATTGTGAACATTGGCATCTTCCTTTACGTTTTTATGTCTGTGCCATTCGGCTGTTTGGTTTGAAAAAAAGCGTGCAGTGCAATGGCCGTCAAACTGCCGATCACAATTCCGCTTCCTGCCAAGACAGAGGCCGCGCCCGGAAGAGATGAAAACAACGCAGGAACTGTTGTGGCGCCAAGCCCCAAGCTGACGGAAGAGGCGATAATCAGCAAGTTGCCTTGCGAATCAAGGTCAACGCTGGATAGCATTTTGATCCCGTAAGAAATGACCATGCCGAACATGACGATCATTGCGCCGCCGAGAACTGGGGTGGGGATCACTGTTGTCAGGGCCGCTGCTTTTGGAACCAGCCCGATCGCGACCAGTATGATTCCTGTGATGGCGATGACGTTGACACTTTTCATCTTTGAGAGCTGAACGATGCCGACATTCTGCGAGAAAGCTGTATAGGGAAACGCGTTAAATAAGCCGCCCAGCAAAATCGCAAGGCCTTCTGCCCGGTAGCCCTTTTCCAGATCCTTCTCCGACAGCCTGCGGTTTGTGATATCGGCGAGGGCAAAATAAACGCCTGTCGATTCAACGAGGCTGACAATCGCAACGAGAAGCATCGTGACAACAGCCGGCAGCTCAAAGGTTGGCGGTCCGAAATAAAACAGAGACGGGACATGAAGCCAAGACGCCTCCAAGACCTCAGAAAAATCGACCTTTCCCATGAAATATGCAGCCGCTGTTCCTGCGATAAGACCGAGTAAAATCGCTATGGAGCGGATAAAGCCGTTAAAAAAATAAAACAGCAATAAGATAAAAGCTGTGACGCCAAACCCGAGGAGCACGTTGTCGAGTGAGCCGAATTCTTTGCTTCCTTCACCTCCGGCCAGGTTATTCATTGCCGTTGGAATCAGGCTGATGCCGATGATCATGACGACTGATCCGGTTACGACAGGCGGAAAAAAACGGACAAGCTTCCCGAAGAAGCCCGCGGCTAAGACGACAATCAGTCCTGCGGCGATAATGGCACCATATATCGCTGGGACACCGTAAGTGCTTCCGATGGAAATCATCGGGCCGACTGCGGTAAACGTACATCCGAGCACAACGGGCAGGCCGATGCCGAAATATCGGTTTCTCCAGAGCTGCAAAAGAGTTGCCGCCCCGCACATAAACAAATCAATCGCGATTAAATACGTCAGCTGCCCCGCATTCAGCCCGATCGCCGCTCCGACAATCAGCGGAACGAGAATGGCTCCCGCATACATGGCAAGCATGTGCTGAAGCCCCAGCATCATCAGCTGTAAGGCATTGTGCTGTTCCTTCATCTTTTTTACACCTCTTTTTCTAATACGAGTGTATGTTCTAATACCGGAAGTTCTGTTTGCTGTGCTGTTAATTCTTTTTTGTCGCGCAAGCTGAAAAATAGATTCAAAAAGATGGCGGTCAGGCTTCCAGTGATGGTGCCGTCACTGACCAGAATTCTAATCGGAGCGGGGAATTCAGCAAAAATCCCGGGGGCCGTGCTGGCGCCGATGCCGAGTGCGATTGAGCATGCGATGGTTAGGAGGTGGTATTGATTTTTGAGATCCGCTGTGCTGAGCATTTTGACGCCGGAGGCAATCACCATGCCGAACATGACGACGGTCGCGCCGCCAAGTACAGCAGCAGGAACGGCAGATGCAAGGGCGGCAATCTTCGGAATCAGTCCGAGACAGACAAGGATACAGCCTGCGGTAACGACGATGTTTCTTGTTTTCACTTTGGTCAGCTGCAATAAGCCGGCGTTTTGCGCAAAGGTATTATAAGGAAAGGCATTGAACAGCCCGCCGATGAGAATGGCGATTCCTTCCGCTCGATAGCCTTTGACGAGATCTTTGTCAGTTAAAGGTCTGCCGCATATCTTTCCGATTGCGTAAAAAACGCCGGTTGATTCCACAATAATGACGATTCCGACGATCAGCATCGTTAAGATCGGACCGATTTCAAACGCAGGGGCTCCGAAGTAAAAAGGCTTCGGGATTTGGAAGAACGGTGCTTCTGTAACAGAAGAAAAGCTGACTTTGCCCATGATCGCTGCTGCCGCTGTTCCGGCGGCGATGCCGATCAGAACGGATAGTGTTCGGGCAAATCCTTTGAGAAAGCGGTTGAGGACTAAGATCAGAACAAGGACACCGACAGAGAGAAGAAGGTTTTCGAGCGAACCGTATTCGGGGTTGGCGCTGCCGTTTATTTTTTCGCCGCCAGCCATATTTTTCACACCTGTCGGAACAAGTGAAAGGCCGATCAAGGTCACAACGGTACCTGTTACGACAGGAGGAAATAACACAGTCAGCTTGCCGAAAAAACGCGCAAACAAAAAGATGAACACACCGGCCGCGATGATGGAACCGTAAATCGCGTGAATGCCGTAATTGCTGCCGATTGCAATCATCGGGGTGACGGCCACAAATGAACTGCCAAGCATGACGGGAAGCCCGATGCCGATGTATGCTCCGCGCAAGGTTTGCAAAAGCGTCGCGACGCCGCATGTTAACAGGTCAATCGCCAATAGGTAGGACAGCTGTTCAGTTGTTACATTCAGCGCTCTGCCGACAAGCAGTGGCACCAAAATCGCACCTGCATACATGGCGAGCACATGCTGCAGGCTAAGCGTAAACACCTTAAACGATCTTTTTTTCACTATAGTCCCTCCTTGTATGTGAACTTTAGTAACATGATATCGTGCCGATCAAGGGGTGTCATTGGATACAGTAGCTGAAAAAGACAGGTGTGATTGCTGAAAGTGACGAAAAATGATTCATTTTGTAAGAAAATGTAACAAACATTAGCTGATCAGCCGCTGCATACGTAAGGCAAGCCGCAAACGCATCGTTGTTTCAGGATCTTTTAAGCTTTTCCCCAGCAGCTCTTCGCATTTTTCAAGGCGGTATATGACCGTATTGCGATGAACGTACAGACGCTTTGCCGTCTCTGAAATTTGGCAGTGTGTCTCTAAATAGACGGAAAGCGTATGAAGCAGGCTTTGATCCTCCTGCTGTTTTTCAGCGAGGCTCTGAAGCGTGGAGTTGTAAAATTTCTTCAAATCCTCAACCGGGAGCAAGCGCAGAAGCTCAGGCACATCTTTGGCGTGATACACCTGGATAAATGCGGTGCTTCTTGACAAATGCCCCGATTGCAGAGCATCAGAAGCTTCTGTGAAAGCGTCGGGAACATCAATGAGCTTTTGGCAGATATTGCTGATGCCAAAGGACACGGTTCGTTTAAATTGAGCGCTGACCTGTGTTTGGAACTGTTCTAAAAAGCTGATCACCGAGGCGTGCATTTCACTCCAGCTGTCTGTCGCTTCGATTAGAATAATGCCGACGTTTCCTTTCATAAAGAAGTGAGGCGGAAACGGGAAGGCTGATAATTCACCTTCAAGAAATTCGAATACGCTGTCGGAAGCAAGCTGATTTTCTGTAAAGCTGATTGATTCGTCATTGCGATCGAGTTTGCCGGCAATGCACATGTATTTTTGATCCCAGCGCAGCTTGAATTCTTTCGCCCGGTTTTTGATTTCGTCATCTGAAGAAAAGGACCGCTCAATAAAATTGCTGAAAAACTCATTGCGGGCCCGCCGGCTGAACTGCTTCAGCGCATTTTCCTTCAGCAGTTCAAAGGAAATGACGTTGGCCGCTTGTTCAATGGTGAGGATCAATCCTTTGTCGCCGGCCTGCACTATGTCCGGTATCAGCAGGTAGCCGCAGTTTTTTTCGTGATTATAAATAGGCAGGACAGAATATGTTTTCTGATCTGAGATTGTAGAGAAACAAGTAAAAAACGGCCCGGATACGGTATTCAGGGTGCCTTTCAGCTTTTCGGTCTCAACTGAAATCTGATGAGAAGCAGACAGCATTTTGGCATGCTGGTCAAGCAGCAGCACGGGAAGCTGAAGGAGGTCTGACACCTTTTTGAGGAGGGATTGCAGCCCCTTGCCGCTCATAATGTGGTTTGTGAATTTTTTATGCGCGTAAATGGCTTGCTGCAGTTCGTTAGAACGCATATCGAGAATATGGCTGAGTGTGGCATTCACAATATCGCCGAGTCGGATATGTTCCGGAAGCTCAATGATTGGAAACGCATATGAATCGGCCAGTTCGATGATTTCCTTCGGGATATCTTCCAGATAGCGCTTTGTTTTAATGCCGAGGCCCGCGCAGCCGCGTTTTGCCATTTGCCGAATCAGTTCAGATAATTGATGCGGGTGATCCTTCAGGTGATAGGCGGTGGTGACGAGCAATTCATTCTTATGCAAAAAGTCTGCGATATCCGGAGCGTCCATCATATTGACATGCTGAACCTCTCTTTCCCCTCCTGCTTTTCCAGCGATTAAATTGGCGTTTTCAAAAGCCGGTATTTTCATCACATCAAAAATATTCATAGCGCATTCTCCTTTTCTATAAAAACATTGGTTAAGGTGAATAATTTTCAATAGGAATTCTAGCGGTTTTGCTGATGTAATACGATCATAGTAGCAGTAAACTGTGGAAAATAGAACTGATTGTGTGACATAAACTGACATGAAAAATCATTATCCTTATATGGGGGGATCAATATGGCTTACGATATGGTGATAAAAGGTGCGAAGGCAGTTACGCCAGGTGGCGTTACAGAAGCTGATATTGCAGTTCAAAACGGTGTCATTGCCGAGATAGGTTCTGACATTGAAGCAAGCGGGACGGAAATCATCCAGGCAGACGGGAAATACGTGTTTCCTGGTGTGATAGACTGCCATGTTCATTTTAATGAACCGGGCAGGGAGGATTGGGAGGGGTTTGAAACAGGTTCTCAAATGATGGCCGCAGGCGGCTGCACCACCTATTTTGATATGCCGCTCAACTGTATTCCATCAACCGTGACGGCAGAGCATCTTCTCTCAAAAGCTGAGCTAGGCAGGCAAAAATCTGCCGTGGATTTTGCGCTATGGGGCGGCCTTGTGCCAGGCCATATCGAGGACATCCGTCCGATGGCTGAAGCGGGAGCGATCGGGTTTAAAGCGTTTTTATCAAAGTCAGGCACTGATGAGTTCCGCTCTGTTGATGAACGGACATTGCTCAAAGGCATGGCAGAAATCGCGGCTGCAGGAAAAATCCTCGCTCTCCACGCGGAAAGTGACGCGATCACAAGCTACTTGCAGATGGTTTTGGCCAATAAAGGAAAGGTGGACGCGGATGCGTACGCCGCCTCCCGCCCGGAGGAAGCAGAAGTTGAAGCGGTGTATCGCACGATTCAGTATGCGAAGGTGACAGGCTGTCCGGTTCATTTTGTCCATATCAGCACGGCGAAAGCGGTCCGGCTGATCAGAGAGGCGAAACAGGAAGGTCTTGATGTTTCGGTTGAAACATGCCCGCATTATGTCTTGTTCAGCCATGACGATTTACGGCAAAGGGGCTCTGTCGCAAAATGCGCGCCTCCGCTCCGGTCACGGCAATCAAAAGAGACGCTGATCGAGACGCTCATTGCCGGGGACATTGACATGGTTTCCTCAGACCATTCCCCTTGCCGTCCATCCTTGAAGCGGGAGGATAACATGTTTTTATCATGGGGCGGAATCAGCGGCGGGCAGTTCACTTTATTAGGAATGCTGGAACTGGCGCTTGAGCATCAGATTCCGTTTGAAACCATCGCAGAATGGACAGCGGCGGCGCCTGCAAAACGATTCGGCCTTCAGAAAAAAGGGCGGCTTGAGGCGGGGTGTGATGCAGATTTCGTGCTCGTCAGCATGGAGCCGTACACTGTTACAAGAGAATCGATGTTTGCAAAGCATAAAAAAAGCATTTACGAAGGACATACATTTCCCTGCAGCATTTCGGCCACTTACAGCAAAGGCCGGTGCGTGTACAATGATGGGGAAAAAGTCACTGAAATAGACGGAGCTCTGGTCGTTCCTTCGTAAGCCCGGCGGATTTTCCCGCCGGGTTTTTTGATTTCCTCCGTTCTAGTTTTTAAAATCTCATCAACGTGGTATCTTTTTTTAAAGGAGGCGGAGGCAATGGAGCATGTCAAATACATACTTAAGCAATCCTGGTCGCGCCATTCGAGCTCTAAATGGACGGAAGAATGCCCGTCATGCGGCCAATGCGGCGTGACGGCATTGGTGATTCAAGACCATTTCGGCGGCACGATTTTCAAAACAAAAGTCGGTGAGAGCTGGCATTTTTACAACAGCATCAATGGTGTGATGTACGATTTTACGAGTGAGCAGTTTCAGGCGCCTATTGAATATCAGCATATTCCTTCCTCAAGAGAAGAGGCGTTTTTAGATACGAATGAGGAACAATATCAGCATCTTCGTTCTGCATTTTCCCGCCATATGAACAGCATTTCCAAGGAAACCTGAAAACACGTGTGATAAACTGGAAGAGAGGTGAATGAGTGTGATTTATATCGGACTGACGGGGTGGGGGGATCATGACAGCATCTATCCGCCGAAAACGGCCAGCCAGAAAAAATTGCAGGCCTATTCCTCCCATTTTCCGATCGTGGAATTAGACGCGAGCTTTTATGCGATTCAGCCGGCGCGCAATAATGAAAAGTGGGTGAAGGAAACGCCCGAAACCTTCCAATTTATCGTGAAAGCATATCAGGGCATGACAGGGCATCAGCGCGGCGAAATTCCCTTTGACTCAAAAGAGGAAATGTTTGATGCGTTTCAGGTGTCTTTAACGCCATATTTACATAGCAATAAGCTCGCCATGGTGCTGTTTCAATTTCCGCCGTGGTTTGACTGCAAGAAGGAGAATGTCGCCTATTTGAGATGGTGCAAGCACCAAATGGGAGATATCCCTTGTGCGCTTGAATTCAGAAACCGTTCCTGGTTCTCGCCGCCATTTTATGAGCAGACGCTTTCATTTATGAAAGCGGAAGGCTGGATTCACAGTGTCTGTGATGAACCGCAAATCGGAGAAGGCAGCGTTCCGACTGTGCTGCGCGCGACCGATGAAAACAAAACGCTCGTCAGATTTCACGGACGCAACAAGCAGGGCTGGATGAAGCCTGATGGCGGGAAAAACTGGCGGGAGGTCAGGTACTTATACCGCTACAACCAACAGGAGCTGGAGGATTGGAAAAAGCACCTGAATGAATTGCAGCAGCAATGTAAGGATGTTTTTGTTCTGTTCAACAACAATTCCGGCGGTGACGCCGCGGATAACGGCAAGCAGATGCTTGAACTGCTTGATATCGAGTACAGCGGACTTGCTCCGAGACAGCTCGATTTATTTTAGAAAAGAGGTTTTTACTGATGTCGTTTGTGATTTTGGTCGTCCTGGGATTAATCGCAGGTACGGTAGGAAGTCTGATCGGGCTTGGCGGCGGAATTGTCATTGTGCCGTCTCTGATGTTTTTAAGCACAGTGACGGAGCTGTTTCAGGATGTGACGCCGCAGGTTGCGATTGGAACTTCGCTTTTGGTCATTATTTTTACGGGTCTTTCTTCAACTTTGGCTTATATTAAATATAAAACCGTTGATTATAAGAGCGGGCTCATTTTCTTTATCGGTTCAGGTCCCGGCAGCATGATCGGGGCTTACGTGTCAAAGCTGTTCAATTCAAACTCGTTTTCCGTTTGGTTTGGCATTTTTATGATTCTGATTTCATTATCCTTAATGCTGAAAGCCAAAGCCCGGCCAATCAACAAAGCGCACAAAGGAATTATCCGGACATTTCAGGATGATGCCGGTGAGCCTTATACGTACTCATATCAGGCCCCTGTCGGTATTGCCATTGCCTTTGTTGTCGGTTTTTTAGGCGGACTTTTCGGTATAGGCGGCGGATCACTGATGGTTCCGGCGATGATGCTGTTATTTCTGTTTCCGCCGAAGGTTGCGGTGGCAACGTCCATGTTTATTATTTTTCTGTCTTCTATGACAGGGTCTGTTTCACATATGATTTCCGGGCACGTCAATTGGCTGTACGCCCTCGCGCTTGTGCCCGGCGCTTGGTTCGGCGGAAAGCTTGGCGCCGCCATCAACAGAAAAATGCAGACGAAAACGATCGTTATGATCATGCGGATCGTATTGATTTTGATCGGCTGCCAGCTCATTTATGAAGGCATTTTCAGCTGAACGATTAGGGAGAGATATTATGAAGGAGAAGCTCCGCTTATATCATACAAATGATTTGCACAGCCATTTTGAAAACTGGCCGAAAATTGTAGATTATATCGAGCAGAAAAGAAAAGAGCATCAGTCAGACGGCGAAGAGACGCTCGTTTTTGATATTGGCGATCATCTAGATCGTTTTCAATTCGTGACAGAGGCGACATTCGGAAAAGCGAATGTCGATCTCTTAAACCGCCTACACATTGATGGAGCGGCGATCGGCAATAACGAAGGGATTACGCTTCCGCATGAAGAGCTTGCTGCCTTATATGATCATGCTGAATTTCCTGTCATCGTCTCTAATCTGTTTGATAAAAATGGAAACCGTCCGTCCTGGGCGGTGCCTTACCATATCAAATCATTGAAAAACGGCATGTCCATTGCTTTCTTAGGCGTAACTGTGCCGTATTATCCTGTATATGACAAGCTGGGATGGACAGTAACGGATGCTCTTGAAAGCATAAAGGAAACCATTCTGGAAGTGAAAGGGCAGGCTGATATTATCGTTCTGCTGTCACATTTAGGCATTCTTGATGATCAGGCAGTGGCTGAAGCGGTGCCTGAGATTGATGTAATCCTCGAATCACATACCCATCATTTGCTTGAAGATGGACAAGTGGTTAATGGGGTACTGCTGGCCAGCGCCGAGAAATACGGGCATTATGTCGGCTGTGTAGAAATCACGGTGGACAGCGTACAGCGAAGCATCATCAGCAAAACGGCTTCTGTGCAGAACATGGCGGAATGGACAGGAGAATCCACAGAAACAAAAGCGTTTCTCAATGAAAAAGAACGAGAAGCCGAGGAGAAACTGTCCGATGCTGTTGCAGAGCTTGCACAAGATGCTGAGGTGAAGTGGTTTGAAGAATCAGAGCTGCCTTTGCTTTTGGCATACGCCTTAAAGGAATGGTGCGAGACGGACATCAGTATGGTCAATTCAGGTGTCATTCTCGGTCCGCTAAAAGCAGGTCCTGTGACAAAGCTGGATCTGCACCGCATCTGCCCGCATCCGATCAACCCGGTGGCTGTCCGCCTGACGGGAGAAGAACTGAAGGAAACCATTGTCCATGCCGCTTCCGAACAAATGGAGCAGCTCCGGATCAAAGGACTCGGCTTCCGCGGAGAAGTGATGGGGAAAATGGTGTATGCCGGCGTTGAGGTAGAAACGAAACGGCTCGATGACGGGATCACCCACGTCACCCGGATCACACTGAACGGGGAAGATATTGAAAAACATAAACAATACTCCGTTGCGGTGCTTGATATGTTTACGCTCGGCAAACTGTTTCCGCTGATTCGCGACGCTGCAGAAAAAGAATATTTTATGCCGGAATTTTTGCGGGATCTGCTTGCTTGGAAGCTTGCGCAATAAGGCAGTCAGCCCACAACAAGCTGTGCCCTTCATCATAAAGTGATGAATGAAGGGAGTGGTTGACGTGGTAAACCTGACACCGATCATGATAGAAGGACAGCCTTTTACAGCTGTGACAGTAAAGCTTCCCAAAACGAATTTTATGGCCGTCACCAATGATCACGGATACATTATGTGCGGCGCGCTTGATGTGGCGCTGCTGAATGAAAAATTAAAGGAGCGCGGCATCGTGGCGGGGCGGGCAGTTGGTGTCCGCACCATTGACCAGCTGTTAGACGCACCTTTAGAATCCGTCACGTACGCCGCGGAAGATCTTGGCATTCAAGTCGGCATGAGCGGCAGAGAAGCGCTTTTAAAAATGGTGAAATAAAATAAATTGGCTCCGGCTATTACTATGTCCCCTCTTACAAGCATACATTGTGATATGTAAGGGGGGATTTTCTTGCCAAGATATCGCGGCCCTTTTCGCAAGAGAGGACCTTTGCCTTTCCGTTACGTGATGCTCCTGTCCGTTGTCTTTTTTATCCTGTCAACAACGGTCAGCCTTTGGATGATCAATGGCTCGATCAAACCTGTTTTAATGGACATCGGCGAGATGGAAACGAAGCGTATAGCGACAGAGGTGATCCAGGATTCGATTGAGGACTATATGTCTGACAGTGAAAATATGAAAGATATGTTTCAAATGAATTCTGATGAAAACGGAAACTTAACGACAATCGATTTTAATACACAGGTTGTAAACAGTGTGAAAACAAAAGTGACAAAGCAGCTTCAGGCTCATTTGAAAGAGATGGAAACCCATACCGGACACAGCGGCGCCAGTGAAAACATTATGATCAACATTCCGCTGGGACAGGTAACCGGCAACAGCCTTCTTGGAAACCTCGGGCCGAAAATCCCGGTCCGGTTCAATTTAATCGGTGACGCTTTTACAGATGTCAAAACCAAAATCAAGCCGTATGGCATAAATAACGCACTTATTGATATCAGCATCTTTGTCGAAATTAAAGTGAAGGTCATCATTCCATTTGCCAGCAAAACCGCTGTCGTCACAAATAATGTTCCTGTATCGATTAAAGCAGTGCAGGGCGAAGTGCCGCAGTTTTATAATGGAAGCGGCGGCTCGGGTGTCACGCCTTCTGTCCAGCTTCCGAGCAGCAAAGAAGACGGTGCCGATTCAAAAAAAGAAAAAAGCAGCAAATAAGCCGCCTGTTGAAGAGGCGGCTTTTTGTTACTTCTTTTTTTGGTATTCATATCGCTCCCACGCCCTCAAATGCGGGTATGGATCAAATGACCATTCGGTTCTTCCGTTATCTTTGTACATGCCATAGTGCAGATGCGGCGGGAACTTCCCGGCGGTTCCCGGCGGGCCGTATCCGGAGCTGCCGACTGATCCGATCACTTGGCCAGGCTCAACGATTTGTCCTGTTTTAATCCCTTTGGCAAACCCATTGAGATGGGCAAAATAATGATACGTATTGTTAATGTCCCTAATGCCGATTCTCCATCCTCCGAAGCGGTTCCAGCCCTTCATTTCAACTACGCCGTAACATGTGGATTTGACAGGAAGGCCGTAATGGGCAAAGATATCCGTACCTTCATGAATCCGCCTTCCTCCGAAGCCGCGGGCATCTCCCCACGTGCTTCGATAGCTGTAATCGGTTCTGATCGGAAGCGGGAATGCATGCTCGCCCAGATCAATATGGCCGTAGGCTTTAAACAGCTTCATGAATTCAGATATGATCCCCACTGTCTGATCACGCCGGTAATAATTCCAAAGCCCGATCCGGATGTTGTCTTCATCTGTGCCATACGACAGTAAGTATTGGCTGAACGTATACAAAATATCTTCATCGTTGCTGACCTCGGCTTTCCCGTCTCCATCGCCATCCATTCCGATTCCGTCAAACACTTTAATGCTTAACGGCGCATCGTCTTTCGGATTCGGGTTTTCAGGCCCGCTCCAGATGTCATCGGGTATATAGATGCTGATGATTCCCGCCTTGTCAGGCAGATCTTTCCGGTTGCTCCGCACGTTTTCCTCGTATTGATCAACAGCGGCGAGCGCATACCAAGGGATCTGCGTCACAGCTTCGATTTTATGATATAATTCCATCCGTTTCGACAGCACTGGATCTGAAAGTTTTTTTCCAGACGCAGAAGGCTCAAATGCAAACAAAAGGAGAAGAAGAGCGGATAACAAAACTTTCACAAAATAATCTCCTTTCATATTGAATACACATAGTTTGCAGCAACCCGGCTTAAAAATGTCAGTAATCATCTTCCCTTGTCGAGAAATTTTTCCTATGTTAAAGTGTCTAAAGAAAAGACTTTCTTTAGTTAGAAAAACATTATTTTTGTTGCAGAACTAAAACCTGCACCTTTCTCGTTTTCAGAATGTTTCGTGTCAGAAATTGAGTATATTGGATATTGGAGATGATGGGAATTGGCAAAGAAAGACGAACACCTCAGAAAGCCCGAATGGCTTAAAATTAAATTAAATACAAATGAAAACTATACAGGGCTCAAAAAACTCATGCGGGAAAACAACCTGCATACCGTATGCGAAGAAGCAAAGTGTCCGAATATTCATGAATGCTGGGCGGTCAGACGTACAGCGACATTTATGATTTTAGGTTCTGTTTGTACAAGAGCATGCCGTTTCTGTGCTGTCAAAACAGGCCTTCCAACTGAGCTTGATCTGCAAGAGCCGGAACGTGTAGCGGATTCAGTCGCGCTTATGAATTTGAAACACGCGGTCATTACGGCTGTTGCGCGTGACGATCAGAAAGATGGCGGGGCAGGCATTTTCGCGGAAACTGTCCGTGCGATCCGCAGAAAAAGCCCGTTCACAACAATTGAGGTGCTGCCGTCTGATATGGGCGGAAACTACGATAACCTAAAAACCTTGATGGATACACGCCCAGACATCCTGAATCACAATATCGAAACGGTTCGCCGCCTGACGCCAAGAGTCCGCGCGCGTGCGACGTACGACCGTTCATTGGAATTTTTGCGCCGTGCGAAGGAAATGCAGCCTGACATTCCGACAAAATCAAGTATCATGATCGGACTCGGCGAAACAAAAGAAGAGATTATTGAAGTAATGGACGACCTCTTGGCGAACAACGTGGATATTATGGCAATCGGCCAATATCTGCAGCCGACGAAGAAACACTTGAAAGTCCAAAAATACTACCATCCTGATGAATTTGCAGAATTAAAAGAAATCGCGATGCAAAAAGGCTTCAGCCATTGTGAAGCCGGTCCGCTTGTCCGTTCCTCTTACCATGCGGATGAACAAGTAAACGAAGCATCTAAAAAGCGTCAAGCACAAGCATAATGCCAAAACGCCAGATCATCTGGCGTTTTTGTCATTCCTATCGATTTTCATGTCCTGACGCGTTTCTCCATTGGCATTTTCATTCTCTGAGACAGGGCTTCCTTGCGGGGAGGTTTTCATTTCTTGAATCGTCCCCGACATGATCTCTCTGATATCCCTTGAACCAGAGCCGAGATTGCTGTAATTTTCGACGGACTGCATATGGTTTGGATTATCGGAAATATACACGTGATAGTATCGCGGTATCACGGAAGCCGCTGTTTTTTTCACCTGATCGGCGGTCAGCTCCCGGTTTTTAGAATCGGTTTTGTATACGACAAGCGCTTCTCGGTCAGTCACCAATGTCGCGGCATCTTGAATATGGGGGAGCTGAACCGTTAAACTTGATATCATGTGAGCGGTTTCTTCCCGGTTCATCACCGGCGTTTTCTGCTGGTCTCCGTCAAATTGTTCTTTTTGATAGCGGACATAGCCAAATTGTTCGTTCTCATTATGCCTGTTAAAAACCTCGTTGCGGTCCGACACATGAATGGGTTTGGTTTGATTCTGCGTCTGATTCCGGACATTTTGGGCATTATCCAATCCTGCGCCTCCGCACCCGGATAAAAGTCCGGTCAGCAGGCAGAGGCTGACAGCGGTTCGTTTCATTTATAAATCCCTCCTCATGTGTAGGGTAGCCAAATCGCATGATTTATTCTTTAGCAATTGATGGGGACGGGGCAATGAATTATGATAGGAATGAGTGAAAAAGAGGTGAGATCATGATTCTTATTCAAAATGCCGAATTTGAATTGGTGCACAATTTCAAAGACGGCTTCAACGAAGAGGCTTTTAAAGCCCGCTACTCCGATATATTAAATAAATACGATTATATTGTGGGAGACTGGGGATACGGTCAGTTAAGGCTCAAGGGCTTCTTTGACGACCAGAATCAAAAGGCAACCTTCGAAACGAAAATCAGCACATTAGATGAATATATTTACGAATACTGCAATTTCGGCTGTGCGTATTTTGTCTTGAAACGGATCAGAAAATAAATATACACAAAGGGGATGCTGTCATGTATTTTGTTGACAGAAGCAAAATCGAGAAAACACTAGGGTTCTTCGAGCACCAGCTGGCGCTATTTGACTCACAAACAGACTGGCAGTCTGAAATCGGGGAATTGGCACTTCAGCGTATAGGCCATCTGTTAATCGAATGCATTTTGGATACAGGCAATGACATGATTGACGGCTTTATTATGCGGGACCCGGGCAGTTATGACGACATTATGGATATACTTGTTGATGAGAAAGTTGTCACGGAAAAAGAGGGTGCTGAGCTCAAGAAATTGATCGCCTACCGCAAAACGTTGGTTCAACAGTATCTGCTCGCTGACAGCGGCGAGCTTTACAGGCTGATCAAGGCGCATCAAACAGCTCTTCAGGACTTCCCGAAACGGATCAGAAGCTATTTGGAAACAGAGCTAGGACCTGTTTCCGCGTTTAAATAACAACTGGAAAGCCACAGGAGTGTTGGATATGAAAACATATAAAGGGTATTTAATTGATTTAGACGGAACGATGTACAATGGCACGGAAAAAATCGAGGAAGCGTGTGAATTTGTCAGAACGCTGAAAGATCGCGGCGTTCCTTATCTTTTCGTGACAAACAACTCTTCGCGTACACCGAAGCAGGTAGCGGACAAGCTCGTGTCTTTTGATATTCCGGCAACAGAAGAGCAGGTCTTCACGACCAGCATGGCAACTGCCCAGCACATTGCCCAGCAGAAAAAAAACGCGTCTGTGTATGTGATTGGGGAGGAAGGAATCCGCCAGGCAATTGAAGAAAACGGCCTGACATTTGGCGGAGAAAACGCGGACTTTGTCGTTGTTGGTATCGACCGTTCCATTACATACGAAAAATTTGCTGTCGGCTGCCTGGCAATCAGAAATGGCGCCCGCTTTATTTCCACTAACGGAGATATTGCGATTCCGACTGAAAGAGGGCTTCTGCCGGGAAACGGCTCACTGACATCGGTGTTAACCGTATCTACAGGTGTACAGCCTGTATTTATCGGCAAGCCGGAATCAATTATTATGGAGCAGGCGATGCGCGTTCTCGGCACAGATGTGTCTGAAACACTCATGGTCGGCGACAACTACGCCACTGATATTATGGCCGGCATTAACGCGGGTATGGATACGCTGCTCGTTCACACCGGCGTAACGAAAAGAGAACATATGACAGACGATATGGAAAAACCGACTCACGCCATTGACTCTCTGACTGAATGGATTCCATACATTTGAAAAAAGGGCGCCCTAAAAGGGTGCCCTTATTCTGTATGCCGCGCGCGGTGTGCAAGTCTGCTTGAAGCCGCGGCGGAAATCGCCCCGACGATGTCATCCAGAAAGGTATGGCATTCGCCGGTTGATTTATCATTTAATCGTTTAAGGATTCCGGGTTTTTCTTTGTCGATGTAACCGTAGTTCGTAAACCCGATCGATCCGTAAATGTTTACAATGGAAAATGCCAGAACTTCATCTACTCCATATAGGCTTTCATCTATCTCCAGCATCGTTTGCAGCGGTTCAGACAGTTTTTTCTGCTCAGCAAGAACATCCAATTCAATGCCCGTTAAAATCGCGTTTTGCACCTCGCGTTTTGCGAGAACACGATTGACGTTCAGCGTGCATTCATCAATGGTTAAATCCGGATGATATTTTTTCTGCAGAAAAAAGACAAGCTCGGCAATGTCTGATACCTCAACGCCGCGCTCCTTCATCCGTGCTCTTGCTTTAGCTTCCATCTGACTGAATTGTTCGTTTTCTGACATCAGCTTCACCCAATCTTTTTTACTAGTTTATACAAAATGCTTGAGAAGTTTACGACTTTTTCTTGCGCCTTCTTCGGATTAAAATATGTATTCATAATTCCGGCTGTGTATGACTACGATGTGATGAGCCCTAATTCAACAGGCAGGTGATCATGGTGAAAGGTACAATAAAAGAAAAATACGGCATTCACATCAGGCAGCTTTCCATGTACCAGCACACATATCAATGCTTTCAGACGCCTAATTCATACTTTCTGATTGTCCCCGTTTCCCAATTCTCAGAAACAGAGCTGGCGGAGCTTTATTACATGAGTCAGTATTTACAAGAACAAAGTGACCCATACGTTTCGGTTTTTATCTTTACAAAAGAAGGTGAGCTGACATTTGAACATGAGGGAAAAACGTACGCTCTGCTGAAGGCGGCCCCCCCTTATTCAAATAGGGCGTTCTCCATTGGAGCGGAGCTGGCGGAATTTCACCGAAAAGGCCGAGGATATCCATATGAGGTGAAGGCAGCCGGAAGAATCGGCCAGTGGAAGGATCTGTGGGGAAAACGAATTGATCAGCTGGAAGCATTTTGGCAGAGAAAGGTTCAGACCCCTCCGCATGAGCCATTCGATAAAAAAATGATCGAATCATTTCCCTATTATTTAGGACTGTCAGAAAACGCGATACAATATTTAGTGGACACTGAGCTGGATGACAAGCCCCAAGCCGCTGATTCAGGAACGATATGCCATCAGCGGATGGAAAGGCATACATGGTCACCGGAATCATTGATCAAGATTCCGGCGGATTGGGTGTTTGACCACGCTTCCCGTGATTTGGCTGAATATATGAGGCATACGTATTTGCATCACAGACAAGATTTTCATCAGCAGGGCTTTCTCTTTTTACAGGAATACGAGCAAGTCACACCGCTGTCTTCGTTTTCGAAACGCCTTTTATACAGCCGTCTGCTTTTCCCGCTTCATTATTTTGAAATCGTAGAAAGCTATTACATGTCATCAGAATCAGAAAAGCATTATTTTGAAGAACAACTTGACTTCATTCTTAATGACTGTGGGCGTTATGAACAATTTCTCAATACAGCGCAGGAATTCATGAATATGCGGGCGCAGAAGCTATTTGTTCCACGCGTCAGCTGGCTCGGCAAAGGCAGCTCAGGGTGAGGAGAAAATCTGACAAAAATAATTAGAAAATAAAGAATCTTGTCATATCAATGCGTTAAGCGTTTACATTCGCAAAATTCAGCCTAGTGCTGTCTTGTCAAAACAGGAGCGGGCTTATATAATGTTTGTAACTTATATGTCTGTGTTGAGTTAACAATTGTCTTTTTCAAGAGGACAATCAAAAGAAAGGTGGAGTTTTTTTGAAAGCGATTCGTGTAGGGCTTTTAGGTTTAGGTACCGTCGGAAGCGGTGTCGTTAAAATTATTCAAGACCATCAGGATAAGCTTATGCATCAGGTCGGCTGTCCGGTTACGATAAAAAAAGTGCTTGTAAAAGATTTAGAGAAAAAGAGAGAAGTAGATTTACCGAAGGAAGTGCTTACGACAGAAGTGTATGATGTCATTGATGATCCAGATGTTGATGTCGTCATCGAGGTGATCGGCGGAGTTGAGCAGACAAAACAATATTTGGTCGACGCGCTGAGATCGAAAAAGCATGTTGTCACAGCAAACAAGGACTTAATGGCTGTGTACGGCTCCGAGCTGCTTGCCGAAGCGAAGGAAAATGGATGCGATATCTACTTTGAAGCCAGTGTTGCCGGCGGGATTCCGATTCTGCGCACGTTAGAGGAAGGCCTCTCATCAGATCGAATTACAAAAATGATGGGAATTGTGAACGGCACAACAAACTTTATCTTAACAAAAATGATCAAAGAGAAAAGCCCATATGAGGAAGTGCTCAAGGAAGCGCAGGATCTCGGTTTTGCCGAAGCTGATCCGACTTCTGACGTGGAAGGGCTTGACGCCGCACGGAAAATGGCGATATTGGCGCGCCTCGGCTTCTCGATGAACGTGGATCTGGAAGACGTCAAAGTAAAGGGGATCTCCCAAATTACAGACGAGGACATCAGCTTCAGCAAACGCCTCGGCTATACAATGAAGCTGATCGGGATTGCTCAGCGTGACGGCAGCAAAATCGAGGTCAGCGTACAGCCGACACTGCTTCCTGACCACCATCCGCTTTCTGCTGTTCATAATGAGTTTAACGCTGTTTATGTATACGGCGAGGCTGTCGGTGAGACGATGTTCTACGGACCGGGAGCCGGAAGCATGCCGACAGCGACATCCGTTGTTTCTGACCTCGTCGCTGTCATGAAAAATATGCGCCTCGGTGTAACCGGCAACAGCTTTGTCGGGCCGCAATATGAGAAAAACATGAAATCGCCGTCTGACATTTATGCACAGCAGTTTTTAAGAATTCATGTAAAAGATGAGGTTGGTTCATTCTCGAAAATTACATCTGTGTTCTCAGAGCGGGGCGTGAGCTTTGAAAAAATCCTTCAGCTGCCAATTAAAGGCCATGATGAGTTAGCTGAAATCGTAATTGTCACACATCATACATCAGAAGCTGATTTCAGTGATATTCTGCAAAACCTAAATGATTTGGAAGTCGTTCAAGAAGTCAAAAGCACATATCGTGTAGAAGGGAACGGTTGGAGCTAATGTGGAAAGGACTTATCCATCAATATAAAGAATTTTTACCTGTAACAGATCAAACACCGGCGCTAACTTTACATGAAGGAAACACACCTCTTATTCACCTGCCGAAGCTGTCTGAGCAGCTCGGAATTGAGCTTCATGTCAAAACGGAAGGCATCAATCCTACAGGATCATTTAAAGATCGCGGAATGGTTATGGCTGTGGCAAAGGCAAAAGAAGAAGGCAATGACACGATTATGTGCGCGTCAACAGGTAACACTTCCGCTGCTGCGGCAGCATATGCAGCCCGTGCTAACATGAAATGCATTGTCATCATCCCGAACGGAAAAATTGCATTTGGAAAACTCGCTCAAGCTGTCATGTACGGAGCCGAGATTATCGCAATTGACGGAAACTTTGACGATGCGCTTAAAATTGTCCGTTCCATCTGTGAGAAATCACCGATTGCCCTTGTCAACTCAGTCAACCCTTACCGCATTGAAGGCCAAAAAACTGCTGCCTTCGAAGTGTGCGAACAGCTGGGGGAAGCGCCTGATGTTTTAGCGATCCCGGTCGGAAACGCGGGAAACATCACTGCGTACTGGAAGGGCTTCAAGGAATATCATGAGAAAAACGGCACAGGCCTTCCGAAAATGCGCGGCTTTGAAGCTGAGGGTGCGGCGGCAATCGTGCGCAATGAAGTGATTAAAAATCCTGAAACAATAGCGACAGCCATTCGTATCGGAAACCCGGCAAGCTGGGACAAAGCTGTAAAGGCAGCCGAGGAATCCAATGGGAAAATTGACGAAGTCACTGATGATGAAATCCTTCACGCATATCAGCTGATCGCCCGTGTAGAAGGCGTGTTTGCAGAACCGGGTTCTTGCGCGTCTATCGCAGGAGTGCTGAAACAGGTGAAATCCGGAGAAATTCCGAAAGGCAGCAAGGTCGTAGCTGTGTTAACAGGAAACGGACTGAAAGATCCGAACACAGCGGTCGACATTTCAGAAATCAAGCCTGTCACATTGCCGACTGATGAAGACAGCATCCTTGAATATGTAAAAGGAGCGGCCCGTGTATGAACGAAGCCGACATGCTGTTCTCTGTCACTGTTCCCGGAAGCACAGCTAACCTAGGCCCCGGCTTTGATTCAGTTGGAATGGCGCTCAGCAGATATTTGAAGCTGACCGTCTTTGAAAGCGACAAATGGTCTTTTGAGGCTGAAACAGAAACAGTCGCCGGAATTCCGGCGGGTACAGATAACCTGATCTATCAAGTGGCTAAACGGACCGCAGATTTGTACGGAAAAGAAATGCCTCCTGTCCATGTGAAGGTGTGGAGCGACATCCCGCTTGCACGCGGCCTTGGCAGCAGCGCCGCGGCGATTGTAGCGGCCATTGAACTGGCTGATGAATTATGCGGCTTAAAGCTGTCTGAAGCGGACAAGCTGCATTTAGCCAGTCTAGAAGAAGGACACCCGGACAATGCTGGCGCTTCTCTCGTCGGCGGACTTGTGATCGGCCTGCATGAGGATGACGAGACCCAAATGATCCGCGTCCCGAATGCTGACATTGACGTAGTCGTTGTCATTCCTTTTTACGAAGTGCTGACAAGAGACGCGAGAGACGTGCTTCCGAAGGAGTTTCCATATGCCGACGCCGTAAAAGCAAGTGCTGTCAGCAATATTCTCATTGCTGCGATCATGTCCAAGGATTGGCCGCTCGTCGGGAAAATCATGAAGAAGGATATGTTCCATCAGCCGTACCGGGCGATGCTTGTGCCTGAGCTGTCAAAAGTAGAGCACGTCGCCGAGATGAAGGGCGCATATGGAACGGCTCTCAGCGGAGCAGGCCCGACGATTCTTGTCATGACCGAAAAAGGAAAGGGAGAAGAGCTAAAAGAACAGCTCGCGCTTCATTTCCCTCATTGTGAAGTAGACGCTTTGACCGTCCCGAAAGAGGGAAGTATAATAGAGCGAAATCCTTTATATCAAGTAAAAAGTATATAGATCATGCCAAGCGTTCCTCAGCGTCAGCAGAGGGCGCTTTTTTTGCTGGAGATAAAGGAGTTTTTATTTAGAAAAACGAAATACATGTAAAAAGGAGGAGATGAATATGAAAAAGCTGATAACCGCAGACGACATCACAGCGATTGTCTCTGTGACCGATCCTCAATACGCCCCAGACGGCACCCGTGCCGCATATGTAAAATCACAAGTGAATCAAGAGAAAGATTCGTATACATCAAATATATGGATCTATGAAACGAAAACGGGCGGGTCTGTTCCTTGGACACATGGAGAAAAGCGAAGCACCGACCCTAGATGGTCTCCGGACGGGCGCACGCTTGCCTTTATTTCTGATCGAGAAGGCGATGCGGCACAGCTGTATATGATGAGCGCTGAAGGCGGAGAAGCGAGAAAACTGACTGATATCCCGTATGGCGTGTCAAAGCCAATATGGTCCCCGGATGGCGAATCGATTCTGGTCACTGTCAGTTTGGGAGAGGGAGAAAGCATTGATGACCGAGAAAAAACAGAGCAGGACAGCTATGAACCTGTTGAAGTGCAAGGCCTCTCCTACAAACGGGACGGCAAAGGGCTGACGAGAGGTGCGTATGCCCAGCTTGTGCTTGTCAGCGTAAAGTCGGGTGAGATGAAGGAGCTAACAAGTCACAAAGCTGATCATGGTGATCCTGCTTTTTCTCCTGACGGCAAATGGCTTGTTTTCTCAGCTAATTTAACTGAAACAGATGATGCCAGCAAGCCGCATGATGTTTACATAATGTCATTGGAGTCTGGAGATCTTAAGCAGGTTACACCTCATCGCGGCTCATTCGGATCAAGCTCATTTTCACCAGACGGAAGGTATCTTGCTTTGCTTGGAAATGAAAAGGAATATAAGAATGCAACGCTCTCAAAGGCGTGGCTCTATGATATCGAACAAGGCCGCCTCACATGTCTGACTGAGATGCTGGACGTTCATTTAGCGGATGCGCTGATTGGAGATTCATTGATCGGTGGTGCTGAACAGCGCCCGATTTGGACAAAGGACAGCCAAGGGTTTTATGTCATCGGCACAGATCAAGGCAGTACGGGCATCTATTATATTTCGATTGAAGGCCTTGTGTATCCGGTTCGTCTGGAAAAAGAGTACATCAATAGCTTTTCTCTTTCACCTGATGAACAGCACTTTATTGCCAGTGTGACAAAGCCGGACAGACCGAGTGAGCTTTACAGTATCCCGCTTGGACAGGAAGAGAAACAGCTGACTGGCGCGAATGACAAGTTTGTCAGTGAGCATACGATATCAATACCTGAAGAGATTCAATATGCTACAGAAGACGGCGTGATGGTGAACGGCTGGCTGATGAAGCCTGCACAAATGGAAGGTGAGACAACGTATCCACTTATTCTCAACATACACGGCGGCCCGCATATGATGTACGGACATACATATTTTCATGAGTTTCAGATGCTGGCGGCGAAAGGATACGCGGTCGTTTATATCAATCCGAGAGGAAGCCACGGCTACGGGCAGGAATTTGTGAATGCGGTCAGAGGAGATTATGGGGGAAAGGATTATGACGATGTGATGCAAGCTGTGGATGAGGCTATCAAACGAGATCCGCATATTGATCCTAAGCGGCTCGGTGTCACGGGCGGAAGCTACGGAGGTTTTATGACCAACTGGATCGTCGGGCAGACGAACCGCTTTAAAGCTGCCGTTACCCAGCGCTCGATATCAAATTGGATCAGCTTTCACGGCGTCAGTGATATCGGCTATTTCTTTACAGACTGGCAGCTTGAGCATGACATGTTTGAGGACACAGAAAAGCTCTGGGACCAGTCTCCTTTAAAATACGCAGCAAACGTGGAGACACCGCTTTTGATACTGCATGGCGAGCGGGATGACCGATGCCCGATCGAGCAGGCGGAGCAGCTGTTTATCGCTCTGAAAAAAATGGGCAAGGAAACCAAGCTTGTCCGTTTTCCGAATGCATCGCACAATTTGTCACGCACCGGACACCCAAGACAGCGGATCAAGCGCCTGAATTATATCAGCTCATGGTTTGACCAATATCTCTAATAAAAAAAGCCAGGCTGATCAAATATCAGCCTGGCTGCTTTATTAAAAGACTTGTTCTACTTCAACGACACCCGGCACTTCTTCTAGAAGAGCGCGCTCAATTCCGGCTTTCAGCGTAATTGTTGAACTTGGGCAGCTGCCGCATGCGCCTAGAAGACGAAGCTTAACGATACCTTCATCTACGTCTACAAGCTCACAGTCACCGCCGTCACGAAGTAAAAACGGACGAAGTTTGTCCAGTACTTCCTGCACCTGTTCTTTCATTTCAACTTCAGTCATGACATTCGCTCCTTTCGTCGTCATAAAACCATTATATTCAGTGTAACAATAAAAATCTATTGTTTGGTTTGCAAAGTTGCTCTCCCTATTATAGCACATTCAGACTTCAACACAAAAACGGTTTTTTCTATAAAAATGTCCTTTGGCTCTGTATACTTAAAAGAAAGGACTTGCATAGGAGAAGGGGGCGCTCACAAGTGATGAAACCAGTCATGCTAAGCGTATATGGGGCAGAAACCGTGTGTGCGAGCTGTGTCAATATGCCGACAGCCAAGGATACATACGAGTGGCTTGAGGCTGCGCTGAAAAGAAAATATCCAAATCAGCCTTTTGAGATGCAGTACATCGATATTTATGAGCCGCCTGACAATGAACATGCGAAAGAGCTTGCGGAAAAAATCAGAAATGACGAGTATTTTTATCCGCTTGTGCTCGTAGAAGACAAAATTGTCGGTGAAGGCAATCCAAAATTAAAAGACGTTTATGAGGAAATGGAGAAGCATGGGTATACAGAAAACCGCTGACTTGATCAGCGGTTCTTCTCAATCATTAACCGTTATGGTGTTTATACATCCACAGCAAGCCGGATTTCAGCATACGCGGAACACGGCCGATCAGCGGACGGTCAGCAACAAGCCCGAAGCCGGCTTTTTTTCCGAGTGAACCGAGAACGCCTTTCAGCTTAAACTGCGGCATTGATTCAGGCAGGGCTTCTCCATTCCAGCGTTTTTGCAAGATTTGGACAATCTGCTCTGCTTGAGCCTCTGCCAGCTGGGCGCTCGGTGCATGAGGAAGGCTGGCGCAATCGCCGACAACGTACAGATGTTCATCACCTGGAAGATTGTGATGAGGCGTTAATACAATACGCCCTTGTGCGTCCTTCTCCACATCTAAGTCTCTGACGACTTTGTTTGGCTGGATGCCGGCTGTCCACACGATGGCGTCTGCAGAAATCGGATCATCGTGGTTATACACAACGCCTTCTTCTACTTTTGTGATATTTGCCCTGTTTATAATGCGGACACCGTGCTCTTCGAACCAATTTTGCACATATTTGCTTAAACGCTCGGGAAAGCTTGATAAAATGAGATTACCGCGGTCGAACAAAATAATGTTCAGGTCATCACGGCTTTCTCTCAATTCACTTGCAAGCTCAACGCCGCTTAAGCCCGCTCCGACAATGGCAACGGTGGCATTAGCGCTCAGATTATTCAGCTTTTGGTAGGTTTCGCGGGACTGATCGATGGTTTGAATACTGTAGGTGAATTCAGGCGCTCCCGGCACGTTGTGATATTTATCCTCACAGCCGAGCCCGATTACGGCGTCATCGTAAGAAATCGGTTCACGATCTTGGAACAGGACTTGTTTTTGTACAATATCAATTGATGTGATATCACCGTATTGGACATCCAGGCGAGGGTGCTCTGGGAATGACACTCTGATATGATGGTCAGAAATTGTGCCTGCGGCAAGGGCATAATATTCTGTTTTCAAGCAGTGATAAGGATTTCTGTCAATTAACGTGATTGAAACATCATCAGGCAGCTGGTTTGGCAATAAGCGATGAAGAACACGCATGTTCCCGTAACCTCCGCCGATCAAGACCAATTTTTTCATTTGAATTCCCCTTTAATCCGAAGAGTATGATAGACACATTGAAGAAAATACGAACTATGTAAAATAACATCTAGAATTATATCGAATTTGATCTAAAATCACAATAATAGTTTCAAAATAACCTACAATTTAGCTTGAAAACACAAATTAGTAAAACGTTATTTGAGAAATAATATGTTACGATAATAAATTTTGAATCATCCGTTGTCTTTGACGAATAGTAAAAAATTCGCGATAATGGACATATGTGAGGTGAAACCGCATGAATCCAATGATTGAATTTTGTGTCAGCAATCTGGCTCACGGCTCTCAGGAAGCCCGGGCGATTTTGGAGAAGGATCCCAACCTTGATGTCCTTGAATATGGCTGCTTAAGCTACTGCGGGACATGCATGGAATCGCTTTTCGCTCTGGTAAACGGAGAAGTCGTCATGGGTGAAACGCCTGCTGAGCTTGTTGAGAATATATATACCTTTATTGAAGAAAATCCAATGTTTTAAAGAAAAGGGCCTGGACAGGCCCTTTTTTATTTTGCCGTACAAAAGAACTAAAAAAATGTGTAGACATCAAAAAATATTATTGTTATCGTATAAAAGATATTTTTTTAAATAAAATTTAAGAGGTGTACGAGTATTCATGAATGTTCTGTGGGGGCTGCTGGGCGCAGTTGCGATCATTGCTATCGCGTTTTTATTTTCAGAAAAGAAAAGCAATATTAAGATAAGAATCGTCATCGTTGGTTTATGCACACAGGTGGCGTTTGGATACATCGTGTTGAAATGGGAAGCGGGACGCGCTGTTTTTTTATGGTTTTCAAGCCGTGTACAGCTTCTGATTGACTATGCGAATGAAGGCATCAGTTTTATTTTTGGACCGCTTCTAAAGGTCGGAGACAGTCCGGCCTTTGCATTAAGTGTACTGCCCGTTATCATTTTCTTCTCAGCACTGATTGCAGTTTTATATCATTTGAAAATCATGCAGCTCGTTTTCCGTGTCATTGGCGGCGGATTGTCGAAGCTCCTTGGAACAAGCAAAACGGAATCTCTGGCGGCTGCTGCCAATATTTTTGTAGGACAATCAGAATCTCCGTTAGTGATCAAACCCCTGATTGCGGGACTGACGCGCTCTGAGTTGTTTACGATTATGACGAGCGGTCTATCGGCAGTTGCGGGATCTACCTTGTTTGGGTACGCGCTTCTCGGTATTCCGATTGAGTACTTGCTGGCGGCCAGCTTTATGGCTGCTCCAGCTGGACTAGTCTTTGGTAAATTGATTATACCCGAAACGGAAAAAACGCAAACCGTAAAAAGCGATTTCAAAATGGATGAAGGCGAAGGAGCAGCCAATGTCATTGACGCAGCGGCAAAGGGAGCGTCAACAGGACTGCAAATTGCGTTAAACGTTGGGGCGATGCTGCTTGCGTTTGTTGCGTTAATCGCTGTAGTAAACGGTATTCTCGGCGGGGCTTTCGGCTTGTTCGGTTTAAAAGGCGTAACATTAGAATCCATTCTCGGCTATGTGTTTTCTCCTATCGCCTTTTTGATTGGCGTGCCTTGGCATGAAGCATTGCAGGCGGGAAGCTATATCGGCCAGAAGTTGGTGCTGAATGAGTTTGTCGCTTATTCTAACTTCGGTCCGCACATCGGCGAGTTTTCTAAGAAAACTGCTACCATTATCAGTTTCGCGTTATGCGGATTCGCCAATTTTTCATCAATTGCGATTATGCTTGGTACGCTTGGCGGTTTAGCGCCCAGCCGCCGTTCAGATATCGCACGTCTCGGCCTGAAGGCTGTTCTTGCAGGAACATTAGCCAATCTGCTCAGCGCAGCCATTGCCGGCATGTTTATATAAACGATAAAAGCTCCTTGCGTCAGTGCAAGGAGCTTTTATGTATGAAAAACGGGGGATAATTGTATTGTGTCCGCTTATAATAGCTTTTATACTAAGAAAAAGAAAAAAAGTTGGAGGCACCTATGAACTCATTTCGATTTATCAAAATGCACGGCCTGGGAAACAGTTATATTTATGTGAATCAATTTGAAGAACAGCTTCCAGAAGAAAAACTGTCAGAGATTGCAATTCAGGTTTCTTCTGTTTATACAGGGATCGGATCCGACGGAATGATCCTGATATGCCCATCAGACCAAGCGCCTGTTAAAATGCGGATTTTTAATAATGACGGGTCTGAAGGGAAAAACTGCGGCAACGGCCTGCGCTGCGTCGCAAAATACGCATATGAGCATAAGCTGGTTGAGGAAACATCTTTTCTGATTGAAACTCTCTCCGGGCTTGTGAAAGCGGAGGTTCAAGTCGAAAACGGAAAAGTGAATGTGGTCACTGTCGATATGGGCGAACCGCGCTTGACCAAATCCGAGCTCCCGATGCTTGACGGCGGGGAAGAGCACACAATCAATGAAACGATGGCATTTGGTGAAGTAGAACTAACAGGCACTGCCGTTTCAATGGGAAATCCGCATATCGTTTTTCCGATCGCAGACATTGAACAGGCACCCTTAACGACACTGGGGCCGGTGATTGAGAAAGATCCGAGATTTCCGGAAGGCATCAATGTGGAATTCGTTGAAACCGTGAATGAACAAGAATTGCATTTCCGCGTCTGGGAACGGGGATCAGGGATTACTCAGGCATGCGGGACAGGAGCATGTGCAGCGGCGGTCGCATCTGTATTAAACGGCGTATCAAAGCGAAATCAAGACATCACGGTGCATTTAGCAGGCGGGGATTTGGTGATAAACTGGAAAGATAACGGCCATGTAATGATGACAGGGCCGGCTGAAACCGTTTGTGAGGGTGTCTATTTCTTGTAAAACACCTTGTTTGAGAATTGGAACGATCATGTTTATAATAAAAGACAGCAACCGGTTTTTAAAAGGAGGTTCACAATGATGAGCAACCCGGTAACAATTACAGAAGCAGCAGCTTTGCATATAAAAGATATGATGAAAGAGCATGAAGAAGAAAACGCGTTTCTGCGTGTAGGCGTCAAAGGCGGCGGCTGCAGCGGACTTTCTTACGGCATGGGCTTTGAGCATGAAAAGAGTGAATCAGACAGTGTGTTTGATCAGCACGGCATCACTGTTCTAGTTGACAAAGAAAGCCTTGACATCATGAACGGCACCGTGATTGATTATAAACAATCCATGCTCGGCGGCGGCTTCACCATCGACAATCCAAACGCCATTGCTTCATGCGGCTGTGGTTCTTCGTTCAGAACAGCAACGAATGCAGGCAAGCCTGAAGAGTGCTAGGCACTAAAAACGGATAGCAACTATTAATGACGCTTTTCTTAGCGATAAATCATCGTTAAGGGAGGCGTTTTTATTATGGGTAAATGATGCAGAGAGTACCGGGAACTTCGGCAAGAGAAACGCTACTATGTTGTTTGGTTTTTTTGTTGTAAATACAGCAAAGTTACGCTATATTTAATGCGGAGTATATTTTATTGCATTTACAACAAAATCACGATAGGGAGTTGATGATGAAGAAGATTTTTGGAATGGTAACAAGGTCAGTATCTGTTCCGTGTTTAAATATATTAAAAAGGGACACAAGACAATTGAATTTTAAATAAAGGGGCTGAATCCGAACAATGAGTGTAAAAATGAAAAAATGCAGCCGGGAAGATTTACAAACACTTCAACAATTGAGTATTGAAACATTCAATGACACTTTTAAAGAACAGAACTCACCTGAAAATATGAAAGCCTATTTAGAAAGCGCATTTAACACTGAGCAGCTGGAAAAAGAGTTATCCAATATGTCTTCGCAATTCTTTTTTGTTTACTTTGATCATGAAATCGCTGGATATGTAAAGGTCAATATCGATGATGCTCAGTCTGAAGAAATGGGTGCTGAATCACTTGAAATCGAGAGAATTTATATAAAGAACAGCTTTCAAAAACATGGGCTTGGCAAACATCTGTTGAATAAAGCGATAGAAATTGCGCTGGAACGTAATAAAACGAACATTTGGCTAGGTGTGTGGGAAAAAAATGAAAATGCCATTGCCTTTTATAAGAAAATGGGGTTTGTTCAGACCGGCGCCCACTCTTTTTATATGGGTGATGAAGAACAAACGGATTTAATCATGGCTAAAACACTCATATAATATTTTTCGAAGGGTGGATGATGATGTATATTCCAAAATATTTTAAAGTCACAAATGCTGAAGAAATTTGGAATTTTGTACAAGAAAACTCCTTTGGTACGGTTGTCACAACAGAACAAGGAAAACCAATTGCCACACATTTGCCGTTAGGATTCAATAAAAAAGATGATCATTACTATATTACGGGGCATTTCGCTTATGGAAATCCTCAGTGGAGAACGTTTGAAGCCTGTGAAGATGTGCTTGTGATGTTTCAGGGACCGCACGCTTATATTTCTTCTTCCTGGTATTCGCGAGAAAATGTTCCGACGTGGAATTATCAGGCTGTCCACATGTATGGAAAAGCAAGTATGTTAGAGAAAGATGAATTAGCAGAAGAATTAACAATCATGCTGGAGAAATACGAAAAACATCGTGACAATCCTGTTTTATGGGATAAGCTTTCTCCAAAACTCTTAGAACGTGAATTGAAAGGTATCGTTGGATTTAAGATTAAGGTGGAAGACATTCAAGCGGCATATAAATTAAGCCAGAACCGAAATGAAACGGATTATATGAACATCATTGAACAGTTGCAAAATGAAGAAAATCCAAATGCAAAACAAATGGCAGAACTGATGGAAGATAAATTCAAAAAGCAAATATAAGCTTACTTTGCTGAAGAAGTAGCAGAAAACGCCAACTCAAGCGGAGAACCGCTGACTTGGCGTTTTTTTATGATTAATATTTATCCCCATTAAAAATGGAATTCTTCACAATCACATAATCCACATTGCGGATGGCGTCAAGTTTTGTTCCGCCTGCATAAGAAATAGAAGATTGAAGATCCTGCTCCATTTCAATCAGTGTATCCTTGATCGAGCCTTTATGCGCCACGTGCATTTTTTTGCCTTCGACATTTTTCTTTTCGCCTTTTTGGAATTCAGAGGCTGAGCCGAAGTACTCCTTGTAAAGCTTTCCGTCTTTTTCGATCGTTTGGCCTGGCGATTCTTCGTGTCCGGCAAATAGCGAACCGATCATGACCATCGTTGCGCCGAATCGGATTGATTTTGCGATGTCGCCATGGGTGCGGATGCCGCCATCCGCGATAATCGGTTTGCTGGCAGCCTTGGCACACCAGCGCAGCGCTGCTAATTGCCAGCCGCCTGTGCCGAAGCCGGTTTTGATTTTCGTAATACATACTTTTCCCGGTCCGATGCCGACTTTAGTGGCATCCGCTCCCGCATTTTCAAGCTCTCTGACCGCTTCCGGCGTTCCGACATTGCCAGCAATAACAAAGCTGTCCGGCAAATGTTTTTTAAGGTGCTGGATCATTTCAATGACAGCATTTGAGTGCCCGTGAGCAATGTCAATTGTCACGTATTCAGGAGTCAGATTTTCTTCTGCCAGCTGGCGGACAAATTCATACTCCTCATCTTTGACGCCCACGCTGATAGAAGAGAATAACCCGCGTGCGTTCATATCTTTAATAAAATCAATTCGTGTCTCAGGCTCAAATCGGTGCATGACATAAAAGTAGCCATTTTCGGCTAATTGAATCGCTAGCTTTTCATCTATAATCGTCTGCATATTGGCAGGGACGACGGGTAATTTAAATGTACGTCCGCCTAAACGTACGGATGTATCACATTCTGAACGGCTATTTACAATGCATTTTGCAGGAATTAGCTGAATATCTTCGTAATCAAATACGTTTTCCATGGTTTTCACTCCTAAAAACGAATATTTAAAAGTATAATATATGAAATGTTCGCCTTCTATAATGTACTCTGTTTTATTTAGGATGTCAAACATTATGATTTGCTGGCAGGTGTGGTGCAAGTGCCGAAGCTTGTCATGCAGGGTGAGTTTAGGTATCATAGTTTTAACGAATGGTCTTAGAGAGCGGATCAAAACGCGAATGATATACGTTCAGCAAAGCTTGGTCGTTCAGCACCAGGCTTTCTTTATGGCATGGACATGGGAAAGGAGCGAATAAGATGGCCCAAAACGAAGAAAAAACACCGAAGTCCCAAAAGATTCAGGACCGCATTATTATGGCAATGATCTGGGTAGTCGCAGCCCTTGTGATTGCGCTGGTTGTAGGAACTGCATTGAATTATATAAATATCTTCAAATAAAAAAGGAGCTGTGTCGCAGACACAAGCTCCTTTTTTTATTATTTATTTTCAAAAAGACTTGTTGAGTGAAGAGGCTGTACGCGGGCTTTCGGGTCCATGTAAGCCTTGGCGTTGTTCACTGCTGTCGGTGCCTCACCGAAGCCGCTGGCAATCAGGTTGACTTTTCCTTCGTATGTACAAATGTCACCTGCTGCAAAGAAGCCTTCGATATTTGTTTCCATTGTTGATTTCACGACAATGGAATTTTTCTCGATGTCCAGGCCCCAGTTTTTGATCGGTCCAAGAGATGAAACGAAACCGTAGTTGACGATTAAGTCATCAATTTCTAAAATCTCTTTGCGGTCGCCTTTCACTTCTTCAAGCACTAGCTGTTCGATTTTGCCTTCGCCGATCAGCTCCGCAGGGACGAATGGTGTCAGGACATTAACCTTCGACGCATGAAGGTTTTCCACACTGTGCTCGTGCGCACGGAACTTGTCGCGGCGGTGAATGATCGATACTTCTTTTGCGATCGGCTCAAGCATAAGCGCCCAGTCAACCGCGGAATCTCCACCGCCAAGGATCGCAACGCGTCTGCCGGCAAATTTTTGCAGATCATCAACGAAGTAATGGAGGTTTTTGCCTTCATACTGCTCGGCATTTTCAAGTTCCAGCTTTCTCGGTTTGAATGCGCCGTTTCCTGCAGTGATGATGACCGTTTTAGAGTAGTGGGTTTCTTCATTTGTTACAAGCTTAAACACGCCGTCCGCTTGTTTCTCAACAGATTCAACCGCTTGCTCCAGACAAATGGTTTGGTCGAATTTCGCCATTTGCTCTTTTAGGTTATTGATAAGCTCTTGCGCACGGATTTTCGGGAATCCCGCTACATCATATATATACTTCTCAGGGTATAGGGCGCTAAGCTGTCCGCCGAGCTGAGGCAGGCTTTCGATAATTTTGACGCTTGCCTGTCTCATCCCGCCGTAAAAAGCGGTGAATAAGCCGACCGGTCCCCCGCCTATAATTGTAATATCATAAACCTTTGTATCCTCTCGCATACGAAAATTGCCTCCTAAATGAAAATTGTTATTAATTATACCATATTGCCGTTCAAATTGACGAGTCAGCAGAAAAAATCGTAAGGATCTAACGTGCCCATCCGTCCTTGAAAATATTTCCGCAGGCCGCTACGATAATAACCAAATGAAATGATCTTTTTCTGAATGTTTCTTGGGCCAGCCGGATAAACATGATAATAGTGCTACGGGTAAGGACTTCACAAAAAACTTTTCAATATATTTCATAAAATCCTGCCAATAAGCTGAAGCTAACACAAATGATGATTTTATTATGGGTCTAACAAAAGCAAAAAAAGAGAAGGTGGATGTGATGGCATTGAATAAGCCCAAAATCGTGATTTTAGGTGCAGGATATGGCGGATTGATGACGGTGACAAGGCTGACGAAGTATGTCGGGCCGAATGATGCTGACATTACGCTTGTAAATAAACACAATTATCATTATGAAACGACATGGATGCATGAAGCGAGCGCGGGTACGCTCCATCATGACCGCTGCCGTTATCAGATAAAAGATGTAATCAACCAGTCACGTGTGAATTTTGTACAGGATACCGTAAAGGCAATCAAAATTGATGAGAAAAAAGTTGTGCTTGCGAATGGAGAACTGCAGTACGATTATTTAGTCATCGGGCTCGGCGCCGTGCCTGAAACGTTCGGCATTAAAGGCTTAAAAGAATATGCGTTTCCGATTGCCAACATCAACACGTCGCGCCTGCTGCGGGAACATATTGAGCTGCAGTTTGCGACTTACAATACGGAAGCGGAAAAACGGCCGGACAGGTTAACGATCGTTGTTGGCGGTGCCGGATTTACGGGAATTGAATTTCTTGGCGAGCTGGCTGCTCGCGTGCCGGAGCTCTGTAAGGAATATGACGTTGACAGAAGCCTTGTCCGCATTATTTGTGTGGAAGCAGCGCCGACCGTTTTGCCGGGCTTTGATCCGGAACTTGTTGATTACGCCGTACATTATCTTGAGGAAAACGGAGTTGAGTTCAAGATCGGCACGGCTGTACAAGAATGTACCCCGGAAGGAGTCAGAGTCGGCAAAAAAGATGAGGAACCAGAGCAGATCAAATCGCAAACCGTTGTTTGGGCGGCAGGTGTCCGCGGCCATCCGATTGTGGAGGAAGCCGGTTTTGAAAATATGCGCGGCCGGGTCAAAGTCAACCCTGATCTCCGCGCCCCGGGACATGACAATGTCTTTATTCTCGGCGACAGCTCGCTGTTTATGAATGAAGATACAGAGCGTCCGTATCCGCCGACTGCGCAAATTGCAATGCAGCAGGGCATAACGGTCGCTAAAAACCTTGGCAGGCTTATTAAAGGCGGAGAGCTTGAGGAATTCAAGCCGGACATTAAGGGAACAGTGGCTTCTCTTGGCGAGCATAACGCGGTTGGGGTTGTTTATGGCAGAAAGCTGAAAGGCACGCCCGCTTCGTTTATGAAAAAAGTCATTGATAACCGCTCGCTGTTTATGATTGGCGGACTCGGACTGACACTGAAAAAAGGCAAGTTCAAGTTTTTCTAAAAACCCGCGGAAGCGGGTTTTCTTTATTAAAAAACGCCAAAATAAAAAGAGAATGAGAGGAAAATAAGTATGTTTCCGCTTACATCAAAAGATTTGTCACATGATCTGACTTTATTGTTGACAGCTTGATATGGTATATTATCAGAAAATTAAGAAAAAGGGTGATGATTAGATGAAAACTGCAACGACAACCGCTTCACATGCATGCCCATTTTGTTCAGGGAAAGGATATTTTCAATTGATTCTCGGCGGTTCAGAGACTTGTCCGTCTTGCCAGGGGACAGGAAAAGACAGTCATTCTTTTTCCAGCCGTTGACTTTATTTCAGCCCCCGCGTTACACTAAAAACAACGCAGGGGGGTGGAATAGGTTGATTAGTCTGCCAGTCGTAATCATCTCAATTGTTTTGTTTTTTGTCTTGTTTTTTGGAATCGGTTTCTTATTAAACATGCTGCTGAGAATGTCTTGGATTATGGCTGTGATTTATCCGATTGTATGCCTTTTCATTATCAGCAAAGAAAAGCTGATCAGCTATGTCCAGTCGCCGGGAGAATCCTTTGCCAGCCTGTTTCATCGTGTCTTATCATTAGCGGCTGCCGATGTGCTGATTTTAGTCAGCGGTTTGGCCGGCGCCATCGTGTCCGGTATAGCGATCAACATGCTCAGAAAAAGAGGATATCAAATGTTTTAAATGCCGCTTTCTTCTAAAGAAAGCTTTTTTTATGCGTTCAGCTCATTCATCATTTTGAATAATGCTCTCTCCACTTGGGAACAATGATTCGGAGGAGAGGTGAATGATGTTGAATATGATCAGACGTTTGCTGATGACCTGTTTATTTCTGCTTGCATTTGGCACGACATTTTTATCAGTGTCAGGAATTGAAGCGAAGGACTTGTCAAAATGGGTGCAGGAACATCAGGAAAAGCACTTGAAGCATGCAGGACTGACATTAAAAGCATTGCAGCAGAAACAAACACAAACCACGTCCGCGGCTGAGGATAAAACAAAACCGTTAGAAGAGGCATTTGATTGGGATGAATATCCGGTCCAAAGAGTAACAGCAACAGGCTACACAGCAGGAGCTGAGTCGACGGGCAAAAATCCCGGTGATCCATTATACGGGCTTACATATTCAGGTGTGAAAGTGAAACGGGATTTATATTCCACGGTTGCTGCTGACCCGTCCGTTTTCCCGATCGGAACAATTTTATTCATTCCGAACTACGGTCTCGGAGTAGTGGCCGACACAGGATCAGCTATTAAGGGAAACCGCCTTGATCTGTACTTTGAGACAGTCAAAGATGTATACAATGAATGGGGCAAAAAAACCCTTGATGTATATGTGATTAAAAAGGGAACGGGAAAGATTACCGAGGATGAGCTTGAGGAGCTCAATGAAACAAAATCCTTGCAAGTGTTCAGAAATCAATATAAAACTGTGAAAGAATAAAACGCTCCAGCGAAAGCAGGAGCGTTTTTTTACATGAAAAAGTAAGCGAGTACCAATGTCAGTAAAATACCTGTTAGGCCTCCGAAAAAGACTTCAATCGGCTGATGTCCGAGAAGTTCTTTCAGCTTTTTTTGCTTTTCTTTCTCTGCAGCCTTAGGGAAGTCCTTCGCTTCATTTACGAAACGGTTAAAATCAATGACAAGCTTATTAATGACTGTTGCCTGCTCACCGGCGTGACGTCTGACGCCAGTTGCGTCAAACATGGTTATGACGGCGAAAATGGCGGAAACCGCAAAGAGTGAGGAGCCTAATCCATGCTCCAAGGCTACGCCTGTTGAAAGCGCAGTGACCGCTGCGGAGTGAGAGCTCGGCATGCCGCCTGTGCTTGTGACCAGCGACCAGTCCAGTTTTCTGGACACGATAAACTGTATGGGCACTTTGATGACCTGAGCAAAAATAATTGCGGCCAGGCTTGATAATAAAGGAAAATTCGTTAAAAGTTCCATCGGCGACATCCTTTCTATTTGAAAAATCCTTCGTGTTTCAAAAGAAAAAAGCAAGTCTTAGACTGTTGTTTGTTAAAATAAGTATAGTGGAAAGAATGTTTTTCCTATTATACCATTGTTCATTACAAATACCCATTACGTTAGGAGTGTAAGCCTCATGTTTTATGCGGTTCAACAATCAGAGCATACAGAAACCCTTGTTGTCGGGCTTTTTCAAAAAAGCCAGCTGACAGGAAAAGCGTTGGAAATTGATGAAATGCTCGAAGGCCATCTGACACAGCTTTTAAAAGAGGGTGATGTCTCTGCGAAACCGAATCAAGTATCAAAAGTATTCCCTCCATCTTCTGCGGGTATGAAACGGATTTATTTCGTTGGTCTGGGGAGAGAAGCAAATTATTCGTTTGAACAGGCGAAGGAATGTTTTGCCCATATTTTTCAAGCCATTCATAAAGATCGAAAACAAGAAACAGCTGTTCTGCTTGATACGTTTATTTCGGAAGACGTGCCTCCAGCCGATGCCGCTCATGCTTTAGCTGAGAGCTGCCTGCTTGCTTCCTATGAGGTGCAGGATTATAAGCACAAATCAAATGAGCCTGACAAACAAATTGAAGCTGTGTATGTTGTAACAGATGAAGATACACAAGAAGTGCAGGCGGGGCTTCGCGTCGGCCAGGCATACGGTCAAGGGACAAATTCGGCTAGAACGCTTGTGAATATGCCGGGAAACATGCTGACAGCGACTGACCTCGCTTCGTATGCAGAAGAGCTTGCGGCGAAATATGATTTTGAGTGTGAGATATTGGAGAAATCAGAGATGGAAGAGCTCGGTATGGGCGGAATACTTGCGGTAAACCAAGGCTCCACCGAACCGCCGAAAATGATTGTGTTGAAATATCAGGGCAAAAAGGAATGGGAAGACGTCGTCGGACTAGTCGGGAAAGGAATTACCTTTGACACAGGCGGCTACTCCATTAAAACGAAATCTGGAATTGTCGGCATGAAATCAGATATGGGAGGAGCAGCTGCGGTTCTCGGGGCTATGGAAATGATCGGAGAGCTTCGTCCCGAGCAAAACGTGCTGTGCGTTATTCCATCAACCGATAATATGATCTCCGGCGGGGCCATGAAGCCGGATGACGTGATCGTATCTTTAAGCGGAAAAACAATAGAAATCCTTAATACGGATGCTGAAGGAAGGCTAGTGCTTGCAGATGGCATTACATACGCGAAACAGCATGGCGCATCAGTTCTTGTCGATGTAGCTACGCTTACCGGCGGCGTCGTTGTGGCATTAGGAACAGAAACGACCGGTGCAATGACAAATGATCAAAGCTTTTACCAGCAGGTAGCTGATGCTGCACAAGAGTGCGGCGAGGCGATCTGGCAGCTGCCGATAACAGAGAAGGATAAAAAACGCGTGAAAAGCAGCCAAATGGCGGATCTCAACAATTCACCGGGACGCGAGGGACATGCGATTATGGCAGGAACGTTTCTTGGTGAATTCGCTGAGTCAACACCTTGGGTTCACCTTGATATTGCAGGCACAGCGACTGCCAATAAAGCAACCTGCTTCGGACCGGCCGGGGCTACTGGCGTTATGGCAAGAACACTGGCTACACTTGCGGAGCGATTTACATTGGAAGAAGATAAAAACGAGTAATGAAAAATCCCTGCTGTACGATGCGGCAGGGATTTTTTCTTCCGAAATCTTTAGTTGACTAAAGTGGATCGGTTATGATACGATACGTTCGTACTTTATTTATCTACTACATTAGCAAACTAAAGGATTTTTGGAGGGGTATCATCATGAATGCAGTCGTCATCGCAGTCCTGCTTATGCTTGTATTAAGCCTGCTGCGTGTCAATATTGTTATCGCATTAATTATAGGCGCCTTGGCCGGCGGGTTAACAGGCGGGCTCGGTCTTGGCGAAACGGTTAAAGCTTTCACAGACGGTCTCGGCGGAAATGCCACCGTTGCAGTCAGCTATGCCATGCTTGGCGCGTTTGCCGCCGCTTTGACGAAAACAGGTCTTCCGGACGCAATGGTGGAAGCCTCCGTTAAATTAATCGGAAATAAAGAAGATTCTCGAAAAAAAGCACTGTCTAAAGTGCTGATTGTGCTGATTATTTTAATTGTATCTTGTTTTTCGCAAAACGTCGTTCCGGTTCACATCGCGTTTATTCCGGTGCTGATTCCGCCGCTTTTGAAAATCTTTAATGAACTTGAAATGGACCGCCGTCTGATCGCGTGTGTAATTACATTTGGCTTAACGGCTCCTTATATTTTGCTTCCGGTCGGTTTCGGCCAAATCTTCCAAGGTATGCTGAAGGACAATATGGCGGATGCCGGGTTAAACGTTCCGCTTGCTGATATTCCGTACGCACTGATTATTCCAGTTGCAGGTATGGTTGTCGGCCTTATTTTATCAGTGATCGTATACCGTAAACCGAAACAATATGAAACAAAAGACATTTCAGGTGCAGAAGCATCGCCATATACGAGAAAAAGCATTGGTATCGCGGTTCTAGCCATTGTTGTGTCACTCGGCGTCCAGCTTTACTTATCTCAGACTTTGGGAGTAGAAGGAATGATTATGGGGGCGCTCGCTGGTCTGATTGTTCTGTTTGTCAGCGGTGTGATGAAGCGTGATGAAGCGGACTCACTGATTACTGATGGAATGGTTTTAATGGCCTTTATCGGCTTTGTCATGCTTGTGGCAGCCGGATTTTCAAACGTATTGACGAAAACCGGAGATGTCGAGTCACTGGTCAAAACGTCAGCTGGTTTTATCGGACACAGTCAGTCCTTAGGCGCATTGCTGATGCTCATTGTCGGTTTATTAATTACAATGGGGATCGGATCTTCTTTTGCGACGATTCCTGTTATCACAACCATTTTCGTGCCTCTATGCATGCAGCTTGGATTCAGCCCGATGGCAACGATTGCGATTATCGGAGCTGCTGCTGCCCTCGGCGATGCCGGTTCACCAGCCAGTGACAGTACGCTTGGGCCGACTTCAGGTTTGAGTGCGGACGGCCAGCATCACCACATTTGGGATACTTGTGTGCCGACATTTATATTTTATAATATTCCGCTTGTCATCTTTGGCTGGATTGCAGCGCTTGTTTTGTAGGAAAAAGGCTCCCCTTTACTGGGGAGCCTTTTCTCGTTATGATAAAAAAACCGTCCAATAGAACGGCTTTACATGGACGATATGTGATTTCTGTTAAAGCCGGTTGCTTTATGAATCGAGCGGTAGATTGCTGGTGCGATAAACGACAGTATCACAGCCAGCGCTGTATCTTTTACCATAAACCAAATCATAAAGCCCCAAGCCGTGCCGTAGCTCACTGGCGTATGAATCCACAGCTTCAGTGCAAGATACATATAGGTAGTGCCGATGAGATACATGATCGCCGTTCCGATAAGTGAAGCAATGAGAAATCGGATTTTACTTGGCTGAATGTTTCGTTCTAAAAACCACCCCGCTGCAAATGCTGCCGGTATGTATGAGATAATAAACCCGCCGCTTTTCCCTGCAAACGGTGCGAAGCCTGCTGAAAATTGAGCAAACACAGGCGCTCCGGCCAATCCCACAAGTGCATATACAATCATGGCAATCGCTGCTCGTTTGCTGCCAAGAAGCAAAGCTGCCAAGAGACAGAAAAACGGCTGCATCGAAAGCGGAATGCCGGCTACTTGTAAAAAGGGTGCTACTGATGTAATGTTGGCCCCGACAGCCATAAGTGCGGCGAACATGCCAATCAGCGCCATATCTCCCGCACGAAGTTTACGTTGTTTCATCGTTGTTCCCCCTTAGGTTGACATACACAATCATAGAGTAATAAAGAACAAAAAGATTGTCAACATGATTTTAAATTAGGTTAACAAAAGGAGGGCTCCATATGTATTTCGGAAAAACAAGACAGTCCGATCAATCTGGAAGAGTGCCGCCAAATCAAAACGTCACCACTTCATTTCCTGTGCTTCATACCGGAAATGTCCCATATTACGAAGATATGACGAAATGGAATCTTCAAGTATACGGTTTGGTTGACCATCCGATGCTGCTAAGCTTTGAAGATGTCAAAGCCTTTCCACGGTATGAATCGAAAAACGACATTCATTGCGTCACGGGCTGGTCAAGGCTTGATAATGTGTGGCAAGGCATGCGGGCTTGTGATATAGCGGAAAAAGCGGGTGTAAAAGAAGAAGCGGGCTACGTCATTTTACATGCTGAAGAGGGCTGGACGACCAATCTGCCGCTTGATGATTTCTTAGCGGAAACTTCCCTTCTGGCTTATGCGCATAATGGCGAACCTTTAACCCCAGAACACGGCTTTCCGCTGCGGGGGGTATTTCCGCATCTGTATTTTTGGAAAAGCGCCAAGTGGCTGCGCGGCATCCAATTTACGAAAGAAAATCACCCTGGCTTTTGGGAGCGGAATGGCTATCACATGAGAGGCGATCCGTGGAAAAATCAAAGATTTACATGGGATTAAGGTTCTATTTCAAATAGGACAATCCGCATCTTTATTGGGTTTTTACTTCCATATTGATAGTCTGCAGGTACCTTATTTGATCAAGGTGCCTTTTTTATTCGGGAAAAAGTTGACTTTCTTTGGAAGAAAACCTATTATTTGAGGTGTCTAGTTGATAGTGAAAATCATTATCATACATTGCGGTTTAGTTTAAGGAGAGGAATGTCGTACTGCATGAAAGAGCAAACAACAGACCGGACAAATGGCGGGACATCAAACGCATTTACGATTCCTGGTACGGAAGTGCGTATGATGTCTTCACGCAATGAAAACCGTACCTATCACATTTTTATCTCGAAACCTAGTACGCCGCCGCCACCCGCTGGTTATCCTGTGATTTATCTGCTGGATGCCAATTCTGTCTTCGGAACGATGACGGAAGCCGTTCGAATACAGGGACGCCGACCCGAAAAAACCGGGGTGATCCCTGCAGTGATCGTCGGCATTGGCTATGAGACAGCGGAGCCGTTCTCTTCAGCACGCCACCGGGATTTTACAATGCCAACAGCCCAATCGAAGCTGCCGGAAAGGCCCGACGGCAGAGAATGGCCGGAGCATGGCGGAGCGGAGGGCTTTTTCAGATTTATTGAAGAGGATTTAAAACCGGAGATAGAACGAGATTACCAGATTGATAAAAAAAGACAAACAATCTTTGGCCATTCGCTCGGAGGGCTTTTCGTGCTGCAGGTGCTGCTAACAAAGCCCGATGCGTTTCAAACGTATATCGCGGGAAGTCCGTCCATTCATTGGAATAAACCGTTTATTCTCGAGAAAACGGACCATTTCGTCTCTCTCACCAAGAAAAACAATCAGCCTATCAATATCCTTCTTGCCGCAGGAGAATTAGAGCAGCATCATAAAAGCCGGATGAATGATAATGCGAGGGAGCTTTATGAGCGGCTGGCCGTTTTATCTGAACAAGGCATACGAGCAGAATTTTGCGAGTTTTCAGGAGAAGGACATATTTCAGTTCTTCCTGTTTTGGTCAGCCGGGCGCTGCGTTTTGCGCTTCACCCTGACGGACCGCATCTTTCAATGGGCTGAGACATACTCAGCCTTGCCTTTTAAAAAATATTTGTCACTGAAATTATATTTGACTGTCACATGACATTTGGATATGATTATTTTTATAATTGATAATGATAATCATTATCAATAGATTGCGTTTTTCAAGGCGCAGCAGTCTTTTTCGCTGGATGTCTGTTCGGCATTTAGAGCGAAGAAAGGAATTGATGATATGAATGCAAAGGGTATAGAGGGAAAAATTGCTTTTATAACAGGGGCTGCCCAAGGAATAGGCGAAGCTGTTGCGCGGACGCTTGCCAGTCAAGGCGCACATATTGCGGCAGTTGATTATAATCCTGAAAAGCTGGAAAAGGTTGTGAGCAGCCTCAAAGCAGAAGGCCGCCATGCAGAAGCTTTTCCTGCGGATGTGAGAGACAGCGCGGCGATTGATGAGATCACGGCGCGCATCGAACGTGAAATGGGGCCGATTGATATTTTAGTGAATGTAGCGGGTGTCCTTCGCCCGGGACTTATCCATTCGCTTAGCGATGAGGAATGGGAGGCGACGTTCTCAGTGAATTCGACTGGCGTATTTAACGCCTCGCGTTCAGTCAGCAAATATATGATGGACCGAAGATCGGGTTCGATTGTAACAGTCGGATCGAATGCTGCCGGTGTACCAAGAACATCTATGGCGGCATATGCGTCTTCAAAGGCTGCGGCTGTGATGTTTACGAAATGCCTTGGCCTTGAGCTTGCAGAATACAATATTCGCTGCAACATTGTATCTCCCGGATCAACGGAAACAGACATGCAGTGGTCATTATGGGCCGACGAGAATGGAGCGGAGCAAGTCATAAAAGGATCACTTGAGACATTTAAAACAGGGATCCCGCTCAAAAAACTAGCCAAGCCTTCGGATATTGCGGATGCGGTGCTCTTTTTGGTTTCTGGCCAGGCAGGGCATATTACGATGCATAATTTATGCGTAGATGGCGGCGCGACCTTAGGCGTGTAACTGAATTTAAAGGAGGTTCATGAGAATGTTGGATCAAAACGTTATAACAGAAACAAAAGCGGAGCATTTGCTTCATGAATATCAGCCGGGCGCCTTTTTCTTAGCGTCTCCTCATCGTGTACTGTTAGCGAAAGGCATATGTGAAATCGTACCGGAGGCAGACGGGCAAAACCAAATGGAAACCCTTTCTGGCCGAATTGCAGAGACGCTGCGTCAGGCAAAACAATCAGGGCAAAGCCGGCCGCTTGTTGTCGGGGCCGTTCCTTTTGATCAAGTAAAAGCAGCGCGGCTCGTTGTACCTGAAGAAGTGCGCTGGTCAGGGCCGCTTCAATTTGATCATGAGAAAAAGGAACAGCAGGCTGGGCATACATACCACATAAAGCCTGTTCCTGAACCTGAGGATTATAAAAATGGTGTTGAACAAGGGCTGACACGCATTGCCGATGGAACACTCAGCAAAATCGTCCTGTCCAGATCGCTGCATTTGACATCGCCTGAACCGATTCAGACGGATGAGCTGCTTCGCCATCTGGCTCAGCATAACACGCATGGCTACACGTTTGCCGCGGATGTGTCCAGCCAGGAGGAAACGTCTCCCCGCCGAACATTGCTCGGAGCAAGTCCGGAGCTTCTCGTTTCAAGGATGGGAACACAGGTTGTTTCCAACCCATTAGCCGGCTCAAGGCCGCGCAGTAATGATCCTGTTGAAGACCAGCGCCGGGCAGCTGAATTGCTTTCTTCCGCAAAGGATCTTCATGAGCACGCGGTTGTCGCTGACGCAGTTGCGGCAGCGCTGAGACCTTTCTGCCGGACGCTGGAGGTTCCGGAGAAGCCTTCACTGATCAAAACGGAAACGATGTGGCACCTGTCCAGCGTGATTAAGGGAGAACTTTCCGATCCGTCTGTAACCGCACTTGAATTGGCGGCGGCGCTCCACCCGACGCCAGCAGTCTGCGGAACACCGACTGATCTTGCAAGAGAAGCGATTCTCAGCATTGAACCATTTGACCGCGGTTTCTTTACCGGCATGGTCGGATGGTGTGACGATGCCGGTGACGGAGAATGGATCGTGACCATCCGTTGTGCAGAGGCAGAAGAACGCTCACTCCGCCTGTATGCTGGAGCTGGTGTTGTGGCCGGTTCAAAGCCTGAGGACGAGCTTCAGGAGACGTCTGCAAAGTTTCGGACAATGCTGCGGGCAATGGGCGTGGATCACATATGAACAGAATGAATTGCTGGAGGGATACAACATGCTGAAAGGATTTACGCCTTGGCCTGATGAGTTAGCTGAGACCTATCGAAAGAACGGCTGCTGGGCCGGTGAGACGTTTGGAGATTTGTTAAGGGACCGGGCAGCCAAATATGGTGATCGCATTGCCATTACATGCGGAAACACCCATTGGAGCTATCGAGAGCTTGACATAAGGGCTGATCGTCTGGCTGCCGGATTTCAAAAGCTCGGCATTCAACAGATGGATCGTGTTGTGGTGCAGTTGCCAAATATCAAAGAGTTTTTTGAAGTCATTTTCGCACTTTTCCGTCTGGGGGCGCTTCCAGTCTTCGCACTGCCTTCTCATCGAAGCAGTGAAATTACATATTTTTGCGAGTTTGCTGAAGCGGCTGCATATATCATTCCCGACGCATATTCCGGTTTTGACTACCGTACGCTTGCCAGACAGGTTCAAAGCAAGCTGCCGACTTTGAAAAACATCATTGTCGCAGGTGAGGCAGAGGAATTTTTGCCGCTGGAGGATTTGCATGCAGAACCTGTAAAACTGCCTGAAGTCAAATCTTCGGATGTGGCGTTCCTCCAGCTTTCTGGCGGGAGCACTGGGCTATCGAAACTGATTCCGAGGACCCACGATGACTACATATACAGCCTGAAGCGGAGTGTGGAGGTCTGCTGGCTCGACCACAGCACGGTGTACTTGGCCGCGCTGCCGATGGCACACAATTATCCGCTGAGCTCACCTGGCGTTCTCGGCGTATTATACGCTGGAGGAAGAGTGGTATTATCTCCTTCTCCAAGTCCAGATGACGCATTTCCTTTAATTGAACGGGAAAAGGTCACGATAACCGCTCTTGTTCCGCCTCTTGCGATAGTATGGATGGATGCGGCATCCTCACGCCGTGATGATTTATCCAGCCTTCAAGTGCTGCAGGTCGGCGGTGCCAAGTTTAGTGCTGAAGCCGCGCGCAGGGTAAAAGCTGTTTTCGGCTGCACGCTGCAGCAGGTGTTCGGAATGGCAGAGGGTCTCGTCAATTATACGAGATTGGATGATCCTGAGGAGATCATTGTCAACACCCAAGGAAAACCGATGTCCCCATATGATGAAGTGCGTGTTTGGGATGATCATGATCGCGACGTAAAACCTGGTGAAACAGGCCACCTGCTGACGCGGGGACCGTATACAATTCGCGGTTACTATAAGGCGGAAGAGCATAATGCTGCTTCATTTACTGAGGACGGTTTTTACCGCACGGGTGATATCGTCAGGCTGACACGAGACGGCTATATTGTCGTTGAAGGCCGTGCGAAGGATCAAATTAACCGTGGGGGAGAAAAGGTTGCGGCTGAAGAGGTAGAAAATCATCTGCTGGCGCATCCGGCTGTCCATGATGCGGCAATGGTCTCCATGCCTGATCAATTTCTTGGCGAGAGATCTTGTGTGTTCATTATTCCCAGAGATGAAGCCCCAAAAGCCGCAGAGCTCAAAGCATTTTTGAGAGAGCGCGGACTGGCGGCATATAAAATCCCTGACCGAGTTGAATTTGTCGAATCCTTTCCGCAGACAGGGGTAGGAAAGGTAAGCAAAAAGGCTCTTCGTGAAGCCATTTCCGAGAAACTTCTTGCAGGGTCAAAAAAATAAATCAACAATTTGAGAGGAAGTGTTCATATGGCTATACCTGCCATTCAGCCGTATCAAATGCCGACAGCATCTGATATGCCGCAAAACAAAGTCTCATGGGTGCCTGATCCAAATCGGGCTGTCTTGTTAATACACGATATGCAAAACTATTTTGTCGATGCTTTCACAGCGGGAGCGTCTCCGGTAATAGAGCTTTCAGCGAATATACGAAAGCTGAAGAATCAATGTGTTCAGCTTGGGATTCCTGTTGTCTATACCGCACAGCCGGGAAGCCAAAATCCGGATGACCGTGCGCTGCTGACAGACTTTTGGGGCCCGGGATTAAACAGCGGTCCTTATGAGGAGAAAATTATAACCGAGCTGGCACCAGAGGATGATAATCTTGTGCTGACAAAATGGAGATACAGCGCGTTTAAGAGAACGAATCTGCTTGAAATGATGCGCAAAGAGGGACGCGATCAGCTGATCATTACAGGAATTTACGCCCATATCGGCTGTCTTGTTACAGCATGTGAAGCATTTATGGAGGATATTAAAGCCTTTTTTGTGGGAGATGCAGTTGCTGATTTTTCATTAGAAAAACATCAAATGGCGCTGGACTATGCGGCTGGACGCTGTGCGTTTACCGTGATGACTGACAGTCTTCTTGATCAGCTGCAGAATGCGCCGGCAGACGGTCAAAAAACGTCAGCAAACACTGGCAAAAAGAACGTGTTTACATGTGAGAATATCCGTAAACAAATTGCTGAGCTTCTACAAGAAACACCGGAAGACATCACAGATCAAGAGGATTTGCTCGATCGTGGTCTTGATTCGGTAAGGATCATGACATTGGTGGAACAATGGCGCCGTGAAGGGGCAGAGGTGACTTTCGTAGAATTGGCTGAACGCCCAACGATCGAAGAATGGCAGAAATTGCTCACAACCCGCAGCCAGCAAGTGCTGCCAAACGCGGATTATTTATAAAAGGAGGGTAAACAAACGGATGCCTGATACAAAAGATCTTCAATATTCTTTGACCGGGGCGCAAACTGGCATATGGTTTGCTCAGCAGCTTGATCCGGACAATCCAATTTACAATACTGCGGAATATATAGAAATCAATGGCTCAATCAATATTGCTCTTTTTGAAGAAGCTTTGCGGCACGTGATCAAGGAAGCGGAATCGCTGCATGTCCGCTTCGGTGAAAATATGGACGGGCCTTGGCAGATGATAAACCCGTCTCCGGATGTACAGCTGCACGTCATTGACGTCAGCTTCGAGCCTGATCCGGAACAAACAGCATTAAACTGGATGAAAGCTGATTTAGCAAAGCCGGTTGATTTAGGGTATGACCCTTTGTTCAATGAAGCTCTGTTTATTGCCGGGCCTGATCGTTTCTTTTGGTATCAGCGCATTCACCATATCGCGATCGACGGCTTCGGTTTTTCCCTGATAGCCCAGCGTGTGGCAAGTACATATACTGCGCTTATAAAAGGACAAACAGCTAAAGGCCGTTCCTTTGGGTCTCTCCAGGCCATTTTGGAGGAGGATACAGATTATCGCGGATCAGTGCAGTATGAGAAGGATCGTCAATTCTGGCTGGACCGTTTTGCAGATGCACCTGAAGTTGTAAGCTTAGCTGATCGGGCGCCAAGAACATCTAACAGTTTTCTTCGTCATACGGCATATCTGCCTCCGTCTGATGTAAATGCGTTAAAAGAAGCGGCGCGCTATTTCTCAGGAAGCTGGCATGAAGTCATGATTGCGGTGTCAGCTGTTTATGTGCATCGTATGACCGGCTCTGAGGATGTTGTGCTCGGCCTGCCCATGATGGGTCGCATAGGGTCCGCGTCACTGAATGTACCGGCTATGGTGATGAACCTTCTCCCGCTCCGGCTGACGGTAAGCTCTTCGATGAGCTTTTCTGAACTGATTCAGCAAATTTCCCGGGAAATCCGCAGTATTCGGCGACATCATAAATATCGCCATGAAGAGCTTCGGCGCGATCTGAAATTGATAGGAGAAAATCATAGATTATTTGGCCCTCAAATCAATCTTATGCCGTTTGATTACGGTCTCGACTTTGCCGGCGCCCGGGGCACAACGCATAATCTTTCAGCCGGTCCTGTTGATGATCTATCAATCAATGTATATGACAGAACAGACGGCAGCGGGCTGCGAATTGATGTTGATGCGAATCCCGAGGTATACAGTGAGTCTGATATTAAGCTTCATCAGCAGCGTATCCTGCAGCTGCTGCAAACGGCTTCTGCCGGAGAGGACATGCTGATTGGGCAAATGGAGCTTCTGTTGCCAGAGGAGAAAGAAAAAGTCATTTCTAAATGGAATGAGACGGCAAAATCCGAGAAGCTGGTCAGCCTTCAGGACATGTTCGAAAAGCAGGCAGTTCTTACGCCAGAACGTATCGCTCTCATGTGTGATGACATTCAAGTCAACTATCGAAAGCTCAATGAAGAGGCAAACCGCCTCGCGCGTCTGTTGATCGAAAAAGGGATTGGTCCGGAGCAATTTGTCGCTTTGGCGCTGCCGCGTTCCCCTGAGATGGTGGCCTCAATGCTTGGTGTGCTCAAGACTGGTGCGGCGTATCTCCCCCTTGATCCAGAGTTTCCAGCCGACCGCATTTCTTACATGCTGGGGGATGCGAAACCTTCATGCATCATAACGACTGAGGAAATAGCAGCCAGTCTGCCTGATAACCTGGCTGTACCGAAGCTTGTGCTTGATCAGGCTGTTACACAGGAGATTATAAAACGCTATTCGCCGGAAAATCCGGCTGTATCGGTTTCTCTTGACCATCCCGCGTATATCATCTATACCTCAGGATCAACAGGAAGACCGAAGGGAGTCGTTGTGACACAGAAAAGCTTAAGCAATTTTCTGCTGTCCATGCAGGAGGCATTTTCTCTAGGAAAAGAAGACAGGCTGTTGGCTGTGACGACTGTCGCTTTTGATATTTCAGCATTGGAGTTATATCTTCCGCTGATTAGCGGAGCGCAAATTGTGATCGCAAAGAAAGAAACGATCCGTGAGCCGCAGGCATTAGCTCAAATGATTGAAAATTTCGATATTAACATCATGCAGGCGACACCGACACTGTGGCACGCTTTGGTAACGAGTGAACCTGAGAAACTTCGGGGGCTTAGAGTGCTTGTAGGAGGCGAGGCGCTGCCGAGCGGTCTTTTGCAGGCGCTTCAAGACCTTCATTGTTCAGTCACGAACTTATACGGTCCCACTGAAACAACGATTTGGTCTGCCGCAGCTTTTCTTGAAGAAGGGCTGCAGGGCGTTCCGCCGATTGGGAAACCGATTTGGAACACGCAAGTGTATGTGCTTGATAATGGATTGCAGCCGGTGCCGCCGGGCGTTGTCGGAGAGCTTTATATTGCAGGCACCGGATTGGCCAGAGGTTATTTCCATCGCCCTGATTTAACGGCGGAGCGCTTCGTTGCAGATCCATACGGACCGCCGGGAACTAGGATGTATCGGACCGGAGACCAGGCCCGCTGGCGTGCCGATGGGTCTTTGGATTATATCGGGCGGGCGGATCATCAAATCAAAATTCGCGGATTCCGAATTGAACTTGGAGAAATTGATGCCGTGCTTGCCAATCATCCGCATATTGAACAGGCCGCGGTTGTCGTACGGGAAGATCAGCCGGGAGACAAACGATTGGCGGCTTATGTAGTCGCTGATGGTGCTATTGATACTGCCGAGCTTCGTCGTTATATGGGGGCTAGTCTTCCTGATTATATGGTACCGGCGGCGTTTGTGGAGATGGACGAGCTGCCATTAACACCTAATGGCAAGCTTGACCGGAAAGCACTGCCGGCACCAGACTTCAGCACATCTGTCAGTGATCGGGCCCCGCGGACTCCTCAGGAAGAGATATTGTGTGACTTGTTTGCAGAGGTTCTCGGTTTGGCACGCGTCGGTATCGATGACAGTTTCTTCGAGCTTGGGGGCCATTCTCTTCTTGCAGCCCGTCTGATGAGCCGCATTCGCGAGGTAATGGGAGCCGAACTTGGTATCGCCAAGCTCTTTGACGAACCGACAGTAGCCGGACTCGCTGCCCATCTTGATTTGGCGCAGAGTGCACGTCCCGCTTTGCAGAGAGCTGAGCGGCCTGAAAGGATCCCGCTATCATTTGCCCAGCGCCGGCTATGGTTCCTGCATTGTCTGGAAGGACCGAGTCCTACTTATAATATTCCGGTTGCTGTCCGTTTGTCGGGTGAGCTGGATCAAGGATTGCTGAAAGCGGCACTTTATGACCTCGTCTGCCGTCATGAAAGCCTTCGGACGATCTTCCCTGAATCACAGGGGACATCCTATCAGCATATTTTAGATGCCGATCAAGCCTGTCCCGAGTTACATGTTACTGAAATTGCTGAGAAGGAGCTTTCTGATCGGCTTGCCGAAGCTGTACGCTACAGCTTTGATCTTGCAGCTGAACCTGCTTTTCGTGCCGAGCTTTTTGTGATCGGTCCTGACGAGTACGTGCTGCTTCTTCTCGTCCATCATATTGTCGGGGACGGCTGGTCCTTAACACCGCTGACCCGAGACCTTGGGACGGCTTATGCGGCTCGCTGCCACGGACGAGCTCCCGAATGGGCGCCTCTTGATGTGCAGTATGCAGACTATGCGCTTTGGCAGCAAGAACTGCTTGGAAACGAGGATGATCCAAATAGCTTGATTGCCGGTCAGCTTGCTTTCTGGAAAGAAACCTTGAAAAACCTGCCTGATCAGCTTGAACTGCCAACCGATTATTCACGTCCGGCTGAGCCGAGTCATGATGGAGATACGATTCATTTTCGTATTGAGCCCGAGTTTCACAAGCGATTGCAGGAGCTGGCTCGCGCAAATAGGGTGAGCCTGTTTATGGTGCTTCAATCCGGTCTCGCTGCTTTATTGACAAGGCTCGGGGCGGGCACCGACATTCCGATCGGCAGTCCGATCGCGGGACGGAATGATGATGCGCTGGGCGATCTTGTAGGGCTGTTCATTAATACATTGGTGCTCAGAACTGATACGTCCGGTGACCCAAGCTTTCGTGAGCTTCTAGACAGAGTACGGGAAGTGAATCTGGCCGCCTATGACAATCAGGATCTGCCGTTTGAGAGACTTGTAGAGGTGCTCAATCCGGCTCGTTCGCGTGCGACGCATCCTTTATTCCAAATCATGCTTGCGTTCCAAAACACACCGGACGCTGAACTGCATCTTCCTGATATGGAGAGCAGCCTGCGAATCAACAGTGTTGGTTCTGCCAAGTTTGATTTGACGCTGGAAATCAGTGAAGATCGCCTTGCTGACGGGACACCAAACGGAATGGAAGGAATGCTTGAATACAGCACCGATCTTTTCAAGCGGGAAACTGCTCAGGCTCTTGCTGACCGATTGATGCGCCTGTTGGAGGCTGCCGAGTCTGATCCTGACGAGCAAATCGGAAATCTGGATATTCTTGCGCCAGAGGAACGCAGCAGCATGGTGACAGATTGGCAAAGTGTATCTGGAAAGATTCCGCACGCAAGTTTGCCAGAGCAGTTTGAGAAGCAGGCTGTTTTACGTCCTAAAGCTATTGCCGTTGTATATGAAGATCAGGCACTGAGCTATGCAGAGCTGAATGAAAGAGCAAACCGGCTTGCCCGAATGCTGATTAGTGAAGGTGTCGGGCCGGAGCAATTTGTGGCATTGGCACTGCCCCGATCGTTGGAAATGGCTGTCGGCCTATTGGCGGTGCTAAAAGCCGGGGCAGCTTATCTCCCTCTTGATCCGGATTATCCGGCTGATCGAATTGCTTTTATGCTAAAAGATGCACAGCCTGCGTTTATCATGACGAACACTAAAGCTGCAAATCACATTCCGCCAGTTGAAAACGTGCCGAAAATCGTGCTGGATGATCCCGAGCTGGCAGAGAAACTAAACACGTACCCTGCAGAGAATCCAAAAAATAAGGATAGGACTCAGCCGCTTTCGCCTTTGAATACGGCGTATGTCATTTATACATCCGGCTCAACAGGTGTTCCAAAAGGTGTGATGATTCCTCACCAAAATGTAACACGTTTATTTGCAGCGACCGAGCACTGGTTCCGTTTCAGCTCAGACGATATCTGGACCATGTTCCATTCCTATGCGTTTGATTTTTCGGTGTGGGAGATCTGGGGTCCTCTGCTGCATGGCGGGCGTCTTGTAATCGTGCCTCACCACGTCAGCAGATCGCCAGAAGCGTTTCTGCGCCTGCTTGTCAAAGAGGGTGTGACCGTTCTGAACCAGACACCGTCTGCTTTCTATCAGTTTATGCAGGCGGAACGGGAACAGCCGGATCTTGGACAGGCACTCAGTCTGCGCTATGTCATTTTTGGCGGAGAAGCGCTTGAACTCAGCCGTTTAGAGGATTGGTACAACCGCCACCCTGAAAATAGACCGCAGCTTATCAATATGTACGGTATTACAGAAACGACGGTGCATGTGAGCTATATCGAATTAGACCGAAGCATGGCAGCTTTACGGGCAAACAGCTTGATCGGCTGCGGCATTCCCGATCTTGGTGTATACGTGCTGGATGAACGCCTGCAGCCGGTTCCTCCGGGTGTTGCCGGAGAGCTGTATGTATCAGGAGCGGGGTTAGCACGAGGTTATCTAGGCCGGCCTGGTTTAACATCTGAACGCTTCATAGCTGATCCATTCGGTCCTCCAGGCACTCGGATGTACCGCACTGGGGATGTGGCCCGCCTCCGCGCTGACGGTTCTCTCGACTATGTAGGCCGTGCAGACCATCAAGTGAAAATTCGGGGATTCCGGATTGAATTGGGAGAAATTGAAGCCGCGCTTGTTCAGCATCCGCAGCTTGAAGATGCGGCAGTGATCGTTCGTGAGGATCAGCCGGGAGATAAACGGTTGGCAGCTTATGTCATCCCTTCGGAAGAAACATTTGATACGGCGGAACTGCGCAGATATGCTGCGGAGAGACTGCCGGATTACATGGTGCCTGCTGCCTTTGTGACGATGAAAGAATTGCCGCTGACACCGAATGGAAAGCTTGATCGTAAAGCACTGCCCGCTCCGGATTTCGCAGCGGCAGTGACAGGACGAGGACCGAGAACGCCGCAGGAAGAAATTCTCTGTGACCTCTTTATGGAGGTGCTTCACTTGCCACGTGTCGGCATTGATGACCGTTTCTTTGATTTAGGCGGACATTCCTTGCTTGCTGTACAGCTCATGAGCCGCATTCGTGAAGCGCTCGGCGTTGAACTCAGCATCGGCAACTTGTTCGAAGCACCTACTGTAGCCGGGCTCGCTGAAAGACTTGAAATGGGATCAAGCCAAAGCGCTCTTGACGTTCTGCTGCCGCTACGAACAAGCGGAGACAGGCCTCCTCTATTCTGTGTTCATCCGGCAGGGGGGCTCAGCTGGTGCTATGCCGGTTTGATGACCAATATAGGAACGGATTATCCGATCTACGGCTTGCAGGCACGGGGAATCGGGCAGCGCGAGGAGCTTCCGAAAACACTTGATGACATGGCTGCCGATTACATTAAACAAATCCGAACGGTCCAGCCAAAAGGCCCGTACCATCTGCTGGGCTGGTCCCTGGGCGGGAATGTCGTTCAAGCGATGGCTACCCAGCTGCAAAATCAAGGAGAAGAAGTATCCCTGTTGGTGATGCTGGACGCCTATCCGAACCACTTCCTTCCTATAAAAGAGGCACCGGATGATGAGGAAGCGCTTATTGCCCTTCTGGCGTTAGGCGGGTACGATCCAGATAGCTTAGGGGACAAACCGCTAGATTTTGAAGCGGCGATTGAGATTCTTCGCCGTGACGGCAGTGCGCTTGCGAGCCTGGATGAAACAGTCATTTTAAATTTGAAGAATACGTATGTCAATTCTGTCGGCATTTTAGGTTCCTATAAGCCGAAAACCTTCCGTGGAAATGTTTTGTTTTTCAGATCAACAATCATTCCGGAATGGTTTGACCCGATTGAACCTGACTCGTGGAAGTCTTATATTAACGGACAGATTGAACAAATCGACATCGACTGCCGTCATAAAGATTTATGTCAGCCGGAACCTCTGGCTCAAATCGGCAAGGTTCTCGCTGTCAAATTGGAAGAGTTGAATAAATAAGGGAGGAGAAATAGAATGGCAAATCCTTTTGAAAATGCGGATGGCACATATTTGGTGCTGGTCAATGAAGAAGGCCAATATTCCCTATGGCCGGGTTTTATAGATGTGCCGAGCGGCTGGACAGTCGTTCATGAGCAAAAAGGGCGTGAAGCTTGTTTGGACTATATCCAATCGCATTGGAGCGATATGAGGCCAAACAGCCTAAAGACTGTTGAAAATGTGTAATCGTATCAAAAAGAGACTGCTCGCCGCAGTCTCTTCAGCGTGTCGATAAACCCTCGCATTCGTTGTCAAGTCTGTGCGTTGGTGCTCACGAATTAGAACATTCGCTCCGCTCCAATGCTCATCTTTCCTAGAGTTCAAGGGTTTTCAATCACGCTGAAAACATGACAAAATCCTAAAGCTTTTAAAACGCTTTAGGATTTTGTCAACAAACTTCCGAAGAGACTGCTCGCCGCAGTCTCTTTTTCTAATCTTACGCAGACGTTTGGGTATGATCACAATCTCTGACCGGGTTTCCGTTTTCATCCGTACACCAAGATTGGGATAAAAACGCTAAAAACACAGCGGCCCACTGATCTGCAAACTGAATCAGAATACCCCCGTCATGCCAAGAGCCGTTGTCTTTTTTCCAGCGGGTATCCATTGCATTCCCTTGATTCATATGGATATTGTGCATTCCGTTGGTCGGGGTAAAGCCGAATATTTTATCTGCAGCCTGTTCAGGTCCGAATTTTGAACCGAATATATAAACCGGCGCTTTCTCATCTTGTGCTTTCTTCATATAGGTTTCAATAAAATCATTTAAATCATTATCAGGTCCCGTGATTTCATGAGGCAAAGGCTTCATTTCCCGCGGGTCAAACAAATTGCCCCGCACATAATCCAGTGCCACTTCACGGTTTGCTTCATTGATCCTTGTATATCCATACGGCATGTTCGGAAGGATGGTAATTGAGCCCGAATCAAACTGATCGTCAGCCAAATACAATACTTCAGATTCCTCAGAACTGGACATCACATTGATGGCGCACCTGTAATACGTATTCTCTTCACCGAGCATTTTGACTTGGAAATGAGGACTGTCATCATCTGTTTCCCGCTTCATGTCTAAGACTATGCCTTTTAACACGCCATATTGCTGAACAGCCATATGAATCCTCCTTTATGATCAACTTCATAGTCATAATTCGTGAAATGGTCTCTTTTTTCCTTTTAAAAAATAAAAAAGCCTGCAGAAATCTTTCTGCAAGCTCATTGTGAATTAAGCACCCGCCACAGATGATTCATCCTGTAAAGCTTTCTCGGCAGGAACATACTCATAGTCTAGATCTCTTGCTACAGCTTCATAGGTCACGTGTCCGTTTGCGGTGTTTAAACCCGCTCTCAGTGCCGCATTGTCTGCGAGCGCTTTTACTGCCCCTTTGTTCGCGATTTGCAGCGCGTATGGAACAGTAACGTTAGTCAGGGCGATTGTTGACGTACGAGGGACTGCGCCCGGCATGTTCGCTACAGCATAATGCACAACCCCGTGCTTTTCATATGTTGGCTGATCATGTGTTGTGATATGGTCGACAGTTTCGACGATGCCGCCTTGGTCGATCGCTACATCAACAATGACTGAACCAGGTTTCATTTGTTTTACCATTTCCTCAGTGACAAGAGTGGGAGCTTTAGCACCCGGAATTAATACCGCGCAAATGAGGAGATCCGCTTCCGCCACAGCATCAGCAATATTGACCGGATTAGAAATTAACGTTTTAATCTGATGGCCGAAGATGTCATCAAGCTGGCGCAAGCGGTCTGCGTTTAAGTCAATGATCGTCACATCTGCACCGAGGCCGACAGCCATTTTCGCCGCGTTTGTCCCGACAACGCCTCCTCCGATAATCGTTACTTTTCCGCGAGAAACGCCCGGCACCCCGGCAAGCAGAATGCCTTTTCCGCCTTTAGGCTTTTCTAAGAATTGAGCGCCGATTTGCGCTGCCATTCTGCCCGCAACCTCTGACATTGGCGTCAGAAGAGGCAATGTCCGGCCTTCACTGACCGTTTCATATGCGATGGCAGTTACTCCTTTATCCTTCAAGGCCTGTGCAAGCTCAGGCTCAGCTGCTAAATGAAGGTACGTAAACAGCACAAGTCCTTTGCGGAAATAAACATATTCTTCCGGCAGCGGTTCTTTTACCTTCATGACCATTTCGGCGTCCCAGACCTGCTTCGGATCAGCAATGATTTCCGCACCTGCTGACTCATAGGCTTCATTTTCAAATCCGCTTCCAAGGCCCGCGCCTGTTTCAACCAGCACCCGGTGGCCGTTTGAAATGAGCTGAGAAACGCCCCCGGGTGTTAATGCGACACGGTTTTCATTGTTTTTTATCTCTTTAGGAACCCCTATGATCATATCTGTCTCCTCCTGTATCTGTGATATTTTTAGTGTAGCTTGATATTTTGGAAAATTCTTTGTTTGATTAAGAAAATAAAAAAACATGGATTTGTGAAATTTCACAAATCCATGTGCCGAAGTTTGATATCTAAATAGATGGTGAATTTTTGATTCACATTTTTCAAATCAATTTCAGCAATCTGGCTGATCCGCTTAAGGCGGTAATTCAACGTATTAACGTGTATATTTAACAGCTTGGAAGCGGTGTTCACGTTGCTGTCCGCTTCAATAAAGCGCTCTAGCGTCTCTACCAGATTTGACTGGTGATCCCGGTCATATTGTTCCAGTTTGGAAAGCGAGTAATTATAATGGCCCGCCTGTTTCCGTTTTTCATTTAAGACATCTAAGTATTGATAAATGCCTAACTCAGAAAAGCTGAAAAGATGTTTGGTCTCTTCAGCGAACCGTTCCTTCGTTTTTAAGACGGACAATGCTTCCTGATAGGAGCGGGAGACAAAAGAAATAGAGTTGTATATTCCGCCAAAAGCGATAGAAACGTCTTCTATTTTATACCGCTCCTTCAGCTGTTTTTGCGTACTTAAAGCAAACTGTTTTAAATCTTGAAAAGGATGATCTGTTTTGGGTGAGGTTAATATAATAAGTTCATTGGAATCTACGGTCGCCAGCAGCACGTAAACCTGCTGGGTCGTTTCCTGTAAATATTGCAGCTGCTGTTCGATTTTTTCAGTCAGCTCGCCATTTATGCGGATGATCATAACGGAAAACTCTGAAGGAGCGGCCATTCCAAGCTTATGGAACCCATCCGCCATATCATCCTCCTGATGGATGTGTCCGGTCAGCATTTTCCAGAAAAATTCTTGGCTGCGTTCTTCATTTTTCGTTTTTCTGATTTGAAGTTTGAGAAGCTTGTTTTTCACTGCTTTTGCTGCCATTTGCAATGTCAGCAGATCTTCATCGGACAATGTTTTTTGGATCTCAAGCGCCCATATGAAGCCAAGCACTTGCTTGTTCTTCCAAATCGAAATAGCGACGCGGTTGCTCAGCCCGACTTCATCAATTTGCTTGACTCTGATCGGCTGGTCCGTTTTTAAGAGAGCTGGAATTGTCCCGTCTTTCCACAACTTGTTAATCACCTTCTCCGGTACCCTTCTGCCAATAATGGTAGACGTCCGGGCAGGGTCTGTGCAGTCGCTGTGTGTACTGTAGGCAAGCAGCTTGTGGTTAACATCCTCTATGGTGATCGGGCACCGCAGAACGTCGCTGATATGATCAGCCACATCTTCAAGTCTGTCAAAACTATATTTAAACGGATCATTCGGCATGGTCATAAATCTCCCTACTTTTCATGCTTGATTTCTCTTTGACATCTCATCCCCTTCCTTTTATTATGATTGTTGTTGTTTGTGAAAATCAACAACAAAGAACAGAAGCAAAAAAACAATTTCATGAGAGAAACGTTCTATATACATTTGGCGGTGTAATCGCCTTTTTGCAGGACAGTTGTATGCCTCATATAATACGACAGCTTATCCTATTAATCTTCTAAGAAAGTCATCGGAGGCAAGACTAATTAAGGAAAGAAAAAACTAAACCTTTCAGAAATGGTGCTGTAGCATCAAATTTTCTGAAAGGTTTTTTTTGGGAGTTGGGGAGTTATTTGGGTCTTTTGGATTATTCGGAGAATGAAGAGGAGATTAAGAAAATAAACCTATTTACTTTACAGTATATGTCATTTTTAAGTGATTCGGGGTAAACCATTGGACTCATTTTGTAAAATTAAAACATATTTGTTTGACTATGCCGAAAAACTGTTTTTATAATAATGACGTTCTAAAAATAAGTGAATTAGCCCATATTTAGGCTGATGGCACAGGAGGTAATGAGGAATATGGCAGGATTAATTCGTGTCACACCCGAAGAGCTAAGAGCGATGGCGAAGCAATACGGCGTTGAAAGCCAAGAAGTATTAAATCAGGTTGATCGTTTAAACCGAATGATCTCTGATTTGAAAAGCATGTGGGAAGGTGCTTCAAGCGAAGCGTTCGCAGATCAATACGAGCAGCTCAAACCTTCATTTATCAAAATGTCAGATTTGCTTCAAGATGTGAATCAGCAGCTTGATCAAACAGCAAATACACTTGAGTCTACTGACCAAGACATCGCAAATCAAATCCGCGGATAACAGTATGAAAGGGAAGGAGCGCCTGATTCAAAAGAAGACGGCGCTCTTTCTATGTAAGGGTGATCCTAAATGTATATTGATATTACAATAGATTTGAAACATTATAACGGCAGTGTCTTTGATCTCAGATTGTCAGATTACCACCCGGTGAAAAAAGTAATTGATATTGCTTGGCAGGCCCAAAACGTATCTATGCCTCCGCGCGAAGGGCACTGGATCAGAGTGGTGAACAAGGATAAGGTGTTTTCCGGAGAATGCAAGCTGTCTGATTGCGGCATTACAAACGGAGACCGGCTTGAAATATTATGAAAGGATCTGGTTGAATGTCAGGTAAACAAAAAACATATTTAGAAAACCAATTAGAAGCTGTTGCCGAGAAAACAGATGCCGGCTATACATTTACCTTTCAACGGGAAAAAATAAAGCTTCTCGACGGTCTTGAAGCTAACGTGATCAAAGATATAAATCCATTTTTTCATAAAGAAATCGATGTGACGGATGATGAAGTAATCATCACAATCCAACCTCCCTCCTCCTATAAAGCATTCCGCTTCATGAAAGCTAAGGATAAAAAAAGTAAATGGCAGTTTGCCTATCAGCTTGTTCAAGCCGTACAGCAGCACAATCTGTCGAGGCTGAATTTGATTGTCGCTCCTGAAAACATTGTATTCGATAAAGGGCTTACGCCTTATTTTCTCCATTATGGAGTAAAAGAAAGCATTCCTCCTTACGAACGTGATGAGGAAAGAGTATGGCAGGAGCTGAAAGCGGCAGCGGCTTTGGCAGTTGACGGCGCTTTTGCGTTTGAAGACTACCTGAAATTCAATGAAACGCTGACGTTCTCCGCAGAGGCAAAGGCGATATTAGATGCTGAATCCTATGATGATTTGCTCGAGCTGATTCAAACCCATATTGATGAGCTCGAAGCCAAAGCAAAAACATACATACATATCCCGAGAAAGAAGTGGAACATCCAGCGATATATCGGCCTGGGGCTCATTGTTTTGCTTGTACCGGCACTTATTTATTCGATGTACGCCTTATTTTTCGCGCAGCCAAAGCACCAGGCGATAGTGGACAGCAACCGTGCGTTCTTAAACAAGCAGTACAGTGAAGTCATCAGCACACTGTCCAAGTACGATGCGGAAAGCCTGCCTGAATCGGTGCAGTATCAGCTGGCGACGTCCTATGTTGAGGTCGAAAACCTGGGGAGTGCAAAAACCAAAAATATAGAAAATAACTTAGTCACCCTTCAATCTGACCCTCAGCATTTCTTGTATTGGATTGATTATGGTCGAGGAGAATACAAAGAAGCGATCAGTATCGGCCGTAAGCTTGAATACAATGATTATATTTACTTTGCCCTAGCTAAATATAAACAGCAGCTTTTATCTGAGGATACAAATGATGAGGACATACAAAAAGAACTTGACTCAGTAAATAGTGAGCTTGAAAAAGCGCAAAAAGAACGTCAAGAAAATAAACAGTCTAATTCTGAAACTTCGTTAGTCGATACAAGCGAAGAACAGACACAAACAGACGAAGAAAAACAAGCAGAAGAGAAAGCGGCAGAAGAAAAAGCCGCAGCCGAGGAAAAAGCGAAAAAAGAAGAACAGAAGAAAAAAGAAGACGAGAAAAAAGAAACAGAAAAGAAAGATGAGAAAAAAGATGACAAATAACGTGAGACATGAAGCACAGGTCATCGCATGCTGCCATTCGGCCGTAAGGGGGTTCGCCATTTGAGTCTATTATGGGTTTTTTACCAAAATAACGTTCAAAAATTAAATCTGTCTAACCTCCCGTCGTCTCATCCGGTGACCATAGGGCCTGATGTGAAGGATTCTGTTACGATCAGCTCCATTCCATTTAATAGCGGAGTGATTTCTCTTAAAAGAAAGGAATCCGGCGGCCAATACGAAGTTTTCCTGGGAAATGATTGTCTCGGCACGATTGAGACGGATATATCATTTACTCTCCAAACGGATCAGCAGGATATACGCTTGATATTGACGGGCAGTGAACCTGAGAAATCCGTTTATTTTACGGGAAATCGGGATGGAATTGTATGTTCCTCAGAAAAAACGAATGCAGATATTTATCTGAATCCGCAAGATTTTGCATTTGCAGAACAAAGCACGTTTTCTTTGCTTCGTGCAGGCGGCAGCTGGTCGGTCCGCCCTGAAAGCGGAACGATCTTCTTGAACGGAGAGAAAATCAACGCCAATACGCCGCTTAAGGCGGGGGATGAAATATTCTGGAACTTCACGCAAATGAGGGTGACGGAACAAGACCTTTTAGAAATTGTTCATTATGCCCAGTTTGAAACAGCGTTAACAGAAACGGTCAAACCGAGTACAGAGATGCAGAAAAAATATCCGCAGTACAGAAGAACGCCGCGGATGGTATACGATCTCCCGGATGACCGCGTTTCTTTCAGTTTTCCCTCTCAGGAGAGCGATCAAACCAACAGAGGGCTGTGGCTCGTCATCCTGCCTCCGCTTGTGATGCTGATCGTGATGGGCGTAGTTGCCATCATCCAGCCGCGCGGCATATTTATACTCGTTTCTTTGGCGATGTTTATGATGACTCTCATTACCTCGACAGTGCAATATTTCCGGGATAAAAACCAGCGGAAAAAACGCGAGGAAAAACGAGAGCGTGTATATAAGCTTTACTTAGACAATAAGCGGAAAGAGCTTCAGGCACTTGCTGAAAAGCAAAAGCAGGTTCTTGAATTTCACTTTCCTTCATTTGAACAAATGAAATACTTAACAAGTGAAATCAGTGACCGGATCTGGGAAAAATCACTTGAAAGCAAGGATTATCTCCAGCTGCGGCTTGGGACGGGAACAGTTCCGTCAAGCTATGAAATCAATATGAGCGGCGGAGACTTGGCGAATCGTGATATCGATGACCTCATGGAGAAATCGCAGCACATGCAGCGCGTCTATAAGGACATCCGCAATGCGCCGGTGACGGTCGATTTGGCAGAAGGTCCGATGGGGCTTGTCGGTAAATCACAAATTGTGAAAAACGAGATTCACCAGCTGATCGGACAGCTGTCGTTCTTTAACAGCTATCACGATTTGCGTTTTGTATTTATTTTTCATGAAGAAGAGTATAAAGACTGGGAGTGGATGAAGTGGCTTCCGCAATTTCAAATGCCCCATATATATGCAAAAGGATTTATTTATAATGAGCAAACGCGAGATCAGCTCCTGTCTTCACTTTACGAATTGATCAGAGAGCGTGATCTCGAAGATGACAAAGAAAAACTGCAGTTCAAACCGCATTTTGTATTTGTCATCACGAATCAGCAGCTGATCTCCGAGCATGTCATTCTCGAATATTTAGAAGGACAGCATGAGCATCTGGGCATCTCGACAATTGTCGCGGCGGAAACAAAGGAAAGCTTGTCGGAAAACATTACGACTCTTGTCCGCTACATTAATGAGCATGAAGGCGACATTTTAATACAAAAGAAAAAAGCGGTAAGAATTCCGTTCCGTCTCGATCATCATCAGCGTGAGGACAACGAACGGTTCTCACGCACGCTGCGGACGCTGAACCACCAGGTCGGCATTACGAATTCCATTCCGGAAACGGTATCGTTCCTGGAGCTTTTTCATGCGAAGGAAGTAAAAGAAATCGGCATTCAGCAAAGATGGCTGACAAGTGAATCGTCGAAGTCGCTGTCAGTGCCGATCGGCTATAAAGGGAAAGATGACATTGTGTACCTGAACCTTCACGAAAAAGCACACGGTCCGCACGGCTTGCTTGCGGGGACAACGGGATCAGGGAAAAGTGAATTTCTCCAGACCTACATCTTGTCACTTGCAGTGCATTTTCATCCGCATGAAGCGGCTTTCTTACTAATTGACTATAAAGGCGGAGGAATGGCGCAGCCGTTCCGCAACATTCCCCACCTCCTCGGCACGATCACAAATATTGAAGGAAGCAAAAACTTCAGTATGCGTGCGCTTGCTTCCATTAAAAGCGAGCTGAAAAAAAGGCAGCGTCTGTTTGACCAGTATCAAGTCAATCACATCAATGACTATACAAAGCTGTACAAGCAAGGGAAAGCAGAAGTGGCGATGCCTCACTTGTTCTTAATTTCTGATGAGTTTGCCGAGCTGAAAAGCGAGGAGCCTGATTTTATCAGGGAGCTTGTCAGTGCCGCGCGTATCGGACGAAGCCTCGGCGTTCATTTGATTTTGGCGACACAGAAGCCGGGCGGCATCATTGACGACCAGATCTGGAGTAACTCGCGCTTTAAAGTAGCGCTCAAGGTCCAGGATGCCACCGACAGTAAAGAAATTTTGAAAAACAGCGATGCCGCAAACATTACCGTAACAGGCCGCGGCTATTTGCAGGTCGGAAACAATGAAGTGTATGAGCTGTTCCAATCTGCATGGAGCGGGGCGCCTTACTTAGAGGAAGTCTACGGTACCGAGGATGAAATCGCGATCGTCACAGATACGGGTCTGATCCCGCTTTCTGAGGTTGATACCGAAGATAATGCGAAAAAAGACGTTCAAACCGAAATCGAAGCTGTAGTTGACGAAATTGAACGCATCCAAGATGAAATGGGAATCGAGAAGCTGCCAAGCCCTTGGCTGCCGCCGCTTGCGGAACGTATTCCGCGCACTCTTTTCCCTTCAGACGAAAAAGACCATTTCCACTTTGCGTATGTCGATGAACCTGATCTGCAAAGACAGGCGCCAATTGCTTATAAGATGATGGAAGATGGAAACATCGGCATCTTCGGCTCTTCGGGCTACGGAAAATCGATTGCAGCCGCAACGTTCCTGATGAGCTTTGCGGACGTATATACACCTGAAGAGCTTCATGTCTATATCTTTGATTTCGGAAACGGAACGCTGCTGCCATTAGCGAAGCTCCCGCATACCGCGGATTACTTCCTGATGGACCAGTCAAGAAAAATTGAAAAGTTCATGATTCGCATCAAAGAAGAAATTGACCGCCGTAAACGTTTGTTCCGGGAAAAAGAAATCAGCCACATCAAAATGTACAATGCGCTGAGCGAAGAAGAGCTTCCATTCATTTTTATCACCATTGACAACTTTGACATTGTCAAGGATGAGATGCATGAGCTTGAGTCGGAATTTGTCCAGCTTTCCAGAGACGGACAAAGCTTGGGTATCTACTTTATGCTGACAGCAACGCGGGTGAATGCTGTCCGCCAGTCATTGTTAAATAACTTGAAAACAAAGGTTGTCCATTATCTCATGGATCAATCAGAAGGATATTCCATTTACGGCCGTCCGAAATTCAATCTTGAGCCGATTCCGGGACGCGTCATCATTCAAAAGGAAGAGCTTTATTTCGCGCAAATGTTCCTGCCTGTTGACGCCGATGATGATATCGGCATGTTCAACGAGCTGAAATCAGACGTACAGAAACTTCAAGGGCGATTTGCTTCAATGGAGCAGCCAGCACCGATTCCGATGCTGCCTGAGAGCTTGTCTACGAGAGAATTTTCTCTCCGCTTCAAGCTGGAACGCAAGCCTTTATCTGTACCGATCGGGCTTCATGAAGAAACAGTCAGCCCAGTCTATTTTGATTTAGGCAAGCATAAGCACTGCCTGATTTTAGGCCAGACTCAGCGCGGGAAAACAAACGTCTTAAAAGTAATGCTCGAACATCTGATTGATGATGAAACTGAAATGATCGGCCTGTTTGACTCGATTGACCGCGGCTTATCTCATTATGCGAAGGAATCAGATGTTTCATATTTGGAAACGAAAGAAGATATTGAGCAGTGGATTGAAACAGCAGAAGACATTTTCAAAACTAGAGAGGCCATGTATGTGGAAGCCGTCCGCCAAGGAGACGCGCAAAATCTGCGATTCTCACAAGTGGTGCTGATGATTGACGGGATAACGAGATTCCAGCAGACGATTGATACGAGAATACAAGACCGTCTTGCTAACTTCATGAAATCATACGCTCATCTTGGGTTCAGCTTTATCCCGGGCGGAAATCACAGCGAATTCTCAAAAGGCTATGACTCCTTGACGACTGAGATGAAGCAAATCCGCCACGCGATTCTGCTGATGAAAAAGTCTGAGCAAAATGTCATTCCTCTCCCGTACCAAAGACAGGAGCCTGAGATTCAGCCGGGCTTCGGATATGTTGTGGAAAACGGGAAGGAGCAAAAAGTTCAAATTCCTTTATGTTCTGCTGAAAGGGAGAGTGCTAGATGACAGAACAACGAAAAAGCTTGATCAAGTTAATATCCGCCGTCATCATCATTTTGCTGCTGCCGGTGTTGTTTTTCCGATTTATCGGAGACGACCCAACGAAAAAAGCAGTCAATTCCACCCGGCAAATCGCGGTGGTGAATGAAGACACAGGCGTATTGAGTGATGAGGTAAAGTCTGATGAAGAGGACAAATCCGCCCAGTTCGGCAAGGAAGTAGCGGCCGTTCTGGGTGAACGTCCTGATTATTCGTGGACGGTCGTAAACCGAAGCGCGGCCGAGACCGGTCTCGCTTCAAAGAAATACGATGCGATCGTCTACATTCCCTCAGATTTCTCAAAAAACATTTTGAGCTATGACAAAGACCATCCTCAAAAAGCAACGCTCGAATTCAGCATTCAAGATAACCTGAATGCGGTTAACAAAGAAAAAGTTCAGCGTGAGCTTGAGGATGCCCAAAAGACAATGAACAAAAAAATGTCGGCCTTATACTGGAATTTTGTTTCGCAAAAAGTGGACAACATCAGAGGAGAATTTGACAAGATCGTCAATAAAGAATCTGAATTCCAGAATGTCATGTACAACTTTTACAAACCAAGCTCTAATGATTTAGCAGGTGAAATCAAACAGCAAAAAGACTTAATCGATGAGCTGAAGAAATCAATGAATGAAGCGCAAGGCACGACAAAAGAAAAAGCTTCTACAGCGGAGGAAGCTAAAAACACGCTGAAAGAATTCATTGATACAGTTGAAAGATACAAAGAATATCAAGAAAATCAGAAAAAGCTGCTTTTGGCAGCCCAGGATTCAACACAGCAGCAAATCCGGACAGGTCTGGATGCCATCCAGGCACAGCAAAAGGCGAATCAGTTCAGCGAACGCATGAGCGGATTGGCAACCGGGATCGGCCAAGCGAAGTCACAGTTTAATCTGACAAGTCTGGCCTTGGAGAACACCGAGAAAACAAGGGAAGGTCAAGTTCCACTTCAGGAAATGGGCATGAAAAAAATTGAAAATGACATGTTCAAAACTTTTCTGGCACGTTATAAAAATCAATATGAAGCAGTTAAAAACGAAAATTTAAATCAATTGCAATACAATATTGCGCAGCTGCGTCCTACTTTACAACCCGATAACACACAGGATGAGTCTAATGTAGACAATTCAGATGAAACAGATGATCGGGATAAGGAGAAAGAAGTCACAACTGAAGATATAGAGCTGGATTTAGAACAGCAACGTGACGAACTTAAAGATGTTGCAGTTGAAATCAAAGACATCTCTGAAGGATTAAAAGAGCCTGAACACGTAGACCCAACAACGCCGGGAGGCGAAGAACCAACAAATGGTGAAAATCCTAGTGCTGAGAATCCAACAACTGACGACCAGCCCGAAAACGGAGAAAATGGATCATCAGATGAAAGTCAAGATAGTGGTTCTTCAGACAATGGGTCCCAAGATGATGATCAAACCAATGAAAAAACAGACCAAAATCAGCAAGTTCCTTCAGTGGAAACTAATGATCGAGGTGCAAATGCGGAAACCACATCAGCATCTAAAACTGCTCTCCGTCTGATTCAACTCGCTGATGAAAACGACAGTTCAAATGAAAATGATGGATCACACGATGCTGATGATGAAAATGAAACAGATATTTCAAAAGCCAAGAAACGTCTGAATGAAGCTGCCGAAAAAATCCAGAATATTGAGAAGCAACTTCAAGAGAAAGAACAGGATCATAACACTAAGCTTGACAAACGTATTAAAGAGCTAAATGAGGAAATTAAAGAACTAGAGGGTACAGTTAAAGATTTAAATAACCAAATTAAAAACTTGTCAAGGAAGTTGAATGATCTCAATAGGGAACTTGATGCCTCTTATAGTCTGATATATAAAATGGAAGAAAGGATAATACAAACCTTACTGAATAAAGGGGATGCAGGCCGAGGAGAAAAATTAAAGCCTTTCTTTGCAAGCAAAATCAGTACAGAGAATATTTCTAATTTAATGAGATACTACAATTATTTATATTTGTACGAGGCAGCGCTTAATGACTCCCTCGATATCGGTTCTATGTCTATCTTAAGCGGAGAAGTTATCCAAGAACAAGATAGCAACGTCAAATCAGTCCTAGCCATCAAGCCGGAAGAATCAGCCAGCTGGGAAGCTCTCAAAAACAACACGATGCAAACAGATGAAGACATTAACAGCTTCATCGACGGAATGACCAAATTTGCGGATGACTACAGCGGCTTTATTCGTGACTCTCAAGCAGGTGTTCTCGACGAACTGACGAAAATCTCTGAAAGTGCCGCAAAAGCGTCAGAACAGCTTGTAACGGGCGCAACACAGGAATCTGCGACGTTCAGCAACGATGGGCTGTCTGGCACCATGGCACTGAGTGTCCAAGATACGGTCGGCCAGGAAGTGCTGCAAATGTCAGACATGATGGGTTCATTGTCTGATCGCCAGTCAGGCATCATTGATTACACAACCAACATGCAGCAAAGCGTCAATGATGTTCAAGCGAAAGCCGACATCTTAAACAACAACTGGGGGAAAAATGTCGCCTCCACGAAACTCGTGCGCAATGACGTATACGGCATACTCGGAAACACATTAGTAGACGGTCAAAACAATGGCTATGTATATGATTACTTGGCGAATCCGCTTAAAATCAGCGGAGAGGTTCCGGAAGAAAAAATTCAGACGGTACCTCCGGTTGTCATCCTTGTCATTGTGTTGATCAGCAGTCTGTTAATCGGCTATTTCAGCTCTTATTACCAAAACGCACCGCTTCTCGTCAAAGGAGCGTTATTCGGAATTCTGAATATCCTTGTCGGACTTATGATCAGCTTGTTCGGTTTGAATATTTATTCACTGCCGGACGATCAGACGATTAAGTGGTCGGTGTTTACGATTCTATTGCTGGTCGCAAGCTCTGCCTTCATCCGGACGGCATTCAGATTCGGATCAATCCCTGGCTGGGTTGCTTCAGCGGCAATGATTCTATTCTATGTCGCACCGCTTATTGATTTGATCATGCCGAACTTTACATTTGAAGATCCGGTTTCGAAAGTATATATCGACATCCAGTACGGTACTGGGCACTTGTTTACAATGGGAATAACAGTTCTGCTGATCATTACGGTGATTGCCGCGGCTCTGCCGCTGATTATCCGGCTGATGGCTGAACACACAGCAGAAAGCGATGAAACGTATGAAGCGTAATCGCAGCATGGAAAAGGGGATCATGATTTGTATGCTCTCCTTTTCCCTTTTCATACCCTCTGCAGCTGCTGCCCAAACTGAAGAAAATACAGATGTCGCGCCAAACCAGTATGAGAAAAAAGACATCGAAATCGATACGAATTATTTGCATGAAGATACCTACTATGAAGAAAAAACAGAACTGCCTGAGGAACAGAAGGATATCACTTTTGATAAACCGAAGGACAAGGACGCCGAGCTGATAAAAGATTTGTTTACATCAACAAATGCCGAGGATTCCAACACGATTGCGGCCCAGTCGAAACAGCTTGGAATTACATTTGCTGAAAAACCAATAACAAAGACATCATCAACGGAAACAGAAGATGAACAAGAAACATCATCATTGCTGCTGCCGATGATCTATGTCGTACTGATCCTGCTCGGAATTGCAGGCATCGTGTTCCTCATCCCAAAAGTCACAGCGCAGGAAAACAAGAAGGCGTAGGCCGCGTGCTTGTGTTGTGTAAAAGCGGTGCCGTACAATAATAACGGAAAAGGAGGTTTCCAATGGAACTTTATATCATCACCGGAGCGTCAAAAGGGCTGGGTCAAGCCATTGCATTACAGGCTTTAGAAAAGGGGCATGAAGTCCATGCCTTATCCAGAACGAAAACGGATGTCTCTCATGAAAAACTAACGCAGCATCAAATAGACCTCATCAATCTCGAAGAAGCTGAACAGCAATTTGAAACATTGCTCTCATCCATCGATCCAGATCGTTATTCTGGTATTACCCTGGTCAATAACGCCGGAATGGTAACGCCGATCAAACGTGCCGGCGAAGCGTCTCTTGACGAGCTTCAGCGCCATTATCAGCTGAACCTGACTGCGCCCGTGCTTTTGAGTCAGCTGTTTACAAAACGGTTTGCTTCATACAGCGGCAAAAAGACGGTTGTCAACATTACTTCAGGAGCCGCCAAAAATCCATATAAGGGATGGAGCGCGTATTGCAGTTCAAAAGCCGGGCTCGACATGTTTACGAGGACATTCGGATTTGAACAGGAGGATGAAGAGCTGCCGGTGAACATGATTTCGTTCTCACCTGGAGTGATGGACACTGAGATGCAGGCCGTCATCCGTTCTTCATCGAAAAAGGATTTCCACCACATTGAACGATTCCGGAAATTAAATGAAACAGGAAGCCTTCGCAGTCCGGACTTTATTGCCGGCACGCTGCTTTCTTTACTAGAAAAAGGGACGGAAAACGGCCGCATTTATGATATTAAAGAGTTTTTGTAGAGCAGATATTTTCTGCTCTTTTTTTTATACAAAAGGCTGCAGCCAGCGCATTTTATTGAACAGCCGCATATACTGACTGAAACGCTGCTTTTAGGGTATAACAATGATGATAAGAAGATCAAAATGATGTGACATAAGAATTGAGTTTCTCTGCAAATTATGTTAGGATTCTAAAAATATCTAAAGGAGGGGTTTCCATGAGAAAGGTTACATTAATGGATGTTTTCACCCATCCAATTGCACAAAAATATCTTCAGCGTTCCGGCGTGGCACATGCGATTGCCTGCGCTTATCATGCATACAGGCTGTCTGTGAAGGCTGACATTAATCCTGATTTAGCAGCAAAAGCGGCACTGCTTCATGACATTGGCCATTATGAATGGTATACAGACGGAAAGTGGGATTATGAGAAATACAAAAGAAATGACATTCATGCCATTAAAGGGGCGGAACGGGCGCATAAGCTTCTGATTCGGCTTGGCGAGGAACCGAAAGCGGCAAAAGAGATTGCACTAGCTATTTTGCTTCATACAGATTCCTATTTGCCTGAAGGCGAATTAGATAAAAACACGCTGCAGCAGATTGTCAAAAAAGCGGACGAACTGGATGAAGAGCCGGGCGGCCACCATCATTACCGCCAAATTGATCCTTCAACCGCACGAAAAAAAATAGAAAAGCTGGATCAATTAATCGACCAAGCCCAGGCATCTGTGATAAAGCCTGTATAAGTACGGAACAGCGCCCAGCTTTCTTCGCTGTCTCCGCTTCATCGATACTTCCTTTACACCCGCTTCCAAACGTATTCTCCTAAAATCTCCGCACCCCTTTGTTTTATCAGGTAAGCCTGTGTCATTATCCATAAGCGCGGCATAAGCTGAGATAAAACACACAAAGGGGATAAAAGTATGGTCAACCAAGGTAGTCCGCAACTGGTCTCTTTAGTCGATCCTTATGTCTATCAGACCATTAAAAAGCTCATCGGCTCAAGGTTCGTTATACAGACAGTACGAGATACGGTCAGAGGCAGACTGATCGATGTTAAACCTGACCATATCACAATTGAAGGAGCCCGAAATTCTGTTTGTTTGATCAGAATCCAGCACATGATTTCCGTCACCCCGGATTACAGTGAGCGGGTCTAACAGTGCTTGCGCATGAAAAATAGGCGTACAACAGGACGTCCTATTTTTCAGTTAAGCGCTGTAAAAATGCACTATGATACATTGTTCCGTCAAGGTCAAAACCGGCAAATTCCTGTTAGTCACCATCTGAAAAACAGAAAGTGACGCCGTACACTGTATAGCAGGAACGGACTGAAGCATGCTGACGGTCATGAAAATGATAACAGTCTGAATCTTTTACATACAGCCGGGATTTCCCGGTAAATGGGGCACAGAGGCGTGCTGCCTCATCAAAACATTCGAATCCGGCAATTTTGCCGTCTTGGTCGATATCCAGCAGGATACAATCATTGACTTTAAGCTCCTCAGACCGTATATTCCTGTTCCTTTTCGGAGGAAGAACATAAATATAAGCCAGTTCTGAATCTGTATCGTATGTCACGGCCTTCATCACCAACACTCCTTTCATTATATTAAGAGTTCTGATATGAGTTCATTTTTGTTACAATGATGGGGTATAAGTTCTTTTATCTGACAGACAAAGAAAAACTAGGAGGAACAAAGCTTGTTGAAATCAAAAGTCCATTTTTGGACATTGCAGATTTTATTTGTTTTGCTGATTATTTATGTAGCAACAAAAGTTTCATTTGTATTTCAGCCGTTTATTGTTTTTATCTCGACATTGTTTTTCCCGATGCTGATTGCGGGAATTTTGTATTTCATATTTAATCCGGTCGTCCGCCTGCTTGAGAAAAAAATTCCGCGGACATTATCCATCCTATTGATCTATTTACTGTTTATCGGTTTGCTTGCCTTTATTTCAGCGTCAGTCGGACCTATCATCACCTCACAGGTGACAGGGCTGTTTAACAACCTTCCGGATTATATAAAACAGATTCAGGCGCTGACAAAGGATTTGTCCCATTCTCAATGGTTTACCTGGATGATGAACCAGGATTATGTATCGATATCAAAAATTGAACAGTCATTGACAAGTTTTCTCCAAAACCTGCCGCAAAATATCACGTCCAGTTTATCTGCGGTGTTTGGCGTCGTGACAAACATCACGCTTGTTATTATTACTGTTCCATTTATCCTTTTTTACATGTTGAAAGACGGACACCGCTTTCCGCATCTGGCAGTAAAAATTCTTCCGGCTTCTTATCGGACAGAAGGCTTAAAGATTTTTAAAGATTTATCCGATACGCTTGCGGCATACTTCCAGGGGCAGCTGTTAATTTGTCTTTTTGTCGGGACAGCGTGTTTTATCGGCTATTTAATTGCCGGACTGCCGTATGCCCTGATTCTTGGGATTGTCATGGCGATTACCAATATCATTCCCTATGTCGGGCCTTTTCTCGGTGCCGCGCCGGCTGTCATTGTCGGTTTTATGGACTCGCCGGCCAAAGCGCTGTTTGCGATTATTGTGGTTGTCATCGTTCAGCAGCTTGACGGAAACCTGCTGTCTCCTCTTGTGATCGGAAAGCGGCTGAATACCCATCCGCTTACGATTATTTTGCTATTAATCGGAGCGGGAAGCTTCGGCGGAATTCTCGGCATGATTTTAGCGGTACCGGTTTATGCGGTAGTGAAGGCGTTCTTCCTGAATATTGTCCGCTTGATCAAGCTGCGCCAGCGGTCACGACTCGAGGAAAACGCAAAGCCAGCTGAATAGGCGGGCACCATTAGCGGCTCTTTGCATATGATGCTGTATATCAATGCGGAGGTGGGGTAATGCCTGCAATTGTGGGGCCGATTTATATCATGTCAGTTACGGGTAATGCCGCGGCAAGCTTTGGAGACGTATTTGCGATTTCGCCCAAAAGCGTCGCTCATTCAGGGGCGGGATCAGGCGCATTTCAGCTTGGTGATTTTGTGAAGATTAACAACCAAACGAGTAAAACTCTCTTCAAAGATGCCGATATCACTGATGAAACAGTTTCGTTTAACGGGTAACAGCCTTTTCACAAGAGGCTGTTGCTTTTTTATTGTATAATATGGGTAGTCTTTGAATAGAGAGGTCATGTTATGAAAATCAGAAAAGCAAATATCAATACGCAAACCGGAATGATCACGGACGTGTATCTGCATGAAAACAGAAAAGAACTGCGCACGCTTGTAGCGGTACCGCAGCTGGAGTGGAGCACGATCATTTCCTATGAAGAAGATAAAGCAACTCTGCCTGAACGGCTGGAAGCGTCGTTGCGCCGGCATACAGAGGAAACCCCTGCTGGTGAGCTGGCCAAAAAAATCATTCATTGGGTAACAGAAATGTAAACGGCGCTTGAAAGTTTAGCTCCTGCCTGATCAGGTGATAATGAAGACAAACAAGACGGGAGGACAGGCTTTTGAGTGAAGATAAAATGGATCTCTATTTGCAGCAAGGAATGTATGGGCCTTTGGAGACAAAGCCTGACGAGCGCCATTTGTTTTTAGGCTCTTTAAGAGAAAGAGTCGTTTTGGCACTGACGAAAGGACAGGTGCTTAGAAGCAAACCGTATAAAGAGGCGGAGCACGAGCTGAAAAACAGCCATAACGTCACCCTTTTGATTAATGGAGAGCTTCAGTATCAGTCTTACTCTCCTTATATCCAAATGGCGAACCGGTACGGAGTGCCCTTCAAGATTGTATCTGATCTTCAGTTTCATACGCCTTTAGGCATGGTCATTGCGGCTGACATCGCTGTGAATCGTGAATTGATATATATTCAGGACGACATTTATAATCGGTCAGTGCTGAAATCTTAAGAGACAAACGGACCGTTTGTCTTTTTGTTCATGGCAATTCACTTACAACTGGAGATAAGATATAATGTTCTCATACTGATGGCGGGGAGGCCGGCTATGAAAAAAGCACTTATTTGTATTGATTATACGAATGATTTTGTGGCGAGTGACGGAAAATTGACCTGCGGGGAGCCCGGCAGAATGATTGAAGAGGCGATCGTCAATTTAACTGAAGAATTCATCACAAACGGTGATTACGTCGTATTAGCAGTAGATTCTCATGATGAAGGGGATCAATATCACCCTGAAACCCGTCTTTTTCCTCCGCATAATATAAAAGGCACGGAAGGAAAAGATCTGTACGGAAAGCTTTTGCCTCTATATCAGAAACATGAACATGAACCTAATGTTTACTACATGGAAAAAACGAGATATTCTGCTTTTGCGGGAACTGATTTAGAGCTCAAACTCAGAGAGCGGCAGATTGGCGAACTGCACCTTGCCGGTGTCTGCACAGATATTTGTGTGTTGCATACAGCTGTTGACGCATACAACAAAGGTTTTCGGATTGTTGTGCATAAACAAGCTGTTGCCAGCTTTAATCAGGAGGGGCACGCATGGGCTCTTTCCCATTTTGCAAACAGCATCGGAGCGCAAGTGGCAGAGTAAGGAAGGGGAAAAACAGTGTTAGAGTACGGATTTAAAGATGACAGCCTGTCATTACATACAGACCTTTATCAGATCAATATGGCGGAAACGTACTGGAGAGACGGCATTCATGAAAAGAAAGCGATTTTTGAGCTGTTTTTCAGAAGGCTTCCGTTTGAAAATGGCTATGCCGTATTTGCAGGCTTGGAAAAAGCCATTGAATACTTGGAAAATTTCAAGTTTACGGATAGCGATTTGAGTTATTTACAGGATGAACTCGGGTATCATGAAGATTTTATTGAATATTTGCGCGGCTTATCTTTTACAGGTTCACTTTACTCCATGAAAGAAGGAGAGCTCGTTTTTAACAATGAGCCGATTATGAGGGTGGAGGCACCCCTGGTAGAAGCGCAGCTGATTGAGACAGCTTTGCTCAACATTGTGAACTATCAAACATTAATCGCAACAAAGGCTGCCCGGATTAAAGGCGTCATTGGTGATGAAGTTGCGCTTGAATTCGGAACAAGACGGGCGCACGAAATGGATGCGGCCATGTGGGGAGCGAGAGCAGCCTTAATCGGCGGCTTTAGCGCGACAAGCAATGTAAGAGCCGGAAAGCGCTTTAATATCCCGGTTTCCGGCACACATGCGCATGCGCTTGTGCAGGCTTACCGCGATGAATATACCGCTTTCAAAAAATACGCGGAAACACATAAGGATTGCGTTTTCTTAGTTGACACGTATGACACGCTTCGTTCAGGCATGCCGAACGCGATTAGGGTTGCCAAGGAATTCGGCGACCGCATTAATTTCATTGGTATCCGTCTGGACAGCGGCGATTTGGCGTACCTGTCAAAAAAAGCCCGGAAAATGCTTGATGAAGCAGGATTTACAGATGCGAAGGTGATTGCTTCAAGCGATTTGGATGAGCACACCATTATGAATTTAAAGGCTCAGGGAGCGCGCATTGATGTCTGGGGTGTCGGTACGAAGCTGATCACTGCCTATGACCAACCGGCTCTCGGCGCAGTTTATAAACTCGTTGCCATTGAAGAGGACGGGAAAATGGTCGACACGATCAAAATTTCGTCCAATCCTGAAAAAGTGACGACACCGGGCAGAAAGAAAGTCTACCGCATTATTAATCAGTCCAACCATCATTCTGAAGGCGACTATATTGCGCTTTATGATGAGCAGGTGAATGATCAGAAGCGGCTCAGAATGTTCCACCCGGTTCATACATTCATCAGCAAATTTGTCACGAATTTTTATGCGAAGGATCTTCATGAGCTGATTTTTGAGAAAGGTATTCTTTGCTACCAAAACCCTGAGATTTCAGACATACAGCAGTATGTGCAGGATAACCTCAGCCTGCTTTGGGAGGAATATAAGAGAATCAGCAAGCCGGAGGAATACCCGGTTGATTTAAGCGAGGACTGCTGGAGCAATAAAATGCAGCGGATCCACGAAGTGAAAAGCAGAATTGAAGAAGAGCTTGAGGAAGAATAAAGAAAAACTGGCCTTTCGTTCGCGAAGGGCCAGTTTTCTTTATGTATATATTATTTTTCATGTTTAGACAATTTTCGTCAAATTATTTGATATACTTAGGGGTGAAAGCCGCGCGTATTGTAAGGGGGATAAATCAATGAGGGTGTTTGTTGCAAGACAGCCTATTTTTAATAGAAAAGAACAGGTTGTTGCTTATGAACTGCTGTATAGAGAAAGCGAAGAGAACGTGTATAGCGCTAAAGACGGCGATCAGGCAACAACAGATTTGGTGATCAACAGCTTTTTAAACATCGGAATTGAGAAGCTGACGGAAGGGAAACGCTGTTTTGTTAATTTTACGGAAAGCCTGATGTTTTCGAATCTTCCCACCTCCTTCAATCCGAAACAGCTTGTCATTGAAATCCTTGAAGATATACCGATCACGCCGGCCCTCATTTCTAGATGCAAAGAATTGAAAAAAATGGGGTATATGCTGGCGCTTGATGATTTTTATGCAATAAACCCGCAAGATGAGGACTTACTGGAAAAACTCATGAGCTATATTGATATATTGAAAATTGATTTTCTCAAAACAACACGAATGGAACGCAGAACAATTTTGCAAACCTACGGCTGCCGCGGCCTTATTTTTTTAGCGGAAAAAGTAGAGACCCGAAAAGAATATAAACAGGCGGCCCAAGACGGCTTTCAATTATTCCAAGGCTACTTTTTCAGCGAGCCGCGCATCATCAGCGGGCATGACCTATCGACTCATTTCTATTCTTACTATGAACTGCTTAACGAACTGAGCAAAGAGCAGCCTAACATAAAGCGTGTGACAGAGTACATAGAGCGGGATTTATCACTGTCCTATCAGATTTTAAAATTTTTAAACTCATCCCACAGCCGTTTGAGCCAGAAAATTGAAAGCATTCAACAGGCCATAATGCTGCTGGGATTTAATGAAATCAAACGGTGGATATATATTCTTTCCTTTAAGGATTTAAGCAGGAAAGGGCATTCCAGCAAGCACGAAATCATTAAGATTTCTTTGATAAGAGCAAAGCTTTGCGAACTGCTGGCGAGAAAGACATCCCGGCCGCAGCCTGCTTCTTATATGCTGATCGGAATGTTTTCTCTCATAGACACCCTCCTGCATAGAGAAATAGAGGAAATTGTTCAAGAATTGCCTTTAAAAGATGAAGTCGGGCAAGCATTATTAGGCCATCAAAACGACTACTACCAAATGCTTGAGCTTGTGAAATTAATTGAAAGCAACAACTGGGACACTTGCTCAGAATTAGGCAATCAACTCGACAAAGAAGAAGCGTATGAATGTTATCTTGAGGCTCTGGAATGGTGTCATAATCTTATGGACGCAAAATGATTGCGGTCCTCTGACCACCGCAAAGCAAGAATCATTCGGCTTTGCGTTCCGATAAGGCTGATATAGATGCCGTCGGGATTAAAGACCGTATCCACTTCATGCCGGACGCCCATTTGTTTGATCAGGCGCTTTATGGTTTGTTTATCGGACTGCTCGGCTGCGGTCAGAATGCGGCGCGAGAGCTCCCGCGAGCCCGCAATGCGGCCGAGAACGAGCTGGGCATCCGCAAATATCCCTGCGGCCTGCTTCGCTGAACGGATAAAGGTATCAATATTGTTGGCAGGAGCGGGCGGACGGCGTACCTCATACGGATACACGTAAAACCAGGGATAACGATATCTCATGGGAGCACCTCACAAAAAAAGGATGTTTCTATATGTATAGATCCCTAATTGCCGAATATGACAAAGCGAAAAGGCCACAACTTTAGCGTTGCGGTCTTTTTCGGTGTTTGTCGGTCAGGAAACGCCAAGAATCGCATATTCAATTTTGAAAATACGGTATGAAGGACTATAGTCTTGCTTAGTAAAAATGTGAAACCCGTTAAAATCAAGGAGATTAAGAATCTTTCTCAATTTCAGCACATATAAACGCTCTTTCGCATAGAAAGATAGTCCCGTTCTTATTGTGATTCCTTTGAGCATAAGGACCTATTTAGATTTGCGGTGTCACGCAGGACTTTTTTGTATACTTTTCGGTGAAAAATGAGCCGAAAGCAGATACACTATTAGTAACAGATCAAATACCTAGGACTCGTTCACCATACACAATTCATTGATCTTTCAAAAAAAGGAGTGTGGAAACGATGGAAAAGAAACTTGAAGAAGTAAAACAATTGTTATTCCGACTCGAACTTGATATTAAAGAAACGACAGATTCATTACGAAACATTAACAAAAGCATTGATCAACTCGATAAATACAATTATGCAATGAAAATTTCGTGAAAAAGACTTGGAAACAAGTCTTTTTTTTCGTTCTACCGATACAATAAATGGATAAAGTATTATATGATTGTTAAAAAACGAAAAACCTGCTGTCCTTTAAATGTCCCATTTAGTAAAATGGAATGGGAGGGGGGAAGTCGTTATTGAGCAGATATGTTTAGATTCTGTCCGGATCAAGGAGAAAATGAAGGAGATTGTAGATGAAAATATTTCAAATGAAGACTTAAAAACAAAACTTATTTCTTTTATTGAAGAAAAAAAACAATTTTCATTTGCAGAATTAGCTTATCACCATTACATAGCATTTGACGGAAAAGATGTTACAGCAATTGAGTTGTTGGCTTCTGGTATAGAACTTTTAATTTTATCTGCTGACATTTTTGACGATATTGAGGATAAGGACAATCTTCAGGCTTCTTGGATGAAAATAGATCCTTCGATAGTGATTAACGCAGCTACTACACTTTATACATTAAGTTTGCAAGTGATAAGTTTAGTTTCAAACAAAATGCAACTTCTAAGTCTGACTTTACAATATTCACTTCAATCTTTACAAGGGCAACATGCAGATTTAAATGTAAAAATCTCTTCAGAATCAGAGTATATTGAAATGATTAAACTTAAGTCAGGTTCTCTTGTAACATTGCCTAGTGTTCTTGGTGTATATTTGGCAACTGGAGAAATTAATGAAACAGTCGAGGAGTATTCACTTTATTTGGGTATAGTCGAGCAAATTGCGAATGATCACCATGGGCTATATTATCCTGACAATAATGACATAAAAACTAGACACAATCTTGCCTTCTACTATCTAAAAAATAAATATAACCAATCATCGATTGACTTATTAAATTTTTATGCGCAAGAAAATAATCAGATAAATAACATGGATGAATTGAAAAAGAGGTTACAAGGATCAGGTGTAATCCAATACCTGAATGTTATTAAAAATATAGCACTGGAAAATTTTAAAGAATCGTTCAAAAAACTGAGATTAGATGAACAAAGAAAGAATAAACTACTTGATCAATTATTAAGGGGGAATATAAATTGAAACATATCGATAAAATCATCAGCCATTTAGTAAACAATCCGGAAGCTTTTGATCAATTTAAGAATGGGAACTTAACCTTGCTAAATATAAATGAAAAAGAAAAGAAAGCAATATTATATGCGTTTGAAGAAGGAGAGGCACCGAGAACAAGCAATTGGCCCCCAATAGAAACTATCAGTAGTTTTTTTGAGGATGATAAAAGAAAAAGTTTTATTTAATTATGGGATGATGAGATGCACAGAAATAATAACTTCTATAAATATTTGTCTCTAGCTTTTATCATTTTAAGTTTTGTTTATGTGATCTACCTCTCTTATATTTCTGTTTTTAATATCTTTGTAGGTGCGGATGTGAAGATTAATGAACAGGGTAAGTTAGAGGTTACCAAAGTTGTGGATTATACAGATGAATATTATTCGGGTGTAAAAAAGGGTGACATCATTCTCGAAGTTAATGGGCAAAAAGGAAGTGAAATCCAGTTAGAAAGCGGAAGATTGGTCAATGTAGAAAGCTTAACTGTTGAAAGAGATAATAAATCATTTCATTTACAAAATGTAAGCCTAATAAGTGAAGAAAATTTATTTATGTATCTCATTCCGCTCATATCTTATTCAATCTGTTTATTTTGTATATTTTTTGTTTACAGAATAAATAAAGTAAGAAAATCACCTTCTGCTTTTGTTTTAATCTTATTTTTGTTATTTGTATCAGTAGCATATGTAAGTGCCTGCGGGGCAAGAAGAGGTGAAGAGGTTAGCACTTATCTACTTGTCCTCACTTTAGTAAGTTGTCCGATTTTATATATACATTTCATATATAAATACTTTGCGGAATTGGGTACAAAGTTATTCAAAAAGAAGATTTTAATCATTATGTATATACTTCCACTCGTAAACCTGTTACTAGAAGCTGTTTTGAGTAATAGATTAAATTCTTCGGCTTTTTTGTCAAACTTGAACTTGATTTCCTTTTTTGTCCTAGTCCTTACTGTATCTATTCTTATCCATCAAGGGATTAGAAAAATCAAACAAAATGAGCAAAAGTCAATTTTAAAAATCCTTGCTTATATAAATATCCTGTCTTTTAGTCCCTTTATTATCTTTTTTGTTATTCCCTATGTGTTGTTTGATAAGTATCTTTCACCCTTTAGTTTGGCAGCTTTTACACTTGTTATACCTTTTTCTTTAGTGTATCAATTTATGACAAATAGACTTTATAATATTGACTTTGTTGTAGGACGGCTTAAATACTATGGATTTTTAGCCATTACACCTACTGTTATTGTGGTCACCATATTTAATTACATTCAAAAACCAGAAGATAACTTTTACTCCGTTAAACTAACAGTTGTAATATATTTGCTTATGTTTGCTGTCTTTTACTTTAAAGAAATCATTGATTTTCGTTTCAAGTTGAAAAGATTTACAGAGAAATTTAATTATCAAGATGGGATTTTTAAATTTACTCAGTTGATTAAGCAAGCATCATCAGTAGATCAAGTACTTAATCACTTTAAAAATACAATCCTAGAAGTATTAAACATAGATAATGCTTGCGTGTATGATAATTCTAAAGGGGAAATCACCCTTCTTAGTAAGAACAACTTTAAAGATTTGACTTATAAAAATCATGAGCAATATGTGAAAAATTTTTCTGGTGATATCGGTAAAATTAAAGAGTTTAAACAAGGTTTTATTATTAAAATAGGTGAACGAGGAGACAGATCATTTTTAGTACTCTGTTTCTCAAGTTATAATACTTTTAAATTAACAAGGGATGAAATTGCATGGCTTCAAACATTAGCATTTTATACAAATGTCTCATTGGAAAACGTTATGAAAATCGAAGAATTGATGGTGCATCTTGAGGATTTAAAACAACAAGAATCCAACCCCGTATGGCTCAAAAAACTCATGTACACGATCGAGGAAAAACAACGCTCGGATCTCGCCCGCGATCTCCACGATTCGGTTCTTGAGGATTTGATTTCCTTAAAACGCCAGTGTGAGCTGTTTTTGGGTGATTTTAAGAAGGATGACAATCCGTGCCGTGAAGAGGTGCAGGACAAGCTTGTACAGATGAATGAGCAGATGTCTGATGTGATTTCGATGACGAGGGAGACGTGTCATGAGCTGCGGCCGCAGCTTCTGTATGATCTTGGATTGGTGAAGGCGCTGTCGAAGCTGGTGGCGCAGCAGCAGGAGCGGGTTCCGTTTCATATCCGTTTAAATACCGGGAGATTTACGGCTTCCCTTGATCTGGATTCGCAGCTGAATTTGTACCGGATCATTCAAGAGTTTCTGTCTAATGCGGTCAAGCACTCTCAGGCGACGGATGTGCTGATTATGCTCATCAGTATTCAAAACAAAATCGTTCTTCATTATGAGGATGATGGCGTAGGATTTGATCAGGAAAAGAATACTGAGCATTCCATGAGCATGGGGCTTTCTGGCATTAAGGAGAGAGTCAGGGCTTTAGATGGGCGCCTTCGGATTGAAACAAGTGAAGGAAAGGGCTTTAAGGCTGATATTGAAATCGAATTGTAATGGATTTATAACGGAAACGACTTGGCACAGGCCAAGTCTTTTTTATAAAATGGAAAAGAGTGAGTAAAAGGGAGGAAAACATGAAAAAGATACTAGTGATTGATGACCATCCGGCTGTCATGGAAGGCACCAAGACAATTTTGGAAACGGATTCGAATTTGTCTGTTGATTGTCTCAGTCCTGAACCGAGCGAACAGTTTATCAAGCAGCATGATTTCTCGTCATATGATCTCATTTTAATGGATCTGAATTTAGGCGGCGAGGTCAATGGGATGGAGCTTTCTAAACAGATTTTACAAGAGAATCCTCATTGTAAAATTATCGTGTATACCGGTTATGAGGTCGAGGATTATTTCGAGGAAGCGATTCGTGCGGGTCTGCACGGTGCCATCAGCAAAACGGAATCTAAAGAAAAGATCACCCAATACATATACCACGTACTCAACGGAGAAATTTTAGTCGATTTTGCTTACTTTAAACAGCTGATGACTCAGCAAAAAACAAAGCCGGCTCCTTCCTCTCAAAAAGAACAAGATGTGCTCACACCTAGAGAATGCCTGATTCTTCAAGAAGTTGAAAAGGGATTTACAAACCAAGAAATCGCAGATGCCCTTCATTTAAGCAAGCGGTCCATTGAATACAGCTTGACATCGATTTTCAATAAGCTGAATGTCGGTTCACGGACGGAAGCGGTTTTGATTGCGAAATCAGACGGTGTACTTTAAATGTTGGGGGTGTAGATGATGGATACGAAACACACATTGCTTGAAGCGCTTGGTATAGAGATTGTTGAAAACACAGCGGAACGATGCGTTGCGGTCATGCCGGTGGATCATCGGACGGTTCAGCCGTTCGGATATTTGCATGGGGGCGCTTCAGTGGCCCTGGCGGAAACAGCGGCGAGCGCAGGTGCACAGAACTTGATTGATCATTCAACACAGGCTTGTGTCGGTTTGGAGATTAACGCCAACCATTTAAAATCTGTAAAGGAAGGAACGGTAAAGGCGATAGCCGAGCCCGTTCATATCGGCAGAACGACGATTGTCTATCATATTCACATATATGACGAGCAAGAGAGGCTGATCTGTATATCCAGATGCACGCTGGCTGTCATCAAGAAATAAAAAAACAGCCGGAACTCTGCCTGTCCGGCTGCTTATTTTTATAAATAAGAATCCTCTTTTCGTTTAATCACAAAGTTTCTGATTCCGTTATAGTCATCCTGTACACTTCTCTCATCAAGCTTGACGCCGGAGTTATACGCAGCACGGCAGATCAAGTGCCCGCCGATAGGCGACGTAATAAAGATAAAGAGAATCCCAAGCAGGATTTTAGCGGAGAGCTCCCCCGTCACAAACCACAAATAGAAGAAGACACCGAGCAGAATCATATTGACACCTAATGTTGAGCCTTTAGAAGCAGCATGAGCGCGTGTAAACACATCGGGAAGGCGAAGTACGCCAAATGACGCAATGAGGCATATTAGAGCACCCAGCAAAATGAATACAGCCACAACGACCTTAGCGGTTTCGATCATTTTCGATAATCTCTCCTTTCTCCAGGAACTTGGAAAATGCGATCGTTCCAATAAACGATAAAATCCCCAGCAGCAAAATAATATCCAAAAACGCACTTGTTTTCAGCAAAATGGAGACAAGCGCCGTGATTGCGATCAGATTGATGCCGATTGCATCCAGAGCCACCACCCGGTCAGGCACAGTCGGCCCTTTAATGACACGAATGACATACAAAAAGGTAGACACTGCCATAATGCCGAGCGCGATTTGCAGGATCAGCGTAAACATCACCGGCTCACCTCCTGTATGGCTTTTTCAAATGACTCCCGAATGTCAAAAATCGCTTTTTCCGCATCCTCGATATCCATTGCATGAATATAAAGTATTGTTCTGTCATCCGAAATATCCATCACCAAGGTTCCCGGCGTTAATGTAATGAGCAGAGAAAGCAGGGTGATTTCCCAGTCCTTCGTCAGTTCAGTTTTAAAAGCAAAAATACCCGGTCTGATATTCAGTTTTGGAGATAAGACTGATTTCATCACACTGACATTGGCAAGGTACAGTTCCTTTATAAAAATGAAACAGAGCTTGATGATAGAAATCAATTTCCATAGATAAAACTGGCGAGTGAAAAAGCGCCGGAAGAAAAAGAGAGAGAGCATTCCCAGAATATAGCCTGTAATGAATCCTGCGGCGCTTGGACTGTTGCTTAAGAACATCCAGCAAAAAGCGAGAAACACATTTAATAAAATTTGAAATGCCATGCGATCTACTCCTTCAGAACAGCTTCGATATATTTTTCCGGATTCAGCAGCGTCTCGGCCGCTTGATCAACGTAAGGCGACACCCATTCTGTACCCAACCCGAAGAGAAGAGACAGCAAGAGAAAAATAGCTGCCGGATAAAGAAGTCCTTTAGCTGTTCGATGATTTGGTTTTGGCGTTTCTTTTTCTTCGCCCCAAAACGCATGTATAAAGATCCTCAGCACAGAGTACAGTACGAGCAGACTTGAAAGCAGAATCAGCATGGATATCGTAAATTCACCTTCTGCGAAGCCGCCCTCCGCAATTTTAAATTTGCCGACAAATCCGCTCAGTGGCGGAATGCCTGCAAGAGAAATAGCAGAAATGAAAAACATCCATCCAAGAACAGGATAGCGTTTGATCAGCCCGCCCATTTTATGCAGGTTCGCAGTTCCAGTCAATGCGATCAGCGTACCCGCCAGCATAAACAAAGCGCCCTTAATCAGCATATCGTGAATCAGATAGTAGATCACGCCCTGAATAGATGCGGGGGTGTGTACTGCCACACCGAACAAAATCACGCCGACAGCGGTAATAATGTTATAGATCACAATTTTCATGACATTTGAATAAGCGAGTGAACCGATCACACCAAAAATCACAGTCAGCGCCGCCAGCCAAATCATCAGCTGATGGGTAAAGGCTGTATCGTGAATAAAAATCAATGTGAAAACCCTTGCAATCGCATATAACCCGACTTTTGTCAGCAAAGCGCCGAACAACGCGGAGATTGCTGCCGGTGGCGCGTAATAAGAGCCTGGAAGCCAAAAGTAGAGGGGGAAGATTCCGCCTTTCATGCCAAATACCAAAAGCAGCAGGACACCAATCACAGTGATCAGCCCGGTTTGTCCTGTTTCGCTGATTTTCACGCTAAGATCCGCCATGTTTAACGTGCCGGTTACAGCGTATAAAAAGCCGACCCCTATGACAAACAGGGCAGACGATACGATATTAAACACAATATATTTAAGGGATTCCCGCAGCTGAATTTTTGTGCCGCCTAATACAATCAGCATATAGGAAGCAATAAGCAGAAGCTCAAAAAATACGTACATATTAAATAAATCGCCTGTTAAAAACGCTCCGCTGACGCCGGCAAGCAAGAACTGAACGCCGGAGTAGTAAAAGGAGCGCTCCCGTTTTTCACCGACAGAACGGAAGGAATAAAGCCCAACCAATAAACCGATGACCGCTGTTGTGAGAACGAGAAGGCTGGCGAATTGGTCTGCGGCAAGCACAATGCCGTACGGCGCTTTCCATCCGCCTAGGCTGAGTGTCTGGATACCTTTTGTGAAGACAGTCTGTACAAGTATGCCGCTAATCACAATCCCGATGGCCGATGCCGCCGTGCTGAAGATTCTCATGAGCATAAGATTCTTCGTCATGAAAATCAGAAGAATAGCCGACAAAAGCGGGATCAGAATTGGCAAAATAACAAAATTATTCATGTTGATCATTTCCCCTCATTTGATCCATATCGTCCGATTTCAATTCCTGATAAGCGCGAAAGGCCATGACGAGGATGAATGACGTAACGCCAAAAGAAATGACAATTGCGGTCAAAATCAGGGCTTGCGGAAGCGGATCGACAAATGATTTGGCATGCTCGCTCAAAATCGGAGCGGCGCCTTTCTTTAATCCTCCCATAGTCAAAAGCATTAAATGAACGCCATGGCTTAACAGTGCTGTTCCGATAATGACGCGAAGCAGGCTTTTAGACAGCAGCAAATACGTAGCAGCCATAAAAATAATACCGGCTAATACAGCCATTAAGATTTCCATTATTCTTCCTCTCCAATCGTTTGAATAATGGTCATCGTTATGCCTACGACAACAAGATAAACGCCTAAATCAAATATCGTCGCTGTGGCGAGCTCCGTTTTCCCAAGGATCGGCAGCTGAAAGTATCCGAATGTGTGGGTTAAAAAAGGAGCCCCGAAGACAAAGGAGCCAACGCCTGTTAATACAGCGAGCAGAAGGCCGGCTCCCGCGACATAAATGAAATTGACCGGCAAAAGGGAACGCACGGTTTTTAAATCATATGCCAAGAGCAAGAGAACGATGGAAGAGGACGTGATCAGTCCGCCGACAAAGCCTCCTCCGGGCGCGTTATGCCCTGATAAAAATAAATAGAAAGAGAAAAGCAAAATGATAAAGGATACAAGCTTTGTCGCGGTTTGAAGAATCAAGTCATTTGTTTTTTGTTCATTCACCGCTTTTCCCCTCCTCTTTTACTTTTGTTTTAATCATGCTGTAAATGCCGAGAGCGGCTATCGTTAATACCGTAATCTCAAACATTGTATCAAATCCCCTGAAATCAACGAGAATGACATTGACGACATTATCCCCTCCGCCGAGATCGTGGCTGTGTTTGACAAAGAAGGACGCAATGCTGTCTTTTGTCCGCTGGCTTGAGGATGCGATACCGAGCAGAGTAACGATAATACCAACGCCTAAAGAAATGATAAAATTCGTCATCCGGAACGTTCGCGTTTTTGTTTTCAGCCTCAGTTTCGGCAAATGGTAGAAACAAAGCAGAAACAGTGCCACAGAAATCGTTTCAATGACGAGCTGAGTCAATGCCAAGTCCGGCGCTCTGAAAATGACAAAAAACAATGCAAGCGTATAACCGACAACGCCGAGTGCAATGATCGCCGTCAGTCTTGACCTAGCAAAAACAGTCGCCACTGTGGCGCTGATCATGACAAGCGTCAAAATGATTTCGTATACACCGATTTTAGCCATGCCTTCCGTTTTAAATGAAAATACGCCTTTAATGGCAAAAGCTCCGCCTATCAGAATGATGAAACCAGCGAAGATATACAGCAAATAATCTCTTAAAAACCCGGTCATATATTGTTTTGTGACCCGGTAAGAGCCTTTCTCCATCAGAGTCAAAAGCTTATCGTATAACCGGTTGAGTGTGAGTTTCGAGGGAAACAGTTTATAGATTCCCTTCCACTTATTCAGCGACAAATAACCAATTGTTCCGATCACAACAATACCCGCAGTCATGAGCAATTCCGTTGTAACCCCATGCCACTGTGAAATGTGAACGTGGAATTTCTCATGGCCGTCAAGCAGTGTCGGATAGATTGAGTTCATCGCAGGCTCTATCAAGCTGTACGACAATATATTCGGGAAAAAGAAGAGACTGACAGCCAAAGCGACAAGAATGACCGGTGGTACGAGCATGCCGACAGGCGCCTCGTGAGCCGGTTTTTCAAGCTGCTCAGGCTGGTAATTTCCTCTGAATGTTTTAAACAGCAATTTCATGCTGTAGATAAACGTAAATACACTTCCGATCCAGGCGAAAAGAGGGAACAGAACGCCCCATGTCTGCACGTTGAACAGGTCAAAATGTGTCACGCGAAGCATGCTTGTGAAAAACATTTCTTTACTCAAAAATCCGTTAAACGGCGGTAGGCCGGCCATTGAAAATGTCCCGATTAAGGAAATGGTAAATGTAATCGGCATAATTGCCATCAGGCCGCCTAGCTTCCGGATATCCCGTGTGCCTGTTTCGTGATCGATAATCCCGACTGCCATAAACAAGCTTCCTTTAAAGGTTGCGTGGTTGATTAAATGGAAAATGGCAGCCATAGCGGCAACTGTATAATATTCTGTATGGCCGTAATGAAGGGCCGCAGCACTGACTCCGAGCATGGAGATGATCATGCCGAGCTGGCTGACGGTTGAAAACGCCAAAATCGATTTTAAATCAGTTTGTTTCACGGCATGGAATGAACCCCAAACCATTGTAAAGAGGCCAACGAGGGACACGATCCAGAACCACTGAGCTGAAAAGGCGAAAATAGGACTGAATCTCGCAATCACATAAATGCCGGCTTTTACCATAGTAGCTGAATGGAGATAAGCGCTGACAGGCGTCGGAGCTTCCATTGCGTCAGGGAGCCAGATGTAAAAAGGAAATTGCGCTGATTTCGTAAAAGCCCCTAATAAAATGAGAATCATAGCCGGGATAAACAATTCGTGGCCGGCAATTAATTGAACCTGATGAACCATCTCTCTAATACTGAAGGAATCCGTTATCAAATAAAGGAGAATAAATCCGCCGAGCATGCACAGCCCGCCGCTGACCGTAATCAAAAGTGATTTGGCTGCGCCATAGCGCGACTTTTCCCGCTTATACCAATAGCCGATCAGCAAAAAGGATGAAAGGCTTGTAAGCTCCCAGAACATGTAGAGAACCATGACATTGTCTACTAGAACGACGCCGAGCATGGCGCCCATGAACATCAATAAGTAGACATAAAAGGGCCCAAGCTGTTCTTTTTCTTTCGATAAATAAAAAATGCTGTAAAGAGTGACCAAAGAGCCAATGCCTGTGATCAGTAAAGCGAATAATAACCCGAGGCCGTCTATATAAACGGTAAAGTTAATGCCGAGTGACGGAATCCACTCTAATACCGATCGAAGTGTTTCTCCAGATTGTGTCATCCTGATCATTGGGAGAAAGTATATAAACAGCAAGACGGGCAAGATCAACACAAACCAGCCCGTATGCACTCTTTTTGCGTATTTTGCCAAGAAGGGAATGATAAAAGCAAATAAAAAAGGCGATAAAATAGCAAGTTGTAAGAGCTGCAAAGATAAGACCTCCTTTTCTCGTTCTCAATTGAAAAATGCGCTATGTATGAAATATACGGTCAAACGACCTAGTCCAAATTATATCGCACTTTTCTGCAAGCTGCCACGCTTCGAACTGCTGTAATGGGTTTTTATGAGTTCTTTTGACCTCAAAATAAGTCTAACAAAAAAGAGGTTATTTGTATATTTAAAATCAATCCTGATCAAGCTGAAGGAAAGGAGCTGGTCATGTGAAAAGAAAAGTCGTGATGTGCTCAGGTTTATTCTGCTCAGTATTTGCAGGGGCATTCATGTTGAATCAATATGACGGGCGTAGCGGTGTGGCGGCTAGTGATGAGTGGGAGCTGTATTTACTGGAGCACCACCTGTCAGCCAGAATGAGTGAGATGGAATCAAAGGATCTGCCGTTTGGTCCCCGAGAGTATATTCGGATTGTGAATAAATAAAAAAAGAGTTCCGCATAAAACGGAACTCTTTCTGTTTATGAAGTGAAAAAACGAAGCAACACTGTCGCGCAAATAACTGTGCCTGCACCGCCGAGACGGGTTGAAATTTGGGCGAACGGCATAAGGCCCATTCTTCCTGATGCTGATAAAATGGCAACATCACCCGTTCCGCCGAGGCCGCTGTGGCAGCAGGTAACGATTGCGGATTCAACCGGATACATGTTCATCAGCTTGCCTACAAAATATCCAGAACCAATCATCGCGATAACAACTGAAATACAAATGATGACAAACGGAATAGAAATCACAGACGCTACGTCATCCAACGGAATAAAGAGAATGCCGAGACCGACCATCAGCGGCCATGTAAAGCTTGAAGAAATAAACTTATAAAGCTGGTAAGCGCCTTCCTCCATTTTTTTCGGAAGAATATTCGCATACTTGACAGCCGCAGCTGAAATAATCATTAAGATCGCGCCCGGGATGAAGATGAATTTCTCCAATAACCCGCCAAAAATAAAGAATGTACACGCGAGCAGAACTCCTGCTCCCATTAGCTTAAAATCAATTTTTGCTTCGGCTTCTTTTTGATTGAAAATCTCATTTGCTTTTTTAGATTTTACGAGACGTCCGTTCCCATTTAGATCTGGACGCTTATCGCCAAGCTTTTTCATTAAGGCTGCACATATGATAGCAAAAACGTTTCCTATAATTGCGGCTGGGACCAGCTGAGACACAAATACATCAGCGGATGAGCCCAGTATTTGTGAATAGGCGATTGAAAGCGGCAAAATTCCTTCACCTATTCCCCCGGCAATAATCGGGACAACAACAAAGAAAAAGGAATCATAGGCACTATAGCCAAAAATAAATCCGACAAGGATGCCGGCTGCAACGGCCGCGATCGTTCCTGCAACCAGTGGAACGAACATTCTGATAAACCCCTGTATTAAAACAATTCTGTTCATACCGAGGATACTTCCCACAACAAGGCAAGCGATATAGAAATAAAGGAAGTTAGACGTTTTCATCAAGTTGGTTACAGCGTCTAAAGATGTTGAATTCAGTACATTGTAAAAGACTAAAAATGAAGGAACAAACAAAGATAAAATAGCAGGGCCGCCAATATCCTTCAATATCGGTATGCGTTGGCCTATGTCTCCGAGAAACACACCAAGAATCATAATGATGGCAAACCCGCCAAGCATATTTGCCGGCAGCTCATTGTAATAGGCTGCAAGAATAATAATAACAGCTAATACCGTGTATAATGGCAGAGGAATCACACCGATTTCCCAAGACCAGATTTTTTGAAACAGGTTTTTCTCCTGTGAGTCTTTTTGCTCAGGTGAAATTGTCCCCGTTTTTGGAATTGCTCCCATGTCATACACCCCCATGTATTGTTTGTTACAGTCTACAAGAAAGCGTTAACACTTCATATTTTTTTAAGTTAAAAAACTAATAAACAATTAAATTAAGGGGGTCTTTTGGATTAGAAAAAAATCCCTGAGAATCGTCTTCCCAGGGGGGAATGTTTTATCTTTTTCCTTTAATATAAGGCACGCCATTGGCTTTTGGCGCATCTGCCCGCCCGATAAAGCCGGTTAAAGCGAGAATCGTTAAGACATAAGGAGCCATCAGCATATACACATTTGGTATGTCTTTAAAAAGAGGGAGCAGCGATCCAATGATGCTTAAGCTTTGGGCGAATCCGAAAAACAGGGCGGCCCCCAGTGCTCCGATTGGATGCCATTTTCCGAATACAAGCGCTGCCAGGGCGATAAAGCCTTGCCCGGAGATGGTAGAGTGCGTGAAATCAAGCGCAATTGTGGAGGCATATACGCCGCCGCCGAGACCGCCGAACAATCCGCTGATCATCACGCCGATGTAGCGCATTTTATATACGTTGATTCCCATCGTATCGGCCGCCATCGGATGCTCTCCGACAGAACGGATACGAAGGCCGAACGGCGTTTTGAACAAGATAAACCAGGAAATAAAGGCAAGTGCTATTGCAAGAATAGACGTATAATAGACATCCGAAAAGAAGATCTTTCCCAAGACGGGAATATCGCCCAAACCGGGGATTTTCGTCTTATAAAAAGGCTCTGGAATTTTGTCTGTCTGCGCTTTGCCGTAGATCAGTTTGACGATGAATAAAGTTGCCCCGAGCGCCAGCATGTTAATGGCGACACCGCTGACTGTCTGGTCGGCGCGAAACGAAATCGCCGCTGCCGCGTGAATCAGTGAAAACAGGGCGCCTGCTGCCATGGCGGCAAGGAGCGAAAGCCAAGGTGCGGCGGCACCTAATTCCGGACCAAAAAATAAATTAAATAACACGCTGGTGAACGCCCCGATAATCATGAGGCCTTCTAAGCCGATATTCACCACACCTGATCTCTCGGAAAACACGCCGCCGAGAGCAGTTAAAATAAGCGGGGCCGCATAGACGAGTGTGGCAGGGACAATGATAGATAAAATCTGCACAATGTCCACTTAGTTCGCCCCCTTTTTCTTCAATTTGCCCATGACGAAACGAATCGCATAGCTTGAAGCCACAAACAGAATAATAATGGCAATCACAATATCAACGACCTCTGATGGAACGCCTGATTCAATCGGCATATTTAATGCGCCGATTTTCAGCCCGCCAAGCAGGCATGCTGCCAGTACAACGCCGACGGCTGTGTTTCCCCCGAGAAGAGCGACAGCGATACCGTCAAAGCCTACGCCGGTAAATGCGCCTTTCACTGCTGCGTATTCGAATGTTCCTAGGCCCTCCATGGCTCCGGCAAGGCCTGCAAAAGCGCCGGAGATAAGCATGGAGGTCATGATATTCTTCCGCACGCTCATGCCGGCATACTGGGAAGCGTGCTGGTTAAACCCGACCGCCCGGAGCTCAAATCCCTTTGTAGTTTTGTTGATGATAAACCACATGATAACTGCTGCGAGAAGGGCAACGATGATTCCCAAATGCAGCCGTGAGTAATCGGTGATCTGTTCAAGAAAAGGAGAGCGGAGGGAGGCGGATTCGTGAATTTTCCCCGTCTTGTCCTGATGATCTGTCAAGACGTTTGAAATGATGTAATTGGTCATGTGCAGCGCGATATAATTCATCATAATGGTGACAATGACTTCATGAACGTAAAATCGCGCTTTCAAAATGCCGGGAATAAACCCCCATAATCCTCCTGCAGCTGCCGCTGTAATCAATGCGAGCGGCAAGTGAATATATGCCGGTCCGTCAAACGCCGTACCGACCCAAACCGCTGCTGTCCAGCCGACGAGCAGCTGGCCCTCGACGCCGATATTAAAGAGTCCGGTTCGGAATGCAAAGGCGACAGCCAATCCGGATAAAATATAAGGCGTAATTTGCCGGATTGTTTCTCCGACATAATAGATTTCTCCGAATATCCCATTCCACAAAGCCGAATATCCGCTGGCCACACTGTAGCCGCTCACAAGCATAATCAACGCGCCGGCCGCAAGACCAAGGATGATTGCGATGAGCGGCACGAGTAAATGAGAGAGTTGTTTAACCATTTGCTTTCCCCGCTTCCTTTTGCGTGCTTCCTGCCATCAAGAGACCAAGCTCCTGTTCAGTGGTGTCCTGCGGATTAACGCTGGCGATAATGCGTCCTTCAAAAATAACGGCGATTCTGTCACTGAGATTCATAATTTCTTCAAGCTCAAACGAGAGGAGAAGAACGGCTTTCCCGGCATCACGCTGCTCAATGAGCTTTTTATGGACAAATTCAATCGCTCCGACATCAAGGCCGCGAGTCGGCTGGGCGGCAATTAATAAATCAGGATTTCGGTCTACTTCCCGCCCGATAATCGCTTTTTGCTGGTTTCCGCCTGACAATGCCCGAGCGTGTGTATATTCATCCGGCGTTCTGACGTCGTACTCAGTGATCAGGCTGCGTGCTTTTTTGTACATTTCGCCTTTATGTAAAACGCCCAATGCTGAATACGGCTTTTTGTAATAGCTTTGCAGCAGGATATTCTCTCCGATTGGAAAATCAAGGACGAGACCGTGTTTATGGCGATCCTGAGGAATATGCCCGATCCCGGATTCAGTGATTTTTCTTGGCGTCAGGTTTTGGATCTGTTTTCCGTTTAAGGTGATTGTTCCTGAATCTGTTTTGCGGAGTCCTGTCACCGCTTCGATCAGCTCTGATTGCCCGTTTCCGTCGACGCCTGCTATGCCGACTATTTCTCCCGCTTTGACAGAAAGAGACAAATCTCTGACTGTCTCTATTCCGCGGGTATCCTTTACAGTTATGCCGTCAATCGCAAGCACTTCTGCTCCCGGCTGAGCAGCTCTCTTTTCAGTTTTGAACGATACCTCGCGGCCGACCATTAGACTGGCGAGTTCGTCTTGGTTTGTATCACGGACATCAAGGGTTTTGATGCCTTTTCCTTTACGGATAACCGTAACGCGGTCACAAATCTCCATAATCTCTTTCAGCTTATGAGTGATTAAGATGATGGACTTCCCTTCTTTGACCAGGTTCTTCATAATTTGCATCAGTTCCTTAATTTCATGAGGCGTCAAAACAGCCGTCGGTTCATCAAAAATCAGAATGTCGGCACCGCGGTAGAGGGTTTTTAATATTTCTGCGCGCTGCTGCATACCGACTGATATGTCAGCTGCTTTTGCTTCAGGATGGATCTGCAGGCCGTATCGATCGGAAATGTCCTGCACCTCTTGGCCAGCACGCTTCCGGTCAATTCTGCCAAACTTCTTTGGCTCCTTCCCGAGAATAATATTTTCAGCAACTGTAAAGGTGTCAACAAGCATAAAGTGCTGGTGCACCATTCCAATTCCAAGGCCATTCGCTTTGTTCGGGCTGTTGATGTGCACCTTCTCGCCGCGCACCCGAATTTCACCCCGCTCCGGCTGATACAGCCCGAAAAGGACATTCATCAATGTTGATTTCCCCGCTCCGTTTTCACCGAGCAACGCGTGTATTTCGCCTTTTTTGACTTGAAGATTGATATTGTCATTGGCGACGATACCTGGAAACGCCTTGCGGATATTGAGCATTTCAATGACATATTCCATTGATTGACCGCTCCTTTATTTCAAAATAAAAGAAAAACAAGGGATAAGGGCTCGATCTCCTTATCCCTGCGATTCTTATTCAGCTTTGAAGGTTTTCAGCTCTTTCTCAGTTGCCGGGACTTCCAATCCGTCGATGATTTTTTTCTTCCATTTATCGACCGCTTTGATCACATCATCCGATAGATTTTGTTTAGATGGAGAAATGCCGACTCCGTCTTGATCAAGCCCGTAGGTAAGTGTTTCGCCGCCCGGGAACTTTCCGTCACTCGCTTTTTTCGTTACATCTTCAACGACTGTATCTACTTTTTTCACCATGGAAGTGAGGGTGACGTTATCATCTGTTCCTTCTACCTGGCCTTCTGCGTATTGGTCTTTATCGACACCGATGACCCAGACATCGCGTTTTGGATCTTCTTTCTTCAGGTTTTTCGCTTCAGTAAAGACGCCTGTGCCAGTGGCGCCCGCAGAGTGATAAATAACATCTACGCCTGATTTATACATGCTTTCGGCGGTTGCTTTGCCGACATCGGCTTTATCGAAACCTCCTGCGTATTTCACTTCTACAACGGCTTTAGGGTTAACTGCTTGCACGCCGGCACGGAAGCCGACCTCGAATTTTTTGATTAACTCTGATTCCATGCCGCCTACAAAGCCGATTTTTCCTGATTTGCTTGATAGGGCTGCGGCCACTCCGACGAGAAATGAGCCTTCCTGCTCTTTAAACGTAATACTTGCGACGTTGTCTTTATCGACAACAGCATCTATAATCGCAAAGTTTGTATTTTTGCGCTGGTCAGCAATTTCGCTGATTGAATCCTCCATTAAGTAGCCGACGCCGTAAATTAAGTCAAAATTCTCACGCGCCAATTTATTTAAGTTCGTTGTATAGTCTGCATCTGATTTGGATTGAAGATAGTCGTAACCGTTTTTGCCTTTTTTCAGCCCATTCTCTTTCCCGAAGGCTTGGATGCCTTCCCAGGCTGATTGGTTGAAGGATTTGTCATCCACTCCGCCTACGTCAGTAACCATCGCCACACTGAATTTGTTTTTGCCTTCGCCTGAGCCGCTGCTTTTTTCGCTGTTTCCGCATGCTCCTAATATGGTGCCTGCTGCGATCACAAGTGACATCGCCAATCCGATTTTTCGTTTATTCAAGATATAACCCCCCAGAAAAATTTGGTTCAAAGCTGATCCGGCCAGTCATGTGATGGGCTGTCCTGAACAATTTCTTAGAATCGATAAAATTTTCTGATAATAACAAATGGAATGCGCTGAGACAGTTCTATTCTTCCCTGAATAAGCGTGGTGTGAGTATTTCCTTCGAAAGGCGGGGAAGAGAAGGATGCGGAAGGCGTTCCGGGCGGAAAACCGTGACATCGTTTTCTGAAGTAAGACTTATGACTTAGTTTTTCGGGATCAACTAACCAATCATAATTTATCATTTAACTAATAAGAAATAAATAGAATTTCGCATAATTTTTTAAAAAAGTATCTATTTTTAGAATTGTTTACTTAAAAATGTGAAAGGCCCTTTGTTATTCTTGTATAACTTATCAACAATAGAATCAAGCATCTTAGCAAGAGATATGACAGAAAAACGCACTGCTCAGAGCAAGCAGTGCGTTTTCTTATAGATATTGCTTTATTCCGTTAAGGTTACTGTTGTTGACGTTGTATTGAAACACTGGTCTTCCGATCGTTCCGTACGCCATTTCTACATTCAGAACCTGTATATCTTCAAGAAACTTTAAGTATTTTCGTATGGATACTTGAGAGATTTCTGTGTGCTTTGCCAAGTCTTCTGTTGTAAAAGATTCATTTTCAAATGACTGGATACTGGACCAGATCAGCTTCAGCGTGCTTTTTGTCAGGCCTTTAGGAAGCTGCACTTTTTCTGTTGCTTCTTTCTTTTGAAAAAGCTCGGCGTCCAGTTCTTTTTGGCTCATGTTGCGATGGGTAGAATACACCTTTTGTTTTCGTCTGTAATCAGACAGAGCCGTTTGGAATCGTTCAAATTCAAACGGTTTGATTAAATAATCAACAGCTCCGTACCGAAGTGTTTTCTTGATCACGTCAAGCTCGCTGGCCGCTGAGATGACAATCACGTCAACCGCTTCATTTTGGGCTCTCAATTCCGTCAGCAGTTCCAGCCCGTTTTTTCCCGGCATATAAATATCAAGCAAAATGAGGTCGATATGATGCTCGCCTAAAATATGCAGAGCGCTTTGAAAGGAAGAAGCGATGCCTTTCAGCTGAAAGCCATCTATTTGGCTTAAGTATCGTTTATTTAATTCACCCACCATGGGGTCATCTTCAACTATTAGTACATTAATCATGATTTTCCTCCTTCGGTTCGTACGGGATGCGAATACTGAATGTCGTTCCTTCATTCTTTTCGCTTGTGAGGATCATTTGGCCTTTTAAATTTTCGATGCTTTGCTGTGTGAAATAAAGGCCGAATCCCCGGTTTTTGCCCTTTGTTGAATAGCCTTGTTCAAATACTTTGGCTTGGTCTTCTTCGGACATGCCTGCTCCAGTATCGGTAATTTCAATATCAAGTATGCTGTTATGGAAGCGCATGGACATGGTGATTTGTTTTTTCGGCATATCGGCAACGGCGTCTAAGCCATTGTTGATGAGATTTCCGATGATTGTAATAAGTTCATGGATGACAGAAGGGTCTGCCGCGTTCGGGATGACACCGTTGCATTCAATATCAAGATTTGCGCCCTGCTCACGTATAAAGCTTTGCTTTCCGAGCAGAAAACCGGCCAGTACGGAGCTTTTGACATCATTTATAATTTCACTTGTTTCTGATTTTTGCTGTATGGCTATATCTTTAATATAATCTCCAAGATCATCATACTCTTTCAGCTGGACGAGACCTAATATCACATGCAGTTTGTTCATAAATTCATGAGACTGCGCTCTCAGTGCGTTTGCATACATTTTAACACCGGAAAGCTGTTCAGCTAAATGTTTTACCTCGGTCTTGTCGCGGAATGTTGCAATCGCTCCGACAGTTTGTCCTTTCAGCTGGATAGGAACTTCATTAAACACAAGCTCCAGCCCGTTAATGCGGACGTCTCTGTCTTGAAGAGGTTTTTTTGTCTCAATGACCTTTTTCAAGCGGCTTTTCGGCAAGATGTCATCTACATCCTGATCAATGGGATTTGTGTTGATGCCTATTTTGACGAATAGGCGTTTTGCTTCCGCGTTGGCAAGTTTAATTTTGCCATGTTCATCAACAGCGAGTATTCCTTCCTTCGTCGATTCCAGCATCGCGCTCCGTTCTTCAAGCAGAGTCGCAATCTCATAAGGTTCAAGTCCGTACATGATATTTTTCACCGTACGGGCGACGATAACGGCTCCGATCACACCGACGAAGATGCTGACGCAAATAATAAAGTAAAGCGGCCGTAAGCTATGGCTGATCACTTCATCAATTTCATTTACGGTGATGCCGACCGCGACTGCACCGACTTGTTTTCCATTCTCCGCGTAGACAGGGACGAACGCTCTCTGCGATTTCCCGAGCGTGCCAGAGGCTGTGCTGATATGGACATGCCCTTTTAATACCTCGGACTCATCACCGCCTCTGAATTTTTTTCCGATTTTGCTCGGGTCGGGATGAGTTTTGCGGATACCGTTCATATCCATGACGACAACAAATTCCGTGCCGGTAATTTTCTGAACCCGCTTTGTGTAGCTCTGCAGTTCCTTTTGTTTTTTTCCGTTTTCTAAAGCAGCGGCTGTCATCGGCGCCTCAGCTACCATTTCAGCAGTCTGCAGCGCAGTGGCCTTTTCCTGATCTCTAATTCGTTTGGTGGTTTGGGCACCGACTGTAAAAAACGTAATGAGCAATGCGATTAATACAACGATACAAACAAATATGGTGAGTCTGGTTTGCAGTTTTAATGTTTTTTTCATATAAAACTTCCTTACGTTTTATGATTCCTGCGTACTACTTTACTCTCAAAATGCTGCTTTGTGAAGATTTGGGACCGTAATTCGTAAAAAGGAGAAAAAATGGAATAATTTATCTTGTCAATGTGTTTTAAGTCCTCCATAATAAATGAGGTAGATTATAGAAAGGGACTTTTTTATATGAAAAATACTTATTTGACAGGATATTTTCCGCTGATTGCGATCCTGCTTTTTAGTTCGTCCTTATCCATCTCAACTTCACTTTATGCGTTGAAGATGCTGTCTTCATTTGGAATGTATGATGGAATGCTCGATTATTTTTCAGAGAAAGGAATCAGGCTTGCGTTATTTGCTGCCTTTGCACTTTTATATTTTATGGTTCTGTCCGCTCTGAAATTAATTGCAAATACCGTGACCGAGCTGTCATTGCTGTTTTTTGCTAATGATCCGGAAGGGAACAACCTGAAAAAACTCAGAATGGGTTCCATGATTTATTTGGGCGGCGGGATTTTATCCTTTGTGCTCTTGCAAAATGTCATTTGGATTGTGATCTGGTTTGCGGTCGTCACGCTCGCTTACTTTGTGTTTACCGTATACCGGATTTATTCGACGCTTTCTCTCATGTCATTAGTTGGATTCATTCTATTGGAACTGCTGTTTTGGTTTACCTTTGTTATCGGTATTCTGTTCATATTTATCAAGCTTTATAATAGCATAATGGCTAGCTTACCTGTGTAAGCTAGCCATTTCAGCGTTTGGTGGTCAGATTTGCGCTTCGTGCTCTATACGCAATAAAACGGCGGCTAGATTCTCTGGTTTCCGCCGTTTTACATCCAATGCTCGCTCTTCATCGACTTCAAAAGTTTTCAATCATGCTGAAAAGATGACAAAATCCTAAAACGAAGCCGTTTTAGGATTTTGTCAACAATCTGTGATGGCTAGCTTTCTAGCCATTTTTTATTTACGGTAAAAATCTTTTTTTAATAGAAGGGGAGGGGAGCATACATTCATTTTTTTTGCCAAACCACTTATAGCGGTTGTTGGCAATGAAAGAATAGACCATATCTCTGACAGGCTTCGGCACTGCGAAAAACAGGACGAAGAGCCGCCATGGGCCTCGCAGATGCCTGAAAACCTTAATGGCTGCAGTTGACTTTGTGTACACTTGGCCGTCTTCAATAAAGACAAAGCTGTCAAACCGATCAGTCGGAAGCCCGCTTTTTTTCAGCAGGCTCTGTCCTGTTTCCGACTGCAGCGATGTGAAAGAAATCAATCCGTCCGGATCACGTTTAATGATAAATTGCACGGCGCCATTGCATAAATTGCATACACCGTCAAACAGCAAAACGCGATTTGGAATTTGTTCTGAAGTCATCCCATATCCCCTCCGATCCTTTAATAAGCCGCTTGCAGCGTTCCTTTCCAGATGGAAAGCTGAGGGCTGATGCTGTGAAGATATTCAACGCTGGTCGGTGTGTCCTTTCCGACCCAGACACCCATTGTATACGTATCAGTCAGGCCGACAAACCACATATCGTGATAATCATTTGATGTTCCGGTTTTACCGCCGATGTAAGGCGCATTGAAATATGCTTTTTTCCCTGTTCCGCTTTTCACAACGGAAGACATCAGTTTTTTCAGCTGCATGTTCGTGCGGACGCTGAATATTTGAGTCGCTTTATCATTCCATTTATAAAGCGTTTTTCCTTTTAGGTCTGTCACCTTTGTAATCGCATGGCTCGGCGTATAGCTTCCGCTGTTGCCGAATGTCGTATAAGCCTTTGTCATCTCAAGAGGCGTCATGCCGTTTGTAAATCCGCCAAGCGCCGCCGGAAGAAGATAGTCACTGTCGACAAGTTTGGCAAAATGATACGGCTCAATATAACTGAATGCCTTTTGGATGCCGACGCGGTCGAGCATTCTAATAGCCGGGGTATTATATGAATTTTTAAACGCCGTATCAAGCGTCACTGTGCCGTAAGTGCGGTTATTGTAGTTTTGCGGACAGTAGTCTTTGCTGCAAAACTTGCTGGCATCAATGGTGCTGCTTGCTGTCGCGCCGGTCTGTTCAATATAAGGGCCGTAATCAAGAAGCGGCTTAATGGATGACCCCGGCTGCCTGTACGCCTGGTAGGCGCGGTTAAAGTCATATTTTTGATAGTTTTTCCCGCCGGATAGAGCGATGATTTGATGCGTCTGGTGATTAATCACAGCCGCTCCGCCCTGTACGTCCGCATACGGGAGCTTGGAATTCATTTGTGCCACAACTTGATTTTGCATGTACGGATCAAGTGCAGTATAAATTTTCACTCCGTCTTTCATCAGCGTGCTGACTCTTGCGGACAGCTCGTTCTCGATCTTTTCTTTTTGTTTTCCTGACGCTTTTTGAAGGCGTTTATCAAAGCCTTCTGATTCAGACACCAGCTGAGTGAATTCATCATTGACGTAGGAAACGTAGTCAGGATATTTGTCTTCTCTTTTTTCAACATCCAGTTTGATTTTTTGTTTTACGGCTTTTTTCAGCTCTTTGTCCGTAATGACCCCGGCATCTTTTAGCCCTTTAAGCAAACGTTCTTGACGGCTTTTCGTGTAGTCAAAATGCTTGAGAGGATCATATAATGTAGGGTTATTAGGTATAGCACAGATAAAAGCCATTTCTCCCACTGTGAGAGATTTCAGCGGTTTGCTGAAATAGAATTGAGCCGCTGAACCGACGCCGTAAACACCATTGTTGAAATAAATGGTATTTAAGTAAGCTTCAAGAATTTCATTTTTTGTATATTTTTTCTCCAGCTGATAGGAATACGCGAGCTCTGTCAGCTTGCGGCTGAAGGAGCGTTCGTGGCTCAAATACAAGTTTCTTGAAAGCTGCTGTGTGATGGTGCTGGCACCCTGGTCAATTTTCTTGTCTTTTACGTTAGAAGCAGTAGCCCGCACCATTCCCATAAAGTCAAAGCCTTTATGCTCGTAAAAATGGCGGTCCTCAGATGTTAAGAAAATCTGTTTGACTTCCTCGGGAATCTTGTTAAATGGAACGAGCACACGGTTTTCGTGGTCGCTAACGATTTCCGAGACAAGGGAGCCGTCCCTGTCATACATGTAGCTGTTCTGAACAAGGCTGATATCTTTCAGATCAATATTTTTATCAAGCACCTGATCCAGGGACTTCATTTGTTTTACTTCTTTTCCGGAAGCGATAACTGTAAATGCAAACAATGGGATTATGCAAAGGAGCAAAATCCATCCGATTATTTTTCGTAACATGGTCACTCTCTTTTCTCCTAAATTCTAGCCATATCGTACCATTCTTTTGAGATTACGAGAAGGTTAAATTTAGAAGATTCCTCAGTTTTTTCTCGGAATCAGCTTGCTTTGGCATAAGAATCTTTCCGAAGTTTCTGCATGATCCAAAGCATGCAGGCGCCGGCGAAAAAGAGAAACGCCGTGACGTAAAAGGTGGCCGAAATGGTAAAATGGCTCGATATGATTCCGCCGAGCAGAGGCCCGAGCACGTTTCCTAAAAAGCGAAAGCTGACATTGTAGCCGAGAACTTCACCCTGAATGCTGCCGGGAGCCTGAACGCGGATCGCTGCCGTAATGCATGGCAGCAAACCGCCCATCGCCATTCCGAATAAAAATCTGAAAACAAGGAGCACGCTGAGTGAGGACGCGAGCGCCTGCGGAATAAAAAAGAAAGAGGCGGCGAGCAAAAGTCCGATTAAAATGCGGCGGTGGCCGTAGCGGTCGCCCAGATCACCCCATTTTCTAGCCAGCAGCAAACTTCCGAGCCCCGTTGCTGAAAATGCCATGCCGGAGAAAAAGGCAAGATTGACAGGCCCGTGCAGCTCATTTACATATAAAGCGAGCAGGGGCTGGATACTGAAATTGCCTGTTTGAATCAGCATGGTTAACAGCATCATGACCCACAGCGCCGGATGGTGAAAAATATAGGAGAGCACTTCTTTTCTCGAGTATGACGTACGTTTGGCTGTTTTCTCTGCAAGAGGCTTTTCTTTGACACCAAATAACACGAGAAGAACAGACGAGAAAATCACAAAGGATGTGATAAAAAAGGTATACGTAAAGCCGAAATGATCAGCAAGCATGCCTCCCAAAAGCGGGCCGAACAAGCTTCCGGACACTTGCCCCATTTGCAGCGTGCCAAGTGTTTTGCCGGCTGAGCTCTTCGGAGTCTGTGCCGAAATCATCGCAAGAGATGTCGGGATGAATCCGGTTACAAGACCCATTGCCATACGCAGAAAAAACAATTGGTACACCGATGTAACAAAGCCTATGAAGAAAATGCTGAGGGCAATGCCCGTTCCGGTTGCCATAAGGATTTTCTTGTATCCGCGTTTGTCTCCGAACCGTCCCCAAAACGGGGATACCAAAAACGCCATGAGAAATGTAATGCCGAACACATAGCCGCTCCACCTTTGCACAAAGCCGTTTGAAAAAGAGCTGAGCGTCTCAATGTATAAGGAGAGAAAAGGAACGATCATCGTTGTGCTAGCGGAGACAAAAAAGTTCGCCAGCCACACAATGACAAAGTTTTTCTTACGGATAGAAATAACATCACCTTCTTATTATTTCGGGTTCCTTACTAATTATAAAGAAACGATTCACAATTTAAAAGAAACGAAGCGGCTGGGAAAATTCATTATTTTTAGAAAATGAAGAAATGTCGAGAAGGGGAATTGATATACTATAAAGATAGCATTTTCTGATCGGAGGAAAGGCAGGTGTAAAAAGGTGACGACAAACAGCTTACTCATTATTGATTTCGAATTTACAATGCCCGATGGAAAGTACAGTCCTCAAAACTTCTTCCCGGAAATCATTGAAGCCGGGATTGTAAAGTCGATTGATGATGAAGTGGTTGAGACGTTTTCTAGCTATGTTAGACCGAAAAAGTTCCCGAAGCTTACGAAACGCTGCAAATCATTTTTAAAAATAACCCAAAAACAGGTTGACGAAGGAATGAGATTCGAGGATTTCATCCGTAAACTAAACGAGCTGGATCCTGAGAAAAACAGCACAATTATTACGTGGGGAAACATGGATATGAAAGTGCTGAAACAAAACTGTATGTTTAACCATATCCCTTTCCCGTTTAAGGGAGAAATGAGAGATTTATCGCTTGAATACAAAAACTTTTTTGGAGACCGGACATTGACGGGTTTATGGAAAGCTGCCGAAGAGTATGGAGATTCCGGAACCGGCACCCATCATAAAGCGCTTGATGATGCTCTCACAGCATATAAACTTTTTAAGCTTGTTGAGCAGGATAAGCAGTATCTCGAAAAGCCAAAACCGCCCACAATCGGCGAAAGAATCGATTTAACCGAACTGTTCAAGCGCGCGACGTGAAAAACCCAATCTTTTGTCAGACTGGGTTATGGCAGGTTAAAATATTCTTTTTCTAAAATGTCCAGATTATGAAGGGAGCGTTTTGCCCACTCCGAACCATCCTCATTCAATTTGGCTCTCAGCTGTGCTGTCGCCTCCCGCAGAGATTCGGTATAATCCGGCACTTCACCGTCATAAGGCTTCACCATATGGTGGGGGATATTGGTCTGTTCACCATATGCGAGCGCTTTTCTCTCATGGAAAAATGGCACATCCGCCTGTTTTGGATGATGAAGGTCTCCTTGAGAGGGATGGGTAAGAACCGCTTTCACTTTCACTAAATAGTGCTGCGGCCTGCAAGCCGTGATTTCTCCTATGTATACACCTGTTTTGTAAAATCCTTTAACGATAGAGCCTGTCTCAAACGTGCTCATCTGTCATCACCTCGCATTCATTCTATTAAAGTTCCAATAGATTTGCTAGTGAGGAAGATCAGCGGGAAGCTTAATGGTCACCGTAGTGCCTTTTTGGAAGCTGCTGTTAAATGAAATGGTCCCGTGATGATGTTCAATAATGGAAAAGGTTACGGTGAGGCCGAGTCCCGTTCCGTTCGTTTTTAAGGAATAATAAGGTTCGCCGAGTTTTTGCATTTGATGGTCTGTCATCCCGACCCCATTGTCAGTGATGTTAATCATGATCGTATGGCCGTTTCTTTTGGCTGATATGTGGATCATCCCCTTCCCGTGAGGAACCGCTTCAATACTGTTTTTCATCAGGTTGATGACAGCCTGCTTCAGCTTTGTTGCGTCTCCGTATATCAAAAGGTCCGGTTCTGTTTCAGCCTCGACGGTTACTGACTTGTAATTGGCGTACGACACCATAAGGGAGCTTGTCTCTTTGATAAGGGCTGATAGGTCAAAAACCTCTTTTTCGTATAATTGCTGTTTGGCCATATCGAGATAGTTTGTAATAATGCCTTGCGCCCGGTCAAGCTCTGACAGTACAAGCTTTTTGTAATCCGCACTCGACTTGTTTTGTAGGGTTTCGTCATTAAAAAGCAGCTGGACAAACCCGCGGACAACTGTCAGCGGATTCCTGACCTCATGAGCGACGCTCGCTGCCAGTTCACTCACAATCGTCATTTTTTCAGAATGGATAAGCTGTGAGCGCAGGGCGATATTTTCGGCGATGCTTTCGATAATATAGATGCTTAATAGAAGAACACTGGAGCGGAAAAGCCCTGAGATTGCCGCCTCGTAAACGAAAATTCCTGATTTTTGAAAATTTAAAATATTCAAGGCGGAAAGAATCCAGCTTGAGGCGAAAAATAGGAAAATCTCCACGCAGCTGATCAATAAAGACAGCAGCAGTTTTTTCGCTTTGGACATGAATGGCCATTTTTTCTGAAATAAGATTGGGATAATGATAAGAAAAGGCAGCAAAGTGAAAACAAATATTGCGGAAGGTTCGTAAAAAAGCAGTTCAAAACATAGGACAGATGCGGCGACTGTAAGTCCGGAAGCGGTACTAATGTAAAATAAACAAATGATAACGGGAATCATCTGAAGGCCGTATTGTATGTAGTCCATTTCATGAATCGGGAAAATAATGCATAAAACGGAGGCGCCGCAGGCGAAGAGCGTGACCAAACCGCTGTTTATTTTTGGCACAAGAATCGCAGGTTTTCCAAGCCAAAACACTTGGTAAAGAAGAATAGGAAACAAAATAAAGCAGATATGCAGAAGATAGTCTTTTAGAATTTCCATTCGTGTGAAATCCTTTCGTATAAAATATGAATCTATTATAACACTAAATATTAGAAGTAAAATATAAAATTCCTTTATTAAGAACGCCTTTACAAATGAAGACGTAAAGGCGTTTACAGCTATATTTACGATAATGCGGCTTTGATGCGGCGCAGGCCGTCCTGCAGGGTTGCAAGAGAGCATCCCGCGTTCAGGCGCATAAATCCTTCTCCGCCAGGCCCGTATTTCGTCCCGGGCTCTAAAATAACTTTTCCTTTTTTTAGCATTCTTTGCTGAAGCTCTGTATCGGACAAGCCGTAAGCGCTGAAGTCGAGCCAAATCAAGTATGATGCATCCGGCTTCATCATTTTGACCTTTGGCAACTCGGTGCTCAAAAAGGCTTCCGCTTCGTTCATGTTTTTCTCAATGTAAGAGATCAATTCATCAAGCCACGGTCCCCCTTTTGAATACGCGGCTTCGATTGCAGTGACGGCAAACGAGTTCAGTCCGCCTAAACCATTTCGCTGAAGGCTTGCGGAAAACTTGGCGCGCTTCAGGCGATCCGGAATAATGATCGCTGAAGCCTGCAATCCGGCGATATTAAATGTTTTGCTTGGAGCAGCACATGTCACAGAAATATCAGCGAAATCGTCAGAGAGCGAAGCGAACGGTGTGTGTTTGTGTCCGTACAGCATTAAATCGGAATGGATTTCATCCGATACAACTGTGACGCCATGCTCAAGACACAATTCGCCTAGCTTTAGTAAATCTTCCCGGCCCCATGAACGCCCAGAAGGGTTATGAGGATTGCATAAAATAAACAATGTAACGCTTGGGTCACGAAGCTTCGTCTCCAAATCTTCAAAATCCATTGCATATGCGCCGTCTTTTTCTAGCAGCGGATTATGTAAAATGTGCCGGCCGTTTTTCTCCACCATATGGTAAAAAGGCGTATAAACTGGAGGCTGAACAACTACTTGATCGCCAGGCTCCGTAAAAGCTTGTACCGCCATGCTCAAAGCTGTTACAACGCCGGGGCTGAATGTGATGCTTTCCGGATTCACCTTCCAGCCGTGCCTGTTTTGCATCCATCCGCACACAGCATCCTTCGTTTTTTGATCTGGAGTTGTATAACCAAAAATACCGTGGTCAAGACGCTCTTTTAACGCTTCAATTATCGCTTCCGGGGCGCGAAAATCCATATCCGCCACCCACATCGGGAGTGCGTCTGTCACGCCAAATAATTCGCCTGTTTTGTCCCATTTGACAGATTGGGTGCCAAGGCGTTCTTCTCGTTTATCAAAGTTCATTCTGTTACCCCCTCATGTATGTTTATTCTTCTAAGCTTCACTATGATAAGATAGAACTGCAAATTTTATTATAAGCGGTGATGAATATGGAAGAAAGTCAAGCGGTCAGGGAAATGATTAAGATCATTGCCAAATGGGACCCGTTTAAATATGGAGAAGAGTTTTACGAAACGGAGTCTGTTGATGTCGTGCAGGCAGTCTATGATGAAGACGATCCCGACGTGCTGGCGAAAAGCATTCAGCAAATATTTGAAACTTCTTTTGAACAAACGCTGCCGATCGACAGCTGCCGGGAAGTGGCTGGCCAGCTTTTATTCATTAAAAACAGCAGCTCCTGCACGCCTTAAAAAAACCGGTTCAGCACCGGTTTTTTTAATTGATAAAATGAGCAATGTGTTCAGAAACAAGTTCAGGGCGTTCTTCAGGCACCAGATGTCCGGTCTGGCCAAGTGAGTACAGCACGGAATTAGGCAAATCTGCGTGCAGCCGTTTACCGATCTCCATTGGGACAATTCGATCCTCCTCGCCCCAAATCAATAGAGCAGGCTTGTTCATTTTCTTCAATTGCTCGGGTTCTAAATCTCCTTCTCTGTGGCGGATAAACCTTGTCATGGCTTTGAAAATCTGCTCGTCCTGAAACGGTCTGCCATAGCCGTCAATCATCTCCTCATCAATCAGCGATTTGTCATGCACCACATTTAATAAATTTTTCATCACGCCTTCTTTCGAGAGCCAGCGTTTGATGTAAAGATGAAAATACGGGATATGGGTCCCGAAAATGATCGTCGGGTGTGAACGTTTTAAATACCCTGAACTGCAAAGCAGCACAACCTTTGAAAAAAGCTCAGGTTTTTGGAGAGCAGCAGACAGCGATATCTGCCCGCCCATAGAATGCCCGACAAGCACAGCCTGTTTCACTTGCAAGTGCTCCAAAATCCCAATGACAAGCTTAGCAAGGTTTTGATAGGTATAGATAAACGTTCTTGATTTTTCAGATTGGCCGAAAGGAGGCAAATCAAGCGCGATGATGTCGTACTTGTCCCGAAGGAGAGGAATTACTTTTCTGAAGCTGAATGCAGATGATAAAAAACCGTGTACGCAGACCAGCGTTTGCCTGCCAGGATTTTGATAATGTTCGTAGTATACATTGACTCCATCGACCGTAAACCGCCTTATTGGTGAAACCGCCTCCATTCTGTGTCACTCCCTTTTTTTGATGGTTGTATTATGCCCTGAAATTGTCAATTCTAGCGGAAGTTTCTCCTCGTTTTTTCTTAGCATTCGTCAAAAAACGTGATATAATGTCATGAGATTTCTTGACATTGCAAAGGTGTGAATCAAATGAAATTGACAGAAAAAGAAACAGAAATATTAGAAATTTTAGACGAAAACAGCCGCGCCGATTTAGAAACAATCGCAAAGATGGCGGGCATCCCTGTAAATGAAGTAAAAACCATTATTGACAAACTGGAGAAAGAAAAGGTTATTATCGATTATTCCGCTATGATTGATTGGCGAAAAGTAGACGGACATGAGGGCGTTACGGCCATGATCGACGTCAAAGTAACGCCGAAGCGAGGCGTCGGTTTTGATGAAGTGGCGGAACGGATTTACCGATTCCAAGAGGTTGAATCAGTTTACCTGATGTCAGGCGTATACGATTTGTCTGTCGTGATTCGCGGCAATTCGATGTCTGACGTAGCGCGTTTTGTTTCGGATAAACTCTCAACGCTTGATTCAGTTGTATCTACGACAACCCATTTTATCCTGAAAAAATACAAGCATGACGGCAAAGTGTTTGAAACAGGAGACGACGACAAAAGAATCGTGGTGTCACCGTAAATGACTTCGTATTTATCAGACTATGTACAACAAATAAAACCATCCGGCATCCGCAAATTCTTTGATTTGGCGGCAACGATGGAAGGCGTCATTTCTTTAGGCGTCGGCGAGCCTGATTTTGTTACCGCGTGGAATGTCCGCGAAGCAAGCATTCTCTCTCTTGAACAAGGATATACGTCATACACGGCCAATGCGGGTTTATACTCATTGCGGGAGGAAATCGGCCGTTATTTGAGCAACAGGTTTGATCTTAGCTACTCGCCAGATAATGAGCTGATTGTGACAGTGGGGGCAAGTCAGGCTTTGGATATTGCGATCCGCGCCATTGTGAATCCAGGTGAGGAAGTCATCATTCCTGAGCCGTGTTTTGTGGCGTATGATGCGCTTGTTTCTTTGGCAGGCGGTATCCCGGTTCACGTTCATACAACGGCAGACAAAGGATTTAAAGCAACGGCTGCTGATTTTGAAGCGGCAGTCACTGAAAAAACAAAGGCCATTCTCATCTGCTCACCATCGAATCCGACAGGTTCGGTTTATTCGAAGGAAGAGCTGAATGAGATTGCTGAGTTTGCCAAAAAACATGATGTCATCGTTTTAGCCGACGAGATCTACGCGGAGCTGACATATGATGAGGAATTTACAAGTATAGCGGCATTACCGGGAATGAAGGAACGGACGGTAGTCATCTCAGGCTTTTCAAAAGCATTTGCAATGACGGGCTGGAGGCTCGGTTTTGCCGCGGCACCATCCTTGCTTCGGGATGCCATGCTTAAAATTCATCAGTATGCGATGATGTGTGCGCCCGCAATGGCGCAGTTTGCCGCCCTTGAAGGCCTGAAGAACGGCATGGAAGACGTAGAAAAAATGAAAAAAAGCTATCGAAGAAGAAGGAATCTGTTTGTAGAATCGCTCAATGAAATCGGTCTCAGCTGTCATCATCCGGGCGGCGCTTTCTATGCTTTTCCATCAATTAAAAGCACGGGGATGAGTTCAGAACAGTTTGCCGAGGAGCTTCTGACGCAGGAAAAAGTGGCCGTTGTTCCTGGAAGTGTGTTTGGTCCGAGCGGTGAGGGATATATCCGTTGTTCATACGCAACCTCGATTGAACAGCTTCAAGAAGCGTTAGTCAGAATGAAACGCTTCCTGCACAAAACAACATAAAAAAAGATACGAACCTTTTGTTCGCATCCAATAAAAGGGGGGAATACTAGAAAGCCTTTGGTATTTTCAGTTTACCCCCTTTTTGCTGTGCATAAACCTGATTTTTTATAAAAAAGTTTTCTTTGCGGAAATAAGACATGTGTGATATAATTTTAAATTGCGTATAAACAGATATTTAATTTAACTTAGGAGTTGTTATGAATGGCAGCAAAATTTGAAGTGGGCAGTGTTTACACTGGTAAAGTTACAGGATTACAAGCGTATGGTGCGTTTGTTGCATTAGATGAAGAAACTCAAGGGTTAGTACACATTTCTGAAGTGACTCACGGTTTCGTAAAAGATATCAACGAGCACCTTTCAGTTGGCGACGAAGTACAAGTAAAAGTACTTGCTGTTGATGAAGAAAAAGGCAAAATCAGCCTTTCAATTCGTGCGACACAAGCTGCGCCTGAGAAAAAAGAAAGCAAACCAAGAAAACCTAAAGCTGCTCAAGTAAGCGAAGAAGCTTCTACACCACAAGGTTTCAACACATTAAAAGATAAGCTTGAAGAGTGGATCGAAATGTCCAACCGCAAAGACCTTATCAAAAAATAAGTATGAAAAAAAAGCACCGGACAGGAATGTTCGGTGCTTTTGATTTAAAGCAAAATCCTATTTCAGCGTGATTGATATCCTATCGCATTTCAGGATTTGCTGCTTCTTCACGTGATCTTTCCTCGTTTGGCTTAAATAGCAGACCGAGGTTGATTAAGCCGGCGATTCCGACAAGTCCGTAAATGATTCGGGAAAGAGCTGACCCTTGGCCGCCGAAGATAGCCGCTACTAAGTCAAATTGGAAAAATCCGATCAGTCCCCAGTTAATGGCGCCAATGATGGTTAATACAAGACAAATTCTTTGAATGGTACTCATGTTTTGCAACCTCCTCCATGAATTATTAAAACAGTTATAGATTGTGACATATTGGAGAATCTATACATGCATTCTCCATATGAGGGAAGCTGGCCTGCCCTCGCTTATATCAGCTTCTTTCCCAGCATCTTGCAAAATAAAACCATCTGGTATGCTGATCGGTGAGAGCTGATTGCTTTACATGTGGTGAGGACATTCTGCATAATAAAAAATCTAAGGAGGAGATGTCATGCAAAACTTTACATACTGGAATCCGACCAAATTAATTTTCGGGCGCGGCGAAGTGGAAAGACTTCCGGAGGAACTCAAACCTTACGGAAAAAACGTATTGCTTGTGTACGGAGGCGGCAGCATTAAACGCAGCGGCCTGTATGATCAAGTGATTGAACAGCTGAATAAAGCCGGTGCGACCGTGCATGAATTAGCAGGTGTGGAACCGAATCCGCGTGTGTCGACTGTTAATAAAGGTGTTGCCATCTGTAAAGAACAAAACATTGATTTCTTGCTGGCTGTCGGAGGCGGAAGCGTAATCGACTGTACAAAAGCGATTGCCGCAGGAGCGAAGTATGATGGTGATGCGTGGGATATCGTTACGAAAAAGCATCAGCCAAAAGATGCTTTGCCATTCGGAACGGTATTGACTCTCGCTGCGACTGGTTCAGAAATGAACTCAGGATCTGTGATTACAAACTGGGAAACAAAAGAAAAATACGGCTGGGGCAGCCCGCTCGTATTCCCTAAATTTTCGATTCTTGATCCGGTGAATACATTCACCGTACCTAAAAACCACACGATCTACGGGATGGTTGACATGATGAGCCACGTATTTGAACAATACTTCCATCATGTATCAAACACGCCGTATCAGGACCGCATGTGTGAATCACTTCTGCGTACAGTCATTGAAACAGCGCCTAAGCTGATCAATGATCTCGAAAATTACGAATTGCGTGAGACGATCCTGTACACAGGAACAATCGCATTAAACGGCATGCTTTCTATGGGGGCAAGAGGGGATTGGGCTACTCATAATATTGAACATGCAGTATCAGCCGTTTATGATATTCCGCATGCCGGCGGACTGGCGATTCTGTTCCCGAACTGGATGAGACACACATTGTCTGAAAACCCTGCCCGCATGAAACAGCTTGCAGTTCGCGTGTTTGATGTTGAAGAAGCAGGTAAAACAGATGAAGAAATTGCCCTTGAAGGAATCGATAAGCTGTCCGCATTCTGGACAAGTCTTGGCGCTCCGAACCGTCTTGCTGATTATGATATTAATGATGAGCAGCTTGACACAATTGCTGACAAGGCAATGGCTAACGGTACATTCGGCCAATTTAAATCACTCAACAAAGAAGATGTGCTGTCAATTTTGAAAGCATCTCTATAAAAAAAGGGGAAATAGCCGTTTGGCTGCTTCCCTTTTTCTTTTTGTCAACTTATGTTACAATGGAAAATCTGTTTTTCACCAGCATCATTTGGAGGTTTTACTATGGAAAATTTCACTTATTATAATCCGACAAAGCTGATTTTTGGAAAAGGTCAGCTTGAACAGTTAAGAAAAGAATTAAAACGATACGGCAAGAATGTACTGCTTGTTTACGGAGGCGGCAGCATTAAACGCAACGGCCTTTATGATCAAGTCACAGGCATTTTAAAAGAAGAGGGCGCTGTTGTTCATGAGCTGTCAGGTGTAGAGCCGAACCCGCGTCTTGCAACAGTGGAAAAAGGCATAGGACTTTGCAGAGAGCATGACATTGATTTTCTGCTTGCTGTCGGCGGAGGCAGTGTGATTGACTGTACAAAGGCAATTGCAGCTGGCGTCAAATACGATGGCGACGCTTGGGATATTTTCAGCAAAAAAGTAACAGCGGAGGATGCGCTGCCGTTTGGCACTGTTCTAACTCTTGCTGCAACAGGCTCTGAAATGAACCCTGATTCCGTGATTACAAACTGGGAAACAAACGAGAAATTTGTATGGGGCAGCAATGTCACTCATCCGCGTTTCTCTATTTTAGACCCTGAAAATACGTTCACCGTTCCAGAAAATCAAACAGTATACGGCATGGTTGACATGATGAGCCACGTATTCGAACAATACTTCCATAATGTTGAAAACACGCCGCTTCAGGATAGAATGTGCTTTGCTGTTTTGCAGACGGTCATCGAAACAGCTCCTAAGCTTCTTGAAGATCTGGAAAACTACGAACTTCGTGAAACGATTTTGTATGCTGGTACAATCGCTTTAAACGGCACGCTCCAAATGGGCTACTTTGGTGACTGGGCTTCTCATACAATGGAACACGCTGTTTCAGCTGTATATGATATTCCGCACGCGGGCGGTTTGGCGATACTGTTCCCAAACTGGATGAGATACACGCTTGATACAAATGTAGGCCGTTTTAAAAACCTTATGCTCAACATGTTTGACATTGATACTGAAGGCAAAACAGATAAAGAAATTGCGCTTGAAGGAATCGATAAACTGTCTGTGTTCTGGACAAGCCTCGGTGCGCCTTCTCGTCTTGCTGATTACAATATTGGAGAAGAAAAGCTTGAGCTGATTGCTGATATCGCAGCCAAGGAAATGGAACACGGCGGCTTCGGCAACTTCCAAAAACTGAACAAAGATGACGTGCTTGCCATCCTTCGCGCGTCTCTATAAACCCAAAGGGCGGAATCCAGTCATTCCGCCCTTTCTTCTTGACTTGATTTCACAGATAAGTTCATATAAAGTGAAAGATGAAAACATTATACCGTTATGGAGGGACAAGCAATGACGCATGTACGCTTTGACTACTCAAAAGCGTTGACTTTCTTCAACGAACATGAACTTACATATCTGCGGGACTTTGTAAAAACAGCACACCATAATATCCATGAAAAAACAGGCGCGGGCAGCGATTTTCTAGGCTGGGTGGACCTCCCTGAACATTATGATAAAGAAGAATTCGCGCGCATCAAAAAAAGCGCGGAAAAAATCAAATCTGACTCTGATGTCTTGCTTGTTGTCGGCATTGGCGGTTCTTATCTAGGAGCGCGGGCAGCGATTGAAGCGCTGAATCACGCGTTTTATAACACTTTGCCAAAAGCAAAACGCGGCAATCCGCAAGTCATTTTTATCGGAAACAACATCAGTTCATCTTATATGAGAGACGTCATGGATCTTCTTGAAGATGTTGACTTCTCTATTAATGTGATTTCTAAATCAGGTACGACAACTGAACCTGCAATCGCTTTCCGTATTTTCCGCAAGCTTCTTGAAGAGAAATACGGTAAAGAAGAAGCGAAAGCGCGGATTTATGCAACAACTGATAAAGAGCGCGGCGCATTAAAAACGCTTTCTAACGAAGAAGGCTTCGAATCATTCGTTATTCCTGACGATGTCGGCGGCCGTTATTCAGTTTTAACAGCTGTAGGTCTCCTGCCGATTGCTGTCAGCGGCGTCAACATTGATGACATGATGAAAGGCGCCTTGGATGCGAGCAAAGATTTTGCAACATCTGAACTGGAAGATAACCCAGCATACCAATATGCGGTTGTTCGCAATGTCCTTTATAATAAGGGCAAAACAATTGAAATGCTCATCAACTACGAACCAGCGCTTCAATATTTTGCGGAATGGTGGAAGCAGCTGTTCGGAGAAAGTGAAGGGAAAGATGAGAAGGGCATTTATCCTTCTTCAGCGAACTATTCAACAGACCTTCATTCTTTAGGCCAGTATGTACAAGAAGGCCGCAGAGATTTATTCGAAACGGTCCTGAACGTAGAGAAGCCTAAACATGAACTGACAATTGAGGAAGCGGATAACGATCTTGACGGCTTGAACTATTTAGCAGGTAAAACCGTTGATTTCGTTAATAAGAAAGCATTCCAAGGCACGATGCTTGCCCATACAGACGGAAATGTTCCGAACTTAATCGTTAACATTCCTGAGCTGAATGCATATACTTTTGGATACCTTGTATATTTCTTCGAAAAAGCCTGCGCGATGAGCGGTTATCTCCTTGGCGTCAATCCGTTTGACCAGCCTGGTGTAGAAGCGTATAAAGTCAATATGTTTGCGTTACTCGGCAAACCTGGCTTTGAAGAGAAAAAAGCAGAGCTTGAAAAACGTCTGGAAGATTAATGTGAGAAAGCTGACTGGCATTTGCCGGTCGGCTTTTTATAAAATCAGAAAGGTGCTGATGTTCATGAAACAATTGGTTAAACATCTCATCATTGCCGGTTTTTCTGCAGCTGTTTTAAGCATCCTTATCTCCTTTGATGCCGTGTATACAGAGTTTTCTTCAAGCTTTGGCGGCACGCTGTCACATGTTTTCATCCACGCCTTTCTTCTCATTGGTTTGCCGCTTGCCCTTTTTACCGATGCGGTACATCGGATTTTACATTTAAAACGAACCCATACTCTTTTCACTAAATTAGGACTCTATGCAACGGTTGTTTATGTGTCTTGGGATTCAGCTGCATGGCTTGCAGCGGCAATGGCTGTTTATTTCTTAATTGAATGCGCTTTCTTTTCTGTTGGCCGCGCGAAAGAAACAACGATTTCCATGTAGGCGCCTCTGAATGAAGTCTTGTTCGGCGGGACAGGATAAGTGAAAAAAGGGGCATTCTGATGATACCAATACCTTCCTTGATAGATGGGCAGTCTTTTCTGCTTCAAGAACTGGAACAAGTGATGAAGCCGCTCGGTTATGTGATAAACGGCGGCTGGGAATACGATCATGGCTACTTTGATTATAAAATTGATGATAGAGACGGCTATTTATTTTTAAGAATTCCCGTCAATGCGGTACAAGGCAGTCTCGATGAACGAGGGGCGGCCGTCCGGATCGGAACGCCGTTTATGCTGAGACAGGTGTTTCAGGCGGATGTTGACGATCACGCCGAGGGAGGGCCTTTCCAATCACTGTTTAATCAATTTTCCGAACCGGAAAGGCGGGACGCGGAAATTGATCCGGCATTTTTGGATATCGGCGCCTCTCTCGTGAAAGAACTGGAGGATGTTCTGTTACACTAGATGGCAAGGAATTGATCTGTTTCGAGCACCTTGTATGTAAGAGGAGGGGAAAGCATCGGTCCCTCCTTTTTTTGTACGCCTATAATTGTTGTGTTGTGATCAAGGAAATAGAGAACACAGGTTTTGTAAGCCGCTCCCTTTAGTTCGTCAGGAACAGCAAGAAGCTCCACATGCTGATCAAGTGTCAGCTTGATTCCGTTCTGCTGTTTAGACGGCCGTAACTTGACTTGGTAATGCTGCAGCATCGCCCGGCTGATAAATTCTGAAGTTCCGATGATTTGGTTTGCGCCTGCCCGCTCCGCATTGGTGACAAAACGGTCAGTCAAAATCTCGACGATGCAGTAAGCAAGGGGATTAAGCCCTTTAACAGATAAAAGAGTCAGCACTGACAGCATATCAGCATCAGTTTCACTTTTATACTGATCGGCAGTAATCATCACTGATTCCGCTTCAGTAATATTGGCCCGTTTCAGTGTCCCATCATCGGCAGCGTGCCCGCGTATGAAATGAACGTTTTCAATAAGCGGGCCTTCTGTTAAGGATTCATCGATTAGTACGACTGTTTTGGAAGGGGCGGCAAGCTGAAGGTCCTTCAAAAGCCGGTTTGTTTTTTCATTCCACCCGATCAGAATGATGTGGTCCCGGCCTTTGTAAGCAACTTTTCCTTCGATGTAGCGATGCTGTCTGCTGAATGCGGCCGCTGATAACGTAGCGAAATATGCTGTGACAAAGCTTGCTCCGCTCAAAATCAGCAGTATTCCGGCTGCCTGTCCCAGCGGCGTGTGCGGCACATAGTCTCCATAACCGACTGTAGAAACCGTAACGACAGCCCACCAAATACCTTCGAATACCGAAGTGAACTGCTTAGGCTCAAGTATATAAATGATTTGGCCGAACAAAAGAATCAGACATAAAATAATAACCCCGATTCGGATAAATAACGGCCACCTGAGCCATGAAATAAATATCCGATTTGATTTCATTCTTTTTCTCCTTCTTCAGATACTGAGATGGATAAAATCTGTTTAATAATTGTATTTAATTTCTCATTTAGCTTTTCCTGGCCGTACTTATCTCGGGCCTGCTTCATTAACTCGGCTGTATCATCATCAAGCTGAATAAGCGGTTCATCAATTTCCGATTCATTATACAGCTGGATAAACGCGTCCAGTCCTTCATTCATTCGGTCGATTGCTGTGCTCAGCTGTTCCTTTTCCTCACTCGTCACTTTCATAGCTTCCATCACACCCGTGCTTTTTTCTAACAGTATGTCCCACTTCCGGTGATGTTTTTCAAAAAATGTACAAAACATATAAAACCGGATTTCTCCATAAACTAAAACAAAAAGGATGAAAAAGATGACGATCTTTCAAAGAACGATCGTGGTTTTGATCGGTACGCAGCTGGCGGCATCCGCGGTGATTTTGTTTATTTTTGATTTGAATTCATATAATCACTTTTCCGGCAGCTTCTCCTGGCTTCATTTTCTGAAAGAACTGGCCGGCAGTTTCGCCTTTTATTTGTTTTCAGCAGGCCTGTTCTTTTTGCTGATTGGATTGTGTGCTCCAAGCCGGAAGAAAAAGCGCATTTCTGTACACGGGAAAGAAAACTCATTAAAATAATCGTAATAGAGAAATGATCATGGAAAAAGGATGATGAAAAAATGCTGTTTATATTTTTAACAATAGCCGCATTGGGATTGTCGTTTTGGGCACAATTTAAAGTAAAGAGCAACTTTGAAAAATATTCAAAAGTGGAAGCCTCAAGCGGACGTACAGGGGCAGAAACGGCAAGACGGATTTTAGATATAAACGGTCTTTACGACGTGCCGGTCGAACCGGTAAGAGGCACTTTAACAGACCATTACGACCCGACAAGACGGGTGGTGCGTTTATCTGAGCCGGTCTATTACGGCCGCTCAATTTCCGCCATATCCGTAGCTTCCCATGAAGTCGGACATGCCTTGCAGCATCAGGAGTCATATGGTGCGCTTGTGCTGAGACATAAAATCTTCCCAGTCGTGAATTTTGCATCCGGTGTAGCTCCTTTGCTTTTCTTAGGAGGCATGCTTCTCGGCAGCCTGAATTTGATCGGGCTTGGCATCATACTGTTTTCAGCGGCAGTCTTTTTCCAGCTGATTACATTGCCTGTCGAATTCAATGCAAGTTCACGCGCCAAGCAGATTATTGTGTCAGAAGGATTCATCCGAAACAATGAAGAAAATGGGGTAAATAAAGTGCTGAGCGCTGCTGCCTTAACGTATGTGGCCGCCGCCCTGGTTTCCCTGTTTGAGCTTCTTCGTTTTGTGATGATTTTCTTAAACGGTCGTGATGAGAATTAACGTTAAGGAGGTGGCCCCTTACCATTTATGGTAAGGGCTTTTTTTGCTTATTTTACAATTGATCGCCATTTTTGTTTTGATTGGCATTACGGCTGTTTTCGTTGCAGCGGAATTTGCGATCGTCAAAATCAGAGGTTCAAAAATCAATCAGCTCATCGAAAGCGGTGACAGCCGAGCACTAGCCGCACATAAAATCATCTCCAATCTTGACGAGTATTTATCAGCCTGCCAGCTCGGGATTACGATTACAGCCCTCGGCCTTGGATGGCTTGGTGAACCTACATTTGAACGTTTTCTTCATCCCTTATTTACAATGACAGGCATGCCGGAACCGTTTAACCACATTGTCACATTTGTAGTTGCATTTATCATCGTCACTTTTTTGCATGTGGTGATGGGGGAGCTTGCCCCAAAAACGGTTTCTATTCAAAAAGCTGAAGCTGTAAGCTTATGGATTGCAAAGCCGCTGATCTGGTTTTATAAAATCACGTACCCGTTTATTAAGGCATTAAACGGCTCTGCAAGCTTTCTTGTGAAATTGTTTGGCTTTCATTCAGTAAAGGAGCATGAGGTTGTCATCAGCGAGGAGGAACTAAGACTGATCCTTTCAGAAAGCTATGAAAAGGGGGAAATCAATCAGTCTGAATTCCGCTATGTAAATAAGATTTTTGAATTTGACAACCGGGTAGCGAGAGAGATTATGATTCCGCGGACAGAAATTGCGGTTATCTCTCTGGAGCAGTCGCTTGAAGAGGCAATTCATCACATCATTAATGAACGGTATACACGCTACCCTGTCATCAAAGATGACAAGGATCATATTTTAGGGATCATCAACAGCAAAGATATGTTTAAAGCTTATTTTCTCGGCCAGCCGATAAAGCTGGAGCAAATCATGAGGCCCGTTATCAGGGTCATTGAAAGCATTCCTGTTCAACAGCTTTTAATCCGCATGCAGAAGGAACGGATTCACATGGCGATTCTCGTAGATGAATACGGGGGAACGGCGGGGCTTGTCACTGTAGAGGATATTATAGAGGAAATCGTCGGGGAAATCCGCGATGAGTATGATCAAGATGAAACACCGCACATCCTGAAAAAGGGCGAGCACCATTATGTGATGGATGGAAAAGCGCTAATAGACGAAGTGAATGACCTTCTCGACATTGCGATTGAAAATGAAGAAATTGATACGATTGCAGGTTGGCTTCTAACGCAAAAAATGGAACTGAAAGCAGGAGATGTGATACACGCGGAGGGCTGTGAATTTAAAATCCTCGACGCCGAAGATCATCACATCCGTTTTGTAGAAATTAAAAAAACTGATTTTTGATAAAAAACAGCCGGGGAACAAACGGCTGTTTTTTGTGTCATCAAGTCATTTCTTAAAAAGCAATGCTGTAAAGACCTTTTTCTACATAGGATATATAAGAACGGTACACTGGGAAGGAGTGGCTGTATGAAAAAGGCTTGGTGGAAGGAAGCCGTAGTTTACCAAATTTACCCCCGCAGTTTTAAAGATTCAAATGGCGACGGAATCGGGGATATTCAAGGAATCAGATCCAAGCTTTCTTACATAAAAGAGCTGGGCGCTGACGTCATATGGATTTGCCCGCTGTATGATTCACCGAATGCCGATAATGGCTATGATATCAGGGATTATCAAAACATATTAAGCGAGTTTGGCACGATGGAAGATTTTGATGAGCTGCTTGGTGACATTCATGATCTGGATATGAAGCTGATTATGGATCTCGTTGTGAACCACACAAGCGACGAACATCCATGGTTCATAGAATCCCGTTCATCCATACACTCGGAAAAGCGCGACTGGTATATTTGGAAAGACGGCAAAAACGGAAAAACGCCCAACAATTGGGAAAGCATTTTCGGCGGGCCGGCTTGGGAGTATGATCAAAAGACAAGCCAGTATTATCTGCACCTTTTTGATAAAAAACAGCCTGATTTGAATTGGGAAAATGAACAGGTGAGGAATGCCGTTTATGACATGATCAATTGGTGGCTTGATAAAGGAATTGACGGATTTCGGGTGGATGCCATTACGCATATTAAGAAAAAAGAAGGGCTTCCCGACATGCCGAATCCAAAGGGGCTGGACTATGTCCCTTCCTTTCCTTATCATATGAATGCTGACGGCATTATGGATTTGTTAACAGAGCTGAAGGAAAACACATTTTCCCGCTATCCGATTATGACAGTTGGTGAAGCAAACGGCGTCGCTGCAAAAGAAGCAGCTGATTGGACTGGAGAAAAAAACGGCATATTCAGCATGATTTTTCAATTTGAGCATCTCGGCCTGTGGGATGTAGAGATCAATGAAAGTATTGATATCGTTGCATTTAAACGAATTTTAACTGACTGGCAGGACAGTCTGGAAGGGATCGGCTGGAATGCTTTGTTTATGGAGAATCACGACCAGCCCCGTTCAGTTTCTGTGTGGGGAGACGACGGAGTGTACCTGAAAGAAAGTGCAAAAGCGCTTTCCGCTGTTTATTTTCTCATGAAAGGCACACCGTTTATTTATCAGGGACAGGAACTCGGGATGACGAACGTGGCTTTTCCATCTATTGAGGACTATGATGATGTCGCGATGAAACGCCTGTATGAAACAAAAACAGCGAAAGGCACATCACACGAGGATGTGATGAAGATTGTCTGGAAAAAGGGAAGAGACAATTCGCGAACGCCGATGCAATGGAATGCTGGTCCATACGCCGGATTTTCTGAGGCCAAACCGTGGATCGGAATCAATGAGAATTACAAATGGCTGAATGCCGAGGCGCAAAAAAATGATAAAACATCCGTTTACCATTTTTACAAAAGCTTGATCAAGCTGCGCCAAACATATGATGTTTTTATTAACGGGACATACGAGCTCATTTTACCGGAAGATCAGCAAATCTTTGCATATCTTCGGAAAAACGAGAGCCATACTGCACTGATTGTGGCCAATCTGACAGGAACACCGGCGTTGTTCAAGCACTCTGGCTTGCCATTGTCATCAGATGCACTCGTCTTGTCAAATATTGAAGCAGAGCCGCACAAGCATATGACATCAGTACTCTTAAAGCCGTATGAAGCAAGAATATATCTATGGCGCTAATCTCCAGCCTTAGACTGGAGTTTTTTTGTTGTATCAGGTTTATGAGAGCGGTTTAACAGGAAAAAAAGAACACAGAAAGAATTAAGCGATGAGAGCGGACAAACGGAAGGAGAAACAAATGCTGAAAACACTGCAAATCCAAACAACCAAACGAGATGAAATGATTGATATCACCCGGGAGGTGGAAGCGTTTCTTCAAGAAACAGGTATAACGAGCGGCGCAGCGCTGATTTACTGTCCGCATACGACTGCGGGCATTACAATTAATGAAAATGCCGATCCGGACGTCAAAAAAGATATGCTCAGAAGGTTTGATGAGGTATATCCGTGGGAACATGAGCTGGACCGCCATATGGAGGGCAATACAGCTGCACACATGAAGTCGAGTACGGTCGGAGCTTCACAGCATGTCATTGTGGAAAACGGCCGGCTCATTCTTGGAACGTGGCAGGGCATTTATTTCTGTGAATTTGACGGCCCTCGCACCCGGACATGCTATATCAAAATGATGGGATAATAGGCTGTTTTTTTGACAAAAGCATGATCGCTGAACAAACGCCGATAGCCGGAGGGCTTGTCACACCCGCCCCGGCTGCCGCTTTATCGAATGAAGGCGCGCTTGGCATTCGGCTATCTCAGTCACGACATGCTCGAAAAGCTAATCCCTATGTGAAATAAAAAAAGGAAAGCCTTGCATGAGGGATAGTCAATCAATGGATGTAAACGTACCGAGCTTTGCCGAACGTAACTTGATAAACTGAGGTGACAGATATGAACATTCTTCAATATTCTTATAAAAAAAGAGGGAAAATTGAGTTTGTATTTGAAGGCTGGCCTCACTCAAAAGTTACAATGGTTCCTATCAAAGGCTACTATTTTGTCCGTTTTATCAAATGGAGCAGCCAGGATCCAATCGTGACAAGAAATGACCTTGAAAAAATGGAGTGGGCTGCGAACCAATATTTCGGCACAGCCCCCTTCTATCGAAAACGAAAGGCATTTGAAACCCCATCGTCCGGAAAATAGGCGATGGGGCTTTTTAGCGGACGATGCGGAAAAGAGACGGAACATCCAGTCTGGTCGCCTGAGACAGAAGGTAGGCTGACTGTAAGGCTCCTTTTTTCCTAAAAGAATTCAGCTTATCAATAATTTGCTTTCCGTTTAAGATTCCAAGACCATGGGCAAAATATTTATCTTCCCCCAGTAAAATCACATTTTCGCCTCTCCATTGCGCCTTTTGCGGATCAAATTCAGGATTCTTAAAATACAAACAATCTCCAAGGAAAAAGTGGTGTCCTGTTTCCGTATAGATCGGCAATTTCTCATAATGCCAGTCATATAAAATAATTCTGTCAAAGCTGGCATTGAATTTATCTTCTCCGATTGTATCGATTAAGGCCAAGTAATAAATGATAACGATTGCGGTTGCGCATTCAAACGCATAAAACGGGCCGTTCTCTGCAATGTCACGAATCGCTTTTGAAGGCGGCATTCTGTATTTCAGCTCCAAGGCGCCCTCCGGTGAAACCCTCCAATACGTTGTATTCCCGTATGTTTTTAAAAAAGTGGCAAACTTCGCCCCGCTTTTGTGCAGCGTCTTTGCCGCTGCTACAATATTCATCCGCAGTTTAAGCTCAAACATCAGTTCAGCAATTGAATGATAATCAAACTGAACAGGCGTCTCAATCATCTCTTTTAAGAGCGGATTCAGATTTTGATCAATCTGCCAATTTTCAATATCCTGGGGACGGAGCAATTGTCCTGATACAATAATCATGTTTAGCCCCCCTTGTTTTTTATAAGATATGCAAAGAGCTTGGGCAATGAAAGTTAAAAAGGCAGAAGACAGCCAAAAAGAACTTCTTCCATTTTTTATTTTAAAACTTTTTTAAGCAGCCGATATATACTGTATCAAACCTGAAGGAGCAAGTGACATGAAGACTTTTATCAATTGGCTGAAGAAACCGTCTATTTCAAAGAAATTAATCGTCTCATTTATTGCGATTCTCATTATCCCTATTCTTATATTAGAATTTAGCTCTTACCGAAGCGCCAGCGGAAAGCTGGATCAGGAAATTATGGGAAATGCGAAAAACAGTGTCGATACATTTAATACAACTGTTACAAATGATCTGGGAGAAAAAGCGAAAGCAGTCACCTTTTTCAGTGAATCTCTTAAAAGATCCGCATTCAAAGGGAAATCGAATCAAGAAGAGATCAAAGCTAAATTTTCACAATATGTATCTATTAATCAAGGAGTAGCCAGAATTTATGGGGGCGCAGATAACGGCACTTATGTACAAGCGCCAAAAGAAAAATTGCCGGAAGGATACGACCCGAGACAACGGCCTTGGTACCAGGATGCGATGAAGGCCGGCGGTGAAATTGTCGTGACAGATCCTTACGTGGCTGCGAGTGACGGAAGCATGGTCATTACCATTGCACAGGAGCTGAAGGACGGATCTGGCGTTGTCGCCATGGATATTACCATTGATAAATTGTTAGAACAAATGAAACAAATCAAGGTCGGAAAAGAAGGTTATGCTTTCATTGCAACAAAAAACAAAACCTATGTCGCCCACAAGAACCATAAGGCTGGAGAAAAGCTTTCAGGCGACTGGGTAGCCAAAATGTATGCGAATGACAGCGGTGAACTCCAGTATACTCTTAATAACGAAGATAAAAAGATGACCTATACTACAAACGAACTGACTGGTTGGAAAATAGCCGGCACAATGTATATGGATGAAATTAAGGATGCCTCAAAGTCTGTGCTGACAACAGGAATGATTGTGCTGATTGCTTCCATTGCGGCAGGCGGAATTTTAATTCTATTTATCGTTCGTTCGATTACAAAACCGTTAAAACGTCTTGTTCAATCATCGAAAACGATCAGCAGGGGGGATCTGACCGAAACGATCGAAATCCATTCAAAGGATGAGCTTGGAGAGCTTGGGGAAAGCTTCAATGAAATGGGACAATCTCTCCGCTCTCTGATCAGCGCTATTCAGGACTCGGTGAACAATGTGGCCGCATCTTCCGAACAGCTTACCGCATCTGCCGGGCAGACGAGTAAAGCCACCGAGCATATTACGATGGCGATTGAGCAGTTCTCAAACGGAAACGAGGAGCAAAGCGAAAAGGTTGAATCCAGCTCTCATCAGCTGAACTTAATGAATGAAGGACTCCAGCAAGTCTCACAAACATCGTCAGATATTACAAAGGCATCTATCCAATCAACGGAAATCGCCGGAACGGGTGAGAAGTTTGTGCAGCAGACAGTCGGACAAATGAACTCGATTAATCAATCTGTTCAGCAGGCTGAAGCTGTTGTCAAAGGCTTAGAAGGAAAATCAAAAGACATCACAAGCATTTTGAGAGTCATCAACGGAATCGCTGACCAAACAAATCTGCTTGCACTAAATGCAGCCATTGAAGCGGCGCGTGCCGGAGAGTCAGGACGCGGCTTCTCTGTCGTAGCGGAGGAGGTGCGCAAGCTGGCTGTCCAATCAGCCGATTCAGCGAAAGAAATCGAAAAGCTGATCCAAGAAATCGTCGCAGAAATCGACACCTCTCTTCACATGTTTAAAGAGGTCAATCAGGAAGTACAGTCCGGACTTGTTGTCACAGACAATACAAAAGAAAGCTTCCAGAGCATTTTCAGCATGACAAACGAAATCGCGGGCAAGCTGCAGACGATGAATTCCACCGTCGAGCAGCTGTCAGACCGTTCACAGCATGTTTCAGCAGCAGTCAGCGGCATCGCAGACGTGTCGAAAGAAAGCTCGGCAAGCATCCAGGACATTGCCGCATCAGCTGAAGAACAGCTTGCTTCCATGGAAGAAATCAGTTCCTCAGCGACGACTCTTGCGCAGATGGCAGAAGAGCTTCGCGATCTGACGAAACAATTTAAAATCGAGTAAAAACCGAAAAACAGCGCTATCAAAGCGCTGTTTTTTTATATGGTAAACAATAATAAAGTCCTAGTTTAACAGGTGAATTTAGAACTATTTTTCATTTTTTCTTCCATTTTCAATGTAATTTAAAGGAAGATCCGCCGATATAATTTGTAAATTATTGAAAGAAGGTTCAAAAGGAAATGAAAAAAACACTCACCACTATTCGCAGATCATCAATTGCAAGGAGACTTATTATTTCTTTCCTGCTGATCTTAATTGTTCCGCTAACCGCCCTTTCGGTTAGCGCTTATCAATCAGCAGTTGCCTCACTTGATGTACAGATGACGCAAAGCGCAAAGGAAAATGTTCAGATATTAGATCACATCATTGATGATAAAATCAGCACGACTGAAAAAAGCCTCGCATATTTCAGCGATTGGGCTACAGCAGAAAAATTTCAGGATAAAAAGAAAACAGAGCTGAAACAGGAATTTAAACAATTTATCCAAATGAATGATAATGTCGCTGCGGTATTTTCAAGCGGCAAAGACGGGGACTTCACACGTTATCCGTACGCTGACATGCCAAGCGACTTTAATGCTTTGGAACGAGATTGGTACAAAGAAGCAATGGCCAATAAAGGCAAAACAATTGTCACTGAGCCTTATGAATCGATTTCATCAGGAAAAATGGTCGTCACCATCGCCCGTCAAACGGTGGATGGATCAGGCGTTGTTGCCATTGATATGAAAATTGATGACTTAGTCACTACAGCGAAAGGAATCAATATCGGAAAAGAAGGCTATGCTTTTATCTTGAGCCAAAACAAGAAAGTCATCGCCTACTCCGGAGAAAAAGCGGGAAAAGAGCTAAAAGGGGACTGGGTTGATAAGCTCTACAAGGATAAAAGCGGGGACTTTGAATATACGTACAAAGGCAAAAAGAAAAAAATGGCATTTGCTACAAGCGAAACAACAGGCTGGAAAATCAGCGGCACGATGTATGCAAACGAGATTCACGATGCTGCAAGCAGGGTTCTGATCATGGCTTCAATCGTTCTGGCGATTGCCATCGGAGCTGGAATGACGGCGATTTATTTTGTGATTCGATCCATCACAAAGCCATTGAGACGCATTGTCGCATCAGCTGAAAAAATTAGTGAAGGCGATCTAACTGAAACGATTGAAATCAATTCAAAAGATGAACTCGGCGTTCTGAGCGAGAGCTTCAATCATATGGCACACTCGCTTCGCTCGCTCATTCACGGGATCAAAGACTCAGTAGAACACGTTGCCTCATCGTCCGAAGAGCTGACTGCATCGGCAGACCAGACAAGCAGAGCCACTGAGCACATTACGATGGCTATCGAGCAATTTTCAAACGGCAGCGAAAGCCAAAGCGAGAAAATAGAAACGACAACCGAACAAATTAATGAAATGAATGACGGATTGGCAGAGCTGGCGCGGGCTGCAGCAGTGATTACAGAAACATCCGCAGATTCAACAGAAGTGTCAAGCAAGGGGGAGACACTCGTCCAGAAAACAGCCGGCCAAATGAACACAATTGACCATTCCGTAAAAGCAGCAGAACAAGTGGTGAAAGGGCTGGAGATCAAATCAAAGGATATCACGAATATTTTGCGTGTCATCAACGGCATTGCGGATCAAACCAATCTTTTGGCTTTAAATGCCGCCATTGAAGCGGCCAGAGCGGGTGAATACGGACGGGGCTTCTCAGTCGTCGCTGAGGAAGTGAGAAAGCTCGCGGTACAGTCGGCTGACTCGGCAAAAGAAATTGAATCGCTGATCAGTGAAATAGTAAAAGAAATTCACACATCACTGAACGTGCTTCAGTCCGTAAACAAAGAAGTTGAAACAGGGCTTGTCATGACGGATGAAACTAAACAGAGCTTCAAACATATATCGCAAATGACCAATCAAATTGCTTCCGAGCTGCAAAACATGAATGCGACGGTTGAGGAGCTGTCAGCGGGAGCTCAAGAAATTTCCGCAGCTTCAAATGATATCACAGCCATTTCTAAGGAAAGCTCGGATGGCATCCAAGATATCGCCGCTTCAGCTGAGGAACAGCTGGCATCCATGGAGGAGATTAGTTCATCTGCACTGACGCTTGAAAGAATGTCTGAAGAACTCCGTGATCTGACAAAACAATTTAAAGTAGATAAATAATAGGTCTAAAATACTATTTATTTATGGGAAATTAGTTACTTTTGTTAAATTTCTTCTTTTTTGCTGTATATATTTACCCATTTCCAGCCGATATGAAGGGTAGCATAAAAAAGGAGAAATGAATGATGAAAAAAATACTCCAACTCATAAAACAAAGATCAATTACACGGAAGCTTCTCGTTTCCTTTCTGTCGATCCTCATCATACCGGTTGTCATATTGGCGATCTTTGCGTATCAATCGGCTAGCAGCTCACTCGACAGACAGATGATGGGGAGCGCATTGGAAAATGTACAGCAATTAAACGAAATCATTAACACCAGCATCGGCGAAAAAGAAAACAGTGCTGATTATTTCAGCGAATGGCTGACAAAAGAGAAATACAATGCAAAAAGCAATGCAAGCATTGCAGAGAAATTCTCACAATATATCAGCCTTAACAAGGATGTAGAATCCATTTATACAAGCGACACAAAAGGACACTTTACCCGCTATCCGGATCTTCCGATGCCAAGCGGCTACAATCCGGTTGAACGCGACTGGTACAAAAAAGCGGTTGCGAATAAAGGAAAAGTCGTTGTGACAGATCCTTATAAAACTGCGTCTACAAATACGATGGTTGTGACAATCGCCCAGCAGACAAAAGATGGTTCAGGCGTTATCGCAATCAACATGACGATTGAAAATCTGTTGAAAACAACCAAAAAAGTCAACATCGGCACACAAGGCTACGCATTTATCATGACGAAGGACAAAAAAGTTGTCGCTCATCCTAATGAAAAATCAGGAACTGAATTAAAAGGCGACTGGCTCGATAAGATGCTGAACGCTGATAAAGGTGATTTTCAATACACCATGGATGGCGATAAGAAAAAAATGGCCTTTGACACAAACAAGTTGACGGGATGGAAGATCGGCGGCACCATGTATTTGGATGAAATCCATGAGGCAGCCCAGCCTGTCCTTCACCTTGCTTTAATTGTCTTGGCCGCAGCTATTATCATAGGGATTATCGTCATGACTTTGATCATTCGGTCGATTACAACACCGCTGAAACAGCTTGTCGGTTCCTCTAAGCGGATCAGCGAGGGAGATTTGACGGAAACCATTGATATCCGTTCAAAAGATGAATTGGGCGAGCTCGGCAAAAGCTTTAACAATATGGCGTCGTCACTTCGTTCTCTCATACACGCCATCCAGGATTCGGTAGATAATGTTGCCGCTTCCTCTGAGGAGCTCACTGCATCAGCTGCGCAAACGAGCAAGGCAACAGAGCACATTACATTGGCGATTGAACAATTTTCTAACGGCAATGAAAAACAAAACGAAAACATTGAAACGGCAGCAGAGCACATTTATCAAATGAATGACGGGTTGACGAATATGGCTCAAGCTTCTGAAGTGATCACTGATTCATCTGTTCAATCGACAGAAATTGCAAGTGAAGGCGGCAAGCTTGTTCATCAAACCGTCGGCCAAATGAATGTCATTGACAAGTCCGTTAAAGAAGCGGAGCAAGTCGTACGCGGATTGGAAACGAAATCGAAAGATATTACAAACATTTTGCGTGTGATCAACGGCATCGCAGACCAGACGAACCTGCTTGCCTTAAACGCAGCAATTGAAGCAGCGCGCGCAGGCGAGTACGGCCGCGGCTTCTCCGTTGTAGCGGAAGAAGTAAGAAAACTGGCAGTACAGTCAGCAGATTCAGCAAAAGAGATTGAAGGATTAATCATCGAAATTGTGAAGGAAATCAATACATCTCTCGGCATGTTCCAATCTGTCAATCAAGAGGTGCAGACAGGCCTTGACATCACAGATAAAACAGAAATGAGCTTCAAACGCATTTCTGAAATGACGAACCAAATCGCCGGCGAACTGCAAAATATGAGTGCGACGGTTCAGCAGCTTTCTGCCAGCTCCGAAGAAGTTTCGGGAGCGTCTGAGCACATTGCATCGATTTCAAAAGAAAGCTCAGCGCATATACAAGATATCGCGGCGTCAGCCGAAGAGCAGCTTGCTTCCATGGAAGAAATCAGCTCGTCTGCAGAGACCCTTTCGTCTATGGCGGAAGAGCTTCGCGATATGACTAAACGATTCAAAATCGAATAATAAGCCTTAACACCCAAGCTTGTTGCGCTTGGGTGTTTTTTTTAGTTTTTTTATTAAACCTTTTATCCTAGTTTGACGATATTAGATTTATCTTAAAGGAGGAGTCAACAAGAATGGGAAAATTCATACATTGGATCAAACAGCCATCGATCAGCAAACCGCTAATCGCTGCGTTTCTGGCAGTGCTTATTTTGCCGGTTGGGGTTTTAGCATATTTCAGTTATCAATCAGCTTGGAACGCGTTAGACAGAGAGCTCATAAACAGTGCGAAGGGAAATGTTGAAGAACTAAACAGTACGCTGCAAAATAAATTAGAAGATAAAGTAAAAGCAATAGATTATTATAGTGAGACAGTCGATAAAGACATATTGCTAGGCAAAAACAAAACATTACTGAAAGAGAAATTTAAGCAGTACACGACACTTAACGACGATGTAGGCGCAATCTATGCTGCTTCAGAAGATAAGAAGCTTTATAAATATCCGGATAGCGGTGTTCCGAAAGGTTTCGATCCGACAGGACGTGACTGGTACAAACAGGCGGTTGCGGAAAAAGGACAAGCTGTTTTCTCAGAACCGTATACTGATGAAGCGACAGGAGATATCGTTGTCACAATTTCAAAACAATTAAAAGACGGTTCAGGGGTTATAGCGCTTGATTTAAACCTGGATGAAGTGCTTACTGCATCACAAAGAATCAAAATCGGTAAAGAAGGCTTTGCATTTATTACAACTGGCAACAAAAAATATATCGCCCATCCGACCATTAAGCCGGGGACAACCGGTTCCGGCGATTGGACAAACCAAGTATATTCCAAAAAAGAAGGCTCATTTGAATATACATTCGAAGGCAAAGAAAAGAAAATGGCCTTTACGACAAATAAATTGACTGGCTGGAAAATCGCAGGCACATATTTTGTCAGTGAATTGCAAGATGCTTCAAGCCCGGTGCTGAACACTGCGGTTATCATTCTATGCGTGTCAATTGTAATCGGCGGCATACTCATTCTCTATATTATCCGTGCCATCACCAAGCCGTTAAGAAAACTTGTCTCAACGTCTGCGAAAATCAGCAGCGGAGATCTCACAGAAGTCATTGACATTCACTCGAAAAACGAGTTTGGCCAGCTTGGCGAAAGCTTTAATGAAATGTCTGCATCATTGCGTTCTGTAATCGGCGTTATTCAAACGTCTGTAGAAAACGTTGCTTCATCTTCTGAGGAGCTGACGGCAAGCGCAGCCCAAACGAGCAAGGCAACTGAGCATATTACACTTGCCATCGAACAGTTCTCAGATGGCAACGAGGCACAAAGCGAGAAACTGGAAACAAGCTCAAATCATCTTTCTCAAATGAACGAGGGGATTTCAAAAGTGGCTCAGGCCTCTTCAACCATTACGAAATCATCGATTCAGTCCTCTGAGGCAGCGGGCAGCGGAGAAAAGCTGGTGGAGCATACAGTCGGCCAGATGAAAACAATTGACCAATCCGTTCAAAAAGCGGAAGCGGTTGTGAAGGGTCTTGAAACAAAATCGCAAGACATCACAAGCATCTTGAATGTGATTAATGGCATTGCTGATCAAACCAACCTGCTTGCATTAAATGCTGCGATTGAGGCGGCAAGAGCGGGAGAGTACGGAAGAGGTTTCTCAGTAGTTGCGGAAGAGGTTAGAAAACTTGCTGTACAATCAGCAGACTCCGCCAAGGAAATTGAAGGATTAATTCAAGAGATTGTCAGGGAAATCAGTACCTCACTTTCAATGTTCCAATCCGTGAATCATGAAGTGAAAGAAGGCTTGCAGATTACGGATCAAACAGCGGAAAGCTTTAAACAAATCTATGAGATGACAACCCAAATTTCCGGCGAATTGCAAAACTTGAACGCGACGGTTGAACAACTGTCAGCCGGATCACAGGAAGTGTCAAGTGCTGTTGAAGATATTTCTGCAGTGGCGAAAGAAAGCTCAGCAGGCATTCAGGATATCGCAGCTTCGGCTGAAGAACAGCTTGCGTCCATGGAAGAAATCAGCTCTTCAGCGGAAACGTTGGCAAACATGGCGGAAGAACTTCAGGACATTACGAAGAAATTTAAAATTGAATCATAATGAAACGAGAAAGCGGCATATCTGCTGCTTTCTTTTTTGTTAAAAACAAAAATAAACAAAAATAATTCAAAAACAAACAGAAATCATATATAATGAAAACGGATACAAATAAAAGGGGATGGAGGAATATCAAATATGGTGAAGCATATATGGGATTCAGAGCGAGCTGCACAGCTGCCTAAAGGTGTAGAGGAATTGGTGTACAGGTCCAATCTGATCGGGTCAGACCGCACTGTCTGCAACTGGGGCGGGGGGAATACATCTATGAAAACAGCGGAAAAGGATTTTAGAGGCCGTGAAATAGAAGTCATGTGGGTAAAAGGAAGCGGTTCGGATTTGGCAACAATGAAAACGCATAACTTTACCGGTTTGAAATTAGATGATATCCGCCCGCTGATTAAAAGGGACCAAATGCCAGATGAAGAAATGGTAGACTACCTGTCTCATTGTATGATAGACAGCAAACATCCCCGCCCTTCAATTGAAACGCTATTACACGCTTTTCTGCCATACAAACATGTTGACCATACCCATCCAGATGCGATTATCAGCATATGCTGTGCAGATAATGGAAAACAAATCGCTGAAGACATTTACGGAAACCGATTTGTATGGGTGCCATACGTTCGCCCTGGATTTACTTTGTCTAAAATGATCGCTGAAGGCGTAGCAAACAATCCCCACGCCGAGCTTATATTAATGGAGAAACACGGCTTAGTCACTTGGGGAGAGACGTCTGAAACATGTTATCAAAAAACGATATCCATCATTCAAGAAGCCGAGCAGTATGTTAACGATCGTATCAATCAGCATGAGGTATTCGGAGGCAAAAGGTATCAGCCGCTGCCGGAGGATAAAAGAAAACAAATCTTGGCAGGCATCATGCCTGTGATCAGAGGAGCAGTAAGTAAAGAAAAGAAAATGATCCTTTCCTATGATGATCATGACGATGTCTTGGAATTTGTAAACAGTGTCCAAGCGCCAGCACTTTCGCAAATCGGTGCGGCATGCCCGGATCACCTTGTTCACACAAAACGGGTTCCGCTGTACATTGATTGGAATCCGGAAACTCAAGATGTGCACAAGCTTGCAGATCTGATCAAGTCAGGAGTCGAGACCTTTACATCAGAGTATCAGGCTTACTTTACACGCAATCAGCAGGATGGGGATCAAATCTTTGAATCCGCCCCGCGGGTGATATTGATTCCTGGAATCGGAATGGTGAATACAGGAAAAAGTTATGCCATGTCTAAAGTAAGCGGGGCTTTATATCGGAGGGCCATCGCCGTGATGAAAGGAGCAACCGCTCTGGGGCAATTTGTTTCTTTACATGAAAATGAATCCTACCATGTCGAATATTGGCCGCTCGAACTATATAAACTCACGCTGGCCCCGCCGGAAGCAGAATTTTCCCGAAAAGTAGCGTTGATAACTGGAGGAGCCGGCGGAATCGGCAGTGCAGCATGCCGCCGATTTGCAGCTGAGGGAGGGCACGTGATCGTAGCTGATCTGAATATAGAAGGTGCACAGAAAATTGCCGGGGAAATAAACGATGCATACGGAGAAGGACGGGCAATGGCTGTCAAAATGGATGTGACAAAGGAGGAAGACGTACAATCAGCTTTTGAACGAGCGGCGCTTGCTTACGGCGGCATTGATATCGTCGTCAATAATGCCGGGCTGGCCACATCAAGCCCATTTGACGAAACAAGTCTAAAAGAATGGAATCTTAATATGAATGTTTTAGGAACAGGCTATTTCCTTGTAGCCCGTGAAGCGTTTAAACAGATGAAACACCAAAATAGAGGCGGAAGCATGGTATTTGTCGGATCGAAAAATTCGGTTTATGCGGGCAAAAACGCCTCTGCCTACAGCTCGGTTAAGGCGCTTGAAACCCATTTAGCAAGATGCATTGCTGCAGAAGGTGGAGAATTCGGCATTAGGGTCAACTCTGTTTTGCCTGATGCGGTTCTTCAAGGATCGGCAATCTGGGGTTCAAGCTGGCGGGAGGAACGAGCCGCGGCGTACGGGATTGAACCGGATCAGCTTGAGAAACATTACCGGAAACGGACAGCATTGCTCGTTAATATTTACCCGGAGGATATTGCCGAAGCCATTGCATTCTTCGCTTCTTCCAAAGCCGAAAAAACAACGGGCTGCATGATCACGGTAGACGGCGGCGTCCCTGCTGCTTTTACGCGTTAGAAATATGCTATGATAAAAAATATAAGACGGACTACGATATGAGGAAGGGCGTTACCGATGCTAGTAGCAGAACGGCAGCAAAAAATAGTGGAAATAGTAAATATGCGTTCAAGCATCCGCGTTTCCGAATTAAGTGACATATTTTCAGTCACAGAGGAAACCATTCGGCGTGATCTTGAAAAGCTTGAAAAAGAACATAGACTGAGCCGGAGCCACGGAGGAGCGGTCAGTATTCAGCAGAAGGAATCAGAAATTCATTTTTCTGAACGGGAAATTACGAATGTCATCGAAAAAAAAGCTATCGCTCACGAAGCGGCCAAATATGTAAAAAGCGGAGACCGAATCATTCTCGATGCAAGCACAACCGCTTGGTACATGGCGAAAATACTCCCTGACATTGAGCTCACCGTGATTACAAACTCAATGAAAGCAGCTATTGAACTCAGCAATAAAGAAAACATATCAGTCATTTCAACAGGCGGCATTTTGCTGGAAAAATCATTATCGTTTGCCGGCCCGTTAGCAGAGCGTTCACTTGAGACCTATCATGTCAATAAAACCTTTCTGTCATGTAAGGGATTTGACGTACACAACGGGATGAGTGATTCAAATGAGTGGCAGGCGCTGCTCAAAAAACGGATGATCGAAAGGTCGGACCAGACCATTTTGATGGCCGATTCAAGCAAATGGGGGAACCGCGAGTTTTCACATATCGCCTCGCTGCAAGATGTCAGCCGCCTAATTACGGATTCTGGACTTGATCTGGCATCGGTAAAAGCTCTTGAGGACAAAAAGGTGAAGGTGACAGCTGTTCCTCTTTCGAAGAGAGGGTGAAAGAATGATTTATACTGCCATTGATATAGGCGCATCAAGCGGGAGAATCATGGTAGGTGAACTGAATGAAGGGAAGCTTGACATACAAGAGATTCACAGGTTCGCTAACGGTTTCAGTCAAAGAGACGGGCATTGCTTTTGGGATATTGATCATTTGCTAAAACAAATCCTGCAAGGACTGCAAAAAGTAAAGACGCTTGGGTATGAACACTGCACCGTAGGCATTGATACATGGGCAGTTGATTATGTCTTACTGGACGAAAAAGGCGATCGGTTGCGGGAAGCAATCTCCTACCGTGATAGAAGAACAGATCATACAATAGACAAACTGGAACATACCCTCTCAAAAGCCGCAATTTATCAAAAAACAGGAATACAATTTCAGCCTTTCAACACGATCTATCAATTGTATGAGGAAGAACGTGAGCTGCTGATAAAGACAGACAAAATTATGATGATTCCTGATTATTTAGGCTATTGTTTAACCGGAAAAGCTGTAACGGAAATCACAAACGCGTCCACAACACAGCTTTTAAACGCCTCAACGGGAAATTTTGATCCTGAATTGCTTGAAGCCGTGTCCGTTCTGGAACAGCAATTTGCGCCGCTGACTGAACCGGGGGGTGAGCTCGGGAAGCTAAGAAATGAGTGGTTCCCAGATTATGATCTCCCGGCGTGCAAGGTGATGACAGTCGCAACACATGATACGGCCTCGGCCGTCATTGCGGCGCCAGGCGTACATGATGGCTGGGCGTATATCAGCAGCGGAACATGGTCGTTAATCGGGGTTGAAAACAAAACACCGATAATAACTGATCTTGCTTTAGAAAACAACTATACAAATGAACGCGGTGCAAACAACACTATTCGCTTTCTCAAAAACATTATCGGCATGTGGGTGATACAAGAAGTCAGACAGCAGTTACAAGCAGATTACTCTTTCCAGCATCTTGCAGAAGAAGCCGAAAAAACAGAACCATTCCAGCAATTTATAAACTTAAATGATAAACGATTCCTGAATCCAGAAAACATGATAAAGGAAATACAACATTATTGCAGACAAACCCGCCAAAAGATTCCCCGTACTGCAGGCGAACTTGCCTGCTGCATCTACAGCAATTTAGCCATCATCTATGCGATAGCCATCAAAGAGCTCGAAACAATCACAGAAAAACCGATCGAGCAATTTCATATCATCGGCGGCGGAGCCCGGAATGATTTCTTAAATCAATTAACGGCAGACATGAGTGGAAAAGCGGTATATGCAGGGCCGATAGAGGCAACTGCCACCGGAAATCTTTTGATGCAAATGATTGCTGCCAAAGAAGTCAAAGACATAAAAGAAGCCCGGCAAGTCGTCAGAAATTCCTTTCCGATCAAAGTGTTTACACCTAAAGACATTGACAGAAGCACGATCATTCAGTCATTTCAGCAAACTGTTTTGAAAGCGCTATCTAAATGATGAAGAGGTGAAAAGGTTTGAAAAGAAAAGCCAGTATCATGTTTGTCCATCAAGACAAGTACGAAGAATACAAACAGCGGCATGATGACATTTGGCCTGAGATGGCAGAAGCACTCAAAGCTCATGGAGCACACCATTATTCCATTTTTCTAGACGAGGAAACAGGCAGGCTTTTTGCATATTTAGAAATAGAGGATGAAGAGAAATGGAGAAAGATGGCGGACACGGAAGTTTGCCAAAGATGGTGGAAATCGATGGCGCCATTAATGAAAACAAATTCGGATTTCAGTCCTGTTTCGATAGATCTAAAGGAAGTTTTTTATTTGGATTAAAAAACCGATAAAGGGAGAGAGCCGTATGACCATAAAAGCCAATTATGACAGTGCAAAACAGGCATATGAAAAATGGGGAATTGATGTTGAAGAGGCGCTTCGGCAATTAGAGCAAGTGCCCATTTCGATCCACTGCTGGCAGGGTGACGACATTGGAGGCTTTGAAGTAAATAATGGCGAGCTTTCAGGCGGAATTGACGTGACCGGCAATTATCCCGGAAAAGCGCAAACTCCTGAAGAATTAAGAAAAGATTTGGAGAAGGCTCTTTCTCTCATTCCTGGAAAGCACCGCGTAAACCTGCATGCGATATACGCAGAAACAAACAGGGAAGCGGTAGAACGTGACGAATTGAAGCCGCAGCATTTTGAAAACTGGGTGAAATGGGCAAAAAACCTTGGTCTCGGTTTAGATTTTAATCCGACCTTGTTTTCGCATGAGAAAGCGGCTGACGGACTCACCCTTTCACACCCTGATCCGGACATCAGAGAATTTTGGATCAGGCATTGCATCGCTTGCCGCCGTATCGGGGAATACTTCGGGAAAGAATTAGGAACACCTTGCTTGACGAATATTTGGATTCCCGACGGCTATAAGGATATCCCGAGTGATAGGCTGACACCGCGTAAAAGACTAAAAGAATCACTGGATCGGATCTTCGCAGAGGAGATCAGTGAACAACACAATCTTGATTCAATCGAGAGCAAGCTGTTCGGGCTTGGCTCCGAATCATATGTTGTCGGATCTCATGAATTTTATTTAGCTTATGCTTTGACGAATCATAAGCTTTGTTTACTTGATACAGGCCATTTCCATCCGACTGAGACGGTATCAAACAAGATCTCGTCCATGCTGCTTTACACAGACAAGCTTGCCTTGCACGTATCTCGGCCTGTTCGTTGGGATAGCGACCATGTAGTGGTTTTGGATGATGAATTGAGAGAAATCGCTCTTGAAATTGTACGAAATCAGGCTCTTGAGAAGGTCGCCATCGGTCTGGATTTTTTCGATGCCAGCATTAACCGTGTAGCCGCCTGGACCATCGGAACGAGAAATATGATCAAAGCTTTATTGTATGCCTTGCTTCTCCCGAACGGCTATTTAAAACAATTGCAGGAAGAGGGCCGCTATACAGAAAGGCTGGCCCTGATGGAGGAATTCAAAACATATCCTTTCGGAGCCATCTGGGATTCCTACTGTGAGCAAATGGGCGTTCCGGTAAAAGAGGCATGGCTTCATGACATCAAAGAATATGAGCAACAGGTGCTTTTAAAAAGGAAGGCATCTTCTCCGATTGTCTAATAAAAAATCCGCCGCGGCATTTGCACGCGTGCGGATTTTTTTAAGCTTGATCAGCAGGGTATATAATTCCCATTTGCTTTCTTGCTTCTTCCATAATTTTTGCAGTGGTCAAAGACCGTTCAAATGTATTTTCTTCAGATTCCAGCTTATTCTCTTTTATGAGCGTGACAAATTCTTCTGCTTCATAGAACATCGCCGGTTTAGGATCAGGAATCGCAATGTTTTCAAGGCGGCCGTCCCGGTAGCGGATTTCAACACGTTCAGGCCGGTGAATCGTATCGATTACAATCGTCCCGTCTTCACCCTGGATTTCCGCCGGGGCATAGGAAGTAGAGATTTTGGAATGCATCAGAACAGCTTCGAACCCGTCGTAAGACAGAATGACAGTTCCCTCTCCATCCACTCCGGAAGATAAAACATATCCGTTTGCTTTTACATCCTTCGGCGCGCCAAACAACACAACAGCCGGATAAATACAATAGACGCCAATATCCATTAATGACCCATTGGAAAGCTCAGGCTGAAACGCATTCAAAACAGTTCCGCTTCTGAACGCGTCATACCGTGAGGAATACTGGCAGTAGCTTGCGGTAAATCTGCGGACAGTGCCAATTTTATGCAGGTGTTTTTTCAGCTCTTTGAAATTCGGCAGGAAAGTGGTCTTCATTGCTTCCATGAGAACAACGCCGTTTGCCTTAGCCGCTGAGATCACCTCTTCTGTTTCTTTTGTATTCGAAGCAAACGGTTTCTCACAAAGGACATGCTTGCCATGGTTCATAAAGAGAACGGCTTGTTCCTTGTGAAGAGCGTTCGGGCTGGCTATGTATACGGCATCAAAGCAATCGCTCGCCGCCATTTCCTGAAGGTCTGAGAAGGCATGCGCAGCGTTGTGTTTAGCAGCAAACTCGCCAGCGCGTTCAGCCGATCTTGAATAAACAGCAGTCAGCTGAAAATCTTCGATATCCGCTGCTGACTCAAGAAAGCGGTCTGTAATCCAGTTGGTTCCTATTATTGCAAAACGTATCACTCGTATCGCTCCTTTTGTATGATATAGCTAAATTATAGCTTAAAAAGAACAAAATCACATGATAGATATAAATAGAATGTTAAAACCGTGAAAGCTTTTCCAGCAATTAACGGTTTTTATTTTTCATTATAGGGACGATAGTGTACAATTTAATTAAACTATGTATGACGGAGGAACGATAGTGGAGACGTTGCAAACATGGAGCGGCAGATTCAAGCGATTCTTCTTGGACAATAAGTTTGTTTTATTTTTGCTTGTGCTGCTGCTGATTGGTTTAAATATTCTAGTATTTACAAAAACATCATTTATTTTCACCCCGATTATTGTTTTGCTCAAAACGATATCACTTCCGATTATTTTGACAGGCATTGTTTTTTATCTGTTAAACCCGGTCGTCGATTTCCTTGAGAGAAGAAGAATAAGAAGAATCTATTCTATTTTACTGTTGTATCTATTGATTATCGGGCTGATCACGATCACAATCGTGTCGATCATTCCCTTCTTAAAAGAACAAATTATGAGTTTAATCGACAACATCCCAAGATATGTGGATATCGTTGAAAATCAGACGAAACAGCTGATCGGCAGCAACTTCGTCAATCAGGCCCAGCAAACGACGAACATCAATATATCTGATCTCGCAACAAAGGTTTCAGATCAGGCAGCGACAATTGTGAACAGTACCTTTACCGGCGTTGGGAATTTTATCGGCGCCCTGACTGAGATTATCATTTCAATCGTTACGGTTCCGTTTATCCTTTTCTATTTGTTAAAGGACGGAAAAAAATTGCCGGTCTACATACTGAAGTTTGTTCCGACGCAATTGAAAGAACAGACATACACAGTCTTAAGCGAAATGAATCATCGGTTAAGCTCTTATATCAGAGGCCAGATCATTGTCAGCTTCTGTATCGGGTTTTTGCTGTTTATCGGTTATTTGATTATCGGGCTGGATTATGCTTCATTGCTTGCAGTCATTGCGGCTTGCACAAGCATCGTTCCGTATTTAGGGCCAACGATTGCCATTACGCCTGCGATTATCATTGCCATAGTGACATCGCCGCTCATGCTGCTTAAGCTGGTGATCGTTTGGACCATTGTTCAGCTGATTGAAGGGAAGCTGATCTCTCCGCAAATTATGGGAAAAAACCTTCACATCCACCCGATCACGATTATTTTTCTGCTATTAACAGCCGGCAAGCTGTTTGGCGTTGTTGGAATCATTCTTGCCATTCCGGGCTATGCAGTTGCTAAAGTCATTACGACACATTTATTTGACTGGTTTAAAATGCGCTCACATTTATACGACGAAGAAAAAAATGAAAATACACCGGGGCATAAAGTGTGATTTTCGTTTATAGTTATATAAGACGGGCTTTCCATTTATGGGAAGCTCCCGTTATGTAAAAAAATAAATGTCTAATGGGGAGAATCAAAATCATGACTCTATGGGAATTGTTTGTAGCCGCCATTTTAGGAATCGTAGAAGGATTAACAGAGTACGCGCCGGTTTCTTCGACAGGACATATGATCATAGTAGATGACATCTGGCTTAAATCAAGTAATCTGATGTCAGAAGAAGCTGCTAACTCATTCAAGGTGGTTATTCAGCTAGGCTCCATTTTAGCAGTAGCTATCGTGTTTAAAGACCGAATTTTAAATTTACTAGGCTTGAAAAAAAATATTACAAGCGACCAGGAGCAGGGACATAAATTAAGCATTGCCCAAATTGCCGTCGGACTCGTGCCTGCAGCTGTTCTCGGCTTTTTGTTTGAAGATTACATTGATGAATATTTATTTTCCGTTAAAACTGTGGCCATCGGTTTAATTGCCGGGGCAATCCTCATGCTTTTTGCTGACTGGGTCAATAAACGGAAAACAGCGACAGACACACTCGACCGCATTTCCTATAAACAGGCGATAGCAGTCGGCTTATTCCAATGTCTTGCCCTTTGGCCGGGTTTCTCGCGTTCAGGTTCAACCATTTCCGGCGGTGTTATTCTAGGATTAAACCACCGAGCTGCAGCCGACTTTACGTTTATTATGGCGATGCCGATCATGATGGGAGCCAGTTTTCTAAGCCTCGTGAAGCATTGGGACAGCTTAAGCTCGGATCTGATGCCATTTTTCATCGTCGGCTTTATCTGTGCCTTTGTGGTCGCACTGTTTGTCGTCCGTTTCTTTTTAAGGCTGATTAACAAAATCAAACTTGTCCCATTTGCAATCTATCGAATTATTCTCGGTGTGATTTTACTTTTGATCATGATGTAAGTCGAAAAATAAGGCTCTTTTCCGAGCCTTATTTTTTCTGTCAATTCAAGAGGAAACTGCTTGTTTTTCAAAAAAAAATCATCTATAATAAACATGACGTTACATACGGGGCCATAGCTCAGCTGGGAGAGCGCTACGCTGGCAGCGTAGAGGTCAGGGGTTCGAGCCCCCTTGGCTCCATACCTTTAAACCCTTATTCTATAAGGGTTTTTTTGTTTTGAGGAAAAGGTTTCATTCTCTGAATCCTCCAGTTGAGCGAAGTCAAAGTGAGCAGTTTATCTGTCAATCATGAATTTTCCAATACCTCCTTTTGTTCCTCAAAGACCGTCATGTCTTCTAAAGGGGGGGAGTAGACATGAAGAGACACCATTCGTTCGGATGTGGGATTAGACATTTTGTGAATTAAACCTTTGGTTGAAATAAGACATTCTCCTTCGTGGACAAAGTATGAATTGGAGAGTTCTGCGTGTTCGCCGGCTGAGCGATAAATAGAATTAAGAAGCTTTCCTTCTAGCACCATTGCACAACCAATGGATTGACCATGATCGTGTACTGTTGTCTCCTTGTGTGGTGGAATGTTAATCACGATAATTTCCAATTCATTATTTCGATAGATGGCATTTCGGCCGTAAGCGTACTGGTCTGGTTCCTTAATATACGGTTGACTCAATTTTGCCGCGTTTGGAATTTGTTTTAAAGATGTTGCTAAATCTTTAACCGATGGATTTTTCAAGCCGCCAAAAATGTCTTGGATACACTCATACAGTTCCATTCGTTTTTGCCTCCCGGAATATTCAAGATTTCCTTACATTGGTATTTCACAGGTTAATTCATGGTATTTACCCATATACAATTTAGAGGCGGCAAATGCCCAGTGAACACAAAAAAATGTGCGGCCAAAATGTTGTCTTATCACCAACTTATTCGAGTTTATTAGTTGGAATAGTGGATTGAAAGGGTTAAAACGGCCTGCTTTAATTCGCTTGAGGGAACGAGCAGGGATCCATAAGTGCAGTTCTAGACACAATATCGGGGAAAAGCTTTCAAGCTTTCTATGTTGTGCTTGAAATTTACTCCATTGACAAAACACAATCGATTTGAAATAATATTTGATTATATGCTCATTCATTCACATAATTATAATAAAATAATATCATTTCCCCTGAAAGGGAGAATATTAGAATGAAAGCTAATGGTATGCAAAATCTATTAGCTTCTTTTGGTTTCAAAAAATGATGTGTTTCGCATGTATTCATATAGGAAGGAATGACAACATGAAGACAAAACACTATTGGGTAATTTCTTTGCTCGCCGTCTTAGCGGTCGGGCCGGGATTGATGTCTAACACGGCATTGTCGTCAGTTCAAGGCCTTGTTCAGAAAGCGGTTGGAACAAGTGGCTTCACAACAGTAAATCCGATATTGATCGGCAATATGGCCTTTGCCTTGTTAGTTCCGGCAGGACCGCTGCTGAGGAAAAAATTCGGTGCTCGTCCCGTCTATCTGGCTTCATTACCTGTCTTTATACTAGGCTCACTGCTCATCGCATGTTCAGGCGATATTGCATGGATGGCGGCAGGGCGCTTTTTTCAGGGGGCGGCAACAGGCGTCATGCTGATGATTATGATTCCAATGCTTGTACTGTCATTCCCGATTGAACGCAGGAACTATGCACTACTTGTGCTGATCGGGGGATTCTATGGTTCTGTTATCATCGGCACAATCCTGGGAACCATTGCAACAAGCTGCGGGCATTGGAGATGGCTGTTTTTCATCTTTGGCACCTTGTCCCTGATCGGTGTTGCGGTGAGCTATTTCTTTCTTCATGACGAGCATCACGGAGCGGCGGATCAAGAACAGCCGCTTGATCGTGCGGGAATTCTTTTATCTGTTTTCCTTGCCGCAGCCTCAGCGGTTTCATTCATTTTTCTGCAAAAATGGGGGCTGTCATCGGGTTATGTATGGATTGGTTTCGGTGTGACGTTATGTTTGCTCATTGGTCTATTGATTGTGGAATATAAAGTGAAAAACCCCTTCATATCTATTAAACTGATGCTGCTGCCAAAACCGGTGCTTGGCTTATTGATCATAGCTGCAGGGACGATAACGGTAGCTGTCAGCCTGTCTGCTTTTCAAGGCTTGCTCCGTCAAATGGATGATATTTCTCAGGAGCATCTCATTTTTTTAAACTTGACTCTTTTAATCGGAGTGGCGATCGCGGCCATTTTGAGCGCTCTGTTATATGATAAAGTCGGACCAGGGATGCTCGGTATTATCGGCGGACTCATTCTCGTTTTTGTGAATTTCCAATGGCTGCATATGCAGGATCGATCATCTCTTTATATGTTCGCGGCACTGTTTATCATGCTTGCAGCGGGAACAGGCCTGACAGTCGCCGCAGGGCTGATGGGAGCTGCCATGGGAGGCCCGCTGCCTGATTTGGTCAAGAGAATGACAGCTGTTCAGTTTTTAAGATTGTTTGTCTATATGGGAGTTCCCATTCTCATCGGCTTTTTCACGAAAAAAGATGCTGCCAGACAAAGCGGTTCGGTACAGGATTCTATGATGACTGCTTATCATGATCTCTTCTTCATTTCTTTTATCCTTAGCGTGCTGCTCGTCTGCCTGTCATTTTGTATGAATGCCACTGGAATGGGGCACAAGCTGGCACATAAACCACATGATAAAGCGAAAACAGCTCCGGAAAAACCGGCCGTCTCAGCACAAGGTTTGTCGAAGGCAACTGTCAAATCATATAAAGTAATAAATGATACGGAATATCGGAATGCACTCAGAAATTTACAAAAATAGAAACATGGTAAAAACCTTTTCATTGAGCGAAAAGGTTTTTATTTTGCAATCTTTTCCCAACTTTATCCCTAAAGAATTGAAAAATATTAGAAGTGCAAGTAAAATTCTAAAAGGTAGATTCTTTTACATTCGTAATCTTTTAATTCGAAGGAAGGTTTTCATGGCCCGTAAAAAACTTAAAAAACGTAAACTCTTGATTTCACTATTTTTCCTTGTATCGATTCCGCTAGCTCTGTTTGTTTTAGCGACAACTTTATCAAAACCGATTGAAATATCCAAAGAAACTGAAGAAATCGATGAACAGCAAGTATTTATAGACAGTCTGTCCGGACATGCCCAAATTTTGTATGAAAAATACCATGTTCTCCCCAGCATCACAATTGCTCAGGCCATTCTCGAATCGGACTGGGGGAACAGTGAACTGGCTGCTAAGGCCAACAACCTTTTTGGCGTAAAAGGGAATTATAAAGGCCATCATGTCACGATGGAAACGGACGAAGTTGAAAAAGGGAAAAGAAAAACCATTCGCGCGAAGTTTCGAAAATACAGCACGTTTTTTGAATCTATGGATGATCACGCCCAATTGTTCGTCCGTGGCACATCGTGGAATAAAAAGAAGTATAAACCGGTGCTTGAGGCAGGGAATTATAAGGAAGCGGCAACCGCCCTGCAAACATCAGGATATGCTACAGACCCTGACTACGCTGACAAAATCAGCGCTATTGTGGAAAAATACGATTTAGATGAGTACGATGAGGTAAATCCATCCCTCAAATCTGTGGATTTAAACGCCTCTATTAAAGACAGTGCCGTTCAAGACGTATGGTCCAAGCCTTCTACTGATGATCGGTCCATAAGGCTTACCTCTGCCCAATCTTACGTTGGCAAAGACATAAAGGTTGTGTCTAAAAAACAGAAAGGCCAGTCTGTATGGTACCAATTCCAAATCAATGATAAACTTATTGGCTGGATTGATGATTCAGCTGTTGAAATAAAGGAGGCAACCTAAGCCCTTTTTACTGGTATTTTTAATTCTTTGTTCCATTCCGGGGAATTTGAGGTATAATATTCCACGGAAGTTATCACTTTTTAACTATGCTTTCGGGAGGGAACAAAGGTGCAGAAATATAGACGCAGAAACACGGTTGCCTTTACAGTATTAGCTTATTTTACTTTTTTTGCAGGAGTATTTTTGTTTAGTATTGGACTCTATAATGCTGATAACCTGGAACTCAATGAAAAAGGTTATTACATCGCTGTTATGATACTTGTAGCAGTTGGTGCGATTCTTACACAAAAAGTAACCCGTGATAACGCGGAGGATAACGAAATCATCGCGGAACAGGAAAAAAGACAAAATCAATCTCATATCGAATCATAAAAAAATCCGGCGACTGCACGCCGGATTTTTTGATATCACCCTGTAAACACTTCGCCGTCAGGGTAACGGATATTTGATTGCTCTGTTTTTGCGAATGAAAACACGAACGTTAAAGGACCAATTCTTCCGATAAACATGATGACAATAATGATACACTTGCCAGCTGTTGTCAGTTCAGGAGTAAGCCCCATCGTAAGACCGACAGTTCCGAATGCGGAAAAGGTTTCAAACACAATTTGAAGAAATGGCGCTTGTTCTGTGATCGTCAGGGCGAAAATCCCTAAAAACACGATGAACAAACTGGTGACGCTCACAGCTAAAGCTTTAATGATAATCGGATATTTGATGGAACGGCGGAAAATAACCGTTTCTTTTTTACCTCTCAAGTAAGCAATAACAGATGTTAAAATCACGATGAACGTAGTCAGCTTAATCCCGCTCGCCGTTGATGCGCTTCCTGCTCCGATAAACATCAATAATAAAGTAATTACAATTGTTCCTTCTCTCATGCTTCCGAAATCTAGAGAATTGAAGCCTGCGGTTCTCGGCGTCACTGCCTGAAAATAGGACGCCCACAGTTTATCCACTATATGCAGGTGGCCGAGCGTGCCGGGGTTGCTGTATTCTAAAATAAAGACCGTAAGCATAGCAATCGCATTCAACATCAGCGTTCCTGTAAGCATGAGCTTTGTATGTAAAGAAAAAGCTTTAAAACGCCGATTTTTCATCACATCAAACAGAACCGTAAATCCGATCCCTCCTGTAATAAATAAGAAAGTAATCACGAGGTTTACTGTAGGATCGCCAACGTAGCTCATCAAATTATCAGGCCACAACGAAAACCCGGCATTGTTAAAAGCAGAAATTGCGTGAAACAAACTTGCAAACAAGCCGGATGACCAGCCGTACTGAGGTACAAGCCGGATGGATAAAATGAGTGCTGCTATCAATTCAATACTGATCGAAAACAGAAACAGGACTTTGACAAGGCCAATGACACCGCCGATTGTCGGCTGGTTTAAGGCTTCCTGGACGAGCATTCGTTCTTTTAAGCCGATTTTTTTTCCTAATATCATGACGATCAAGACCGCAAATGTCATAAATCCAAGCCCGCCAATCTGAATCAGCCCCATAATTACTGTTTGCCCGAATACCGTAAATTGAGTACCGGTATCGACAACAGCAAGCCCTGTAACAGTTGTAGCGGAAGCCGCAGTAAAAAGGGCATCTATCCATGACAATGGCTTCGTAGTGGAAATCGGAAGCATTAATAGGACAGCCCCGATGATAATGGTAAGGAAAAAACCAATGGCAAGCACTTGAGGCGGTGTAAACCGAACCCATTTGATCACTTTATCCTTTTGAAGTGTCACCTTTGTCTACATCCCTTCGTTTTCAAAACGTTTAATATCCTTTTTGTGGCCCATGATCACCAGGCAATCTTGCTCGTGAATGATGTCTTCAGGCGCGGGGGAAAGACAGATATCTCCATGATGTTTAATGGCCAGGATCGTGCAGCCGTACTTTGCTCTTACATTCAGGTCAATAATCGATTTTGAATCAAGCTTGCGCGTAGCCAGCAGCTCGACAATACTGTATTCATCAGATAGATCAATGTAATTCAAAACATTTTCGTCTGAAAGGCTTTGTGCGATTTTAACCCCCATATCTTTTTCAGGATGAATAATGCGGTCAGCGCCGATTTTTTCAAGCACCTTGTGATGATAATAGTTTTGAGCCTTCACCCAAATATTTGGAATATCAAGCTCCTTTAATAATAGGGTGGTCAGCGTACTCGCTTGAATATTTGCTCCGATGGCAACAATCACATATTCAAAATTGCGTATTCCTAATGAAAGCAATTCGTTTTCTTCGGTGGCGTTGGCAATTACCGCATGAGTGGCGTAAGAAGCATATGCATTGACCTTTTCTTCGTTGATATCAACCGCAAGGACCTCATGCCCCATTCTATGAAGTTCTTTACAAATGCTGCCGCCAAACCGGCCCAGCCCGATCACGGCAAATTGCTTATTTTTAATTCTTCCCAATGTTCATATCTCCCTTAGTGAATTAACGTTTTTGAAGCAAAAAAGACCATTGCAAAGAATGGCCGATAATAGACCTCCTCTCTGTATACGCCTACGAGGTTAGCTGTCGGATTAGGGATTCAGAGTACCCCCTCTTACTTAGTAAGATTCACCCCAAGGCTGTTAATAAAACAGCCAATCGTTGGTTCCCCCGTTCGTGTTTGATTAAGCGGTAAAAGAGACTGTATGAAATTGAACACTCAAGAATTTACTCCTGTTTCTAGTGTTTGTCAATTTAAATTTTAAACCAGAAAAAAGATAACGGGGATTAGAGAAAAAGGGGAGGGTAAAACGCAAAAAAGACCGGCGTTAACCGGTCTTTTACATTAGTTGCAACCGCAAGGCTGAGTCGGAGGAGTGCTGCGCTTAGCCACGTCAATGCTGGCTTCTGCGTAAAATTTATTTCCGATGCTTAATGATTTATTCTCCGCACGGAAAGTATATGTACCTGCGGCAGGAAGTGTTTTATTATTCAGTTTTAATTTGAATTCGCCAGCTCCTAACAAATCAAGTGCCAAAGGAACTCTTACTGTTTTCCCGTTATTGAGGATCTGTGTTGTACGCAAGGCATTTCCGTTCAATGTGTCTTTCGTGTTTGCAGTAAATCCGCTTGGCAATGTAAACTCCATAACGCCAAGGCTGAGAAGCGTGTTTGGACGGTAAGTCAATTCGATATCTGAGAAAGACCATTCCGTTTTGCTGGCGCCAGTGATTGTTGCGAACAATGAAGCTGTAGACTGTGTTCTCATAGTAGATTCAGTATGAGCTTTAGTTGATGTAGATTCAGCCGCGAAAGAAGCTGTAGGTGCAGAAACGAGTAACCCGAGACTTAATGCACTAATTGCCAAAGAAGATAATAATTTGCGTTTCATAACAAAATTCCCCCTAAAAAATGATAAATTAAACAGGCCTGCCCGCTTTTCACCTCCTCTGAAAGGCCAAATACAAATTTTACCTACATAAAATTACCATCAAATATTTTGGAAGTAAATGGGGTGTTTTTCCCGTATTTTTCAAATTTGTAGTAGTTACATCAAAAAAACGCCTGGTTTCCCAGGCGTTTTCTGCTTTACTTTGTTTCGATCGGTATAAATTTAAAAATTTCTCCGGTCTGCACCGATTCAGCAAGCCGTTTCAGCCAGTCATAGTAAGCTTTAGAGCTTTCCAGCTGATCATATAACTGCAGTGCTTCATTTTTGATAGCCTCATCGAGATCTTCCTTGCTTAAAACCTTTTGTAAATCAGCTTGAGCTTCCTCGATCGCTGTTACATTCACTTGAACCTCCCGCTCCCATTTAGGTGGAAAGAAATTTGTGAAAAATTTAAAGAAATCCTTCTCAGCCACAAATGTATGCTTGCGGATACCCCGGTGAAATGTTTTTTTCACTACATTTAAGTCTTGAAGCTTTTTGACGCCAGTGCTCATGCTTGGTTTGCTCATTTGCAACTCCTCACGCATTTCGTCAAGCGTCATCTCATCCCTCATATACATCGTCCCATATAAAATCCCGACACTGCGGGTAATTCCGTAAAGATCCATCGTTTCAGCAATGGAGTCAATAACAAGATCCCGAGCCTGTTCTATAGCTGCAAATTCTGGATTTTCATCCATACTGACCCTCTTTTCCTTTAGAAAATTAAATTCGTTAAGTTATTTCTTTATGTTCTTTATCTTAACGAAACATGAGGAAAAGTCAAAAAGAAAAATCGAAATGGGACTTTGACAGTTTAAAAACCATATGTTAGATTAAGGTTGTTAAAAACATTAAATTTTTATTTAACAAACTTTATTTACGTCAAGGAGGCTTATATGAGTCAAACATTATTCATTGACGGAGAATGGATCAGTGCCGAAAAAGAACAGATCCGCAGTATTATCAACCCATTTAATCAAGAAGAAATTGCAACTGTAAGCGAGGGAGGGCGAGAGGACGCCATCAAAGCAATCGCAGCCGCACGCAGAGCATTTGACAAAGGAGAATGGTCTTCGCTATCCGGGCTTGAACGCGGGAAAATTGTTCTGAAAATTGCGGAATTAATCAGACGCGATCTTGAGGAGCTGGCTGAGCTTGAATCTCTTGATACAGGAAAAACACTCGAAGAAAGCAAGGCCGATATGGACGATATCGCCAATGTTTTTCAATATTACGCCGGCTTGGCAGACAAAGATGGCGGAGAGGTCATTTCATCTCCGATTCCTGATTCAGAAAGCAAAATTATTAGGGAGCCAATCGGGGTTTGCGGCCAGATCACTCCATGGAATTATCCGCTCCTTCAAGCGAGCTGGAAAATCGCCCCTGCACTGGCTGCAGGAAACACAATCGTCATGAAGCCGAGTGAGATTACGCCGCTGACGACAATCAAAGTCTTTAAGCTGATGGAAGAAGCCGGTGTTCCAAAAGGTGTCGCAAATCTTGTTCTTGGACCGGGAGCCACAGTGGGCGACGAGCTTGCCGTAAACAAAGACGTCGATTTGATTTCATTTACGGGCGGAATTGAAACAGGCAAAAAAATCATGCGGGCGGCAAGCGGAAACGTCAAAAAAATCGCCCTTGAACTTGGCGGGAAAAACCCAAATATTGTTTTCAAGGACGCGGATTTAGAAGTTGCGGTTGATCAGGCCTTAAACGCTGTATTTTTCCACGCCGGCCAAGTATGCTCTGCAGGTTCCCGCTTGCTTGTTGAGGATGCCATTCATGATCAATTTTTGGCGGAGCTGGTCAAACGGGCAAAACGCATAAAACTCGGAAACGGTTTTCATGCTGAGACAGAAAGCGGTCCGCTTATTTCGGCGGAGCACAGGGCAAAGGTAGAAAAATATGTAGAGATCGGAATAGAGGAAGGCGCGAAGCTGGAGACAGGAGGCAAACGCCCGGAAGATCCTGCGCTTCAAAACGGCTTTTTCTATGAACCTACTATTTTCTCAAACTGTAATTCTGACATGAGAATCGTTCAGGAAGAGGTTTTCGGTCCTGTATTGACAGTCGAAACCTTCAGCTCTGAAGAAGAGGTAATCGAGCTTGCGAATGATACCATCTATGGCTTGGCTGGAGCGGTATGGTCAAAAGACATTGAAAAGTGCGAACGGGTAGCAGCCCGCTTGAGAATGGGAACCGTTTGGATCAACGATTTTCATCCGTACTTTGCACAAGCGCCATGGGGCGGATATAAGCAATCCGGGTTCGGACGCGAGCTTGGAAAAATAGGCCTTGAAGAATACACAGAAGTCAAACATGTATACCGCAATACAAAACCGGCAGCGGTTAACTGGTTCAATTCATAAGAGGGGGAGATTGATGATGACATTAAATATGAAGGTAGAAAGCATGCAGAAATTCCACACATTTGAAATTCCGACTGTGATTAAGCATGGAATCGGAGCCATCAAGCATACGGGTGAGGAAGTAGCTGCACTGGGCGTTTCAAAAGCGCTCCTTGTCACAGACCCAGGAATTTATAAAGCCGGTGTTGCTGATCCTGTAATCGAATCACTTAAAGAAGCAGGCATTGAAGTGGTGCTCTTTAATAAAGTTGAGCCAAACCCGCCTGTCCGTCTGGTGAATGAAGGATCTGAGCTTTACAAAAAAGAGAACTGTAATGGTTTGGTGGCAGTCGGAGGCGGGAGCTCCATGGATACAGCAAAAGCAATCGGAGTAGAAGCGACTCACGAAGGAAGCGTGCTTGATTATGAAGCGGCAGATGGGAAAAAACCGCTGGAAAACCGCATTCCTCCGCTGACGACAATTCCCACTACAGCTGGAACAGGATCAGAAGTAACCCAATGGGCGGTTATCACAGATGAAGAAAGAGAATTCAAATTCAACACGGGCGGTCCGCTGATTGCAGCGCACTTGACCATCATTGATCCTGAGCTTCATGTTTCAATGCCTCCGCATGTAACAGCTATGACGGGAATTGATGCGCTCGCCCATGCCATTGAGTGCTATACAATGAAATTTGCACAGCCAATCACGGATGCGGTTGCCTTAATGGCGATTGAGTATGCCGCTCATTACATTAAGAGGGCATTTGCTGACGGAGAGGATCTGGAAGCAAGGTACGGAATGGCGCAGGCTGCGATGCTTGCCGGTCTTTCTTACGGAAGTGAATCAGCGGGCGCGGCTCATGCGATGAGCCAAACGCTTGGCGGTATTATCCCAGTCGCTCACGGCCAATGTGTAGCGGCGATGATGGGCCCTGTCATGGAATACAACTGGAAGGGCTATCCTGAGAAGTTTGCGCGTATTGCGAAAGCGTTCGGTATTGATACAAGCAAGATGACAACAGAAGAAGCTGCGAAAGCATCTGTCAATTGGATGTATGATCTGGTCGAAGATTTAGAAGTGCCGACTTTAGAAGAGCAGGGAGTATCACCTGATATGATCGAACGCTTGTCTAAAGAAGCTATGAAAGATCCGCAAACCTTCGGAAACCCTAGAGATTTAAATGAAAAAGCATACAACTGGATCTACAAGCGCTGCTTTAACCTTACGCCTAAAACGGTATAATCAAAATCCCGCTCCTTTACAGAGCGGGATTTTTTGGGATAATGAAGCATAGGTGGAAATTTTAGATAAGAAGGAAGGTGCCAGCTCATGTGGAAGCGTATGACTGCAAAAGCGGAAGGCTTATATATCGCAGATACACAAAGCTTCGTAACAAAGCAAATGGACAAGTTTGATTTTGATTATGGCGGCATCCCCGGCGACTTGCATTTTGGCCTGACCAAAAAAGCGGGAGCCAGAGAACCAATGTTTTCAAGAGGGACTGAAATTTTCAACCGCAGACAAATTTCAATTGTTTCAATAGAGGAATGCAACGAAATCGCTTTAAAAATGGGAGTGCCAAGGATTTTGCCGGAATGGCTCGGGGCGAATGTGGCAGTCAGCGGTATACCAGATCTTACTTTATTAAAAGAAGGAAGCCGGATTATTTTTCCGAGCGGAGCGGCTCTGCTGTGTGAGGGCGAAAATGATCCGTGTATCCAGCCGGGAGAAGTCATTCAGTCTTATTATCCGGACCAACCGAAGCTGGCGCCGGCTTTCGTCCGCCACGCACTGGGCATTAGAGGGATTGTCTGTATTGTGGAAAGACCTGGTGCTGTTTACACAGGTGATGAAATAGAAGTTCATTCCTATCAGCGAAAAGTCAAACGAAAAGCAGAAAGGGTCTGATGAAATCAGGCCCTTTCTATCTTTTCTTTAATTTCTTTCATTTGGCTGAGATGCCGTTTTTCATGATGGCCGATAAAATCGATCCACTGTCTGACAGTCAGCTCTTGAAACACAGGATGCGGAAGCACTCTTTCAAAATCTTCTTCTTTCAGAGAGGCAATCGCAGCAGTCAGCTGCTCTCTTACCACATCAAGCTCACGTTTCATTTGGCTGCCTGAAATAAAATCATGCGCAGGCTCAAGATGACTCGGGGCTTTCCGTTTATTATTTCTGTCCTGTGCGACCTCAAGCGGTTTTTCTTCAATTTCTTTAATCGGAGCGTCCTTTACACGTTCCTTCAACATTTTTTGTGCGGTCATATCGATTTTTTTCAAATGGTCAAGAACTTCCCGTATGCTCCATTCTTCAGCAGAAGGCTTTTGATTCAGCTTTTCGTCAGAAAGTCCTTTCAATTCGTTCCACGTTTCTAATCTGGCTTCATTAAAGATACTCATCATATCTCCTCCTAAAATGACATTACCATATATATAAGCAATTATCATTTATAAAGCACTTCAAATGGGTTATTTGTCTTAAAATTTTGAAACTTTTCCCGTGGTGTCTCGTATAAAGGGTAACGGCAGCCGTTCATCAATGCATTGATGAAGAAAGGATGAGGAAATTGGAGTTATTTGGAGTACCTATACAAACAATTTATCTTTATACGCTTATTATTGCGGGCAGCCTTACGCTGTTATTTCTGTTTTTCGGAGATGTATTTGCAGGGCTGCCAGAAGGCATTCCGTTTCTTAATCCGACATTAGTTCTCTCATTTTTCACATGTTTTTCAGCGGGCGGATATATAGGTGAACTCGTATTGCCTCTGCCAAGCTTGCTGATTGCGCTTTTATCTTGCATCCTTTCAATCATGCTGGTGGTATTGCTTCACATCTTTGTACTGGTACCATTATCATCTGCAGAAGAATCATTGGCATATAGAGAAGATGATCTCAGAGGAAGACTCGGTAAAGTGATTACAGCTGTGCCGGTTGACGGGTTTGGTGAAGTGGTCATAGAAGGGATAGGCGGGACCATTTCAAAGTCAGCGGTCAGTTTTGATAATCAGCAGATCAGTTACGGGACAACGGTGTTAGTCGTAGATATTAACAACGGAGTTCTTTCGGTTACTCCGCATGAACCCATTTAACATAAAAGGAGGAATTTGATATGACAATGCCGATTATAATGATCATCGGAGTTGTATTCTTTTTATTAATTGCACTAATAGCTGTGTTTATTACGAAGTATCGTACAGCAGGGCCTGATGAAGCGTTAATTGTAACAGGGAGCTATCTTGGGAATAAAAATGTTCATGTCGATGAAGGCGGCAACCGTATTAAAATCGTCCGCGGCGGAGGAACCTTTGTCCTTCCCGTCTTCCAGCAGGCAGAGCCGCTAAGCTTATTATCAAGCAAACTCGATGTTTCGACACCTGAAGTCTATACAGAACAAGGAGTGCCAGTAATGGCCGATGGAACTGCAATTATTAAAATCGGCGGTTCTATAGGAGAAATCGCTACAGCGGCCGAACAATTTTTAGGGAAATCAAAAGACGACCGTGAGCAGGAAGCGCGGGAGGTTTTAGAAGGCCACCTTCGTTCCATTCTCGGCTCAATGACAGTTGAAGAAATCTATAAAAACAGGGAGAAATTTTCTCAAGAGGTGCAGCGTGTCGCTTCACAGGACCTCGCGAAAATGGGGCTTGTGATTGTTTCCTTTACCATTAAAGATGTGCGTGATAAAAACGGTTATCTTGAATCATTAGGGAAACCGAGAATTGCCCAAGTAAAACGCGATGCTGATATCGCAACAGCAGAGGCTGATAAAGAAACCCGAATTAAGCGGGCAGAAGCCGATAAAGACGCAAAAAAATCAGAACTTGAACGGGCGACGGAAATCGCTGAAGCTGAAAAAATCAATCAGCTCAAAATGGCTGAATTCCGCAGAGAACAAGATACGGCAAAAGCGAATGCCGACCAAGCATATGATTTAGAGACTGCCAGAGCGCGCCAGCAAGTCACAGAGCAGGAAATGCAGGTTAAAATTATCGAACGCCAAAAACAAATAGAACTAGAAGAAAAAGAAATTCTTCGCCGTGAACGTCAATACGACTCAGAGGTAAAGAAAAAAGCCGATGCAGACCGTTATTCTGTTGAGCAGTCCGCAGCAGCAGAGAAAGCCAAACAGCTCGCGGAAGCCGATGCGAAGAAGTACAGTATTGAAGCAATGGCAAAGGCTGAGGCGGAAAAAGTAAGAATTGACGGGCTAGCAAAAGCAGAAGCGGAAAAAGCGAAAGGAGAGACAGAGGCAGAGGTTATCCGCCTGAAAGGTCTTGCAGAAGCGGAAGCAAAAGAGAAAATTGCGGCTGCCTTTGAACAGTACGGGCAGGCGGCGATTTTCGATATGATTGTCAAAATGCTTCCGGAATACGCGAAACAAGCAGCGGCACCTCTTTCAAATATTGATAAAATCACCGTTGTCGATACAGGAGGAAGCGGTGAATCAAGCGGAGCAAACAAAGTAACCAGCTATGCGACGAACTTAATGTCAAGTCTGCAAGAAAGTTTAAAAGCATCCTCAGGAATTGATGTAAAAGAAATGCTTGAGAACTTTTCAGGAAAAGGAAACGTAAAACAAAGCATTAATGAATTAACAAATGAAATCAAAGAAGCCAAAACGATCCAAAAATCAGAGTAAGGAAAGGGCAGAACCGTATGGTAACTGTACGTGAAGCGAAGTTAGAGGATATAAAGGACATTGCAAAAGTGCATGTAGACAGCTGGAGGACAACATACCACGAAATTATCCCGATTGATTATTTAAACAGCCTGAACTATAAGGAATTTGAAGACAAATGGAAAAGTCGCTCGTTAAAGGGAGTATTTGTTGCTCAGGACGAAAAGGGTTCAGTATTCGGCTTTGCTTCATTTGGACCTATTCGCTCTGAACAAGAGGGCTATGACGGCGAGTTATACGCTATTTATCTTCTGGAAGAGCGCCAGCGGCAAGGTGCAGGCAGGGCGCTCTTAGCAAAAGGCGCGGAGTTTTTGCTTCAACATGGCTTTTCAAGTATGTTTGTTTGGGTTATTGAGCAGAATCCCTCGATTATATTTTATCAGGCCTATTCACCTGAAAGAGTAGCGGAGGACAATTTTGAAATTGCCGGAGTAAGGCTGAAAGAAGTAGGTCTTGGCTGGCCGGATCTTTCAGCTTTAAAAACACTTCTTAACAGATAACGAACAATCCCCCAGCGGAATTCGCTGGGGGATTGTTATTTTTACGCTTTGTCACTTTTAAGCAAACGGGGTGCTGTCATAAATAATAAACATAGGACAATTGCACAAATAATGAATGAAGGAACCATGTAAGTCGCATTATAAGTTAAAGAATAAATCCATACCGGTGTTCCTTTTGGAGCAAAGCTGCCGAAAAACACAGCTCCTGAAATGACATGCGCGGCATAGCGCAGCAAACTGCCGATAAAAACTGCGCTGACCACTGAAACAATCAATTTCCCTTTTGTTTTTGATACAGCGGCTTTACGGACAGAAGAAGCGAAACAGCCGCTTATGCCGATTGCTGCGAAAGCGACAATGTAATCTAACAATAGCTGTACAGGATGTTGAGCAAACAAGTTTCCGATTGCTATTTGTACTAGACCTGTCAACAAACCTGTAGTAAGACCTGCTTTGACACCCCAGCGAAACGAAATTAAAAAGATCGGAATCATCATGATGGAGACCGAGCCTCCTTGAGGCATGCTAAGAAACATTCCTGAGACAATGTCTAAAATAACGGCTGCCGCTGTCATAATGGCAATTTCAATAAGGCGAACCAGTTGCTTAGATTGATTCATATCTATCTCCTTCCATTGACAGACAACCAAAAGGACAACAAAAAAGCAGCACGCGGAAGGATGAGAAAAGTTCCACGCACTGCTTTACGATCTGCAATTCATTTGACTTTGCCACATCCCTACGCCAGCGTTAACTAACAGGTTCAAAGGGTCAGAACGAAACCGCTCACTCTCAGCTTTAATGCTCCCCTTGTGGTCATCAGTATTTAGTTCGTTTCTACTATACAAGAAAACGAAAAAAACCACAAGATCACATGACTGATGTATATGTTCTTTTAAGAAAGTTATATGATACACACGCTTTAGAAATCATGGCGAGGATTATAGTTTATTTGTTTCATAGATTTTTTTAAAAAAACTATTGCAATAAATAAATACAGGTGTTATATTATTAAACGTCGCTGATGCACAGCGGACACAAACTAGAAGCTTCGAAATAACTTAAAAAAAGTTATTGACAAAAAAGAAGCTGGATGTTATATTAGTAAAGCTGCTTCATTGAGGAGTAACGAAATGATCTTTGAAAACTAAACAAGACAAAACGTACCTGTTAATTCGTTTTTAAAAATCGCACAGCGATGTGCGTAGTCAGTCAAACTAGGGCCTGCATGACGTAGGTCACACAGGTGTCGCCGCAGGATGCGGTGAGATTAACCTGTGATCCATTTATCGGAGAGTTTGATCCTGGCTCAGGACGAACGCTGGCGGCGTGCCTAATACATGCAAGTCGAGCGGACAGATGGGAGCTTGCTCCCTGATGTTAGCGGCGGACGGGTGAGTAACACGTGGGTAACCTGCCTGTAAGACTGGGATAACTCCGGGAAACCGGGGCTAATACCGGATGGTTGTTTGAACCGCATGGTTCGAACATAAAAGGTGGCTTCGGCTACCACTTACAGATGGACCCGCGGCGCATTAGCTAGTTGGTGAGGTAACGGCTCACCAAGGCGACGATGCGTAGCCGACCTGAGAGGGTGATCGGCCACACTGGGACTGAGACACGGCCCAGACTCCTACGGGAGGCAGCAGTAGGGAATCTTCCGCAATGGACGAAAGTCTGACGGAGCAACGCCGCGTGAGTGATGAAGGTTTTCGGATCGTAAAGCTCTGTTGTTAGGGAAGAACAAGTACCGTTCGAATAGGGCGGTACCTTGACGGTACCTAACCAGAAAGCCACGGCTAACTACGTGCCAGCAGCCGCGGTAATACGTAGGTGGCAAGCGTTGTCCGGAATTATTGGGCGTAAAGGGCTCGCAGGCGGTTTCTTAAGTCTGATGTGAAAGCCCCCGGCTCAACCGGGGAGGGTCATTGGAAACTGGGGAACTTGAGTGCAGAAGAGGAGAGTGGAATTCCACGTGTAGCGGTGAAATGCGTAGAGATGTGGAGGAACACCAGTGGCGAAGGCGACTCTCTGGTCTGTAACTGACGCTGAGGAGCGAAAGCGTGGGGAGCGAACAGGATTAGATACCCTGGTAGTCCACGCCGTAAACGATGAGTGCTAAGTGTTAGGGGGTTTCCGCCCCTTAGTGCTGCAGCTAACGCATTAAGCACTCCGCCTGGGGAGTACGGTCGCAAGACTGAAACTCAAAGGAATTGACGGGGGCCCGCACAAGCGGTGGAGCATGTGGTTTAATTCGAAGCAACGCGAAGAACCTTACCAGGTCTTGACATCCTCTGACAATCCTAGAGATAGGACGTCCCCTTCGGGGGCAGAGTGACAGGTGGTGCATGGTTGTCGTCAGCTCGTGTCGTGAGATGTTGGGTTAAGTCCCGCAACGAGCGCAACCCTTGATCTTAGTTGCCAGCATTCAGTTGGGCACTCTAAGGTGACTGCCGGTGACAAACCGGAGGAAGGTGGGGATGACGTCAAATCATCATGCCCCTTATGACCTGGGCTACACACGTGCTACAATGGACAGAACAAAGGGCAGCGAAACCGCGAGGTTAAGCCAATCCCATAAATCTGTTCTCAGTTCGGATCGCAGTCTGCAACTCGACTGCGTGAAGCTGGAATCGCTAGTAATCGCGGATCAGCATGCCGCGGTGAATACGTTCCCGGGCCTTGTACACACCGCCCGTCACACCACGAGAGTTTGTAACACCCGAAGTCGGTGAGGTAACCTTTTAGGAGCCAGCCGCCGAAGGTGGGACAGATGATTGGGGTGAAGTCGTAACAAGGTAGCCGTATCGGAAGGTGCGGCTGGATCACCTCCTTTCTAAGGATATTATACGGAATATAAGACCTTGGGTCTTATAAACAGAACGTTCCCTGTCTTGTTTAGTTTTGAAGGATCATTCCTTCGAAACGTGTTCTTTGAAAACTAGATAACAGTAGACATCACATTCAATTAGTAACACAAGATATCACATAGTGATTCTTTTTAACGGTTAAGTTAGAAAGGGCGCACGGTGGATGCCTTGGCACTAGGAGCCGATGAAGGACGGGACGAACACCGATATGCTTCGGGGAGCTGTAAGCAAGCTTTGATCCGGAGATTTCCGAATGGGGAAACCCACCACTCGTAATGGAGTGGTATCCATATCTGAATTCATAGGATATGAGAAGGCAGACCCGGGGAACTGAAACATCTAAGTACCCGGAGGAAGAGAAAGCAAATGCGATTCCCTGAGTAGCGGCGAGCGAAACGGGATCAGCCCAAACCAAGAGGCTTGCCTCTTGGGGTTGTAGGACACTCTGTACGGAGTTACAAAAGAACGAGGTAGATGAAGAGGTCTGGAAAGGCCCGCCATAGAAGGTAACAGCCCTGTAGTCAAAACTTCGTTCTCTCCTGAGTGGATCCTGAGTACGGCGGAACACGTGAAATTCCGTCGGAATCCGGGAGGACCATCTCCCAAGGCTAAATACTCCCTAGTGACCGATAGTGAACCAGTACCGTGAGGGAAAGGTGAAAAGC